>NZ_CP122961.1:3624763-4228891 GCF_029854215.1 Halomonas alkaliantarctica | reverse complement strand
TCATCTCACCATCGGTTGAAAACGGCCGACCATTGTAGCGCCCAAAGCCTCGGTTATCCACACGGGTTTAACCCTCAATATTGACCTGTGGACAACTTGCCATGAGCTTATGGGAAAACCCTGTGGAGGGACGGGGATAATCGTTAATCACGCGCCTTACGCACGGGTTAACCACAACCAGCCAACACCTTTTGGACGGCTTATACGGAACTTACACACAGATTTTTAATTACTATAACTATATGAAATTTAATATTTAAAACCACTTATCCACAAATTGTATCCCCACTATTAATAACAACAGGTTTAGAACTACCTATTAGTAATAATAGTGACCTTATTGATCATTACTCTTGCCACATCAAGCAAGCTGGCTGCGGCGTGATAAGGCTTTTTGTGCAAGGAAAAATTGCACCCAGCAAAGGAAGTCTCTACAATTTCCGGTCTTGAATTGAATCTCCCCGGCTAGTTCCTCACTGGACCGGGCTTTTTGGAATTCACTTTCCGTCCTAAACCACGTGGGAATAACGAGTTATGAAACGCACTTTTCAACCTAGCGTTCTCAAGCGCAAGCGCGCGCATGGCTTCCGTGCTCGTATGGCAACCAAAAACGGTCGCGCCGTCCTCGCACGTCGCCGTGCCAAAGGCCGCAAGCGTCTGAGCGCCTGATTTCGGATTGCGTGTGCCGCAGCAAGGCTTTCCCCGGCAGTTACGGTTACTAAATGCTGGGGATTTTAGTCACGTGTTCGAGCAAGCCGACCTAAAAGTGCATGGCAAAGGTATGATGGCGTTAGTCCGCTTGAGTACTCGGGGACACCCCCGCCTTGGACTGGTGGTCAGCAAAAAGAATGTTAAACGCGCTGTAGATCGCAACCGTTTCAAGCGTCTGGTTAGAGAATCCGTTCGTCTTCGTCAAGATCACTTACCCTCTGTGGATATAGTGGTATTGGCACGACGTGGCGTTCAGGATATCGATAACGACACCTTACATCGCCAGTTGCACGGCATGTGGAAGCGACTTCAGCGTGACGCACAGGCGATGATCGCAGTACCAACGCCTAAGCGTGACACGTGACCTTTGGTGCACTCCTCGCCGCTCGACCTCGGCCTGCCAACTGGCAGGCTTTCGTGTGTCAAGAGTCGAGCAAATGACACTGCGCCATTAGCATGTTCACCACCCAGCGGGCAGAACCCTCATGGACGTAAAACGACTTTTATTACTGATTCCACTAGCCGTACTGGCGTACTTGCTAGTCATTGAGTGGAATCAGGATTACGGGCAGCCGAATTACGATTCAGTGCCTGAAGTAACTCAACGCAGCAATTCGGCGCCTACTAGTAATGTTGAAGATGATGAAGGGGGCTTAGCGGTTCCGAGTACGTCTTCACAGCAGAGTGCGGTGGGTGAAGGTATTCCTGATACCGAAAGCGAGACATCAAGCCGCGATTTCATTGCCGTCACCACCGACGTTCTCGATGTACGTATTGATCCACACGGTGGCGATATAGTTTATGCCGCGTTACCGCAGCACAAATTATCACTCGATTCAGACCGAAACTATGTTCTGTTATCCGATAACAGTAGCCGTAGCTACGTGGCTCGATCAGGTCTGCAGCTTGATGGCCAAGCTAGCCGCATCGCGTTCACGCCTGAAAACTCAGAGTATCGTTTAGGCGATAACGACAAAGAACTAAACGTTGATCTAACCGCTGACGTCAACGGCGTTGAGGTTATTAAGCGACTTACCTTTGAGCGCGGCAGCTACGCAGTCAATGTCAATTACTACTTAGCCAATAACACCGATGCACCGGTTAGTGCGCGCTTTATTGGTCAACTGGCACGCGACAATAGCCCTGATCCATCGAGCGGCGTTTCTATGGGCATGAAGTCCTATTTGGGGGCCGCTTACTCAACGCCGGAAGCTCGCTATGAGAAGATCGATTTCGAGGATATTCAAAGCAATAACTTTGAAAACCGCGAAGCGCAGGGCGGCTGGATAGCCATTATCCAGCACTACTTTGTATCGGCATGGGCACCCGAGCAGGACCAACAAAACCTTTACTACGTTACCACTGACTCCAGCAACCGCAGCGTCGTAGCCTTTGCTGGCCCCACTAGCACGGTTGCAGCTGATGGCGAAGCATCCCTGGGGGCAACCCTCTATATGGGGCCGAAGGTGCAGGACTACCTAGAGCAGGTTGCACCTAACCTTCGCTTAACCGTGGATTACGGTTGGCTATGGTTTATCGCCAACCCCCTCTTCTGGCTACTGGATCATATCCATGAAATCGTCGGCAACTGGGGTTGGTCGATTGTCCTATTGACCGTACTGGTCAAGACGGTGCTTTTCCCACTTTCCGCCAAAGCTTACAAATCCATGGGTCGGATGCGTAAACTTGGCCCGGAAATGCAGCGCCTGAAAGAGATGTATGGCGATGACCGGCAAAAAATGTCGCAAGAGATGATGAAGTTCTACCAGAAGGAAAAAATAAATCCGCTGGGAGGCTGTCTACCTATTGTGATTCAGATGCCTGTCTTCATCGCTCTCTACTGGATGTTGCTGGAGTCGGTTGAACTGCGTCACGCGCCATTTATCTTCTGGATTCAGGATCTATCGGTGAAGGATCCGTACTTCATTCTGCCGATTCTGATGGGCATTTCCATGTTCGTTCAACAGATGTTGAACCCAACACCTCCGGATCCTATGCAGGCGAAGATCATGAAGATGCTCCCCATCATCTTTACCTTCTTCTTCCTGTGGTTCCCGGCCGGCCTGGTTATCTACTGGGTGGTCAACAACATCATTTCGGTAGCGCAGCAATACTACATTACGCGTAAAATCGAAAATGATCCGAGTATCGGCAAGGGCATGAAAACCAAATAGACTGCCTTTGTCATTACCCTTCAGACCCCCGCCTTGAGCGGGGGTCTGGCGTTTTAAGGTCGACAAATCCAAACTATGTAGATCGATGCTAGATCGATCAAATGCTACTTCTGCCAATTGACTAAGAGATTCACCATGGCCGAACGTCTCTACACGCCTGATACCATTGCGGCGCTGGCAACCCCCCCAGGACGTGGCGGCGTGGGTATTATCCGCGTCTCCGGCCCCGCCTGCCGCGCAATCGCTCAAGCCATGGTAGGGCATTGCCCTACTCCACGATACGCTCACTATGGCCCCTTCCAAGGCGTAGAAGAGAGCATCGACGAAGGCATCGCCCTGTTCTTCAACGGTCCCCACTCGTTTACCGGTGAAGACGTACTCGAACTCCAGGGGCACGGCGGCCCGATCATTATGGACATGCTGCTTGAACGCTGTGTGGCCTTGGGTGCCCGTTTGGCACGGCCCGGAGAGTTTTCCGAGCGGGCGTTTTTGAACGACAAGCTCGACCTGGCCCAGGCGGAAGCGATTGCCGACCTCATCGATGCCACCTCACGCTCAGCAGCTGAAAACGCCGTGCGCTCACTACAGGGCGAGTTCTCAAAGCGTGTCTCTGCGCTGGTGCAGCGCTTGATCGAACTACGCGTGTACGTTGAAGCGGCAATCGACTTCCCCGAAGAGGAGATCGACTTTCTTGCCGACGGCCATGTTGCCCAGCACTTAAGCAGCGTCCAGCAAGCGCTGAGCGACGTACGCCAGGCAGCAGGCCAAGGTGCACTGTTGCGAGAAGGGATGAGCGTGGTCATTGCCGGGTGGCCTAATGCGGGTAAGTCGAGCCTGCTAAATGCGCTGACCGAACAAGATACCGCCATTGTGACGGATATCGCGGGGACGACCCGGGACGTACTCCGTGAGCATATTCATATCGACGGTATGCCGCTGCATATTATCGACACCGCAGGATTGCGCGATACGCCCGATGCGGTGGAAAAAATTGGTGTCGCCCGTGCCTGGGCCGAGATAGAAAAAGCCGATCGGGTGTTGCTACTCGTTGATGCCAGTACCACCACTTCCACCGACCCCATGGCTATCTGGCCCGAGTTTGTCGCTCGCCTACCCGACCAGACACGCTTAACCCTGGTGCGAAATAAAATAGATACCAGTGCCGAACCGGCGGGTATTGATTTATCCACAACCACGCCTATCGTCAGGCTCTCGGCAAAAACCGGTACGGGTGTGGATAACTTAAAGGCTCATCTGAAGGATGTGATGGGCTTTGCCGCCACCACTGAGGGTCGCTTCTCCGCTCGCCGGCGCCACCTGGACGCCCTAGACCGTGCCATGGCAGCCCTTGATACCGGCCGCGCTCAGTTGGATGGCTATGGCGCAGGCGAACTGCTGGCAGAAGATTTGCGCGACGCCCAACAGGCCTTAGGCGAGATCACTGGCGAATTCAGCGCCGATGATTTACTGGGCGAGATTTTCGGCAGTTTTTGTATCGGCAAATAGCGCTACATGTTTACAACCACTACTCTCCCACCCACCAATCCGACTGATAGCGACTGTCGGCACCTAGCAGCGGGGTAATTTCCGCCATCGCTGCTGCCAGGCGGTTATCCAACCCCCAGGGCGGATTAATCACCAGCATACCGCTACCGAACATGCCATGGGCCTGCTCCCCTGATTCGCGCAGCAGCAGCTCGCTGCGCCATATCTTGCGTATTCCGCTCTCCGCAAGGTTGCTTAATAGCGTGTAATGATGGCCTACTGGTAACAGCGGATACCAAATCAATACCACCCCATGGCGCGCTTTTTCTAGCGTATAAACCACTGTGTCAGCAACTTCCTGGTACTCCGCTTTACGCTCATAGCTGGGATCGATCAGCACACACAACCGCGGGGATGGAGCGGGCAACATAGCTTTTAGTCCGGCCAAACCGTCACCAAACACGCGCTTTGCGTGCGGTGGTAACCCTTGAGTACTCAGCTGCTCATGCTCGCCAGGATGTAGTTCAAACAGCGTTAGTCGATCTTGTTCACGCAGAGAGTGACTTAACCACCAAGGAGAACCAGGGTAATGCGTCAGTGATGCTGGAGAAGATTGAGCACTTGTTAACACCGCTTTCCAGGCGCTCAGTAACGTGTCATTCAGTCCTGTATGAGCTTGCCAGAGTGGCCAAATACCCTCGCGATACTCTTGCAGCCGTTGTGTCTCTTGGGCATTAAGCGGATAGAGGCCTCTACCCGCATGAGTATCAACATATGTAATAGCGGTTTTTTTACGTAATAAGTGCTCAATCACCGCATATAGGGTCAGATGTTTATGCACATCGGCAAAATTACCGGCATGGTAGGCATGTTGGTAAGACAGCATGGAGACTCATCGACAGGTAAATGAAAAAAAGCCCGCTATGTGAGCATAGCGGGCTATAAGCAGCAATAGCTAGATTAAACTAACAGTGTATTAACCTTGGCCATCGCCGGTTGCAGTTAGAGTAATCTCTACACGACGGTTCTGAGCACGGCCCTGCTCATTGTCGTTGCTAGCGACCGGCTGAGTGGCACCATAGCCAGAGGTAATAAGGCGCGAGGATGAAACCCCATTTTGAGATAAGTAACTACCCACTGCTTGAGCGCGACGCTCGGAGAGACGCTGATTATAGCTAGCATCGCCGGTGCTATCGGTGTGGCCTGCGATACTAACGCGAGTGTCTTGGTACTGAGTGAGAACATTAGCGACTTCATTAAGAGAACCGCGCGCTTCACTGGTCAGCTCAGCTGAGTCAAAACCAAAGGTGACACCGCTAGGCATATTGAGCACGATATCGTCGCCACGGCGATCAATCTCAATGCGTGAACCTTGCAAGTTTTCACGCAATTGCTGCTCCTGGCGATCCATGTAGACACCAATGCCAGCACCGGCAGCCGCACCTACGGCAGCACCAATTAATGCACGGTCACGGCGGCTAGTACTACCGTCGCCAGACAGAGCACCGGCAGCAGCACCCACAGCAGCACCAATACCAGTACCCATCGCGGTGCTAGAGCGCTGCGTTTGGCCACCGTAAGGGTCCGATGTGGCACAACCTGCTAATAAAATAGCGGCTGCCAGCGGTGTCAGTAGTCGAGAAATACGCATCACTCACTCCTTGTTTATATTAGGGACATCTTTGTTTCATTACTGGTCAATCTTCACTAATTAAAGCCAGCAACTCATTCAAGAATAATAGACCTTGAGGCGAAGCACGCAGTTTTTCAGGCATTTGCATCAAAAGTCCTTTTTTCTCCGCGGATTGTAAACGCGTGAGTAACATTGCCGGAGCCTGCCCAGTGTTGGCCCTCCATGTATCCAACGCAACCCCGTCAGTAAGCCGTAGAGCGTTCATGGCAAACTCCAACGGCAGCTCATCCGCTTTTATCGGCTGCTTCCCGGCGATAAAGCCACGCAGATCATCTGTGCGTTTTAAATAAGCGTCCGGCTGGCGAGTTTTCCAGCGCCGCTCTATGCGCCACAACCCATTTTCGTCAATGTGGCTAAGCTTGCCGTGGGCTCCAGCGCCAATTCCCAGATAGTCACCAAACTGCCAGTAGTTAAGATTATGGCGGCTCTGGTGACCAGCGCTAGCGTAAGCCGAAATCTCGTAGCGCTTAAAGCCCGCCTGCTCCAAAAGCTGATGCCCCGTGTCCTGAATATCCCAAAGCGCCTCTTCCTCTGGCAGTACAGGAGGCTGGGAGTGAAAGGCGGTGTTCGGCTCAAGGGTCAATTGATACCAAGAGAGATGTTCAGGTGCCAATGCCAGCGCTTGCGCAATATCATCCATCGCCAACTGGGGTGTTTGGTCGGGCAAACCGTGCATAAGGTCAATATTAATGTTGGTAAAGCCTGCCTGGCGCGCCTGTGCTACCGCCGTGATCGCTTCGTCACCGCTATGTATACGCCCCAGAGCATGCAGTTGATCGGGCTGAAAACTTTGAATACCCAGCGAGAGGCGATTTATGCCTGCTGTCCGGTAACCAATGAAACGCTCTTGCTCCGTGGTACCTGGATTCGCCTCTAAGGTAATCTCAATACTATTCGCAAAGGGTAAACGGGCTTCGATCTCTTTCAATAATCGGTCATAAAACGCAGGCGACAGCAGGCTGGGTGTCCCACCGCCAATAAAGATCGTCTGAATTTCCCGGCCAGCCGCCAGATTAAGATCGTTATCCAAATCTTGTAACAGCGCCTCTAAATAGGCAGCTTCAGGTAAATCCCGTGGTGTAAAACCGTGCGTGCCCGGTTCATGAGAATTGAAATCACAATATGGGCATTTACGGACACACCAGGGCGTGTGGATATAGAGAGAGAGTGGCGGCAGCGTATCAGCCATGCGCCACCTTCAGCAGCTCCACTAACCCCTGCAACGCGCGACCACGATGGCTAAGGCGATTTTTGCTTTCGCTGGGCAGCTCGGCAACGCTCATGCCCTGATCGGGTAACCAGAAAAGCGGATCATAGCCGAATCCTTCCTTCCCACGGGGATGAGCAAGTACCTCACCTTCCCAACTGCGTTGCACGATGATCGGTACCGGATCTTTCGGATGGCGCAAATAAACAAGCACACACCAGTAACGTGCGCTTCGTTGGCCTTCCGCAAAGTCACTTAGCGCGGCTAACAGGGTTTGATTATTTTTCTCATCACTTCTGGGCTCACCGCCATAGCGGGCGGAATAGATTCCAGGTGCACCGTTCAGTGCGTCTACTTCAAGCCCCGAATCGTCGGCTAATGCGGGTAATCCACTTATAAGGCTCGCTTCACGCGCTTTTAAAAGTGCATTTTCGACAAAGGTAAGCCCCGTCTCTTCCACATCCGTAACGCCAAAATCCGCTTGGGGGCGAATATCGAACCCCAAGGGTGAAAGTAATTGATTGAATTCTATTAATTTTCCTGCATTGCCACTGGCAAGAACAAGGGTATTGACGGCGGCCATGGTACGCACTCCATACAGTGGAACATCAGTTTACGCGCTCAGTGGTCGTACCAAAAGCCATCATCATGTTACTCAACGTATCTAAAAAATATCTGTTAAACCATTTGCTAATTTAAATGTTAATACTTGTTTTAAAAGTAAAAAATAATCGTACGAAAACATGATCGACTAATATAAATTGTTTTTACCATATTTTTAATAACAAAACTTTACGTTTCGTATCTTATGGTCAACAATTCAAAGGGTACCTGCTCACTCTTTCTTTCCACGAGGGCACCCCAATGTCGCAGGAAAAGTCTACCGGAACGGTTTATGTCGTTACCGAAAGAAGTCCCCAAGCTCAGCTGTTCGCTGAATACTTGAACAAGCACACCGGCTGTCAAATTAGTATCCACTCTCCCCACGCGACGTTACCTATTTCCGCTTCGGGCAACATGTTGATTCTGATTGATAGCGATCATATCGGCGTTGATGCACTGCCGGAGTGGCAAGATAAGTTACCCGATGCGTTAACGAAAACGCCTCTCGCCGCCTTCAACATTCACGATATGGATCACGCGCTTGAAGCACTGTCATGTGCGCAGCTAAAAGGCGTTTTTTATCGCAATGAAAGCCTTGAGGTGATCTGTAAAGGCATACACGCGCTGCTTGAAGGGGAGCTGTGGATGTCGCGGGATTTAATGGCGCGGTTGATTCTGTTTTATCGCAAATACCAAAGTAATGCCTTCCGCCCAGCCTGCGGGCTCACTAACCGGGAAATGGAGATTATTTCTTTGCTTAGCGCAGGCTCCTCCAATCAACAAATTGCTGAAAAGCTATTTGTTAGTGAGCACACCGTTAAGTCACATCTTTACAACATTTTCCGCAAAATTAACGTTCACAACCGTATCCAAGCGCTCAATTGGATTCATCAAAATTTGGGTCCGATTCTGCCCAATATTGAAACCGCGCGCAGCCTACAGCGGCATCGTCCCCGCTAAAGAGAAAGGTAAGGGTAACTGTTATGTCATCAATACACCGTCTATCAACCAGCTTTCTCATCCTGGCGATGTGGGTCATGTCATCTTTAGTAGTGGCAGTGGCAAATGAACCAACGGGTGCGTTACCCACCAACGAACAAGAAGCGATTGACGCTATTAATCAGCTCTCGAGCCCAGATGGACCTAAAGTGCAAGGCAACACTAACGGGGGAAGCGAGCTGACAGGTGTGTTGGTAGATCGAACGATCACCATGGCGGGTAAAACCTTCTATCGCGCCTTTAGCCAACGAGCACTGGATAACCTGATTATCGGCAATGCCACTATCACCATTAAAGAGCGACCGGATGCACGCTGGGGTAGCCAAATATGGGTGATGGAAGGCAACCGCATGTATTTCCGTACACAGCTCTCCCCTAGGATCAGCGAAGCTGACCGGGCCGCAGGAGAAGCCGTGCAGACCGTCGAAGAAGCATTACTGCGCCAACAGTTGGCATCAGCGCTTAATTCAGACAAAGACTTGGGAACAGAGGAGCTACGTTAATGAAAAACATATTAAAGAAAGCAGCAGGTAGTGCCCTTGCAACCGGCCTCCTAGTAAGTGTGATAGCACCGCAAGCAAATGCCGGGGAGCTAGTTTATCAGCCGCTTAACCCATCGTTTGGCGGTGACCCCTTTATGGGTAGCTATTTACTCGGTAAAGCACAGTCGCAAGACACCAATACGGACCCTAACGCGAGAGGTATTGAGTCACTCTCATCCACTGAACGACTTATCCAAAGTCTCGAAAGTCGGTTGATCTCCCAGCTCATCAGTGACGTTGGTGCTGGTGAAGTCGATGAAGGCGCATTTGATAGCGGTGAATTCAGCGTAGTGGTTCGCGATGAAGGCGGACAACTCGTTGTCAGGGTAGTCGATAAAGTGACGGGAGATGTTACCAATATCAGCGTGGGGGGCTTGTTTAACCCTTAATATGTTACCTGTTTTTAAACTAAGAAAAACTAATAAAGCTGTTAGTCAGCCTACTTAATACGATGTGGGATTCAGGGGATCATCATGAAAATTATCGCTACGCTACTCATGGTCAGCTTACTCAGCGGCTGTGCCGGTATGGTTGCAACGTCTGAAAACTTGGAAGGCGCGCAAGCAACGCTGACACCAAGAGGGGCAACATACCAAGATCTGGTCTCTTTGCCACCGCCGGCAGGGCGTATATTTGTATCTGTTTATGACTTTCGAGATCAAACGGGTCAGTATCGACCTGCTCCGGCCAGCACTTTCTCAACTGCTGTAACGCAAGGCGCAGCGGCCATGCTCACCGGTGCATTGGCGGACTCGGGCTGGTTTATACCGCTCGAGCGGGTTGGTTTACAAAACCTGCTTACTGAAAGACGCATTATCCGTGCAGAGTTTGAGCGCTTCGGCCAGCCCGATACGCTGCCATCATTACGCGCTGCTTCAGTGATGCTGGAAGGCGGTATTATTGCCTATGAATCCAACGTTAGAACGGGGGGGGCCGGCGCGGAGTATTTTGGGATTGGCGCATCCGGCCAGTATCAAGTTGACCAGGTAACGGTGAATTTGCGCGCGGTTGAAATATCAACAGGTGAAGTACTAGCGAACGTTACCACCACGAAAACAATTTACTCTAAAGAGATGCGAGCAGGGGTATATCGCTTTATCGATTTTCGTCGTTTGCTAGAAGCTGAAGTGGGACTTACCACGAATGAACCCGTACAACTCGCAGTCATGTCCGCAATTGAATCAGCAGTAATTCATCTGGTAGCACGTGGAGTGGAAAGTAACCTCTGGAACCTTGGTAACAATGTTAATTTTCAAGATACCATTTTGGCTGACTACTTAGATGCCCCAGTTCCTTTGTTATAAAAGAGCTAAAGTATTTAATTAAAAATAAGATAATGCTAATAAAAATTCAAAAAATAGGTAAGGGCTATGCAAATTGCATGGCCCTTTTTTTACCTCAAATATCTTTATCTAAGTATTAGAAAACTAGTTCTTAGATTAATTTAAAACATGGAAAAATACACCATACAAATAAGAAAACATCTGATAGCGGAAATTTTCAATTAGTCCAAACTCAACACAAGAAATACAAATTGATACAAAGTGTTTCAGAGGGAAATATTATGAAACTGAATTACTCCTCAACCAAGCAAGCTGTGCTAGCAGTTATCCTGCTGACGTCAACCATTTCAGTTTCATCAACAATTAGCGCAGACAACAGCCGAGTTGAACAGTTTTCTAAGCAAGTTGCCGCTCAACACAACCAAGGTAACTACAGCATTATTGCGCAAATAGGTAACAACAATCGTACCCATGTTTCGCAATCGGCTAGTTATCAAGCGGGGAATTTCTCTAGCATCTATCAGCTAGGAAACTACAACACAGCAACAGTCACTCAAACCGGCGGCAATAACATTAGTAATATCTTACAAATAGGTAAAAATCATAAAGCAGATATTACTCAGTCAGGAAGGGCATCAAGAGAACTAAATTCTTATGTGCGTCAGCTTGGCAATCGGAGTGACGTTCAGATTTCACAATCGGGGAGTGGCTACCGTGGCATTAGTGTTGAACAACAAGCGTTTTCAAGCAATGCACGCCCAGTCACCGTCGAAACCTACTGAGCAACAAACGTTGTCTCAGTAATAACTAAAGCAAGCATGACATAATGGGGAAACACCATGAAAACTCAAATCACCACTATCGCTGCCGCCGTTGCCTTCGCTATGAGCACTGCTGCTTCCGCACAGTACTGGTCAGCTGGTAGCGATTCCACGATTTATCAAGATGGCAATAACAATACTAACGACGTTACCCAGTGGGGATCGCAAAACTCACGCATCTACCAAGAAGGTAGTTATAACTCTGCTACCATAAATCAAGATGACATCTCTGGTGTTGCTACAACGCTACCTGGTCTTAATGACTCTGGAGTAGAGCAATTTGGTAACGGTAACTCGGCTGACGTTACTCAATTAGGCACCATGAACGACTCGACAGTATATCAAGAGCGTAATAATAATAGTGCTTCCGTTGACCAAGAAGGTTATAAAAATGTTTCAGTAGTAGAGCAAATTGGCGACCAAAATAACGCTGATATTACTCAAGATGGTAAATTCAATGATAGCTACGCTTATATTGAAGGATTCGGTAACGACACTAACGTTAACCAAGATGGTATGGGAAACAAATCAGTAGTAGAACAAATCGGTAGTTTCAATGATGCTGAAATCACACAGAATGGCTCATATAATGATAGCTATGCCTACATGGATGGTAACGCCAATGACGCTATTGTTGGCCAAAGCGGTTACTCGCTAGAGAGTACTATTCTAGCCAATGGTGATAACAACACCTATAACGTAGCTCAATCCGGCTATGGTCATGAGTCTTACATCGAAACTTACGGCAGCTACAACACCAACACTGTTGATCAAAGCGGTACCTTCTGGGGTCAACATACCTCTAGCATTGTTACCTATGGCAATGGCAACGTTAACACTGTGAGCCAAGGCAATTAAGCAAAAAGATATTACATTAGATACTCACTCGATGTGCATGCAAACCGCCCCAAAGGGGGGCGGTTTGTTTATGGCTACCTGAAAAGGAGCCGTTAACGAATCATAAGCGTTAAGGTACCCCCCGCTCCTTGAGTAGACGAACGTGAGTGATTACTGCCTTTTTGAATATCCACCTCCAACCGCTCATCGTCAGTTAACAGTTTCACGGTGCCTTCAAGTTCTGTACCGGTAAAGGTGTACTCAGCAGGCACTGTCCCGCTCTCTTCAACGTGCTCGGTGGTTTCGCCTTCGTGGGTAATCCGCCAGTGGGCGGAAAACTCTGCGCCCGGCGAACCGCTCATGGTGATATGGATCTGGGTCATGTTCTGCTCCTGAGGCGTCTGTGCAGCGAGCGGCAAGCAGGCTAGCAGCCCCGCCGCGCAGATCACGTATCGCCAAGCTGCTGGTCGTATCATGAGTGTAACTCTCATCTAAGCAAGAGCCGCTCAAGGTGAGCGGCTCTTGCAGTATAGCGGGCTTTTTGTTACTTGCTGTTACATAACTGCAAAGGCTTTTTCTGCGGCATCCAGGGTGAACTGGATGTCTTCGGGTGTGTGCGCGCTGGACATAAAGCCTGCTTCGTAAGCAGAAGGCGCTAAATAAACACCGTGATCAAGCATCGCACCAAAGAAACGACGGAAGGCATCCGGGTTACAGGCGGTGGCTTGGGCAAAGTTATCTACACGGCTTTGAGAGGTAAAGAAGAGCCCAAACATACCGCCCGCCGACTGCGTCATCATCGGCACCCGTGCGGCATTGGCACGCTCCTGAAGGCCAGTACAAAGCGTGTTAACCCGCTGGGTAAGCGCATCGTGAAAGCCTGGTACCTGTAGCTTGGTAAGCAGTGCAACGCCTGCGGCCATGGCCAGCGGGTTACCCGACAATGTGCCCGCTTGGTAAATCGGCCCCAGGGGGGAGATGTTTTGCATTATCTCGCGCTTGCCACCAAAGGCGCCCACAGGCATGCCACCACCGACAATTTTTCCCAAGCAGGTTAGATCGGGCACTATACCGTAGTGGGCTTGGGCACCGCCCAATGCCACTCGAAAACCGGTCATCACTTCGTCAAAAATCAGCACGCTACCGTACTCGTTACATACCCGACGCAGTGTTTCCAAAAAGCCCGGTTGAGGCGGAATACAGTTCATATTGCCGGCAACGGGTTCAACGATAATGCAGGCAATCTGATCACCAATTTCGTTGAAACACGCCTCAACCCCTTCAGGGTCGTTAAACGAGAGAGTAATGGTGTGTTCAGCCAGCGACGCAGGCACGCCCGGCGAGCTGGGTTCGCCGTGGGTAAGCGCACCGGAGCCCGCTTTAACCAGCAGCGAATCAGAGTGGCCGTGGTAGTTACCCTCGAACTTAACGATCTTATCGCGGCCGGTGGTACCTCGTGCCAAGCGTATCGCGGACATAGTCGCTTCGGTGCCCGAGCTGGTCATACGCACCATATCCATGGAGGGAATCATTTCGCAGATCAAATCTGCCATGGTGGTTTCGACGGCGGTCGGGGTACCAAAAGAAAGGCCGTTGTCTAATCGCGCTCGCACGGCTGCCAATACGTCTTGGTCGGCATGCCCAGTGATCATGGGTCCCCAGGAGCCGACATAGTCCACGTAACGATTGCCTTCGACGTCAAACAGAAAGGCACCTTGAGCACGCTCCATAAAGACCGGCGGCCGGTGTAACCCTTTAAACGCCCGAACGGGTGAGTTTACCCCGCCCGGTATATGACGACTGGCAAGTTCAAACAGTTCAGCTGATGTAGTCATGGCATCCTCTCGGTCAATGGCGTACAGAAGATAGGATCAAAAACGGATAGCCCGTGGAATACGATGTGGCAAACACTGGCCGCTAGGCGGTTGAAATCCTTGGGACAGACTTTGCCAGGTAAAGCGCTGCGCCTGCTCACAAGCAGTTGGTAAACGCTCACCAACGGCAATACGGGCGGCAATGGCCGATGCCAGCGTGCAGCCAGAGCCATGGAACAGTTCGGGCAGGCGCGGCCACTGCCACTGGCGAGTGGTATCGGGCGAGTGCAGGGTGTGCACTACCTGCTGCTCATTGCCGGGCAGTGGCTCATCCGTGGCCGTGACCAGGATAGCTTGGCACCCCTGTGACATCAGTGCCACCGCGCGGGCCGTATCATCGAAAGGAGTGATGATGTCGGGCGTAAGCTGGGCTAACTCAGCACGATTCGGCGTTAATATATCCACAAGCGGTAGCAAACGATCAACAAACAGTTGACGCAAAGCAGGTGTGGATAACTCAGTTCCGCCACCGGCTTTAAAGACCGGATCGGCCACCACGGGAATGCCTGGAAAACGGCGAATAATTTGCTCCGCTGCGCGCAGGGTGTCTTCATCAGCGAGTAGACCAAGCTTAATCGCCGCGACCTGCATCTCACTAATTGCCTCTGCCATTTGGCGCATCGCAGTCGGATCAGCAGGGATCACGCGTGTCACATTATGACAATTTTGTACCGTCAGCGCAGTGGGGATCGTTACCGCCCAACCACCACAGGCTGCAATGGCTTCACTGTCAGCGATTAATCCTGCCCCACCAGTCGGATCATGCCCGGCGAGCACCAACACCACGGGAGGAAGTGGTTGACGCATCAAAAGGGCTTCACAACGGCGAGAATAATAATCGCCACCAGCGCAATCACCGGCGCTTCGTTAAACCAGCGGAAAAACACATGGCCTTTGGTACAGCGATCCTGGGCAAACTGCTTCAAATAGATCAAACAAACATGATGATAAGCGATAAGCAGAACCACCAGCGCCAGCTTGGCGTGCATCCAGCCCTGGCTGAACCATTCGGGCACTAGATAGAGCATCCAGCCACCAAAAATGAGCACCGCAATCATGGATGGAGTCATGATGCCACGGTAGAGCTTACGCTCCATGGTTTTGAAATAGTCGATGGCCTTTTCATCGCCGTTATCTCGCGCGGTGGCGTGATACACGTACAGGCGGGGTAAATAGAACAGCGCAGCGAACCACGTCACTACGGCCATTAAATGAATAGCCTTTACCCATAGGTACATTGTCGCTCCTTAAAGAGATGAATCCTGCTCGCGTTTATCAGTGCCAAGGGCATCGGCGCCGCGTGGGTCAGTGTAGTGATAATAACGCTCGATGGCCCCACGGGTGATAATACCTGAAATACGCCGTTGCTTTGGTCGATAGCCATGAACGACGTAGAGCGCCCCGAGGGCGTTATCCTGTAGTTTTAGAAACGCTTCAGAAAGTGTCGCCTGTAAACCAATGGGCGCCAGCTCCAAACGCTGCCCAGGGATTTCGAGTAGATCAATCAACTCATCTGCAGGCGGCTCTTCCCCCTGTAGCGCCTCATCGTGCTCAAGTAACCAGCGTGCCAGTTCAGCGGCTTTTAGCGCCAACACAGGTTTTTCTTCACTGGAGCGCTCGATCACTAACCACACCGGGTTGGTTTCTAATAAAAGTCGCGCTCGATCAGGTGTGATCATTCGCTCGGTGCGCACCAATTGACGCTCCATCACCGCAGGCACCGAGACCCGGGAAAGTGCCTGCATCAACGGCTGCTGAAGCGGGTGCAGCCCGTAGCGCACCGTGCTGATAAAAAAGCCTTCACAGCCAGTCAATTGACGCGAGGTTAAACACGCCACTACCACCGCCAACATGCCGGGAAGCATAATGCTCGGCGTATGGGTTAACTCCAAAAGCGCCATGAGCGCAGCCAGGGGCGCTTGTAACACCGCCCCCATCATTGCAGCCATACCTAGCATCGCGTAAATGCCCGGATCTGCGGCTTTATCGGACCAAAGCCAGCCCCCCAGTAAACCAAACAGCGCGCCTGTAGCAGAACCTATGACCAACACCGGGCCGATAATACCGATGGGAACACCGCCAGCGACCGTTAGCGCCGTAATCAGCAGCTTGATGATCATCAGTGCCAGCAGCACTTTAATTTCCAGTTGGTTATTGAGCGCCGCCGCCACGCTGTCGTAGCCGATACCCTGAACCTGGGGGAACCACCAAGCCACCGCGCCAGTTGACACCCCCACCAAACCAAGACGCACCCAAAGTGGCCACTGCATAATCCGCTGACTGCGTGAAATATGAATAAACAGCCCGGCTAGCAGCCCAATCACCAGTCCGGTAACCACAATCCACGGCAAGTTGATCAGTGAGCCCAATGCTATCTCGGGGATACGGAAAGCGGGTTCGTTGCCATACGCTAACTGCGCCACCAGTGCGCCCATGGTAGAAGCCAAAATCACGGGCATAAAGCTCATTAAGGTGTATTCCATCATCACCACTTCCATGGCAAAGATGACGCCCGCGATAGGCGTGTTAAAAGAGGCGGAAATAGCGGCTGCGGTACCGCACGCCACGAGTACTCTAAGGCTATTATTAGGCAAGCGTATCTGCTGACCAAGCCCGCTAGCCGCCGCTGCCCCCAAGTGAATCGCCGGCCCCTCACGGCCTGCGGAGAGACCACCCAGGACGGATATAACACCTACCCACCACTGGTTGAGCCAGTTACGCAGGGGAAAACGGCCTTGGTGGTAGCTAAGCCGCTCAATCACATGGCCAACACCAAGCTTACGTGCCGCCGGTTTTTGCCTATACAGCAGCACTCCTACTAGCGTTACTGCCAGCATGGGTAAAAGCGCGCGCAGCCACTTCGCCATGCTTTCAAACGCTTCTGGGTCTCCATCAGTCATGTAGAGCGCAGCGCCTGCTTCCAATAGCAGCCGAAACGCCACCATCACAGCGCCGGTAATAACACCCGAGACTAGCCCCAGTACACATAGCTGTGGAAGGGCGTCGACGTTGGCTAGCTGACGACGAAAACTCTCTAAGGTAAAATCCGATCGGGAAAAACGCGCCACAGCGACCTTCCTTGCTCTTGTATCGATACACTCTTGTGTATCATAGCTGGATACGCTTAAACAGCTTGGTGTCCTATGCTTAAGTTAATAGCGAATTTGGTTTTCTACTCAGCGGCATCCGTAAGGAGTGATTTGTGATTAAGGTCGGCATTGTGGGCGGTACAGGTTACACCGGCGTTGAACTACTACGGCTACTCGCCCAGCACCCCCAAGTTAACGTCGCCATGATTACCTCGCGCTCGGAAACCGGCGTCAAGGTGTGCGATATGTACCCCAACCTGCGCGGCCATTACGATACCTTGGCGTTTAGCGAGCCGGACGCTAAACAGTTGGGCGCGTTGGATGCGGTATTTTTTGCCACACCCCATGGCGTTGCTCACGCACTAGCCGGTGAGCTACTCGAAAACGGCACTCGGGTGATTGATCTATCGGCCGATTTCCGGCTGCGCGATGCCGATGAGTGGAGCCGCTGGTACGGACAGGCCCACGGCGCCCCGGAATTGTTGCAAGAGGCAGTATATGGGCTGCCGGAAATGCACCGGGAGAAAATCAAAAACGCACGTTTAATTGCGGTTCCCGGTTGCTACCCCACCAGCGTTCAGTTGGGCTACCTGCCGCTTCTGGAAGCAGGTTTGATCGACCCAGGCCAACTCATTGCTGACTGCAAATCCGGCGTTACCGGCGCAGGCCGCGGCGCTAAAGTAGGCTCACTGCTCGCCGAAGCCAGCGAGTCGATGAAGGCCTACGGCGCCTCGGGCCACCGCCATTTGCCGGAAATTAGTCAAGGACTTAGGGATATCCAGCAATCCACGGTGGGTTTAACCTTTGTGCCGCACCTAACGCCGATGATTCGGGGTATTCACTCCACCCTTTACGGCCAGCTAACCGCTGACCCCGGCGATCTGCAGGCACTCTTTGAGCAGCGCTATGCCGACGAACCCTTTGTCGATGTGATGCCAGCGGGAAGCCATCCTGAAACGCGCAGTGTCAAAGGCATCAATACCTGCCGCCTGGCCGTCCATCGCCCCGGCAATGGCAACACCGTGGTCGTGCTATCGGTGATCGATAACCTGGTCAAAGGTGCTTCCGGCCAAGCGATCCAAAACCTCAACCTGATGTTCGGCTTTGACGAGAACACCGGCCTTACCGCACCAGCACTGATGCCCTAAGGTTTCACTAATTCCCAGCAATAGTTGACCAATTTGCTGGGAATTACCCATAATCACCCCCCAATGCCGATTTATTCGTTCTTTAAGCTCGCGGGAGGTACCCATGAGCGGTGCAGAAGCCTTTGTTCCTACTCCACTACTGCTCTCTGATAGCGCATGCAAACGTATTAATGCGCTGATTGCAGAAGAGAATAATCCATCCCTTAAACTGCGGGTCTACGTGACCGGTGGCGGCTGTTCTGGTTTTCAGTACGGTTTCGATTTTGCTGAAAACGTCGCTGATGATGACACCGTTATTGAATTTGGAAACGCTTCCTTAGTGGTTGACCCCCTCTCTTACCAGTATTTGGTAGGTTCCACCGTCGACTACGAAGAGGGTCTGGCGGGCGCACGTTTTCGTGTTCAGAACCCTAACGCCACCACCACCTGCGGCTGCGGCGCTTCCTTTATGGTCTAAACAGCGTTGGCCCGCAGCGCTCCTCGTGACTTGACGCCTTGACGGATTCTCGCCAAGGTTAATAGGTCAACAACGGCTTAAATAACGGTTTATAAAGAGCAACAAACGGTAAAACCGCTTTGTAACCCGCCACCAGCCACATAAAGCACGGGGAAATTTATGAAAGTAGCACTACCACTCAGCCTAACCAAAACAACGCTGGCGCTTGCACTGGGATTGGCCAGCGCCACTGCCGCCATGGCCCAAACGCCATCGGTGAACGTGGCCACTGATCCAAGCTTTGTGCCGTTCGAAATGATGGATCAAGAAACCGGCGAAATGGTCGGCTTCGATATGGATATCATCAACGAAGTCGCCGAGCGCGCAGGCTTTGAAGTCAACCTCACGACCATGGAGTTCTCCGGCATTATTCCCGCCGTGCAAACCGGTAGCCAGGAAATCGCCATTGCCGGTACCACCATTACGGAAGAACGTGCCGAAGTTGTCGACTTCTCCGACCCCTACTACGATTCCGGTCTTCGCATTATTGTGCGTGCCGATAATGACAGTGTCGAAACGCTAGAAGACCTTCAGGATCTAGCCGTTGGTACCAAAATTGGTTCCACCAGCTACGACTACCTGCAGCAAGAGCTTGGCGAAGAGGCTGACATCACCCCCTTCCCGGGTACTGCCGACATGTACATGGCGCTGCTAGGCCGCAACGTTGATGCGGTGCTCTATGACGCCCCTAACGTCGCCTACTTCTCGCAAACCCGTGGCGAAGACCGTACCAAGGTTGTTGGCCCGCTATATGAAGGCCAGCAGTACGGCATCGTCTTCCACAAAGGCAGCGAGTGGGTGGAACCCACCAACGAAGCCCTCGCCGCGATGAAGGAAGATGGCACTTACGATGAGATATACACCAAATGGTTTGGTGAAGCCCCCAGCGAAGAGTGAGTGTAAAACCTCAACAATAGCGTAACGCCATTACAGGGCCGGGTGGCCAAAACCCCCGGCCCTGCTGCGTTGATTATGTGTTTTTTGCCAACTGCTTTTTTGTTTCAGGAGTCTACGCGTGGACGTCAATTTTCAGTTTGATTGGTCGGCGGCGTTTGGGTCTATCCCTTACCTGCTGCCGGGTATTCCCTGGACGCTACTTATCTCATTTGGCGGCTTGGCCATTGGGTTTTTTATCGGCATATTCTTTGGTCTGTTACGCATTAGCCGCCTGCGCTGGCTACGCTGGCCGGCCATCATTTATGTCGAAGTGTTCCGCGGTACGCCGATTCTAGTCCAAGTGCTATTTATTTTTTACGGCTTACCACAGTTGCTGGGTGGGCCAATCAACGCCCTGGTCGCCGGTATTGCCGCGATCGCCGTTAACTCCGGCGCTTACATCTCTGAAATCGTGCGTGGCGGTGTCCAGTCGATTGAGCGCGGTCAAGGGGAAGCGTCGCTCTCTCTGGGTCTTTCCCGCACTCAAGCGTTTCGCTACGTTATCTGGCCCCAGGCGTTTCGGCGCATGATCCCTCCCCTTGGGAACCAGGGCATCATCAGCATCAAAGACACCTCCCTGTTCTCGGTGATTGGCGTGGGTGAGCTAGTGCGCCAAGGGCAAATCTATATCGCCACTACCTTCACGGCCCTTGAGGTCTATTTCATGGTCGCATTGATGTATCTAGCGATCACTTGGACCCTATCAATCATCCTCCGCCAGCTTGAGATCAGAGGCCTGGCAGGACAATAAGGACACGCGCAATGAGCGAGACAATGAACGACGCAACGCAACCCATTGTGCGTATGCAGCAGCTCAATAAGCACTTTGGCAGCCTGCACGTACTCAACGATATTGATCTAACGATTGTACCCGGTGAAGTGGTGGTGATTATCGGTGCCAGTGGCTCTGGCAAATCGACGCTAATTCGCTGTATTAACGGTTTGGAAGAGTTCCAATCGGGCAGTCTGGTCGTCGACAGCAACGAGCTACTGCCCCATGGCAAGAGCACCCAAGCGCTGCAAACCATTCGTACCGAAGTGGGTATGGTGTTTCAGCAGTTCAACCTTTTTCCCCATCTCAGCGTGATCGATAACGTCACCCTGGCACCGATGAAAGTACGTGGCTTAAGCCGTGAAGACGCGGTCAGCAACGCCAAACGACTGCTTGATCGGGTAGGTATCGCCGATCAGGCCGATAAGTACCCTAGCCAGCTCTCAGGTGGCCAACAGCAGCGTGTGGCGCTGGCCCGCGCCTTGGCGATGGAACCACGCCTAATGCTGTTCGACGAGCCCACATCGGCGCTTGATCCGGAAATGATCGGTGAAGTACTGGATGCCATGCGTGAGTTAGCCAAAGAAGGCATGACCATGGTGATTGTTACCCATGAAATGGGTTTTGCCCGCGAGGTCGCCGACCGGGTTATTTTTATCCATAAAGGCGAGATTACTGAGCAGGGACATCCAGAGAAACTGTTCGATACGCCGCAACACGAACGCACCCAATCCTTCCTGGCGCGCGTGCTTAAACATTAAATTGAACGCCCTTTCGCGCTTTAAAATAACCGCTAATTCACGCTGAATAACGCTTTTTTACCGGCCTGTCGACACGACAGGCCATTTTTTTGCCTGTGGATAACCTTTTTTTACTTTCATCGCTCTTATCACCTTAAGGCCTACTGTGGCCGTCTCTTAGCATTAGCTCCACACCCAGTGATGGTTGTTCACAGGTGCGGTAACAACCCAGGTACTGGACGGTGGATAAGCCGTGCCTAATTACATCTGTGGATAAAGCACTATTCCATCCACAGGCTTAACACCCTTTCTGCCCAGGAACTCCCGCCTTCAAGCATGTAGAAGTCAACAATATAAGCGCATGAAATTATTAAGGATAAATCGCTTATACACAGAAATTGTCCACACTAGTAATTACAACATTTACAGAACTTCTCTTATTTTATATTTATGTTGTTATTAATAGAGGCTGTTTAACGATTCGGGGTGTGGAAAAACCTGACGGTTACCCACAGGGGGTTTATACTTGCCGCCTCATTGATCTAAGGTGGCTGCGTCTAGAATCGACTGCCTGGCCACATCATCCGTGCCAATTGGCACAAGACGAGGTGTCTCTTGAATTACCCCGACCGCTTTGACGTGATAGTCATCGGCGGTGGCCATGCGGGAACCGAAGCCGCACTGGCCTCTGCCCGCATGGGCTGTCAGACCCTGCTGCTCACCCATAACATCGAAACTCTGGGCCAAATGTCGTGTAATCCCGCCATCGGCGGCATCGGCAAAAGTCACTTGGTCAAGGAAATCGATGCACTGGGCGGCGCCATGGGGCTTGCTACGGACTTGGGCGGCATCCAGTTTCGCGTGCTCAATGCCAGCAAAGGGCCCGCCGTTCGGGCCACCCGTGCCCAGGCTGACCGCATCCGTTACAAGGCAGCGATCCGCGGAATGCTGGAAAAACAGCCCAACTTAACGATCTTCCAGCAAGCCGCTGGCGATCTGATTGTGGATAACGACACCGTACGAGGCGTCGTCACGGAAACCGGCATCCGCTTTCATGCCGACAGCGTCGTGCTGTGTACCGGGACATTTTTGGGTGGCGTGATTCACATTGGTTTGGATCAAAGCAAAGGTGGCCGAGCGGGCGATCCGCCCTCCAACGCGCTGGCCGAACGTCTGCGCGCACTGCCGTTTCGGGTTGACCGCCTAAAAACCGGCACACCACCGCGGATTGATGCCAAAACCGTGGATTTTTCACAGTTGGAAGAGCAGCCCGGCGATAGCCCAACGCCGGTTATGTCCTACCTGGGATCACGGGAAATGCACCCTCAGCAGGTGAGTTGTCATATTGCTCACACTAATCAGCAGACTCACGATCTGATTCTGGCCAACCTTGATCGCTCGCCGATGTATTCCGGCGTTATCGAAGGCATCGGGCCGCGTTACTGCCCATCGATTGAAGACAAGGTTCATCGCTTTGCCGATAAATCCAGCCACCAGGTGTTTATCGAACCCGAAGGCTTGGATACACATGAGCTCTACCCCAACGGCATTTCGACTTCGCTGCCGTTTGACGTGCAGATTCAGGTGGTGCGCTCCATCAAAGGTTTGGAAAACGCCCATATCACCCGGCCTGGCTACGCGATTGAGTACGACTTTTTTGATCCGCGGGATTTAAAACACTCGCTGGAAACAAAATTTATCCACAACCTGTTTTTTGCCGGCCAGATCAACGGCACCACCGGCTACGAAGAAGCCGGTGCACAAGGTTTGCTGGCAGGCCTGAATGCTGCCCGTCGCGCTCAAGAGCTGGACGCCTGGTATCCCCGCCGCGATGAAGCCTATCTCGGTGTGCTGGTCGATGACCTGATCACTATGGGCACCAAAGAGCCCTACCGCATGTTTACTTCCCGTGCGGAGTATCGCTTGATGCTGCGGGAAGACAACGCGGATCTGCGCTTAACCGAAGCGGGCCGTAAATTAGGTCTTGTCGACGACACGCGCTGGGCAGCGTTTAGCCAAAAACGCGAGGCTATCGAACAAGAGAGCGCGCGGCTAAGCACCCTGTGGATACAACCGGGAAGCCCAGCGGCTGAACAAGTGGCCGAAAAAACCGGCGCACCGCTCACTCGCGAGTATTGCCTGAGTGATCTGCTTAAACGCCCTGAATTGAATTACAGCGATTTGGCCAATCTACCCGGCATCGAGGGCACCCTGGTCACTGACCCGGCAGTCGCCGAGCAGGTGCAGATTCAGGCCAAGTATCAAGGCTATATCGATCGCCAGCAGCATGAGATTGATAAGCTCAAGCGCCACGAAGCCACGCCACTGCCTGCGGAGCTGGATTATTTAAAAGTGGAAGGCTTGTCTAACGAAATTCGCCAAAAGCTGGCTGAAGCGCGGCCAGAAACGCTTGCCCATGCGGCGCGGATTTCAGGCGTCACCCCGGCGGCCGTCTCTATTTTGCTGGTGCATCTGAAAAAGCGCCGATTGGTGGCAGCGGCTGAGGTAGTTAACGGATGAGTTCGTTGAACCCACTGTTGAAAACTCTGCCTGCAAGCGTTGCGCCACGGCTGGATCAAGGGCTTAGCCAGTTAGGCATCGCCGTTGACGAACATCAACGCCAGCAGCTGCTAGGCTTATTGGCACTGTTGCACAAGTGGAACCGGGCTTATAACCTCACAGCGGTACGCGAGGTGGATGACATGGTGTCGCGCCACGTGTTGGATAGCGCCGCTGTGTTGCCCTATGTGCAGGGGCCGCGGCTACTGGATGTGGGCGCGGGCCCTGGACTTCCTGGTATCGTATTAGCGATATTAGCCCCCCAGCTTGATGTGACACTGCTGGACAGCAATGGCAAAAAGGTGCGCTTTCAGCGCCAGGCGGTAATGGAGCTCGGGCTTGAAAACGTCACTCCCGTACAGGCGCGGGTGGAACAGTTTGAAGCCGCCGCTTTTGATCAGGTGATTTCCCGGGCATTTGCCAGCTTGGTCGATTTTGTCACCTTGACCCGCCAGCTACCCAGCACTGATGGCCAGTGGTTAGCCATGAAAGGCCCTGGGGCGGATGATGAACTGCGCGACCTGCCTGCCGGCATACGTCTACACCAGCGTCATTTGTTGGAAGTACCCTTTGAAGCAGCCCAGCGGCAGCTGCTGATCTTGGATGTTGAAAGCTAAATGTGAAAGCTGAATATTGATTGAAAGCTGAACGTTGATTCTGACCCCCAGAAGGAGTTGAGCAAGTGAGCCAGATCATTGCCCTGACCAACCAAAAAGGCGGCGTGGGCAAGACCACCTCGGCCGTTAACCTGGCGGCCAGTCTCGCTGCGCTCGACCGTCGCGTACTGCTGGTGGATCTTGACCCCCAAGGCCATGCCAGCATGGGCAGCGGCATCGATAAGTACGAGCTCAATAAAAGCGTGCTTGACGTTCTACTGGGTGAAGCAACGGCCGCTGATACGATTGTCAAAAAGCTGGCGGTTAAGTACGACGTACTACCGGGTAACGGTGATCTCACCGCCGCCGAAGTCGAGCTGCTGGATCGCGATAAAAGCGAGAGCTGCTTAACCAACGCACTGGCTTCGGTCTCGGATGCCTATGACGTAGTGTTGATCGACTGCCCGCCCTCTTTGAACATGCTAACCGTGAATGCATTAACGGCTTCCGATAGCGTGCTGATCCCTCTTCAGTGTGAGTTCTACGCCCTGGAGGGGCTGTCGGCCCTGCTCGATACCGTTGAGCAGATTAAGCAAAATGTGAATCCTGATCTGGCCATTGCGGGCATTTTGCGCACTATGTACGACAAGCGCACCAGCCTAACGCGGGAAGTGGATAAGCAGTTGCGAGACTATTTTGGCGACATGCTGTTGAAAACGACCATTCCTCGCAACGTAAAAGTTGCCGAAGCGCCGAGCCACGGGTTACCCGTTACGCAATATGCCCGGTTTTCCCGGGGTAGCCAGGCCTATCGTGTGTTGGCGAAAGAGATGATTCGTCGCCTAGCGTTATAAAATGAGGAAAAGCGAATGACGCGTAAACCCGCGCTGGGACGTGGCCTGGATGCCCTGATTGGTGCCGGTGCCCGTCGCCGTGACAGCTTAGAACTTGCCGGTAGCGGCACTCCGTTGGAGCTTACTGACGCAGCGCACACCGCCGCGGCTGCCGATGTTACCGAGGATCGCCTTGAGCGCCTGCCGTTAGGGCAATTAACACGGGGTAAATATCAGCCGCGCCGGGATATTCAGCCCGAAGCGTTAGAAGAGCTGGCAGACTCCATTCGCGCACAGGGCGTGATGCAGCCCATCGTCGTGCGCCCAATCGGCGTGGATCGCTACGAAATTATTGCCGGTGAGCGCCGCTGGCGGGCAGCCCAACTTGCCGAGCTGGACGTCATTCCGGCAGTAATCCGGGAAGTGAGCGATGAAGTTGCCCTGGCACTAGCGCTGATTGAAAACATTCAGCGTGAAAACCTCAACGCCATCGAAGAAGCCATGGCGCTCAAGCGCCTGGGCGATGAGTTTGAGCTTACCCAGCAGCAGATTGCCGACGCAGTGGGTAAGTCGCGCACCCAGGTGGCCAACCTGTTACGTCTGCTGGCGCTAGATCCGGAAGTGCAAACCCTCCTCGAACGGGGTGACCTGGATATGGGCCACGCAAGAGCGTTGCTGACGCTGAACAGTACCCAGCAGCGGCAGGTGGCTCATGAGGTGGTCAATAACGATATGACAGTGCGGGCCACCGAAGCCCTGGTGAAAAAAGTCCAAACCAGCCAAACGTCAATCAAAACGTCTAGCCGGCAAAGCAAACAGCCCGATGTAGCCAAGCTTGAAACCCATCTTGGCGAACTGCTCGGTGCACCTGTCTCCATTGATCATGGTCAAAAAGGCAAAGGTAAGTTAACGATACGCTATACCAGCCTCGAAGAATTGGACGGCATCTTAAATCACATTAAATAGCAGGCTATTCAAAACAGCGTAAGAAGCGCGCACGTTTTCCCCCTTTGGTCGCAAATAAGCCCTTAAACGGGCAAAATCGGTGCGACTTCGGTTGAAGGTGTGATAGCGCTTCCCTATAATCGCGCAAGATTTGTGCAGGTTGCCTTGGTTTGTCTAGCTATTAGCTTGTCGAGGTATTGGTTTTTATCAGTGAGGCTGGGCCGGTATGCAGCGATACGAAACCCAGCGTCGAAAAGCCTACATCGTTCGACTCACGCTCGCACAGCTGATAATGACGGTTATAGGTATGCTGACCGCCTATCTAGTCGCCGATTTGGAAGGCGTGTCATCGGTTTTTAAAGGAGCGCTGGTAGCTTTATTACCTCACGCCTTTTTTATCAAGCGAATGGGGGTTTTGCGTGCAAGCAGTCCTTCAAAAGCTGCGATGAGACTGTTTCGCGCCGAGGCAGGCAAGTTTGGTTTGACGGTGGCACTGTTTATTGCAGTGTTCGTGATAGCGCCCCCCTCAAACCCTACTTTCTTTTTTTATGCTTATGTTGCGATTGTTCTAACGCATTGGCTTACACCTTGGTTAATGCCAAAAAACGCGAATGCCTAGAAAATTGCACAACTGATTGAGGTGACACATCCATGGCCGCAGGAAACGAAGTCTCAACGACTTACTATATCCAGCACCACTTGCAGAATTTGACCTTTGGCAACCACCCTGAAAATGGCTGGTCGCTGGCACATTCAGCCGAAGAAGCAAGTGAAATGGGCTTTTGGGCCATCCACCTGGATACCATGGGCTGGTCGATTGCCATGGGGCTGCTGTTTATCTGGATTTTCCGCAAAGCGGGCAAAATGGCCACTACCGGCGTGCCCTCTGGACTGCAAAATGCGGTTGAAATGGTGTTTGAGTTCATCGAAAACATGATCCGCGGCACATTTAAAGGGCATAACCCGATTATTGCCCCCCTGGCCTTAACGCTGTTTGTTTGGATATTCCTGATGAACACGCTGAAAATAATTCCGGTGGATTACTTCCCGGTCTTATTTGCCAAGCTCGGTGTCGATTACATGAAAATCGTCCCCACTACGGATGTCAATGCCACTCTCGGCATGGCGTTGGGCGTTTTCTGCCTGATTCTCTACTACAGCTTTAAGGTTAAAGGCGTGGGTGGTTTCGCCAAAGAGCTGTCACTGACACCGTTTAACCACTGGGCATTGATTCCCTTTAACCTGGTGTTGGAAATCGTCGCTTTGTTGGTTAAACCGTTTAGCTTGGCGATGCGTCTGTTCGGCAATATGTTTGCCGGGGAAGTGATTTTCATCTTGATCGCCATGCTGCCGTTCTGGGCTATCTGGGTGCTGGATGTGCCGTGGGCCATTTTCCATATTTTGATCGTTACGTTGCAGGCATTCATCTTTACCGTGCTGACCGTGGTGTACCTAAGCGCTGCACACGAGCATCACTAACCCGAGCATTGTTTTAACCCTTAACCTCAACCCTCAAGCTTTAACTTGAAAAACTAGGAGCATTACCATGGAACTTATCTACATTGCTGCTTCCATCATGATCGGTCTCGGCGCACTAGGTACCGGCATTGGCTTTGCCATTTTGGGTGGCAAACTGTTGGAATCTACGGCGCGTCAGCCTGAGCTAGGTGACCAGCTGCAAACCAAAACCTTCCTAATGGCAGGTCTGTTGGATGCCGTTCCGATGATCGGTGTTGGTATCGCAATGTACCTGATCTTCGTTGTTGCCGGTTAATGACAGCTCAGCCGGGCGTTGAACGCTCGGTTTTGTTTCACTCCGGTCGCCACGAACTTGTCAGAGGTACATCCCTGTGAATATCAACATGACGCTAATCGGGCAGACGATCGCCTTCGCGATCTTTGTCTGGTTTTGCATAAAGTATGTGTGGCCTCCGATCAGCAACGCGCTTCATGAGCGTCAGAAGAAAATTGCTGATGGCTTGGATGCAGCCAGCCGCGCTAACCGTGATCTTGAGCTTGCTCAAGAGCGGGCGGAACAGATGCTGCGCGAAAGCAAGGAGCAAGCTTCTCAAATTCTTGAGCAGGCCAACAAACGCTCTGCCCAGATAGTTGAAGAAGCCCGTGAACAGGCCCGCGCCGAAGGCGAACGCCTAGTAGCGAGTGCACGTTCCGAGATTGAGCAAGAAGTGAATCGCGCTAAGGATGAACTTCGTGCCCAGGTCTCTTCTCTCGCCGTTATGGGTGCCGAGCGTGTTCTTGAAGCGTCGGTCGACGAACAAGCCCATCGCAAGTTACTCGATGAGCTTGCTGCTGAACTGTAAGGAGGTGAACCATGGCGGAATTACTTACCGTCGCTCGTCCTTACGCTAAGGCAGCGTTTGAATACGCGCGTGATCATGAGGCGCTTGATAGCTGGTCACAAGCGCTGAGTTTTTTAAGTGTTGCGGTAGCAGATGACGTCGTTCGCCATCGGCTAAACAGTCCCAAATTAGACAGCGAGCAAAAAGTCTCGCTGCTTGTCGAGCTTATTCCTGAGCAACAGGATGAAGCTTTACAGCGATTTTTGACTGTTTTGGCTGACCAAGGCCGCTTGATGGCGTTGGCATCCATTGCTGATCAGTTCGAGCACCTGCGTGCCGAACACGAGCAGCGGGTTGAAGTGGATGTCACCTCTGCTTACGAGCTCGATAGTCAGCAAGAAACGAAGCTAGCGAACGCGCTTAAGAAACGTCTGAATCGCGAAATCTCTATTACTACTCAGGTGGACAAGTCGCTTATCGGCGGTGTCATCCTGCGTGCTGGCGATACCGTCATTGACGGCTCCGTACGTGGTCGATTGAACCGCCTTTTTGACGCGCTAACCGCTTGAGTCTGAGGGACATGGCATGCAGCAACTGAATCCTTCCGAGATCAGCGACATCATCAAGCAGCGAATTGAAAAGCTTGACGTCGCATCCGAAGCCCATAATCAGGGCACCATCGTCACCGTTTCCGACGGTATCGTGAAAATTCACGGCCTCGAAGACGCGATGTTTGGTGAAATGATCGAATTCCCCAACAGCATCTTTGGCATGGTACTCAACCTGGAGCGTGACTCCGTAGGTGCCGTAGTGCTGGGTGACTACCTGCAGCTCGAAGAGGGCATGACCGCCAAGTGTACCGGTCGTATTCTCGAAGTGCCGGTAGGCCCTGAGCTGATTGGTCGTGTGGTCGATGCGCTGGGTAACCCCATCGATGGCAAAGGGGACATCAACACCACCCTAACCGACGCCGTTGAGAAAGTGGCGCCGGGTGTTATTACCCGTCAATCCGTCGATGAGCCGATTCAAACCGGTCTTAAATCGATCGACGCCATGGTGCCGATCGGCCGTGGTCAGCGTGAGCTGATCATCGGTGACCGCCAGATCGGTAAGTCCGCCATTGCCATTGATGCGATCATCAACCAGAAAGGCAAAGGCGTGACCTGTGTCTACGTGGCGATCGGTCAGAAGCAGTCGACCATTGCCAACGTGGTACGCAAGCTCGAAGAGCATGGCGCCATGGAGCACACTATCGTTGTCGCCGCTGGCGCCGCCGATCCTGCGCCGATGCAGTTCCTGGCCGCTTACTCTGGCTGCACCATGGGCGAATACTTCCGCGACCGCGGTGAGAACGCCCTGATTGTGTACGACGATCTTTCCAAACAGGCCGTTGCCTACCGTCAGGTATCGCTCCTGCTGCGTCGTCCGCCCGGTCGTGAAGCTTATCCTGGCGACGTTTTCTACCTCCACTCGCGTCTACTTGAGCGTGCTGCGCGGGTTAACGTCGACTACGTTGAGAAGTTCACCAACGGCGAAGTGAAAGGCAAAACCGGTTCGTTAACCGCGCTGCCGATCATTGAAACCCAGGGTGGCGACGTTTCTGCGTTCGTACCGACCAACGTGATCTCGATCACCGATGGTCAGATCTTCCTGGAAACCAACCTGTTTAACTCCGGTATTCGTCCGGCGATTAACGCAGGTCTGTCGGTTTCTCGTGTGGGTGGTTCGGCGCAAACCAAAATCATCAAAAAGCTGGGCGGTAGTGTACGTCTAGCGCTGGCTCAGTACCGTGAACTGGCGGCCTTCTCGCAGTTTGCCTCTGATCTTGATGAAGCGACGCGTAAGCAGCTTGAGCACGGTCAGCGTGTGACTGAGCTGATGAAGCAGAACCAGTACTCGCCAATGTCGGTTGCTGAAATGGCGCTCTCGCTGTATGCCGCCAACGAAGGTTACCTGGACGACGTCGACGTGAACAAAGTGTTGGACTTCGAGCGTGCACTGCACGACTACATGAAGTCAGAGCACGGTGATCTACTCGACAAGATCAACCAGAGCGGCGACTACAACGGTGAGATCCAAGACAGCTTGAAGTCGGGTCTCGAGAAGTTCAAGGCGACTCAGAGCTGGTAATGTCTGGCCCGCCTGCGGGCGGGTTTGCATGCTTTCTGAGAGCCACGAACGAAGGGTAGATCGCTATGGCAGCTGCAAAAGAGATACGCACCCAGATCGGGAGCATTAAAAATACGCAGAAGATCACCAGCGCCATGGAAATGGTGGCTGCATCGAAAATGCGTAAAGCGCAAGATCTGATGAGAGCAAGTCAGCCTTACGCTAAGCAGATCCGTAATGTGGTTGGCCACATTGCCGACGCGAACCCCGAGTACAGGCACGACTATATGGTCGAGCGTAGCGAGGTTAAGCGCGTTGGTTACATTGTGGTCTCTACAGACCGTGGTCTGTGCGGTGGCTTGAACCACAACCTCTTCAAAGCCTTACTCAAACAGGCCAGCGAGTGGAAGAAGCAGGGCGCAGAGCAGGATTTTTGTGCCCTGGGCGCTAAAGCCAGCACCTTTTTCCGTAACTACGGTGGCAATTTGGTGGCGGCGAAGAGCGGTTTAGGCGAAGCCCCGACCGTTGAAGGTTTGATTGGCAGTATTAAGGTCATGCTCGAAGCGTACGATGAAGGACGTCTCGACCGGCTTTACGTGGTGCACAACGAGTTTGTGAACACCATGACGCAAAAGCCAGTGGTTCGTCAGCTTCTTCCGCTGTCGCCTGATATGGGCGCAGACGCTGAGCAAGACGACGAAAACGCCCGTCCCGGAAGCTGGGACTACCTGTATGAACCGGATGCCAAGGCGTTGCTCGATAGCCTGCTGGTTCGTTTCATCGAATCGCAGGTGTATCAGGCGGTAGTGGAAAACGGCGCTTGTGAACAAGCTGCCCGAATGATCGCTATGAAAAGTGCCACTGATAACGCAGGCGGCCTTATCGACGATCTGGAGATGGTCTACAACAAGGCCCGTCAGGCCGCCATCACCCAGGAAATTTCTGAGATCGTCGGCGGCGCTGCTGCCGTATAACGCCTAGGGAGCCGCTCTTTGAAGCAGCTCCCGGCAGACAGGTTTCATTTGCAGGTTTTAGAGAGGAACCAAGATGAGCGGACGTATCGTACAAATCATCGGCGCGGTGATTGACGTAGAGTTTCCGCGGGACTCTGTGCCCAAGGTCTACGACGCGCTGAAGGTCTCCGAAGTTGAGACCGTCCTTGAAGTCCAGCAGCAGTTGGGCGACGGCGTGGTGCGCACCATCGCCATGGGCTCCACAGAGGGCTTAAAGCGTGGCATGGACGTGACCAGCACAGGTGCCGCTATTTCCGTACCGGTAGGTAAGGAAACGCTGGGCCGTATTATGAACGTACTCGGCGAGCCGATCGACGAAGCGGGACCGATCGGCGAGCAAGAGCGTATGCCGATTCACCGTAAAGCACCCAGCTATGCCGACCAAGCGGCCTCTAACGAGCTGCTGGAAACCGGTATCAAGGTTATCGACTTGGTCTGCCCGTTCGCTAAGGGTGGTAAAGTGGGCCTGTTCGGCGGCGCCGGTGTCGGTAAAACCGTTAACATGATGGAGCTTATCCGCAACATCGCCACCGAGCACAGCGGCTACTCTGTATTCGCCGGTGTGGGTGAGCGTACGCGTGAGGGTAACGACTTCTATCACGAAATGACGGAATCCAACGTTATCGATAAGGTATCGCTGGTTTACGGTCAGATGAACGAGCCCCCGGGTAACCGTCTGCGCGTAGCGTTGACCGGCCTGACCATCGCTGAGAAATTCCGTGATGAAGGCCGCGACGTTCTGTTGTTCGTCGATAACATCTACCGCTACACCCTGGCAGGTACCGAAGTATCGGCACTGTTGGGTCGTATGCCTTCAGCGGTAGGTTATCAGCCGACGCTGGCTGAAGAGATGGGCGTTCTGCAGGAGCGTATTACCTCGACGAAAACCGGCTCAATCACCTCGGTACAGGCCGTTTACGTACCTGCGGATGACTTGACCGACCCGTCGCCGGCGACCACCTTCTCGCACCTGGATGCTACCGTGGTATTGGCACGTTCTATCGCCGAACTGGGTATCTATCCGGCGATCGACCCGCTGGACTCCACCTCGCGTCAGTTGGATCCGCTGGTCGTCGGTGAAGAGCACTACGCCACCGCCCGCGGTGTGCAGAACGTTCTGCAGCGCTACAAAGAGCTTAAGGATATTATCGCCATTCTGGGTATGGACGAGCTGTCTGATGAAGATAAGCTGGCCGTTTCCCGGGCGCGTAAAATCCAGCGCTTCTTGTCGCAGCCGTTCTTCGTGGCCGAAGTATTTACCGGTTCACCAGGTAAGTATGTCTCACTGAAAGACACTATCAGTGGCTTCCAGGGCATTCTTGCTGGCGAATACGACGATATGCCGGAACAGGCCTTCTATATGGTCGGTTCAATCGACGAAGCCGTCGAGAAAGCCAACCAGATGAAGAAGTAATCCCGTCCATTAGGGGGATTCGCTATGGCGAATAGCTTTACTTGCAATATCGTCAGCGCTGAAGCATCGATCTTCTCAGGTACCGTTGAGCAGGTGATTGCTTCCGGGATTATGGGTGACCTGGGCGTTTTGCCCGGTCACGCTCCGCTGCTGACCGAGCTTCAGCCGGGTCCGGTTCGTGTGATCCATGATGGTGGCTCGGAAGAGAATTTCTACGTCACGGGTGGCTTCATGGAAGTCCAACCGGATGTCGTGACGATTCTGGCCGACTCTGCGTTGCGTGCCAGCGACCTCAACGAGGCCGCTGCCGAAGAAGCACGTCAGCAGGCGCTGAAAGCCTTTAATGAGAAGTCATCGGAGCTCGATTATACTCGCGCTGCCGCTGAACTTGCCGAAGCCGTTGCACAGCTGCGAACGATTCAGCAGCTGCGTAAAAAGGCGGGTAAAGGCTAACACCCACGCACTTGGCGTGTGTCCAACGCCCCTTAAACCCGCTACCAGGGTTTAAGGGGCGTTTTTTTGTTTGGCAGACAGATAAGTAAGTATGATGAGCTTGGTCAGTAGGATGGGCCGGGCGATGGATGAGTTCGGCAGCACGACGCTTTTAAGCGCGAGGAGGAGAGCCATGGCACTGAATGATGAAAGCTTACAGGCATTAAAAGCCGAACTGCTCGACGAGTTGGCCAAGGAATCGCCCAGTAAATCGGTGCTCTCTTTGCGTTTGGCCGAAAACCGCTCCGCGGATATCGGTGAAGTGCTCGAGGAGATGATTGAAGACGATGAGGAGCTGCCCGCAGCGCTCGCGTTGCTGGATATTCTGTCTGCCGAGCGTGCTGCAAATGTACTGGGTTACTTGCCCGGTGAAAGCCAGCTTGAGGTAGTCGGGGAGTTGGACGACAGTCAGGTACTCAAGCTGCTGGAGGAGATGGGTTCGGACGAACGCGCCGACCTGTTTAATCTACTCAGTGAAGACCGCCGTGAAGCACTGCTGCGTCGTATGGCCCACCGCGAGCGGGAAGATCTCAAGCGGCTTGCTAGCTACGAAGAAGGTACCGCCGGCGCCATCATGACCTCTGACTATGTATCCATAGCCAGTGGCATGACGGTGTCGCAGGCGATGATGCGGGTACGCCAGACCGCCCCCGACGCGGAAACGGTTTATCAGCTCTATATTCTGGATAGCGACGGTCAATTGATCGGAACCATGTCGCTGCGTCAGCTTATGGTGGCACGCCCCGGCGCCATTGTTGATGACATTATGATCAAGGATGTCATCAGTACCCGGGTTGATAATGCCCAGGAAGATGTCGCCCGTATTGTGGCGAAGTATGACTTGTTGGCGCTACCAGTGATCGATGCCGATGAACGCATGGTCGGTATCGTGACCCACGATGACGCGATGGATGTCGCTGAATCCGAGGCGACAGAGGATTTCCACAAAGGGATGTCGATCGGCCAACTGGAAGATGGCGTAAGCCGAGTGAAGCTTTGGAGCCTCTACCGTAAGCGGGTGTTTTGGCTGGTATTGCTGGTATTTGCTAACCTGTTCTCGGGCGCCGGGATTGCCTATTTTGAAGAGACCATTGCCGCCCAGGTGGCGCTGGTGTTCTTTTTACCGCTGTTGATCGGTAGTGGCGGTAATGCTGGGGCCCAGGCCGCCACGCTGATGGTGCGCGGTATGGCCACCGGTGACGTAGGTGTCAAAGATTGGGGCAAGCTACTGGGCCGCGAGCTACTTGTCGCCGGATCACTGGGTATCACCATGGCCATCGCGGTAACGCCGATTGGCATAATGCGTGGGGGCGAAGCGCTGGCGATGGTCGTGGCCTTTAGCATGGTCACCATCGTCCTGTTCGGCAGCCTGTTGGGGATGTGCCTGCCGTTCGTGCTTGAGCGCTTTAAGGTTGACCCTGCGACGGCCTCTGCCCCGCTGGTGACCACGCTGATTGACGCCTCTGGGGTCGTGATCTACTTCAGTATTGCCACGCTGCTGCTCTCGTGACGAGGTAAGTCATTGAGGGCTTAGCGCATTGAGCTACTGGCGGCGCGGGTGATAAACAGCACCTCGACGTGACCCAGCCACTCGATATCGCTAGCCAGCGCTTTTAACTGGCTAGCGAGGCACTGGGGTGGCTGTTGGACTGCGTCATCAATGATCAGCGATACCGAGACCTTATCGTCCAAATAGTGCAGCTGAAGCTCGTTGAGCGTGCGCCATACGGGATGCTTATACCAGCGCGCATCCAGCGCGGCCTCTACTTCAGGACGCAGCGGAAGGCCGGGAAGGCGGCTAGGATCACCCGCTCCGGCGTCGTCTTCGGGGTCAACGTGGAAGATCACGTCGGTGAGCGCGGGAAATTCATGGCGTAGGCGGCGGCTTACTTCGTTACCGATTTCGTGGGCTTCCGACACGGTAATCTTAGGCCCGACCACCACGTGTAGATCGACCATTACCCAGCCTGCCGACTGTCGGGTACGCAGGTCGTGGACGCTATCCACACCCGGCACGCTACAGGCCACATCGTGCATCTGGTTCTGCGCATCCACCGGCAGCGCGGTATCGACCAGTTCCCGTGCCGACTCCCACAGCAAGTCCAAACCTACTTTGCCGACCAATAAACCCACGATAATGGCGGCCACGGCATCCAACCAACCCAAGCCAAACTGAGCACCCACCAAGGCTACCAGCACCACGGCGGTGGAGAGAGCATCGCTACGTGAGTGCCAAGCGTTGGCTTCGAGTAGTTTTGATTTTACCCGCTTGGCGACCCGCATGGTGTAGCGAAAAATCCACTCTTTGCTAAACAGCGCAATCACCGTAATCACGATCGCCAGTGCGCCAGGAGCGTTAACGTCGGTACCGCTAAACAGGCGATCAAGGCTCGACCAGGCTATCGCGCCTGCCACGAAAATCAGTACGCTTCCCAGTAGCAGGGTGGTTAGGGTTTCGATCCGGCCGTGGCCGTAGTGGTGGTCTTTATCGGGTTCCTGGCGCCCATAGTGAATGGCCGCCAGGACAAAACCGTCGGTGACTAAATCAGATAGGGAGTGAATCCCGTCGGCGATTAACGCCGCAGAACCGACCATAAAACCAATGGTGACTTTGATGATGCTCAACAGGGCATCCAACCACGCACCGATGTAGGTGACACGCTTGGCCTCTTGGCTAAGTCGCGCTTGGTCGTGAACCACTGGCGTTTCTATGGTCTGAGTCATGGGTACCTTGCAAGGAAGCACGCAATCAATAGACGCTTATTGTAGCGCACTCCTTATATCCTCTATAGCCTCCACTGCTTTCAGGCCGTGAAACGACACCTTTGCGTGTCAGTGCAGGCTAGTGTCAGCAAAGGCAATGGCGGACAACGAATAAGCGGATGTGTATCCTTAAGCGCCATTGCAAACCATTAAATTGTTTCTCTATACAGGATTTTTTATGGATTGGCTCCAGGTAGTGGTGTTAGCGGTAGTTCAGGGAGTGTCAGAATTTTTACCCGTTTCAAGCTCTGCCCACCTAATCTTGGTGCCTGTGCTGACCGAGTGGCAAGATCAAGGCCTAGCCTTTGATGTTGCCCTGCATTTAGGCAGCCTCTCCGCGGTGATTATCTATTTTCGGCAGGAAATTTGGCAGATGGTGGTGAGCAGTCTGGCTGCGATCAGCGGTAAAGGGGTGAACGAAGACGCACGATTGGCTTTATGGGTGACGTTAGCGACCATCCCTGTGGGGCTTATTGGTTTGCTACTGCACGATGTTATTTCTCACTTTATGCGCTCTACGCTGATTATCGGCGTCAGTTTAATTGGTTTCGGACTATTGTTGGGGTATGCCGATTGGCGTAAGGCGGGAACGCGAAACGAGTACCAACTGTGTTGGAAGGATGTGCTGATTATTGGCGGAGCCCAGGCGCTGGCGTTGATTCCCGGCACCTCGCGCTCGGGTATTACCATTACCGCAGCGCTGATGGTAGGGATGAGCCGAGAAGGTGCCTCGCGCTTCTCTTTTTTACTGTCAATCCCGGTGATTGTGCTGGCAGGTGGGCTAGAAGCAGTAGGATTGTTTAGCGCTTCGCAGTCGATTGATTGGGTCGCGATGTTGGCGGGTACCCTGCTATCGGGAATAAGCGCGTATTTATGTATTCACTATTTTCTGGTGGTTATAAAAAAATTAGGAATGCAGCCCTTTGTTATATATCGAGTGCTGTTCGGCGCCTGGCTGCTGTGGTTCTTTTATTTTTAGGGTAAAGCAACGATGAAAAAGGCTGTTGAGCACACAGCAAGTTGGGGACGTGCACTGATCGTAACGGGCTCACTGCTGGGTTTGGGGTTAGGCGTGGCAGGTTGCTCAGAGAGTGATCGGCCGATGGAATCGCCGGTACGCTTCGATGGCAATATTTTTGGCACCTTTTATCAGGTGACCATTATGGATCCGCTCACTCAGGGCGAGTCTCTTGACTTGGAAGAGGGCTTCAAAGCAGAGCTGGAGAACGTTGATCAGGCAATGTCCACCTATCGTGATGATGCCGAACTGATCGCTTTTAACGAGGCTCCGCTGGAGGAGTGGCAGCCCCTCTCCAATGAGCTTATTGAGGTATTGGCGATTAGCCAATCCGTCGCTGAAGCCAGCCACGGAGCCTTTGATATTACCGTGGGCGACCTGGTCAATTTGTGGAGCTTCGGCCCCGGTGCGCGGCCAGAAGAGGTACCTGCCGATGATGTTCTTGCCGAACAGTTGGCCCAGGTAGGTTATGACGCTTTAGAGGTCGATACTCAAAATATGCAGGCGCGGCGCATCCGCGATGTGTTCGTCGACCTTTCTGGCGTGGCCAAAGGCCATGGAACTGACCGGGTCGCTGCTTACCTGGAGCAGCAGGGGCTGGAGCACTACTTAGTCAATATTGGCGGAGAACTGATCGCCCGCGGCCTGCGTGATGAGGAAGAGCAAACGCCTTGGAAGATTGGCATTGAGGTGCCTGAAAATGGCCAGCAGCGTGCTCAGCATATTATCCCGCTAGAGAGTATGTCGGTGGCCACCTCAGGTGATTACCGCAACTATTTTGAAGTAGATGGCCAGCGCTTTTCTCACACCATTGATCCGCGCACGGGTCGACCGGTGACGCACCAGCTTGCCTCGGTGTCGGTTTTTCATCCCTCCAATGCTTGGGCGGATGCCTGGGCGACGGCGCTGCTAGTGGTTGGCGAACAGGAAGCGATGCAACTGGCCATTGATAATAACCTTAAGGTGCTTTTGCTCGTGCGCGATGGCGGGCAGTGGCGCAGCATTGCTAGCCCGGAATTTGTTAATTATTTTGGGGAAACGCTGGTTAATGAATTAGGCATTGAACACCGCAGAACCCCTGCGACCAACATCCCCGCCACAGCCCACCAAGTGCCCGCTGATCCAACCGTAATAGGTGAATAGTATGCAAGAACTGGATATTGTCATTCTCGCCGCCGGCAAAGGCACGCGGATGCGTTCTCAAATTCCTAAAGTGCTTCACACCCTGGCGGGCAAGCCTATGGTGCAGCATGTGCTGGATACCGCCTCTGGGCTGAAGCCTGATCGCACTCATGTCGTGATTGGTCATGGCGCTGAACAGCTGCGTGAAGCGTTGGCAGGAAATGCCGTGCAGTTTGCCGTACAGGCCGAGCAGAAAGGCACCGGGCACGCGGTGGCGCAAGCGCTTGAGCAGCTGGGTAGCGGCAAGGTGTTAATCCTTTACGGCGATGTACCGCTGCTGCAGCGGGAATCCTTAAGCGAGCTGTTGGCCCATGTGGATGAGCAGCACATGGGACTATTGACGGTAACGCTAGCCGACCCTACCGGCTATGGGCGGATTGAGCGCAACGATGCAGGCGATGCGGTGGCGATTGTTGAGCAAAAAGATGCCAGCAGCGCCCAGCTTGCCATCACTGAATGCAATACCGGCATTATGGCCATGACGAGTGCCCAGCTTAAACGCTGGTTGCCGCAGCTCTCCGCAGAAAATGCCCAGGGCGAGTATTACCTAACCGATGTAATAGCCATGGCAGCGGCAGAAGGCATCAAGGTATGCACTGCCCAACCGGACACAGCAGTAGAAGTGGAAGGCGTCAATAACCGAGCGCAAATGGCCCGCTTGGAGCGCGTTTATCAACGCCAGTTGGCCGATAAGTTGATGGCGCAGGGGGTAGCACTTGTTGACCCTGAACGGCTCGATGTGCGCGGGCGTTTAACCTGCGGGCATGATGTATTTATCGATGTGGGCTGCGTGTTTGAAGGTGAGGTTGAGTTAGGCGAAGGGGTTCGGGTTGGCCCCTACTGCGTGATCAAAAACAGCACCATTGGTGCAGAAAGCGTGATAGATACCCATAGTGTAATAGAAGGCACCGTGGCAGCGGGCCTAAACCAGATTGGCCCTTTCGCGCGGTTACGCCCCGGTACGCGAATGGCGGTAAAAGCCAAGGTGGGCAATTTTGTTGAAACCAAAAACGCGGATGTGGGAGAGGGCAGTAAGATTAATCACTTAAGCTACGTCGGCGATGCCCGTCTAGGCCGGGATGTTAATGTGGGTGCAGGCACTATTACCTGTAACTACGATGGGGCTAATAAACACCGTACTGATATTGGCGATAATGCCTTTATTGGCTCTAACTCGGCGTTGGTAGCACCTGTTACGATAGGTAAAGGCGCCACTGTCGGGGCTGGTTCTACGATTGCTAAAGACGTCACCGACTATGCGTTAGTGGTAACCCGAGGCCGCCAGTTAGAAAAAATTGATTGGCTGCGCCCTAGCAAGTGTAAAGAACCATAGTACTTAAAAAAGTATTAAAAATAGTTCTAAACATCGTTCATAGAATCATTAAAAATCCGTATTCATATATCCATGCCGTCGATTTACCTTTATGCGGATTGGTTGAGTAGCTTTTTGAAGTGCTCTGGTTAATAACCTGGGAGAGTAAACATGTGTGGGATTGTAGCTGCCGTTGCCCAGCGCAACGTTCAAGAAATTTTATTAGAAGGGCTAAGGCGCCTGGAATATCGCGGCTACGATTCGGCCGGTATGACGGTATTTAGTGATGGGGTATTAACCCGTCATCGTGCGCTTGGAAAAGTAGCGGCGCTTGCCGCAGAGTTGGATAAAGCCGCGCTGCCGGGTTTATCGGGCATCGCGCACACTCGCTGGGCAACTCACGGGAAACCCTCTGAAGCCAACGCACATCCGCATCACAGTGGTAGCCATGTTCAGGAAAACCAGGTGGCCGTGGTTCACAATGGCATTATTGAGAACTACGAGGCGATAAAAAATAACCTGCAGCGCAACGGCTATGCGTTTAACTCTGAAACCGACACCGAAGTGATTGCTCACTTACTTTCCGAAAAGCTGGCCGATGGCCTTACCTTATTTGCTGCCACGCAGCAGATCGTAAACGGCTTAGGTGGCGCCTACGCGCTGGGGGTAATGAGTGCCAAAGAGCCAGGGGTCGTAGTTGGTGCTCGCCAGGGTAGCCCACTGGTGGTTGGTGTGGGGATTAATGAAGCCTTTTTAGCCTCTGACCCGCTAGCGCTGCTACCGGTGACGGATCGCTTTATTTACCTTGAAGAGGGCGACTTGGTTGAGCTGCGTGAGCAGGGTGCCATTCGTATTGTAGATCGCGACGGTAACGACGTTGAGCGCCCTATTCATACCTTTGAGCACGGCGATGGCGCGGCCAGTAAGGGTGAGTATCGCCATTATATGCTCAAGGAAATTTTTGAGCAGCCGACGGTTATTGAGGCAGCATTAGAAGGGCGGCTAAGCGCTCAAAGCGTATTAGTGGAGAGCTTTGGCCCGGATGCACAGGCGCTCTTCCAACGTACTCGCCACGTGCATATCATCGCCTGTGGCACCAGCTACCACGCGGGGCTGGTGGCACGTTACTGGCTAGAACGTTATGCGGGTGTGCCGGTGCAGGTCGAGGTTGCCTCCGAGTATCGCTACCGCCACCCGGTCGTACCCGAAGGCACACTATTTGTCACTCTCTCCCAATCTGGCGAAACCGCCGATACGTTGGCCGCACTGCGCTTTGCTAAAACCCTCAACTATGTGGGCTCGCTGGCGATCTGTAATGTGCCTGGTAGTTCGCTGGTGCGTGAATCAGATATCACGTTAATGACCCGTGCTGGCCCTGAAATTGGCGTTGCTTCGACCAAAGCCTTTACCACCCAGCTAGTGGCGTTAATGCTACTAACGCTTTCAGTGAGTAAAGCCAAAAACCAAGTCGAATACCCGGATATCATCGACGCGCTGCGCACGCTGCCAGAAGTGTGCCAGCGAGTGCTAACGTTGGATAGCCAGATCGAAACGCTTTCCCAAGCGTTTGCTGAGAAACATCATGCACTCTTCTTGGGACGCGGGGCTCAATACCCGATTGCCCTTGAGGGGGCGTTAAAACTCAAAGAGATCTCCTATATTCACGCTGAGGCGTACCCCGCTGGCGAATTAAAGCACGGCCCGCTGGCGCTGGTGGACAGTGAAATGCCGGTGATCTCGGTCGCCCCCAACGATGACCTGCTTGAAAAGCTTAAATCCAACCTACAGGAAGTCCGCGCCCGCGGCGGCCAGCTGTTTGTATTTGCCGATGAGAGCGTGGGTATCGACGTCCAGGAAGATATTCGCGTACTGACCCTGCCCCACGTGCACGAAGCGCTGGCGCCGCTGCTATATACCCTGCCACTACAGCTATTGAGTTACCACGTGGCTGTGCTCAAAGGCACCGATGTAGACCAGCCCCGTAACCTAGCTAAAAGTGTGACGGTTGAGTGAGTTAGGTGTCAGGTTTTATATTGAGTTAAGCCAATAAAAACGCTTTACAAGATGCGGCAATTAGCCGCATCTTATGCGCAGCCGTTGCGTTGCAGCATGTTGATAGGGTGCTTATGATCGTGGCGGTCTTTCTCTCCCTGATTGGATAACATCGCCATGAAACCACCAAACGTCCTCGTAACCCGGCATTATGCTAGCCGGGTCGCTTGGTTGTTGCTCGCCTGCACGCTTTTTGTCTTTCCTTCGCTCGTCTATGCTGCCGCCGGACCCCTCGATCTTACTCTCACGCTTGCCGGTATCTCTTCTGTCGTGATCTTCGTACTCGCCTATGCGTTGGTGATGAGTGAAGAGCTACTGCACATGCGTAAGTCTAAGCCTGTACTGGTCGCGGCAGGGCTTATTTGGGCGCTAGTGGCTTGGGTCTATGTACAAGCGGGGATGCCGGAAGAGGCGGAAACCGCCTTCCGCGAAACGCTGCTTGAATACGCCGAGCTGCTGCTGTTTTTGCTGGTGGCGATGACCTATATCAACGCCATGGAAGAGCGCCGGGTATTTGATGCGCTGCGTTCTTGGCTAGTGCGTAAAGGCTTCAGCTATCGCACCCTGTTTTGGATTACCGGCGTTATGGCGTTTGGTATTTCAGCGATCGCCAACAATATGACCACCGCCATGCTGATGTGTGCTGTGGTGCTGAAAGTGGCCGAAGGGGATAAAAAGTTTATCGGCATTTGCTGCGTCAATGTGGTGGTGGCTTCCAACGCAGGCGGTGCCTTTAGCCCGTTTGGCGATATCACTACGTTGATGGTGTGGCAAGCTGGCCAAGTGCCGTTCGAGGGCTTCTTCGCGCTGCTGGTTCCCGCGATAGTTAATTTCATGGTGCCTGCGTTGATCATGAATTTCTTCATTGCTAATCGTCAGCCTGCGGCGTTACAAGAAAATGTCTGGCTCAAGCGTGGCGCGCGTCGGATTATCGTACTGTTTTTGCTCACCGTGGCCATTTCGGTACTTTGCCACTCTGTGCTGTATTTACCCCCCGCCATGGGCATGATGTTTGGTTTAGGATTACTGCAGTTCTTTGGTTACTACCTGCGCCGCAGCCTGCCCCGTTCCCTTGAACGCAAGCGGGAACGCTACTCACGCCGGGGCGATTGGAAGAAGTTGGAGCAACTGGGTAGCGTGGTGCCATTTGATATTTTCAGCCGTATTGCGCGTTCCGAGTGGGATACGCTGCTGTTCTTCTACGGGGTGGTGATGTGCGTGGGAGGCCTTGGGTTTATGGGTTATCTCAGCCTGCTGTCCGAAACACTCTACGGTAGTTGGGACCCAGTGTGGGCTAACGTTGTGCTGGGGCTTATCTCGGCAGTCGTTGATAACATCCCTGTCATGTTCGCAGTACTTTCCATGGCCCCCGATATGTCTGAGGGTAACTGGCTATTGATCACTCTAACCGCGGGCGTGGGGGGTAGTTTGCTCTCGATGGGCTCCGCCGCAGGTGTTGCCCTTATGGGCCAGGCTCGCGGAATCTATACTTTTTCCGTTCACCTCCGTTGGGTGCCGGCTATTTTATTAGGTTATATCGGCAGCATTGCCGCGCATCTCTGGATTAATAGCGCGTTGTTTTAAGCGCTGTATAGCAAACTGAAAACGCCCCTTATTGAATAATCAATAAGGGGCGTTCTTAGGAATAAATTAAATTGGCTAATGACAAGATCTTTATAGATCGTGGCCGGTTATAACGTGGCAAATATCGGCAAAGCTTTTTGCTCTGGGCACCGGATTGATCTCTTTACCCACCGCACTCTGTATATCGGTTGCTGAAATAATGCCACGAATCCTAGTCTCGTGATGATCGTTTTGCTCAGTAATTAACAGGTGTTGATCGGTAAAAGCTTCCATCGATAGTACCAGGTCTTCAATTGTCAATGATGCCAGTTGGGAGACGGGCATGGCACTCAGCTTATGCCACGGAGTCATAATCATTTCGGCGGTAATTTCTTCGCGGCTAAGGTTACGCTGCTGCATGGCCAGGTTGATACGCCTTGAGCCAATCACTTCTTTTGAGGTAATTACGCCGATACAGTGCGCTTTGTTATCCATGACAAACAGCATCCGTACGCCGCCATAGCGCATCTTAAGATGTGCCTCGTCGATAGGTGTGTCGGCATCAACGGATTGAGGCATGACTTGGGAAAAGTCGGTAAGCACCGTCATGGCAGGACTGGTAGGCAGTAACCGCCGGGCTGCAGGCATGGTCAGCAGTGGGGTTGCGCCGAGTTGAATTAAGGGTTTAGGTGCAAAAGTCACTTGGTTCATCGAGGGGACCTCCTTGTGGAGAAAGGTAAACCGTTACCATCTGGTTTACCGTGTTGCTCCACAGTTACACGCAATTCTTACCGCAACCTTAAGAGATTCATAAAACGAAGCTTAGGGAGCAAAGAAAATATTATTCTTCTCTTGGGCGCTGAAGATAAATACGTACGCGCAACCCTCCGCTTGGAGCTTCATCAAGCTGTAGGGTGCCGCCATGGCGCGTCACTAGCCGCTCAACAATAGAAAGGCCTAAGCCTGAACCCGCACTAGGGCCTGCACGCTGAAAGCGTTCAACCACTTTTTTGCGTTCATTGATCGGTATCCCAGGGCCCTGGTCATCCACCATTAATTGAAAGCCTTGTGGCGTCGTTGTCAGCGTAATGCTGATGACACTTTGGTGAGGGGAGTGCTGGATGGCATTGCCGACAATATTCTGTACCAGGGTTTCAATGGCGCCCGGTTCTTCTAACACTGTCCAATTCTCCTGCTCATCCGCATTTAACAACAGCTGCTGTTCTCGCTCAGCGGCCAGCGGCGAAAGCTTGGCCAAGGTCTCACGCACTTCACTAAGCAACTGGCTAGTGCGGTATTCAGGCTGCGACTCCTCTTCAGGCTCCAGACGCGCGAGAGTTAACAGTTGAGTAACCAAGCGGGTGGCCCGGGCAACGCCGCCGCGAAGGTGATTGAGCGCCTCCTGACGGTCTTCAATATCGTCGGCAGTCAGGGCATTTTGGGCGTGTAGATCAAGCACTGCTAAGGGGGTACGTAATTCATGGGCGGCATCGGCAATAAATCGCTTTTCGCGTACGCGCATTATGCGGATTCGCTCTAACAGCCGGTTGAGCGCACCTGCGATGGTATCTAATTCCTGGGGCAGTGGGCTGAGGGTGAGGGGCTGTAAATTATGCGGATCACGATTGCGAATTTGCTCGGCCATGCGCGATAGCGGTACCAAGCCCCAGCCAATCGACCACCACAGCAGGGCGGTGAGTAGCGGCAGGCCAATCAGGTCGGGCAGTAACGTACGCAGCGCGACTGCCCTGATCAGTTCCCCGCGAACGTCTTCGCGCTCGCTCACTACCACACGATTGGATGAGTCCGGCACCTCAAGTACATACACTCGCCAATCGTGTGCCCCCACGGTGAGCGTTGAGTAGCCGACGGGCTGCTGAGCAAGGGGCTGTTCAGGGGCGCTCGCAGAGCGCAGCAGTAGGCGATCGTCCTCCCACAGTTGGAAGGCTAATTTGCTTTCGTAGCGGTGGCCCGCAAAGCGTTTATCGGACTCGCGAGCGCGCTGTAATGCGCTCTCTAAGCTGTTAATTAACACATTGCGGTTGGTATCTGGCAGCGGCGCCTGTAACAAGCCTTCTAGCAGACGCGCATTCTGGGCTAAGCTGGCATCGTACAGCTCTTCTATTTCATGGGCGGCATAACGGTAGCTGACAAAGCCGATGACCAGCATGCTTAGGCCAAATACCAGTAGCGACAGCCCCAAGGTACGTTGTCGAATTGAGGTCATGAATCATCCTTTGACGGCTTATCCATGACATAGCCAATGCCACGCACCGTGCGAATAACGTCGGTGAATAGCTTGCGACGTATATGATGGATATGAACCTCAATGGCATTGCTCTCCACGTCTTCATCCCAGCCGTAGACCAGCCGAGCTAAAGTATCACGGGTAAATACTCGGCCAGGGTGGCTCATAAACTCTTGCAACAGTGTGAGTTCGCGTCGCGATAAACTTATATCTTGCCCTTGAAAGCTAACGTTTAAGGTATGGGGATCCAGACGAATGCCGCGATAGCTCAATATACTGCTGACTTGGCCCTGGCTACGTCTTAGCAAGGCGCGCAGTCGGGCTTTCAGCTCCGCCACTTCGAAAGGTTTGGTTAAATAGTCGTCGGCACCCGCGTCGAGTCCTGCGATGCGGTCATCCACCGCATCGCGGGCAGTCAGGACTAAAATAGGGACTTGGCTACCGTGGCGGCGTACCGCATTTAGCACCTCCATACCGTCCATTCGCGGCAGCCCTAGGTCGAGAATCACCGCATCAAAGGGTTCTCCCTCTTTCAGCGCATTCAGCGCGGTAGTTCCGTCGCTCAGATGATCCACGGTGTAGTGCTCGGGCTTCAAAGCCAAGCGGATACCCGAGGCTAGGCTTGGGTCATCCTCTACCAGCAAAATGCGCATAGGGCTCCTTTCTATTGAAGTTCTGACATCAATTGATGGATGTCGTCACGGCGGCCACTGTCTGCCAGTTCGCGACCCGGCCGGGGCGCTGCCATCAAGGCGCGTTCCAGCGCTTGGCGTGCTTCTTCATCGCGACCCTGTTCATGTAAATAGTCGCCCCAGAAGTAGAGACTGTCGATCCCTTCGGGGTTAATCGCAAGGGCTCTTTGCAGATGCCACTCGGCTTTCTGTTCATCGCCAAAGCCAAGTGGCCAGCCGGGAACCTGATAATAGAGCGCGCCCAGGCTGGTATAAGTCGAACCATCCAGCGCCAGCGGGTTCAATTCCAGTGCCGTTTCAAGCTCTTTTTTTGCCTGTTTTACCAGCCCCAGTGCGCCCAGCCCACCGCTGGCACCTGCTTCGGTCGAGCGGATAATGCCGGCCCAAATATGCAGCTCGGCGGCGTCCGGGTAGCGTTTTACGAGCTGCTCAGCCTGGTCGCCCAAGCGGCTGAAGGCTGCCGCCTGTTCATCGGGTGGCAGCGTATAGTTAATTTCTGCCCAACGCTGCTGTAGCTCGGCAAGCGATGCGGCGGCAGTCGCACTGTCGCCCTCGCTAGCGAACCCCTGCAGGCTTGCCAAGCCAATGGCGCTAGCCAGTAGCGTAGTACGCAGTGTTTTGAAAGCTGGCATGATCATAAGGAAGACTCCTTGGGGACAACGAACCGGCGAATGACAGGCAATTGGCGTAGCAGTGCCCGATCAACAGCGCTTGGCCATAGCATATTCAAGCGGGTAAAAAAGCGTTCTGGCAGGCCTATTTGTAGTTCCTCACGCTGCTCTTCCACGGCATTAATAATGGCCAGGGCAACGACGTCAGGAGAGTCGATGGTATTGCCCAGAGCTGCATTAAGCGCCTCTGTTTGTGACGAGTTCATAGCGGTGCGGGTGGCCCGTGGGGCGATATACATCACCCGCACACGAGTATCGGCCAGCTCCCGGCGCAGTGCTTGGCTAAACCCGTGCAGGGCGAATTTGGTTGCGCAGTAGGTGACTTGGCCTGGGTAGCCCAGCCGCCCGAACGTTGAACCAATGGTAATAATCGTCGCCTGGGGGGCAGCCATTAGCTGGGGAAGTAGCGCACGGGTCAGCTGCAGGGCGGCGGTCAGATTAATCGCCACCAGCTGTTCGATATCGCTGTCGCTGGTGGAATCGAAGAAGCCCTGCTGGTTGCTGCCAGCGGCATTAATCAACATATGGCAGCCTGCCCCTTGCGCAGCGCTGACTAAGCGGCTGCGATCACTGGCGTTGGTTAAATCAGCGCTAATGGCGGTGATGTGATTGGGAAAACGGTCGACTAACGAAGCCAGCGCATCTTGTTGGCGACCACTTACCAGTAGGTGCGCACCCCGTTGCGCCAGCGCTTCGGCCAGGGCCATACCAATACCGCCGCTGGCGCCGGTGATTAAAATCCGCTGGCCCGGCCATCCGCCGGGCAGCTTGTTTTTTCTTGGCCAAAGCAGGCTAGGCAAGCGCATGACAAAGTTCCTCCTCCGCGCTGCCGCCCTGACAGCGGGCTTCGATGCCTCTAAACATTGCCCCATACAGGCGGTAGAACATATTGGCGCTATCAATCACCACGGCTAGGTCGTCGGCATCTAGCTGATTGATCTGTTCTTCAAAAAAAGCCAAATGACCAATATCCAGAGTGCCGTGAGAGGTTAAGTAGCGCACAGCGTTATCGGGCAGTGAAAGGCTAGCCTGTAAATGCTCGGCTGCCTGGGTGGCAAGCGCCGTGCTGGTGCCTTCTAACACCTGCACCATGCCAAAAAACGCGACCGGGTTACCGTGCTCTACCGCATCTCGAATCCACGCCACCATAAGCCGGGTGGCAGGGTCTGGCACTGCGCTAGCAGCGGCATCCGCATCCCCGCCCGCGGCGCGAATATCGTCCAGGATCCATTTTTCATGGCCATGCTCCTCTTCGATATACTCCACCAGTGCCGTGCGTAACCAGTCGAGCCGGTCGGGCAGCCGTGCGCCGCAGGCCATCATAAGCGGCACGGTGAAACGAACGTGGTGATACGCCTGACCTAAAAAGGCGAGATACTCCTCTAGGGTGACATCGCCCTCCAGAGCGCGGTTGACGATAGGAGTGGTCAGTAGCCAGGTGCGTGCTTCTTGGGTGGCGTCTTGGAGCTGTTGGTAGGCAGTCATGGTGTTACTCCTTTGGGTGTGTCAGTCACGACGGCCCTTAGCCAGTGACCATAGGTGGCTAGCAGGGTGTCGCGGCGTAGGCGGCCGTTGGCCGTGAGTTGTTGGTTGTGGGGCGTAAAGGGGGCGGCGCGCTGCCATTCATGCACTTGGGCGTAATCGGGTAGCGTGCGATTCACTGCATTGAGGGCAGCGTCTATTTGGGCATTGGTGATATGGGGTGTCGCGGGTACGATCAGCGCACGGTTAGCGGGCAGGGCCTCGCCATACACCATGGCTTGGGCAATAGCAGACTGGGTGCAGAGCTCGCCTTCTACCCATTGTGGGTTAACGTTACGGCCGTAGGCGGTAATAAAGACTTCTCGCTGGCGGCCATTGAGCGTGATGGCGTTGTCTTGCCACTGACCGATATCCCCCGTGGCATACCAATCACCGCAAGGCGCTTCACCGACATAACCAAGCATTAAGGCACCGCGGATATGCAGCTGGCCATCGTTATCAATACGAACCTGGATGTGGGGCAGCGGGCGACCAACGCCGCAGCTTGGTTCGCCTGGGCGATTCAGGCAGACCACCGAGGTGCCTTCAGATAAGCCATAGCCTTCATAGACAGGCCATCCGCCACGCCGGGCGTGAGTGAGCAGAGTGTTGGCCACATGCGCGCCGCCCACGGCCACAAAGCGCAGGCTCTTGGGCGCCGTTGTGGACTGGCTGACCAACGCTTGAAGAAGTTGAGGAACCAAAATCATGCTGTGGGGTTGATAGCGCTCAATGGCGTCGAGGGCGAGCTGAGCGTTAAAACCGCTAGCCCCCTGCCAGCCTAAGGTGGCCATATCCGGCAAAATGCTGCAGGCACCCAGCCATAGCGGTAGATAAAGCCCACCGATATTTTCGAGCAACGTTGAGAGGGGCAGCAGGGCTAAGTGGCGGCGTATATCAAGCGGTGCCACTACCTCCGCCAGGCTTCCAGTAACGGTTAACAGCGCCGTATTATCCAGACACACCCCCTTGGGCGTGCCGCTGGTGCCTGAAGTGAAAGTGATGCGTGTGGTGCCTTCGTGTAACGCAGGGGGGTGATCAACCCGGCGCTGAGCAATGGCTGAGTCGGGGGTGGCTTGAAAACCGTAAGGCTCGCTGCCGTGGCCAATCCAGCTATCCAGCCCCGCCTGCTGAACCGTATGACGGCGCTGTTGGTCGCTAAAAAAGGCAGGGATGGGCACCGCCACACATCCTTCGGCCATCATAGCCAAATCCCATAGTGCCCACTCCAGACCGTTATCCAGAGCTAGTGCAATGCGGCAGGCATTGATGTCGCGCAAACGCTGGCGCCGTTGGGTGACGTGGTGTACCACATCGGCATAGGTCAGGGGCTGTGAGCCATCACTAAGTGCGATACGCTGTGGGGTGTGCTGAGCGTAATGGGCAATACGTACCATCAGCGGATTAGGCAAGTCGTGCATGCAACACCTCTTCGCTTGCTATTTCCGTAAAGGCTGGCAGTGTTTGAAGCGTGTGCATGGCGTGGCGAAGATCGCCGGCCATCACCCACGGGCGATGCTGATAGTAGTGGCCCCAAAGGTGTAACTGATCGCCTAAGCGGTGAGGGTCGGCAGGGGAAATAGGCTGTGGCTCAAGGCCCAAACGGCGTAGCCCGTTGGCGACTTCCGGGGTGGCTGTAAACAGTAGCCAAGCAACGCCTTCTGCTGCCAACTGGCGCGCTAAACAGATGAATAGCTGGTGCAGTAAGCCAGGGCGTAAGCTGGCTAAATTACCAATTTCAGCAATATCCCGACGGGCAATGGACTGTTGAAAACGCTGATTGAGAATGTCTTCGGCCTGGCCATCCAAATAGCACTCTAAAAATAATGGCTCGCTGTTGGCAAAGCGAAGCCCCACCGCGGCTTGCGGTTGCTCCGCCTGCCATAACCCAAATAAACGGGGCAAAAAATGCTGGATATGAGCGTTATGTTGTTGGGCAAAACGTTGCTGAATCAGCTGTTGAAGAGCCGCCGTTTCCTGCCAATTGAGGGCTTCATGCCAATCCAGCGTTGCTAACGCAGTAGGGAGCGAACGTAGGCGAGCCATCGGGTGATCTCCATCGTGTTTTCCGACACTCTGGGCGAAGCAACTTAACGTACGCTTAAGTTGAGTAACTATTCACTCCTAGCTTTACTGAGCTGTTGGAGCAGGCGGAGAGATAATGACGTCCGAACAGAAATTACCCGTCCAGGCCATAAAGTGCCCAGCCTCAAGGCGGCGCGAAGCACTGCTCCAGCTTGCAGCCGCCTATGACCCTGCACAGCAAGCAGCTCTGAGCGCAGCGGTAAAGGCAATGTACAATCAGCCAGATGCCCAGTGGGATGGGCTATGGATAACTATTGAGGCAGGCCAGTTGGTGAGCGCCATCTGGGTACAACCTCTGCCCATGAATATGGCGCAGCTATGGTTACCCAAGGAACTGTCCAGCGAACGGAGTGTGCATACTAGCGCCCTATTGCGTGCGGCCAATGCATGGGTAAACGTCCACAATATTCGCTTGTGCCACTTGGTACTTTCACCTCATGCGCCCGCATCAGAAGCGCTGTTAGTTGAGCATGGAATGCAGCGTTTAGCTTGCTTGGAGCACTTAACGGTCAGCAGTAAACGCCGTTTAATGATGCATGAAGCTATCCCGTTATCGCTGCAGCCGCTTAGCGAGTTTTCTCAGTCGGAACAGCTAGCCCTATTGGCAGCCGTGGGGCAGGATTCGCTGGATAGCCGTCCCCTGCGCGACGTACTCTCGGTTGAAGAGTTATTAGCCGGATTTTATCAACAGGATTCCCACGCGCCCCAGCACTGGTACGCTGTTGGCTATCAAGAAGTTGTAGTGGGCGTGCTTCTACTTGCGCCGCGCCCTGCGCAAGGCGGCTGGGAGCTGATGCTAATGGGGTTAACGCCCGATTGGCGTGGCAAAGGCTTGGGTCGTTCGCTGTTAAATAAAGCCCTGGAACTTGCCCAGCAGGCAGGCGTGCAGGAAGTTATGTTGGGGGTGGATGACGCCAATGTGCCAGCCAAACAGCTCTACCGGGAGGCGGGTTTTGTGCGCTATGCACAGCAGCGTTTATTAGCGTGGAAAGGTGGTGGCAAGGGGGGCGGAGCAGCAAAATAAGGCTTAGATAGTACCTATGGATCACATAAGCACGCTTAGTAGCATTTTCTTGCGCTTTGCGTTGCCGTTATACTAGTTCTATATGCACGTCTTGGCGTCTCAGCTGCGCACCGTCAATATTGGCGCTGCCACGCACAGGGGTTGAGGATAACGTTTTATGACAATACTCAAGAGGTGGTGAGAGTGAAAGCTAAGCTGATCATGAGCGGGCTGGCGGCCCTCGGCTTCATGGCGGGCACATCCAGTGTTTATGCCCAAGATGACGCCGCACGTGATGCGATTGCCGAGCGTTTGGCGCCGGTGGGTCAACTCTGTTTACAAGGCCAAGACTGTGGCACCGCGGCGGCACCAGCGGCCTCTGCCAGTAGTGGTGGTATAGACGGTGAGGGTATCTACAACAATATCTGTATGGCATGCCATGAAACGGGTGCTGCAGGCGCGCCTATTCGTGGTGATGAAGCTGCTTGGTCTGCACGTACTGAGCAAGGTTTCGCCACGCTGTTAGACCACGCTATCAACGGTATTGGCGCCATGCCAGCGAAAGGCGGTAACCCCAACCTTTCCGACGAGGAAATGGAAGCAGCGGTTGCCTATATGGTTGAGCCGGTTATGGAAGTGCCTGAATTAGGCGGTGGTGACGATGCTGCTTCTGAAGAGTCAGCACCGGTGGAAGAGGCTACTGAAGAGGCCGCCGCTACTGAAGGTGAAGCCGCTTCAACTGAAGAAAATATGGCTGCTAATGACGGCACTGAGAGTGAAGAAGCCGCGGCCGCCTCTGAAGAAGCGAGTGGCGGTAGCGATTTAGACGGTGAAGCGCTTTACGCTAGCTCTGGCTGTGTGGCGTGCCACGATAATGGCGTTGCCGGCGCACCCACCAAAGGCGATTCAGAAGCCTGGGCGGCACGTTTAGAGAAAGGGGCTGATGAACTTTACGCCAGCGCGATTAACGGTAAGGGCGCTATGCCTGCCAAGGGTGGCAACCCCAACCTGTCTGACGAAGAAGTGATGGCCGTTGTGGATTATTTAATGGCTCAAGCCCAGTAGCATTAATGAGTTCGATTAAGCAGCACTGATTTAGCTTAGTAAATTTATCCACAGGGTGTTTTAGTGATCGCCCTGTGGATATTTTTGTTTTGAAGCCTCATTTATAAAACTCGCGTTTATAACTTCCGCTTGATCACCCCAGCAGCGAGCGCAGCCCGGCAATGGCGTCTTTGCCGCGAGCCTGTTTCTTATCCGGATCCTCTTTATCCGCACGACCTTCCCACTCCAAATCCTCCCCAGGCAGCTCGTCTAAAAAGCGGCTGGGTGCGCAGTCCATCAGTTCACCGTAGGCTTTGCGCTGGCGGGCAAGGGTCAACGTCAGCGTACGCCGCGCCCGGGTGATGCCTACGTAGGCGAGCCGCCGCTCCTCCTCCACGGTGCCTACTTCGATGGCGTTGCGGTGGGGCAGCAGGTCCTCCTCTAAGCCCATCAAATAGACATGCGGAAACTCCAGGCCTTTTGAGGCGTGCATGGTGAGTAGCTGCACGCGATCGGAATCATCCTCTTCCGCCTGCTGTTCCAGAATATCGCGCAGCACCAGGCGCGAAATAGCCGCTTGAACACCGTCGGTTTCGGTCTCGGTGGAGTCGGTATCGTCTTCTGGCTCTCGGTTGAGCGACTTTTCTAGCTGGTCGATGAGAATCCACACGTTGGCCATGCGGCGTTCGGCGACGGTGGGCGCGCTGGCGTTTTGATACAGCCAGGCTTCGTAATCCATATCCCGCAGCATGTCGCGAATGGCGGCAATGGCATCGCCTTGATCCATGCGCTTGCGCACGCCATCAATAAAGTGGGTAAAGCGGCTTAAGCGCTCCGTCGCTCGGGTTGGCAATACCTGTTCTAACCCTAACTCGTGACAGGCGGCAAATAGCGATATCGAGCGTTCGGTGGCGTAGTTGGCGAGTTTCTCGACGGTTCCTGGGCCCACTTCTCGACGTGGCACGTTCACAATGCGCAAAAAGGCGTTGTCGTCCGCGGGGTTAATCAGCAAGCGCAGGTAAGCCATGGTGTCTTTAATCTCGTTGCGCGAGAAAAACGACGTGCCACCGGAGAGCTTGTAAGGAATCTGGTAGTGCTGCAACTTAAGCTCTAACAAGCGGGCCTGGAAGTTGCCCCGATAAAGCACCGCAAAGTCCCGCCACTCGGCTTTCTCCTTGATGCGCCGAGTGAGCATTTCGCTGGCGACCCGCTCAGACTCTGCCTCTTCATGGCGATTCACGATCACCCGAATCGGTGCACCGTCGCCCATATCCGACCACAGCGTCTTCTCGTAAACGTGGGGGTTATTGGCGATCAGCGTATTGGCGGCGCGCAGTATCGTGGCGGTAGAGCGGTAGTTCTGCTCCAGCTTGATGACTTTAAGGCGCGGAAAATCTTCACCCAGGGTAATCAGGTTTTCAGGCCGGGCGCCGCGCCAGGCGTAGATCGATTGGTCGTCGTCACCCACCACGGTAAACGTGGAGCGCTCCGCCATCAGCAGTTTCACCAGCAGGTACTGGGAGACGTTGGTGTCCTGGTACTCATCCACCAGCATGTAGTGGATTTTGCGCCGCCAGCGCTCCAGCGCTTCAGGGTCACGTTGCAGCAGTACCACTGGCAGCAGAATCAGATCGTCAAAATCCACTGCGTTGTAGGCTTTTAGGTGACGTACGTAGGCTTCGTACACCCGGGCGGCAAAGTGATCATCGTCATCCGCAGCAAACGAGAGCGCGTCGCTGGGCAGCACCAAGTCGTTCTTCCAGGTGGAAATTTTGCTCTGCACGGCGTTGATCTGCTCGGCGTCCACCTGAGCGTCTTTGTTCATTAAATCGCGCAGCAGCGCCTTGGCATCTTCCGGGTCAAACAGCGAAAAACCCGGCTTGTAGCCCAGGGTTTTAAGCTCGCCGCGGATAATATTCAGCCCCAGGGTGTGGAAGGTGGAGACCGTTAACCCGTGACCCTCTTTGCCATGGAGCATCTGGCCGACGCGCTCTTTCATCTCCCGGGCGGCTTTATTGGTAAAGGTCACCGCAGCGATTTTGCGCGCACTCATCCCGCACTCTTGCACCAAATAGGCAATTTTGGTGGTGATTACGCTGGTTTTACCGGAACCTGCGCCCGCCAACACTAGGCAAGGGCCATCAATGTAGCGCACGGCTTCCTGCTGGCGCGGGTTGAGCCCTTTAATGCGACTTAGAATGCTCTTTGGCGTGGCAGGCGTCATGGCGTGGGCGATCCTCTGCGAGTGTTGCTAGGCGATTTCGATTACAATCGGCGGCGCTTGGTCAATGCATAATGGGCAAACAATAGGCAGGTGGCGATGTTTGAAGTAGCTCTTTTTGAACCGCGTATGGCGCCCAATACGGGCAATATCATGCGCTTGGTGGCCAACAATGGCTGCCGGTTACACCTGATTGAGCCACTTGGCTTCGACCTGGAAGAGAAAAAGCTGCGCCGCGCCGGGCTGGATTACCGCGATCTCGACAACGTGACTCGCCATGCGGATTTTAACGCCTTTCAGCAGGCCATGCAGGGGCGGCGCATCTGGGCGATCACCACTAAAGGGACTCGCACCTACAGCGATGCCGATTTCGCTCCAGGCGATGTGCTGCTGTTTGGCTCTGAAACCGCTGGGCTCTCGCCCCAGGTACACGAAGCGCTAACCGCGGAACACAAACTGCGCCTGCCTATGCAGCCCAATAACCGTAGCCTAAACTTATCCAACGCCGTGGCTATTGTGAGCTACGAAGCGTGGCGCCAGCAAGGTTTCGCTGGCGCAGGTTCGATCTAAAATCAACTAGCGATCCCATAGCGGTCACGATAGGCCCTGATCGCTTCAGCGTAGGCGAGCATTTCGCCACCGGCTTGCTCTTCAAGGTAAGTAAGCACTTGCTCTAAAGTGACGATACTGACCACCGGCATACCGTATTCGGCCTGTACTTCCTGAATCGCACTCTGCTCGCCCTGGCCGCGCTCCTGGCGATCAAGCGCGATAATTACGCCCCCGGCCTGGGCGCCGCTTTGCTCAATCAGTGTCATCACTTCGCGAATGGCGGTGCCCGCGGTAATCACGTCATCAATGATCAAAATATCGCCTGAAAGCGGTGCGCCTACTATGTTGCCGCCTTCGCCGTGGGTTTTAGCCTCTTTGCGATTGAAAGCGTAAGGCATATCCAGGTCGTGGTGATCTGCCAGGGCTGCTGCCGTCACTGCCGCCAGTGGGATGCCTTTGTACGCCGGGCCAAACAGCACATCGGCATTTAAGCCGCTATCGACAATTGCCTGGGCGTAAAAACGCCCCAGTTTGGCCAGCGCACGACCGGTTTGAAACAGCCCCGCGTTGAAAAAGTAGGGGCTAGCGCGGCCAGATTTAAGCGTAAACTCACCAAACTTAAGCACGCCTTGCTCAATGGCAAAGGCAATGAAATCGCGCTGGTAGGGTTGTAGAGTGGTAGCCACGGCATTCCTCACTAGGCGGTAGGTTTAAATCGGTACGAAAGCAACAATAAAAGTGGGGTAAATGGCAAGTTTTACTAGCTGCCTTTACCCAAACGTCTAAACGTCGGGTATCATACAGCAGCGACGCAAAAGGGACGATTTATGAAAATTGCCAGCATCAATGTCAATGGTATTCGTGATGCCGTCGATCGTGGCTTCCTGGACTGGCTGGCTCAGCAGGATGTCGACGTGGTCTGCGTGCAGAACATCAAGGCAAAAAGTTTTGAACTGGGTGACCACATTCTGTATCCGGAAGGCTATGAAGGCTACTTCCTGGATGCCGAAGAGGATGGTTTTTCCGGTGTGGCACTCTATTGCCGCAAAATTCCCAAGGCGATTATGTATGGCCTTGGGTTTCCTCAGTGTGATCATGAAGGACGTTTTCTGCAGGCGGATTATGAACGCTTCAGTATCGTCTCCTTCCTGATGCCTGACGGAAGTGACCAAAAAGCCAAACAGGCGTTTATGGAGCAGTATCAGGAGTACCTGACGAAGATGTCGCGCAAACGCCGCGAATACATCCTCTGCGGTACCTGGCATATTGCCCATAAAACTGTCGATTTGGCTAACTGGTCGGATAATCAACTGACCTCAGGCTTCCGCCCGGAAGAGCGCGCCTGGATGGATCAGGTGCTTGGCCCCACCGGGTTTATCGACACCTTCCGCGAGATTAACCGCGATGCAGGTGAGTACACTTGGTGGCCGAAGCTTGACCAAGACGTACCCCGTGAGCGCCAGGAAGGCTGGCGGATCGACTATCAGTTAGTCGGCCCCAACTTCCGCCGCCACGTTGTCGACGCGTGGATCGATTACGATGCGACCTTCTCCGAGTTCGCACCGCTAATCGTTGAGTACGACCTGGCGCTTTAAGCGTTAGATTACGCACTTTTCCCGCGTCGCCGCTCGTTCTTAGAAACAGCTCGTTCTTAGAAAAAGTCAGTGGTAATAAGCAACAAGCCGACCCTTGGGTCGGCTTGTTGTGTTGTGGTACTACCACGCAAACATCAGCCATTTAGCTTAGCGCCACGAAATGACCTTCCTGTGGTTGAGTGTACTCTAACGGTTGAGTTGGGTAGTTGCGTGGTTTGATGGGGTCAGGTACTTCGCTCGCCTGCAAGAGCGAAGCGAAGTCACGCTTGATATCCACATCTGGCATGGGCACGGCTTCGAGAAGACGCTGCGTGTAAGGGTGCTGCGGATTATGGAGTACCTGCTCACAGCTGCCAGTCTCGACGATACGCCCACTGTACATGACCGCCACGCGATGACTAATTTGCTCGATAACCGCCATATCGTGGGAAATGAACAGGTAGCTTAGGTTCAGACGCTGCTGCAACTCCTCCAGCAACGCCAATACTTGAGCCTGAACTGAGACGTCCAGTGCCGATACTGCTTCGTCGGCAATGATAACTTTGGGATTAAGGGCAAGGGCACGGGCGATACAAATACGTTGGCGCTGGCCACCGGAAAACTGGTGTGGATAGCGTAGTGCCACGTCTGCCGGCAGGCCTACCTGTTCAAGCAGCTCTGCAACCCGAGTATGGCGCTCATGAGCATTGGCTAGGCCGTGGACTAGCAGGGGCTCGCCGATAAGATCGCCGACGGCCTTACGAGAATTGAGCGCGGCAAACGGGTCTTGAAAGATCATCTGGATATCGCGCCGAACGGCTTTAAGCGCCGCGCCGCGCAACCCGTTGAGCTCCTGTCCATCCAGTCTTACGCTGCCGGTAAAGCTAAGCATGTTCATCAGCGCTTTACCGGTGGTTGACTTGCCGCAGCCACTTTCGCCGACGATACCCAGCGTCTCGCCTGCGTGAAGCGAGAAGCTGACATTTTCCACCGCGCGCACCTCGGTGCGTGTTTCAAACGGTGAACGGCGTTTCACCGGGAAGCGTACATTGAGATTATTCACCTCAAGCACGCACGGTTGCTCCTTTTGAGAGGTCCGTTTTTCCGCACTGCCCAAGCGCGGTACTGCCGCCAAAAGCTTGCGGGTATAGGCCGCTTTGGGCGCGGTGAATAGCTGCCGGGCTGTCGCCGTTTCCTCAACAATGCCCTGATTCATGACCACCACTTCATCGGCCACTTGTGCAACCACGCCCATGTCGTGGGTGATCATCAGTAGTGCCGTGTCGAACTCGCGCTGCAGCTCGCGTATCAATTCAATTATTTGTGCTTGGATGGTCACATCCAGTGCCGTGGTTGGCTCATCGGCAATCAGTACACGTGGTTTGCAAACCATCGCCATGGCGATCATTACCCGCTGACGCATACCGCCCGACAACTCGTGTGGATGTTGTCTAAGGCGCTTGTCGACTTGCGGTACGCGAACTGCGTCGAGGATCTCGCGAGCCAGCGTGTGAGCCTGACCACCTTCGGCTAGCTTGTGGCGACGGACGGTCTCCTCAATTTGTTGTCCTACCGTCATCAGCGGGTTAAGTGAGGTCATCGGCTCTTGGAAAATCATTGCGATCTGACGCCCGCGTAAATGCTGCATCGCCCTTTCGGGGAGACTCAGCAGATCCTTGTCATCGTAAATGATAGCCCCGCTGGGCAGCCTAGCCACCTTAGGTAACAACCCCATGATCGCCAGCGATGAAAGCGACTTGCCGCTGCCCGACTCACCAGCAATACACAGAGTGCGTCCGGCATGTAACACGAAGCTCAGGTCGTCCACCACGCGCTGGGTATGGTGCTCGTGCGAAATGTCGATCGACAGGCGCTCGACGGACAGGACGGGAGGGAGGTTCTGACCAAGCTGAGTTGTCATTACTAACCCCCTATTCGAACACGATCTGCGGCATGTAGAACGACACCACCCAGTTGGGCATATCGACAATCTCATTGATACGTAGATCACCACATACCGAGCACAGCATGTAGGCTTGTTCAGCGGGAATGTTACGGGTTTTGACCAGCCACTCAATCGCCCCACTCAAGGCCTGGCGAGCGCCTTCCATGAGGTCCGGACCAATACCTGTAAAGACCTCGTAACCGGCCCCGTCCAAGTGGCGTGTTACTGGGCCTGGGGTGGAAAAGCGCGGCATCGCTAGCGGCGTCTGCTTGATAATATCCAGCGTCAACGTTACGTCCATGGCACTTTCCAACGCTGTGCCGCATACCTCGCCGTCACCCTGGGCGGCATGAGTATCGCCAATTGAGAACAGCGCCCCAGCAACTTCTACCGGCAGGTAGAGTGTAGTGCCGACACCGATATCGCGAATGTCCATATTGCCACCGACCCGCCGGGGCGGCACGATAGAGTGATTACCAGCGGCTGCCGGGGCCACGCCAATGGTGCCGGCGAACGGTTTGAGCGGTACGCGGGCATGCTCGCCGAAGGCCGCGGGCGTCATTCGTTGAGTATCGTAATGCCACAATGCCAGCGCTGGCGCCTTGAATTGGTCTGCTAGCAGCCCGAAGCCGGGAATGTTAGCCGTCCAGCCGAAGCCGGACGGGGTAAATTCGTTTATCTTGACGCTCAGAATGTCACCCGGTTCAGCACCGTCAATAAAGATCGGCCCTGTAACAGGATTAATGCGGTCGAACGGCATATTTTCCACTGCCGAAATATCCGATGTCGGCGTGAAGTGCCCGCCTGAGGAGTCGTTGCACTCGAATGACATGGTAGTACCGGGCGCGACGTGCGCGACCGGCGTGTTGGCGTTGTCCCAGCCCAGGTGGCAATGGTGACTGTGAATAGTCTTGACCAGTCTGTTATCACACATCATTTCACCCAGATGTAGTCGTAGTTAACAGGTACGTGGACTGGGTCGACGTAAAGTGCATCGTCACCACCCATACGCGCTGAGTGAACGGTAAAGCGTTGTTCGTTGAAGATTGGCACCCAAGGCGCATCGTCCATCGCGGTGGTGAAGATTTCTCCCCATAGTTCGGCGCGCTCTTCCTGCTGGTCAGGATCGACCATTGCGTTGGCTTCATCGGCACGCGCATCGAGCTCCTCGTTGCAGTACCAAGCCCAGTTCCAGCCGCCGGGTACCGCCCCTTCGCAACCTAAAATCGGGCCCCAGAAGTTGGAAGGATCAGGGAAGTCGGCGATCCAGGCCATGCCGCCTGACCAGATCAACGGTGCCTGTTCTTGCTCGCCACCAGCGGCAATGACATTGGCTTGGGCCAGTGACGTAATATCAGCCTTGATGCCAATCTGTGCCAAGTCCTGCTGGATCGCCTGAGCAATACGCGGCTGCGGGTCGGTGTTCATGACGAATAACTCTGTCTCGAAGCCATCGCCGTAGCCTGCTTCTTCAAGCAACGCTCGTGCCTGCTCGACATCATATGGGTACCCCTCATAGCTCTCGTCGTACCCAGGCATGGCCGGTGGCAGCGGCTGGTTGGCCGGGGTAGCGCGACCATTGATGACGCGGACAATGCGCGCTTTGTTGATCGCCATATTGATCGCCTGACGTACCTTGACGTCATCCAGCGGCGGTATATTGACGTTCATCGTCATATAGCCGGTGTGCAGTTGATCGCCCACAACCATCAGGTTCTCAAACTCGGGATCATCGCGGAACTGCAGGAACTGGGCCGGGGGTATGCCGTCGCCAGCAATATCGACTTCGCCACGTTGAAGGCGCATCAAGGCGACGTTAGGCTCTTGCCCGATCTCGAAATCGATCTTGTCGATGTAGGGAATACCTTCACGGAAGTAGTCTTCGTTCTTCACAAAGGTTAACCGTTGGCCAAGCGCCCATTCGTCAAGCATATATGCACCAGTCCCCACAGGCTGCTTGCCGAAGTCGCGGCCCGCAGCCTCGACGGCTTCCTGAGGCACCACGGAAGCGAAGTTCAGTGCCATAACATGTAGGAAAGTCGCATCGGGCGCACTTAAGGTAATTTCTACCGTCCGCTCGTCGGGCGTGGATATGCCTGAAAGCTCAGTTACCTCGCCACTGGAAACCTCATCGAAGCCCTCAATTGAAGAGAAAAAACCGGCGCCGGGGCTCTGCGTTTGCGGGTTAACAGTACGTTCCAGCGAGTACTTAACGTCGGCGGCGGTCATTTCACGACCGTTATGAAAAGTGACCCCTGGACGCAGCGTGAACGTGTAGGTTAGGCCATCCTCAGAAATCTCGTAATGCTCTGCAAGGTCGTTCTTAAGCTCGGTGGTACCCGGCTCGTAATCCATCAGGCCATCAAACAGGCTCTTGATCATCGACCAGTTCTGCCAGTCGTAGCCGATGGCCGGATCGAGCGTTGCCACATCGTTTTGATAGGTAACGACAATCTCACCGCCCGGTTGGGGAGTATCTTGTCCCAGCGCCTGACCGCTAATGGCTACGCACAGAGCGCTTAAAGCGAAACCTTTGATCGTGTTTTTCATTGTCTTTCCCTTCCGTCGAGTTTAAGACTTGTTGATGTCGATACGTGGATCGACAAACAGCACGGCCAGATCGGCCACCAGATTGCCCAGAATGATAGCTACCGCCGATAGCGTGGTTACGCCCACGATGACCGGGATATCCACCTGCTGGATCGCCTGCCAGGCAAGCTGGCCCAGACCGGGCCAACCAAATACCGCTTCCACGACCACCAGTCCGCTCATAAAGATGCCGATATCAATACCAATCATCGGAATCACAGGAATGATAGCGTTGGGCAGCACATGTCGAAGGAGCACGCGTAGACGCTTCAGCCCTTTAGCACGGGCTGTACGGATAAAGTCTTGGTGGAGTACTTCTATCATCGACGAGCGCACCATGCGTGAATACCAGCCGCTGCCCAGCACACCCAAGGTGATAGCCGGTAGCATGAGGTGTTTTACCTCGCCATACCCCCCCAGCGGGAACCACTCAAGCTGCACAGCAAAGACGTACAGCGCCAGCATGGCGGCGATGAAGTGGGGTGAAGAGACGCCGATAAACGAAAATGCCATTAGCAGTTGATCGAGCACCGAATTACGCTTGAGAGCGGCGACGATGCCCAGCGTGACGCCAATCAGTAGCTCGAAGCCGATGCCAGCGGCCATCAACTGCAATGTCGGTCCAATACGGGCTTCGATCAGTGTGGCTACTTCCGAACGCTGAACGTAGGAACGCCCAAAGTCTCCCTGGACAAGATTGACGAGATAGCGGAAGTACTGCTCGTAAAAAGGCAGATCCAGACCCAACTGGTGACGGATATTGGCAACCACTTCCGCCGTGGCGCTGCGTCCAGCAATCTGGCGGGCAGGGTCGGCTGGAATCATATAGAGCAGCAGGTAAGTGATGAAGGTCACACCGAGCAGTATTAGCAGCGAATAGGCAATGCGTTTGGCAATGAACCAGGCCATTTAGAGTCTCCCCTTGAGCGTCGGATCCAGCTCATCACGTAATGCATCGCCGACCAGATTGAAGCTCAACGACAGCGCGATGATGGCGAGTCCAGGGAATAGCACCAGCCAAACCGCCGAAGTGAAGTAAGTCTGACTCTCAAAAATGATGTTGCCCCAGCTAGGCATTGGTGGCTGCACGCCGACGCCCAGGAACGACAGCGTGGCTTCAAGCAGCACGGTGGTGGAGATGCCTAGCGTGGCCCATACCATGATCGTCGGCAGTAAGTGCGGTAGCAGATGTGAGAACAGGATGCGCTTGTCGCTGGCGCCGATGGTTCGCTCAACGGCGACGAAATCTTTAGACGCGAGAGAGATAGTTTCTGAGTAAATAACGCGGGCGATCTGTACCCAATTAACCATTGCGATCACCAGCGCCACAATCCACAAACTGGGTCGCAGGATGGCGGCTAGGGCGATTGCCAATAGCAATGCTGGAAAGGCCATCATCAGATCGGTTAATCGCATCAGCAGCGAGCCTATCCAGCCACGCACAAACCCCGCGGTGATACCGACGAGGGTGCCAATAATCACCGCGATGCCGTTAGAGACGATGCCAATAATCAGCGAGGTACGTGCACCATAGATGAGCCGTGAGAGTAAGTCGCGACCCAACAGGTCTGTGCCCAGCATGAACTCTTCGTTGGGTGGTAGCGGTGCCCCTTCCAGGGTCAAACCGTCGAAGAATTGTTGAGTGGGATCGAAAGGCGCCAGCCACGGTGCGAAGACTGCTGCGACAACAACGATCACGATATACAGCAGCGCGATGGCGACAGCCTTGCGCCTGACTAGCGCAGTTAGCAGCGTCATGGCGTAGTCCTCCCTTGGCGAGCGAACAGTGAAGACGGCTCGAGGAGGGTCCGACAAACGTGCTCAATGGGTTGCTGGGTCGACATGGCATGACGCCGCAAACGCTCGTAGGCATCTTGCTCGCTTAGCTCCAGCTTGACCATGAGGTGTGCCACTGCCTTGGCAATGACCTCGCGCTGGGACAAAGTATCAGTGAGATCGCGCTTGGCTATTTCGAGGGCATGTATACGCTCGTTCAAGCCACGTGCCATCATCAATGTGGTGTAAACAGCGCTTTGTGTAATGGGTTTATTGAGTATTGCCGTTGCCCCTAAACGTAAAGCTCGCTGGATTTGCGAGGGCGTTTGGTGATGCGTTACTGCAACGATTGGCAGTCCCCGTTCCTTCACCGAGGCCAGCAAACGCTCGCTGTTTAAGTAATCAAGCTCGACAATAACGCCGTGAATCGTGTCTAGATCGCCCCAGTCATCGTCGGCGACAATCAGACAGTCAATTCCGAGACGCGTTAAGCACTTATCGAGCATTGCCTGGGTACGGGCATCGCAGTCGACGAGCAGCAGTTGGCTTCGAAAGTCCTGATAAACGTCAAGTTTCATTTGACGATCCTCAGGCTGGGCGCCGACGCTTTGCATACGGCAAGTTCATGAAAACGCGCCAAACTGGTGCGTGTTAGGTAAGGATCAGCATCCAGAACGCTAGGCTCGCGGTGGATAATACTGAATTGTCCCTGTCTGGCTTCAGCGATGCAGCATGGTAGCGCTAGGTGATTATTGGACGCCTTGACCTGGAGTTTACCCATGAGGGTGGTTAGCTGGTTGCCATGTAACCACTGCAGGACTTTTTCTGGATCGTCATCCCCCATTGCTTGGCAAGCCAGTGCAAATAGGTGCACGGCGTTATAAGCACTGGTGTAGCAGTGCGAGTAGCACTGCGCGCCATGCTGCACGCGCTGACGAGCTGAAAAACCATTGCCGGGCGTGTCAAACCAAGGACCACATGAGAGAAGTCGAACGTGAGATAATGAGCCGACTTCCGGCAGCTCGCACTCGGTGAAGTTGCAGCTCAATACCGGCATTTGAATATTAAGGCGAGCGCAGGCATCGTTGAGCTGGCGGAGAAAGAAATATGATGATTCGCCAACTAAGTTATTGAGAATAAAAGCGGTCTCGTTGACTAATATTTGATCAATGATGGCTTTGAAATCGGCATCCCCGAAGCGGTAATACTTCTCTGCGACGACGTTACCTTCAGCAGCCTCGACTAGCTCGCGTGCAATGCGGTTGCTCTCCCAGCCCCACACGTAATTAGAGCCGATTAAAAGGGCTGAACGGCCGAATTCCCTGAGTGCATAATCGAGCAGGGGCACCAAGTTCTGGCTAGGGCAGCCGCCAAGATAGACAACGTTCTCGCTGCACTCGAAGCCCTCGTAGGGCGTGGCATACCACAATAGCGCTCCGGCCTTTTCTACATCTGGAACGATGTCTTTGCGGCTCGCCGAGGTCGTCGTTCCGACAACATGCCGGGCGCCATGGGCAAGTAAATATTCGACTCCTCGCTGGTAAGCAGAGAGCTCGCCCTGAGGGTCGAAGTAATGCGCAGCTAACGTGATACCTGCAGTCTTGCTTCGGTTGATCTCGTCGATGGCGTGACGTGCGCCAAGCAGCGAATTACTGCTCATGCGTTGGTAGGTACCAGAGCTCGAATAGAGCACCCCAATGGGTATGGTTAGTTTCATCTTAATTCCCCGCACAAAAAAAGCCTGAACGTCCATAAGGACATTCAGGCTTCTTTGCCAGCTTATTAATCTGTACAAGACTTATGGAAGCGTTGGCTTCATGCTTGGTTATAATTTTTATGGAATCTTTATGCCATAAATTATTTTTATCAATAAAAACATTAACTTAATATGTGCAGTTCTCCATCATGCTTTTAATCTTCAATCTGCCCTTTTAGGCATGCACTCCTAAAGAACAAATTCTTACTTAATGCACCAAGATGGTATGTGCCTCAAGCCTGGAAAGAATGAGACTTCTCGCGTAGCCGAGGTAAATTCAATATAGCTAGCGCAACGAGTTCAGCGTTATACGACTAAGGTACGAAAAGCAGGAGCATCACCCCGTTAGTGACGGGGTGATAGAGAATTGGCACACTCCTGTTCAAGCTGGATAGGACGTTTAAACTACCCTCGAATACCCAGCGCTTCGCGCTGATGGTCGCGAAGCGTATCGCCTGCCTTCTCGGCCAAATCGAGCATGCCGTTTAGCTCGGCTCGAGTGAACGCACCTGCTTCGGCGGTGCCCTGCACTTCGATCAGCTCGCCGCTTTCCGTCATTACCACGTTCAGGTCGGTATCGGCCTTGCTGTCTTCCGGGTAGTCCAGATCCAGCACCGGTACACCTTTATAGATGCCTACGGAAATGGCGCTTACCAACTGCTTGAAAGGGTCGGCTTTGATCTTTTTCTCGCGCTGCAGATAACGAATCGCATCGATCAGCGCCACGCAGCCACCGGTAATCGCCGCGGTGCGGGTACCGCCATCGGCCTGGATCACATCGCAATCCACGGTAATGGTGAACTCACCCAACTTCTTTAAATTTACCGCGGCGCGCAGGCTGCGGCCTATCAAGCGCTGAATTTCCAGCGTGCGGCCACCTTGCTTGCCGCGGGTCGCTTCACGGTCACTACGGGTGTGGGTCGCGCGGGGCAACATGCCGTACTCAGCCGTTACCCAGCCCTGATTCTTACCGCGCAGCCAGCGCGGCACTCCGGCCTCTACGCTGGCATTACATAGCACTTTGGTATCGCCAAACTCCACCAGGACGGAGCCTTCCGCATGGCGGGTATAATCACGGGTCAGGCGAATCTCACGGAGCTGGTCGGCTTCGCGACCGCTGGGGCGCACAACATCAGGACGCTTAGCACTGCTCACAAATAGTACCTCTCAATAAACGCACAACTAGGAAAAGCCCTCCATTGTACACGTCTGGGCGTGCGCTGATGGGCTTAACCTCCAGCTAGCGTCTTGAAGTAGGTTGGTTGTGTCAGTCTAGACGCCCTTCGTAAAGTTTCTTGAAAGCGGCGTAACGCGCAGTGTGCAGCGCTTGCATTGCCTGGTCGGGCGCTAATGTTTGTTCGCCTGGGGAGAGGCCACTGGCAACACTGAGCACCTCACCATTGGCCTGAGCAGCCAGGGCCGCCACGGCTACCCCAAGAAGCACGGGTTCCGGCGCATCCGCCAGCACAACCTGACAACCGGTACCGTCGGCATAGAGCTTGCGTAATAGCGCTGAACGTCCATGTCCTCCACTGAGGTGCAGGGTATCGATGGCATAACCATGGGCATTCATACGCTCTATGATGGCGCGGGTGCCGTAAACCAGCGAGGTGGCTGCCGCCCAATAGACCTTGATGAAGCTCTCGCGAGGCGTATCAAGGGTCAATCCTGTGATGGTGCCGCGAATTTTCGGATCGGCCAATGGCGAGCGGTTGCCAATGAAGTCAGGACAAACATGGGTGTCAGGGGCAGGGTCACCGGCTGCCAAGCGTTCGAGTAGAAGGTCGGATAACGCGCCGTGAAGATCGTCGCCGAATTCACTGCTGGCTGAAAATAGTGCCGCCAAGTGATCTAGAAGAGCGCCGGTAATGCTTTGCCCTCCTTCGTTGGCGACAAAACCATTGCATAGCGCTCCCGGATAGGGGCCCCACACGCCGGGTACCTCTCGCCGCACGGGCAGGGCGCCAATATGACAGGTGGAAGTGCCGCCAATCACGGCAAGGCGGCGCTCGGGCGCATCAGCGAGGCTTCTGCCTAGCGTGCCAAGCGCACCGGCATAGGCATCAATCATGCCCACTGCGAAGGTACACCGAGTCGTCAGTCCCAAGTCATCGGCGGCTTCTTCGGTCAACTGCCCAAGTGCTACGCCCACGGGAAGGGCTTGTTCGGGCAGTCGGGCGCACTCCAGTACATCCTGCATATCGATCTGCTTTAGGAAGGCATGATCCCAGCCATGTCCAGGGCGAGGGTCAAATGTCCACTTGCAGGAGAGCATGCAGACCGAGCGCTCAAGAGAGCCGGTGCACTTAAAGCCAAGCCAGTCGCCTAGATCACCTGCGTAGCCAATCTGGGCGTAAAGCTCGGGCCGATGCCGCTTCAACCACATGAGCTTAGGCATCTGCATCTCTGGAGACATGACGCCACCCAGGTTGCGCAGCGGTGCTCCCTTTGTAGCCGTGCACTCAGCGGCTTCTAAGGTTGCCCGGTGATCCATCCACACGATGATATTCCACGCCTCATCGCCCGGTGAAAGCGCTAGCGGCTTATCCTGCTGATCAAGGAGCACCAATGAGCAGGTGGCGCTTACCGACATGCTGGTGATGGAATCGGACGTCACACCGGCAGCCTCGCGGGCGCGCCGCGTCGCGCTGCATACAGCGCGCCAGATATCCGTTGAGCTTTGCTCGACGTGATGCTCGGCAGGACGATGCATGGCAATCGGTGTTTTCGCTTCGGCCAGCATCACGCCATCCGGCGTGAAAATGCCTGCCCGGGCGCTGCCAGTGCCGATATCAATGCCTAGAACATGTTCTTGGTGACTCATGGAAAACCTTACTCAAGACTGTTTAATAAACGGCATACGCAGTGCCATTACTATAATTAGAAAAGCACCCCACACCGCGGTGGCCAGGTGTTGGCTGGCGCCCATCAGGTTCATGCCCGAGGCAATTACTTGCAGGCTCATCAAGCCCAGCACCAGGGGGAGGACGCGGCCAAAGCCGCCAAAGGGGTTCGCCCCGGCCAGAAAACAGGCCAGCACGGTAATCAGCAGGTAACTCTCGCCGTGGCCTACACGTACGGAGTTAAAGCGGGCGAGCATCACCATACCCGCGAGGCCAGCGAGCAGACCGGAAATCGTGTAGACGGTGATCAGCACGCGCTTGACGTTAATGCCCGAGTACTCGGTAGCACGGGGATTAGACCCGAGCATGTAGATTGAGAAACCCGTGCGGGTAAAGTGCATCACGTACATCAGCCCAGCGGCGGCGCCGAGAAAGATCAACATGGGAATTGGCACGCCCAGAAAGTTTCCGCTACCGATGGTTTGAAATACCTCAGGCATACCTGAAATACCGCCGCCGCGAGTTAAAAACTCGCCCACACCCTGGAGAAAAATCATCGCACCTAGCGACACCAGAATGGGATGGGCGCCCACATAGGCGACGATAACGCCGATTAAAAAGCCGGCGGCAGCACCCACGACAAGTCCGGCCATAATCGCCATCGGCACACTGAGAATCCCCATGCCGGCCAGTAACCCTTGCACCAGCCAGGCGGTGGTGAGCCCGGCAATATTGGCGGTAAAAGTAACCGAGAGGTTTAGCCCGCCGGAAATAATCGGTACCAGCATTGCCAGCGACAGTAGACCAAGCTCTGGCAACTGCATCGACATTGAGCTGAAATTCGTTGCGGAGAGGAACCCTGGGGCCAGCAACGAGAAAAACACGATGCTGAAGATCAAAAGGGCCGTCATGGCCATCACTTCGATGGTATCGCCACCCAGGCGTACGCCAGCACTGGATGGCGTGTTCAGCGGCTTATTCATACGTTTTTAGCCCTGGTTGAACGGGGCAACAGGTTGCCCAAATTACTGGTCGTGATCGCGATCAAAATAATCAACCCGACAATCATGCGGAAAGCGTAGGGCGTTACACCTAGCAGGTTAAGGCCGTTTTGCACCACGGCGAGCAGCAGCACGCCCAGCACGGCGCCAAGCACTGAGCCTCGACCGCCGCCCAGCGTTGCGCCGCCCAGCACTACTGCGGCTAGAATCGGCAGTTCCTGGCCGATCAAGGCGTTGGGCACCACCTCTTGCACAATATGCGCCTGCATAAGGCCTGCAACCCCTGCACATAACCCCAGCCAGCCGTAAGCGAAGGCGTGAATTTTCCACACACTCACGCCTGAACGGCGCGCGGCCTCGGGGCTAGAGCCAAAACCATAAACCGCACGGCCGAAGCCGGTGCGAGCCAGAATGAACCAAGTGAGCATGACCATGACCGCCATGACGGCAGCGGGGAAGTAGAGCGTGGCCGAGCCGCGCTCGGCGGGTAGGTCGAGCAGAGGAATGGAGTAGTAGAGCCAGTCGGGAATATCGTAGATCGATACCCCGCCCGTGAAGTACATCAATAGCCCGAAAAACAGGTTAAAGGTGCCGATAGTGACGATAATCGAAACAATACGAAAACGGTGAATCAGCAGCGCATTAAACAGACCCAGCAGGGTGCCCACGAGCATTGAGAGGATGATGCCCAGTGCCCAGCTGCCGCCGCCCAGCGTTTCGATGAGCAGAGTCATCACCACGTACTGCACCACCGACGCTGCCACCGCGAAGGAGATATCAATGCCCCCCGCGATGAGTACGACCACCAGCCCCACGGCAAAAATGATATTGACCGACTGATTGTTGAGCAGGTCAAACAGGTTCTGAAGGCTTAAGAAACTGTCGGTGGTCAGCGCCAGCACTATCGAGAGCGCCAGAATAATGCCCAGCAGCACCCCTTCGGTGCCGAGTCGTGTGCGCGATAAAAGATTACGCATTGATGATCGCCTCCAGCGCTTCTTCCGTTGTTTCAGAGGGGAACACCTCGGTAGAGATTCGCCCATCGCGCAGTACCAGCGCGCGGTCTGTATTCATCCAGATTTCCCCCGCTTCGTCGGAGATCAAAATAATCGCCACACCCTGGTCGGCAAGACCGCGGATGATCTCGAAGATCCCCGCTTTAGCCCCCACATCGACACCAATCGTTGGGCAGTCGAGAATCAGTACGTCAGGTTCGGTCGCCAGCCACTTGGCAAGCGCAATGCGCTGTTGGTTGCCGCCAGAGAGCGACGAGACCGCCAGTTCGGCATCACTGACCTTGGTTTTAAGCCGTTCTATCCAGTGGGCGGTGAGCGCCTTAATGCGCTGGGGAGAGAGAAAAAAACGCGGTTTCTCAAGCGTCGGTAGCACTGTGACGGCGGTATTCATATTGATCGACTGATTTTGTACCAGGCCAAGATGGAGTCGGTCTTCCGAGAGGTAGGCGATCTTATGGCGCACGGCGTCGCGGTTGGAGCGTAGCTTGAGCGGCTGGCCATCCTTGTGAATCTCGCCCGATGTGGGCTTTGTCATACCAAAAATGGTGTGGGCGAGTTCGGTACGCCCCGCGCCCAGCAAGCCGGTTAAACCAAGAATTTCCCCGCGGTGCAGGGTAAAAGAGATATCTGCAAACTCGCCTGCACGCGTCAGTTGCTTGAGCTCAAGTACCGGTGCGCCTTTATGCGTCTCAGCCCGGGGGGTGAGCGCTAACTCAAGGCCGGTCATCAGCGTGGAGAGCCGCGCCTGGGTCATTCCCTCGGTGGGGTAGGTGCCCACCAACTGGCCGTTACGCAGTACGGTTACCCGCTGGCAAACCTCCAGCACTTCCGCCAAGCGGTGGCTGACCAGCACAATAGAAATGCCCTTTTCTGCCAGCGAGCGGGTAATCGCCAATAGCGCCTGCACCTCTTTGTAGGTGAGCGAGGCGGTGGGCTCATCCATAAAAATAATGCTGGCACCTGCACGCAGCACGCGGCAAATCGCGACCAACTGACGGTGGGCAATCGAAAGGTCTTCAACGCGGGCCGTGGGATCTAGTTTCAAACCAAATTGCTGAATAATTTCGCGTGATTGCTGCAGCGCTTTTTTATACGAAATTGGCCGCCATGGCTTAGAAACGTAGTCATCAAAGACGATATTTTCCGCGACAGTGAGGTGTGGAAAGAGCGCCAGATCCTGCCAGATGACATGGATGCCTCGGCTGCGTGCCTCCAGCGGGCTAATCACAGAAAGGATTTCATCTCCAAACGTAAACTCAACACCCGGCTCGGGCTTGTAAACGCCGTTGATAATTTTAATGAGCGTACTTTTGCCGCAGCCGTTTTCGCCCGCCAGGCACATGACCTCACCGCGGCGAAGTTCGAATTCGACATCATCCAGCACCCGGCTTTGCCCGAATACCTTGCTAACATGACGCGCTCGAATCGCGATCTCGCTCATCGGCGGCTCCTCTCTAGACATGACGGCTCTCTTAACATAACTGCCGCGCTCATTGAGCGCGGCAGCGTTTACAGCAAATGAATAAGCGCGGTTTTAAAGGCCAAGCTCTGCCAACTCATCCACGGTTTCTTTATTGAGCTCCAGTGGCTGCGAGGCAAAGATCGTGTGGCCGTCCAGGGTGATGTCGCCTAGCACCGGAAGCTCAGCCCCATCGGTAATCTCTTCACCGTTATAGAGCATCTCACCGAGGGCGACGAACGCTTTACCTGCTTCCAGTGGGCTCCATTGGAAACCACCTGTGATAACCCCTTCATGTACCAAACGACGCCCTTGACCCGGTGAGAAAAGCCCCATGACGGCGACATCGCCCTCTAAACCACGCTCTTTAACCGCACGAGCGGCACCGATGGTGCCTTGGCTGCCAAATGACATAATGCCGACCAGGTCTTCATGAGCGCGCAGCAGGTCAAGAGTGGTATTACGGCTATCGTCGACGCTCTCAGCCACACCGAAACGTTCAGCCGCTTGGGTCAAGCCTGCGCAGTTTTCATCCAGCCAGTTCACCGCCGCATCCGCCCAGGCGTTGTGTGCGGGCACACTTAGACCGCCCACATAGACAGCGTAGGAGCCTTCGCACCCCGTGGTCTCCGCGAGCAGTTTGGCGTGCTCTTCGCCGAGCTGCTGCGCCGAAATCATTTCAAAGTCATAATCGATATTCTCTGACTCGGGGCTCTCGTGGGTGAGCACAATAATGCCCTGCTCACGCGCGCGCTCAAGCACCGGCTCAAGTACTTCACGGTCATTGGGCACCACGCCGATGACATCAACCCCCCGGCTGATCAAATCCTCAATCGCGCGTACCTGCAGGGCCGGGTCAGCGCTGGTGGGGCCTACCATATAGGCCTCGACGCCCAGCTCTTCACCCATCTGCTCAATGCCCATCTCCATGGCATTGAACCAGGGGATGCCACCCACCTTCGCGACCACGGCAATCGTAGGAGGCTCTTGAGCCATTGCGCTGGCGCTGCCGATAATGCCTGTTAGCGTAGCCGCGGTAAGAAGTGCTTTGTATTTCATTGTGATTTCCTGCTTGCTGTTGGCTAACCCAGTCAGTGAAATAGCGTGCATTGAAGCGCTTTAATAGTGCTGCTGTACGTTGCGCCAGGGTCAAATGGAATGACGCAGACGCTTCCGAGGCTCACAATGCATAGGAATTTAATGCATAAAAACGTTACACGGTGCTGGATACGTTGAGTGGTACTTAAGCGATGCTTAATCGCTATCGGTTTTGTCATTTAAACGAGCATGCACAATCGGTTGTGCAATGTGTAGGATTGATCTATTCCATCATCACGTCAATGCTACTTTTATCTAATCGCAAGGAGCTGCCCGGTGGTTAGCGACTCTTCAGCCAAGCGGCTGACAATTTACGACTTAGCGAGGTTGGCAGAAACGTCGCCTAGCACCGTCAGTGCCGTGCTCAACGGCACTTGGCAGCGGCGTCGTATCAGCAAAAAATTGGCTAACAAAATTCTTTCCCTTGCCCAGTCTGAAGGCTATTCGGCCAACATGCAGGCCCGTGCCTTGCGGCGCGAGCGCTCAGGTATCATCGGTATGATCCTGCCGCTTTACGACAACCGCTATTTCAGTTCGATAGCCCAGCATTTCGAAGCCCAGGCGAGGCGCCGTGGGCTGTTTGCAATTGTTGCGTGTACCAACCGCGACCCGACCCAAGAGCGCGAGGCCGCGCGCATGATGCTCGCCTACCGGGTCGAGTGTTTGGTCAGTACCGGGGCGACTGATCCCGACACGATCTCTGCGATGTGTGACGAGAGCGGAGTGGCGAGTATCAATCTGGATCTGCCCGGCGGTAAGGCACCCTCGATTATTTCCAATAACCGAGAGGGCGCGCAAAAGCTGACCCACGCCATTCTTGATCAGCTAGCCAGCCTAACGCCGAGTGACAACACCATCCTGTTTATTGGTGGTCGTGCGGAGGATCACAATACCCGCGAGCGGATTGCCGGATTCACCCAGGCTCGCGCTGAACGCGGGCTTTCCACCTCTGAGGCAGACATCATTCCCTGCGACTATGCCGCCGATAAGGCCCAGGTCGCGCTAGAGGCGTATATGCGCCACCGCACCGCGCTTCCCAGCGCAATGTTCGTCAACTCGACGATTTCGCTTGAGGGGATCGTGCGCTGGCTACAGCGGGGCGGTTACCAGCTTGACGATATGATTGTTGGCTGCTTTGACTGGGACCCGCTGGCCGCTGCGTTTCACCCTCACCTGATAATGGCACGACAAAATGTGGGCGAGATGATCGACCACGTCTTCGAGGTGATGGATACGCCATCGCCGGATGCCAGTCTGCTTATTGAGGTGCAGCCAGACATCATGGGTGTTTGATGTTCGTACACTGGTTCAGTATTCAGCGTATCGAATAAATAGACGCGTCAATTCAAACAAGAGTGTTAGCGAATGCTCTACACTTCCAGCACGCTAATCTCTCTACAGGTTTTTTCCATGACGCACAGCATGACCGCCTTCGCCCGTACCGAGCAGGCCGCCCCCTTTGGCACCCTGCAGGTCGAAATTCGCTCGGTGAATCAGCGTTACTTAGAGCCACATTTTCGCCTACACGAAAGTTTACGCGACCTAGAGCCGGTGCTGCGCGAAGCACTGCGTACTCGCCTGGCCCGAGGCAAAGTGGAGTGCAGCGTGCGGTTTGAGAGCGCCGATACCGCTCAAGCGCCTGCGGTGAATGCCCAGCGGTTAAAAGAGATTGCCGATGCCTTAGCCGCCATACAACAGCAGGTGCCTACCGCCGTGCCACCCACCACGCTTGCGCTCCTCAACCAGCCCGGCGTAATGGAAACTCAGCATCTCGATCAAGAGGTCATCAAAGCCGCCGCCAAAGCGCTGTTCGACCAAGCGCTAAATGAGTTAATAGACGCCCGCGCCCGTGAAGGCGAAAAGCTCGCCGAGATGATCACCACCCGCTTAGATGCGGTGACTGAGCAAGTGGCCACCGTACGCAGCCTGCTACCGCAGATTCTGGAGCGCCAGCGTGCCCAACTACTGGAGCGCCTGGAAGTCGCCAAGACTGAACTTGACCCCCAGCGCCTGGAAGCCGAGCTGGTGCTGGTGGCGCAAAAAGCCGATGTGGATGAAGAGCTAGACCGCCTAACGGCGCATATCGAAGAAGTGAGCCACCAGCTTGCCCAGAAAGGCCCCAAAGGCCGACGCCTGGATTTCCTAATGCAGGAGCTCAACCGCGAAGCTAATACGCTCTCGTCAAAATCCGTAGTGGCAGAGACGACCCGCTGCGCGGTGGAGTTGAAGGTGCTAATCGAGCAGATGCGGGAGCAGATTCAGAATATTGAGTAGTTACTTACCACCACTGATAGAGAACGCCTCCCATGTCCACACTACGCTACCTCACCTTAGCTCTACTGTTCAGTGTGTTGGGCGCGTTGCCACTCAGCGCCCAGGCAAACGACGCCACTTGGCAAGCACTCCAAGAAGGCGGCTTGGTGATTCTAATGCGACACTCTATTGCCCCAGGCATTGGTGACCCGCCGGGCTTTGAGCGTGGCCGCTGTGAGACTCAGCGTAACCTTTCTGCCGCTGGCCGCGCTCAGGCTGAAGCCACTGGTCGTGCATTTCGTGCGCGGGATATTCCTATTACGGCGGTGTACTCATCAAGCTGGTGCCGGGCGTTGGATACCGCTGAGCTAATGGCGGTGGGCTCTGTCGAGCCTACTCCCTGGCTGGATTCGTTCTTTCGCGGGCGCGGTGATAAAGCGTCCATCACTCAAGACGCCCAAGAGCAGATTGCCGCATGGCAGGGGCCGGGGAATTTACTGCTGGTTACCCATCAGGTAAATATCACGGCATTGGTGGGTAGCGGTGTGGACTCTGGAGAAATGATTGTGGTGCGCCCAGAGGGTGATGTGTTTAGGGTAGTGGGGCGATTAAGCGCTAGCACCCAATAATTTGCTCCTTATCTGCGGGTGCGGTTATAAAGTAAAAAGCGATATAGTTTAGGAATCCTTTATGAAAGCCGTTGTTTTTGAGCAATTTTCCGCTCCTCTCCGCATCCAGCAATTAGCTGACCCTACGCCTGAGGCGCATGGGGTCGTTGTGAAGGTGATGGCAAACGGGGTTTGCCGAAGCGATTGGCATGGCTGGATGGGTCATGATACCGATATCCAGCTTCCCCATGTGCCGGGGCATGAGCTTTCCGGTGTGGTCGAAGCCGTGGGCAAAGACGTAAAAAAGTGGCGTATTGGTGACCGCGTCACTGTTCCATTCGTTGGCGGTTGCGGTACTTGCCCCGAGTGCCACTCCGGCAATCATCAGGTGTGCGATAGCCAGTTTCAGCCCGGCTTCACTCACTGGGGCTCATTTGCCGAGTATGTGAGTATTCACTACGCAGACGTCAATTTAGTCGCACTACCCGAGACGCTCGATTTTGCGACGGCGGCCAGCTTGGGGTGTCGTTTCGTTACTTCATTTCGGGCGGTGGTCGATCAAGGCAAAACATCGGCAGGCCAGTGGGTGGCTGTCCACGGCTGTGGCGGTGTAGGTCTATCGGCGGTGATGATTGCCAATGCGATTGGCGCTAACGTTGTCGCCATTGATATTTCGGAAGACGCGCTGAATCTGGCCCGTCAATTGGGCGCTGTTGCCACCGTGAATGCCGCTAAGGTAGCCAATGTGGTGGAAGCGGTGGCGGAAATAACCCGGGGAGGCGCTCACGTATCGCTGGATGCGCTGGGGCACCCGACAACTTGCTTTAACTCCATCAGTAACCTGCGTAAACGGGGCAAGCATGTCCAGGTTGGGCTGATGTTGGCCGAGAACAGCACGCCCGCCATTCCCATGAGCAAGGTAATCGCCAACGAGCTTGAAATACTGGGTAGTCACGGCATGCAGGCCTACCGTTACGACGCCATGCTGGCGATGATCGAGTCTGGAAAGCTAGCGCCTGAAAAGCTGATCGGCAAACGGATTAGCCTTGAGCAGTCCATTGATGCGCTGATGAACATGGATAAGTTTGAAGGGGCGGGGGTGACGGTGGTGACCGAGTTCTGAGGAAACGGCAGAGACGTTTAATAACAATTTCCTTCAATGAAACAGGGCAAATTATTCGCTCCTCATCTGCTGCCGTAGGTTTTACGCTGGGCGGTATTGATAAGGAGTCAGTGATGCCATTAGATACTAACCAAACAGCACGTCGCGTGATTGCCCAGCACCCGGCCCAGCGCGATGATATCGGCGATTTAGTTACCCGGCGGCCGCTGCCGGGGCCGCAGCTTGAGCAGCTCGATCCGTTTCTGTTTCTTAACCATCACGGCCCACAGAAGTATCCGGCCAATAACAGTGGCCTGCCGTTTGGCCCGCACCCGCACCGCGGCTTTGAAACGGTCACCTTTATCTTGGAAGGCTCATTGGCCCACGCCGATAGCGCCAAGCATCAAAGCGTGATCAATGCGGGCGGCGTGCAGTGGATGACCGCTGGCAGCGGCATCGTGCATGCGGAAATTTCACCGGAGGAGTTTCTGCGCGAAGGCGGCCCGCTGGAAATTCTGCAGCTGTGGGTCAACCTGCCGTCGCGCTTGAAAATGAGCGAACCGCGCTACGTGGGGCTGCAGCAGGAATCAATCCCCGCTATTGAGCTGCCCGGTGGCGGTGAGCTGAACCTGATCGCCGGAGAGTGGCAGGGCAGCGTCGGCCCTGTCGACTCGCTGACCGGTGTGTTTATGTCAACGCTAAGGGTGCCTGCCGGTAGCCACGAACAGTTGCCCGTAACACCTGGGCGGCAAGTGTTTCTCTACGTGGTGAGTGGGGAGGTTGAGGTGGGCGGTGAGCCAGTTCAGCCCCACCATTTAATTGAAGTCGATCGCTATGGCAACAGCCTCGACATCGAAGCTGGCAGCGATGCACGCCTGCTGTTTGGCCATGGTGATGTCATTGATGAGCCCATCTACTCCCACGGCCCCTTCGTGATGACTACCCGCGAAGAGATTGTCCAGGCGGTAGAGGACTACCAGAACGGCAAATTTGGCGGGCTCACTCTCTAAAGGTCAACTTCTTAGAGCGGCTCGCCGCGATAGTAATGCCACAAAAACAGCGAGCCCACGCTACGCCAGGGCGCCCAGTGTTCTACCAACTGGCGCGCCTGTTTCGGAGTAGGCTTGTTGTCCATACCTTTTAAGCGGCCCAGCGCAACTCTCAGAGCTAAATCGTCTGCGGGAAAAATGTCCTGACGTTTCAGCGAAAACATCAGGTAGATCTCAGCGCTCCAACGGCCAAAGCCGCGTAGCTGGGTAATCGCGGCAATGGCTTTATCATCGCTTAGCTGTTCAAGCCCCTCGGCGCTAAAAGTGCCTGCCAACTCTGCTTCTGCCAGCCCTTTGGCGTATTCGATCTTGCGCCAGGAAAGCCCCGCATCGCGCAGCGCTTGGCCCTCCACATCTATCACTGCCTGGGCGTGCAGCTCAGGCAGCAGTGTATTGACGCGGCCCATAATCGCGCGGGCGGCTTCGGTGGATAGCTGTTGGCTAACGATGGTGGAGAAGAACGTTGGGAAGCCTTTATCACGCTCACGAGGCGGAGGCGCCCCCACTAGCGGCAGGGCACGGGCGATATCCGGGTCAGCTTTGGCAAGTGCTGCCATGGCAAGCTCGATGGTGTTCAAGGATGAGTCGTTAGAAGTCATCACTACTCCTGGCTATAAATGAGTATTTTATTGCTCATTAATTGGGGTTTTATCTATTTATGAGTATTAAAATGCACATTATCTTGCTGTGAGCTAGACTATTGAGCATTAAACTACTCAATTATTAACTGCTCAATGAAGGTGGCCCACGTTGCTAACCATCCAGGCATTTCATCATGGCCAGTGGCACGATGCCGCCGAGCTGGTGATTGAGCACCCAGAGAAAGGTCGCCGAGGGCCTGCTCGTTTGGGGTATATCACTGACTATGCGCTTGAGTGGCTGGATCGTGATGACGAGCATGCCTGTAGCCTGCGTTTACCTATTGAACTCATGAACACTCATCAGTCGTCAGGCTGGTTCGCATTTCTAGACGATATCATGCCTTCCGGGGCGAGCCGCCGTTACTGGGTCACGCAGTTGGGGATATCGGCGCTTACCGAGGCTGAACAGGATTACGCCTTATTGGCTAAAGGGACGATTGCACCGGTTGGCAATTTGCGCATCAAAGAGGCCCTTCCCGAGCGTCCAGCAGGCAGCACGCTTGAGCAGCAGCGTTTTGCCTTACGTGATGTTGTGGATCGAGATAGTGATTTTCTCGCCTATGCACAGCAGATGGGTGCCGCTGGGGGCGGCGCGACCGGGGCAGGTGGCGAAGCGCCGAAGCTATTGCTGCGCTGTACGCCTAATGATCAGGTTTGGATCGATACCTATCAGGATGACGTGACAAATACTGACCAGCACTATCTGGTGAAATTTCCTCGCGGACAGCGCACCGAGCTTGATAACAACATCCTTCGCGCGGAGTACCATTTCTATCATGAACTGGCGTCACTCGGCGTGGCGACCATCGACACGCAAGGAACGCGGTTAATAGAAGGTGAGCGCTACCCATCGCTCTGGTTGCCCCGCTTTGATGTTGATTACCCCGCAGGGACGCGAACGCTGTATGGGTTGGAGTCGGTTTATTCCGTAATGGAGCGTCAGCCGGGAAGTTTTTTAAACCATTTTGCCGTGATTGAGACACTGGTTGGCCTGTTGAGCCAGCAATACCGTGTTTGTGAGTCAGGAGGTCATTTTGATACGGCGCGTTTCGTGAGCGAGTGGGTGAAACGCGATCTGCTTAATGTCGCTTTTGCTAATAGCGATAACCATGGCCGCAATACGGCGTTGTTGAAAACGCCTCAGGGCATCTGGCTAGCGCCCGTCTATGACTTCGCACCGATGAAGGCTGATTCAGAAGGCATTATCCGTACCACCACCTGGGGAGCACCGTTTGAAGAGGGGCGTGAATTTAACTGGGTGGCTATTGCAGCGCACTTAAATGCCTATGTGCCACCTGAGCAGTTGATGACAGAGCTAAAAGCGCTAGGTAATCAATTAGTCGGCCTAAAAGAGCGGCTAGCGGCCCGGGGCGTACCAGAAACGTTATTGGCGTCAAAAGCAGTAGGGTTTGATTATCTGGACGATAAGCTGCATCGCTGGGGGCTGGTATGAAGCGCAAAGAGCTTTTATGAAACGCAAAGATCTCTCTAGCATTGAGCGCGAGGCGCTACTGATGGAACTACTGACCCGGCTATTGCGTGAGGAGATCAGCTCAGGGCAGGTGCTGCGTCAACTACGCCGCGATGTGTTGGGAATGTCGCAGACACAATATGCCGAGCTGGTGGGCATCAGCCGTCGCTCCTTGTCTGATTTGGAAGCCGACAAAGCAAGCCCTACATTGGCACTGCTTAACCAAGTATTACGCCCGTTAGGGCTGCAAACGGGATTGGTGCCGCGTAACCGTGGGCTGCGTGAACGCTTACTGACTGTGGATAAATCGAGCACTTGATAGCAAAACATCTCGCCCAGGTGCTTCCTGAACCTCGGGTTCCTGTATTGAGTTCGCCCGCTAACTTTTTAAACATAGCTTGTTTCTACTTTCGTCTAATCCTGCGATCATTTAGCGCTAATCGAGATACCAACAGGGCGGTATCCCAAGGAGTTAAGTATGCAGGATTCGATACCATCGTCGTCTCAAGGGCTGGCGCGTAACCCGCGTTTGGCCGAGTTTGTGTTGGCGCTGGGCGGCTTTGGGATTGGCACCAGTGAGTTCGTCATTATGGGCTTGATGAACCGCGTGGCGGGTGATTTAGCCGTAACCGTGCCGCAAGTGGGTTACGCAATCAGCAGCTACGCGCTGGGCGTGGTAGTCGGCGCGCCGCTGATTTCCGCGTTAGCCGCGCGGGTGCCGAGGCGGCCACTGTTGATCATTTTGATGCTGGTGTTTGCGGTGGGCAATATTGCCAGCGCCATGGCACCGGGATTCTGGTCATTTGTGGGTCTGCGTTTTCTGGCTGGCTTACCGCATGGGGCCTATTTTGGCATCGCGGCGCTGGTAGCGGCGGGGGCGGTGCCGGTAGACCAACGAGCGCGGGCAATTTCGCGGGTAATGCTGGGCTTAACCGTGGCAATTTTGATTGGTGCGCCGCTGGGTACCTGGACGGGTAACCTGTTGGGCTGGCAGATCGCCTTTGCGGGTGTCGGCGGCATTGCGCTGCTCACTGCCCTGTTGATTCGGTTTTACGTACCAGTGCAGCCCGTCGATACCCAGGCGAGCCCTGTGCGTGAGCTGTCAGCGTTGCTTAAACAGCGGGTGTTGGTCACCCTGGCGCTTGCCTGCATCGGCTGTGGGGGCATGTTCGCCATTTTTAGCTATGTCATGCCGACATTAACCCAGCAGGCGGGCATGAGCGAAGCGCTGGGGCCGCTGGTGCTGGTGATCTTCGGCCTGGGCTCCATTGCCGGCAATTTAATCGGCGGGCGCATGGCGGATAAAAACCTGATGCGCGCAATACCCACCATCCTGCTGTGGTGCGGTGTGATTCAGGGGCTGTTTTACTTTGCGGCAAATAACGTTTGGACGGGGCTGCTGTTTGTTGGTCTGGTGGGCACTAGCATGGCGCTGGCGCCTTCTTTACAGACTCGCTTGATGGACGTAGCAGAGGATGCCCAAACCATGGCCGCCTCTTTGAACCACGCGGCCTTTAACGGTGCCAATGCCTTAGGGGCGTGGCTAGCAGGGCTGGCAATCAGTGCGGGCTTTAGCTGGTCGAGCACGGGCTTGGTCGGGGCGGGTTTGGCACTCTGCGGCTTGGTGATTTTTGCCGCTGGGCGCTGGCTGGAAAAGCGTACCTATGGCGTCGTAGCCCAGCGTGCATAGCTTTGCCTGACGTTGCATAGTAATTGATCAGTTAACTAGATATTGACCCGTTACTAGATATTGACCAATTGCCTAGTTATCGAACAGTGATAATTAATATGGCTAAAAAGTTGAATTTTCTCTAATGTGTAAGAGCAGAAACCATAAGGAGATGACCATGCAAATTCAGGTATTGAATTCGACACGTATAATTACCCTCTTCGCAGTGGTGGCGTTAACCATTGGTTTGGCGGGTTGCGGCACCACTACCGGGGAGCGTGCCTCTAGCGGCGCCGGTGTGGGTGCGGCCATTGGTGCGGGGGCCGCAGCCGTAACGGGTGGCAGCGTCGTTCAAGGTGCAGTTATCGGCGGTGGCGTTGGCGCTGCGACCGGTGCCGCAACGGATGAAGATGACATCAACCTCGAATAAGTAGTGGTTGATCCATTAGCGACACAGCCTAAATCCGCGCATGCCCATATGAAAGTGATCGGCATGCGCGGCGTTATAATCGGGGCCTAGTACATTTCCGAAAGTATCGCAGGCGCCATCACGGGCAGCGCGTAAAAACTCACCCTCCTCGCCTTTATCATCCCAGTCATTGATCAGCGTGATGCGCTGACCGTTCTCAAATTGAAATCCCACCACATCCAGCGCTTCGGCGGTGGCGTGTTCGCTGCGCCTGCCCGTTTCGCGGCCATAAACATTACGGCAGGCAAAGCTACCCACATGATTAACCTGGCTCACCCGGCTGCCCATAATCTCCTCGGCAGCAGGCTGTAACGCGTGGCGTTCATACATAACCCACGCCAGCGCCATGGGACAGGACGCCACGAAGCTCCGATTGAACACGACATCGCTTGACTGGATGCGCACGATATTGGTGAGCGGGCAGCTAGCTGTCGGGGCGTAATCGGCTAATGGCGTGTAGCGCAGCTCGCTTTCGGGCGCCGTGTCTAGTGCCGCTAAACAGGCGGCGCGGTCATCCGCCAAGCGGCTTAGCTTGAGTTGCGTGACCGGCGTAATGGGGTCGTCAATATGCAGCGGTGCCCAAGGCGCCCAGTGGCGAGGAATCTCTATAAGGCCTTTTTGCAGGGCTACGCCGAGTGCAATCAAGACTAAAATAAACAGCGTACTGCGCATGCCTACCTCCCTGTATGTCACCGCCGACGCTACAGTCGTCGCGCTGGGTGTGCGATACTGCGCAGCCTTATTGCTCTGCTGCAGTCGCTCTACTTGTGTTTACTACGTTTTCCGCTACTTATTTTCGCTAACTGAAGGGAAAGTACTTCATGTCCCAAGGTACGCTGTTTATCGTTTCTGCCCCCTCAGGTGCTGGCAAGACTAGCTTGGTGCGCGAGCTAATCGAAAGCCTGGATGGGATTCAAGTGTCGGTGTCGCATACTACGCGTGCCAAGCGCGAGGGTGAGGTGAATAGCGTCAATTATCATTTCACCGATGTGGCCGAGTTTGAAGCGATGATCGCGCGGGGGGAGTTCTTTGAGTATGCCAAAGTATTTGATAATTACTACGGCACCTCGCGCCAAGCAGTAGAGGTATTGCTGGCAGCGGGGCAGGACGTCATTCTGGAAATCGACTGGCAGGGTGCTCAGCAGGTTCGTGAACAAATGCCTGATGCGGTGTCGATTTTTATTCTACCGCCCTCCCGCGAGGAGTTGGAGCGACGCCTTGCTAGCCGCGGCACCGACGAGCATGCGGTGATTGCCCGACGCATGCGCGATGCGGTGAGTGAAATGTCTCATTACCACGAATATGATTACCTCGTTATTAATGATGACTTCACCACGGCGCTGCAGGAGTTACAATCATTGGTGATCAGCCGTCGCTTAAGCCGCCCGGTAATGAGTGAGCGCCACGCGCCGCTGTTGGCTGCGCTCTTGTCACAGGCGCCTACGGTCGAGTAATCTATTCGGTTCTACATCTTTTTTTCGCTGGGTCGACGCCGTTTTTCAACTCTAAAACGGTGTCGGCCCGGTTCCGTCATAACAGGAAGGCTCCCATGGCTCGCGTAACCGTTGAAGATTGTCTTGAAAATGTTGAAAACCGTTTCAAGCTGGTGATGATTTCCACCCAGCGTGCTCGTCAGCTGGCGCGCGGCTCCCGCGATGCCCTGCTGCCCTGGGAAAACGACAAGCCTACGGTGATGGCGCTGCGTGAAATTGCCGCAGGCCTGGTCGATCACACCGTACTAGACGAACCCGTTGAAGCCGCTGTCCGTCCGCGCCCGGCTATGGCGCCTACTCATATCGACGACTAACGTTTTCAACGAAACCGATAGAGGCGCGGTAGATGTTCACCATTGATGACCTGGCCGACCGACTTGGCGGCTACTTACCCTCGGATGAAATCCAGCAGGTCAAACGCGCCTTTTACTACGCTGAGCAGGCCCACGATGGCCAGCGGCGGCGTTCCGGCGAGCCTTATGTCACCCACCCGCTCGCGGTGGCGAATATTCTTGCCAATATGCACATGGATCATCAAAGCTTGATGGCTGCCATGCTGCACGACGTTATCGAAGACACCGGGGTTTCCAAAAAGGCCCTTGAGGCTCAGTTTGGCAAACCGGTAGCAGAACTGGTGGACGGGGTATCCAAACTTACCCAAATCACCTTTGAAGACAAAGCCGTCGCCCAGGCGGAGAATTTCCAGAAGATGGTGTTGGCGATGTCGCGGGATATTCGCGTCATCATCGTCAAGCTGGCGGATCGGCTGCATAACATGCGTACGTTGGGTGCTTTAAGACCTGATAAGAAGCGTCGCATTGCTCGTGAAACCCTGGAAATTTATGCGCGCATTGCCGGGCGATTGGGTATCAACACTATTCGCGTTGAGCTTGAGGATCTTTCCTTTCAAGCGATCCACCCGATGCGCGCCGAGCGCATTAAGCGTGCGGTGGCTAAAGCGCGTGGCCATCGGCGCAGCGCGATGCGCGAAATTCAGTCCTCGCTGCAAAAAAGCCTGGATGAAGATAGCCTGAACGGCACGGTGATTGGGCGTCAAAAGCACCTTCTGTCGATCTACAAAAAGATGCGCGACCAGCGTAAGCCTTTTGCTGAAATCATGGATGTCTTCGGGTTTCGCATCATTACCGAAGACGTTGCCAGCTGTTATCGCATTTTAGGCGTGGTGCATAACCTCTATAAGCCGGTGCCCGGGCGTTTTAAAGACTATATTGCGATTCCCAAGGCCAACGGCTACCAGAGTTTGCATACTACGCTGTTTGGCTCCCGCGGGATGCCCATTGAGGTGCAGATACGCACCCGTGAAATGGAAGCCATGGCCAATAATGGCATTGCCGCTCACTGGCTTTATAAGGCGGGTCAGACGTCGCATCCGATTGCCGAAGGCAGCCACGCTCGCGCGCGCGCCTGGGTTAAAAGTTTGCTGGAAATGCAGCGCCACGCAGGCGATTCGTTAGAGTTTATCGAACACGTTAAAAACGATCTTTTCCCCGACGATATCTACGTTTTCACGCCTAAAGGCGATATCATGGAGCTGCCGCAAGGCGCGACTGTGATCGACTTCGCTTACACCGTGCACACGGACATCGGCAATAATTGCATCGCTTGCCGGATTGATCGGCATTTGGCGCCACTTTCGACGCGCTTAGAGAGCGGCCAGACGCTGGAAATTATCACTGCCCCCGGTGCGCGCCCGAATCTTGCCTGGCTTAATTTTGTCACCACCGCCAAGGCGCGTTCGGCAATCCGCCACGCGCTTAAATATCAGCAGCAGACCGAAGCGGTCATGCTGGGCCGTCGATTACTCAATAAGGCGCTGGCGCCGTTCGATACCAGCCTGGAAGAGCTGGATGAGAGCGCTCTTAAGCGTGCCTTCAAAGAGTTGGATGTCTCTTCTGAGGAGTCGCTGTTGGAGTCGCTAGGGCTGGGCAACCGCATGACGCACGTGGTGGCACGTCGCTTAGTCGCTGCGGCGCATGGCGATACTTATGAACACTCAGCGGGCGGGGAAGGCAACCAGGCCGTCCTGATCAGCGGCAGCGAGGGCATGGTGATTAACTTTGCTCGCTGCTGCCATCCGCTGCCGGGCGACCCTGTGGTGGGCCACCTTTCCACAGGCAAAGGTTTGGTGGTGCATCGCGCTGAGTGTAAAAACGTTATTGATAAGAACTTCGCCGATAAAAACGACCCCGATAAGCTCTTCGCATTGGAGTGGTCGGACACCATTGATGAAGACTTCCCGGTCGCGCTACGTATCGAAATTGAGAGCCGTCGCGGGTTGGTCGCAGAGCTTGCCGGGCTGGTTACCGATGCCGATGCCAACATTGAGCGGATTGGCATCGAAGAGCGCGATGCCCGCCTTTCCACCGTCAATCTGACCCTATCGGTGAAAGGCCGGGTGCACTTGGCGCGGATTATCAAACGTATTCGTAATCTTCCCAACGTCGGCAAAATTACCCGACTCGCTAATTAACACCTTATATAACGATATGCTGATAAAAAATCGGCAGCGATTACTATTTTTTAGTTTCAAATAATTAAGTATTACCCATTACAGGAGCGAAACCTCGCATGAGCAATAAAGCTGTTATTAACACCAGCAAAGCCCCCGCTGCTATTGGCCCATACTCCCAGGCCATTAAAGCGGGTAACACGGTGTATCTTTCCGGTCAGATCCCGCTGGATCCCGCGACCATGGCGATTGTGTCTGAGGATTTTGAAGCTCAGGCGCGCCAAGTCTTCACCAACCTGCAGGCTGTGTGTGAAGAAGCGGCGGGTTCGCTAAGCGATATTGTGAAGCTGAATCTGTACTTGGTGGACTTGGATAACTTTGCGATTGTTAACCAAGTCATGGAGGAGTTCTTTACCGCGCCTTTCCCCGCCCGCGCCGCCGTTGGTGTGAAAGCGCTGCCCAAAGGCAGCCAAGTGGAAGCGGAAGCGGTGATGGTCATCGGTGACTAGGCTTTATTTAGTTCTAAAAAGCCGCCCTCTTTAAGTACCTGGGCATAACCCTCGCGGTAGCTGGGGAAGCGGAACTGATAGCCAGTGTCAATAATGCGCTGGTTATCGCAGCGTTTGCTGGCCCGACGGCGGAGTGGGGACTGCATGGTCTCGGTGGCTTCTACTTTTAACTGCTCGGCCAACCACATCATCACGTTATGCATGGTGACCGGTTCGCAGTCACTACCCAGGTAGATATCCGCCAGCGTCTCACCGCTCTCCTGATAGCGAATCAGGTGCGCGATAATGCCTGTGCAGTCGTCGCGGTGGATACGGTTGGAGTAAATTACTGGGGTGATCGCAGCCACGCGGCCTTCAGCCACCTGATGAATCAGCCGATCACGGCCTGGACCGTAAATACCTGAAAAGCGAATGACGGTGCCGGGCAGGGGGTGATTGATCAACGCCTGTTCGGCTTCGCACATCAGCGTGCCAGAGAAGCTCGAGGGGTCGGTGGGGCTCTCTTCGTTAACGACTTCGCCCTCCTGCTGGCCATGCACACTGGTCGAAGAGACGAAGAACACCCGACGCGGCGGCGTTTTGTGCTGTTCCATCACACTCAGCACGCGCTTTAAGCCCTCTGGGTAGGCGCTCTGATAGGCGCTCTCTTCGAAACGGTCAGCGCTGACGGTATAAACCACATAGTCGGCTTGGGGGAGGCTTTTGGCATCAGCGTCCTCAAGGCTATCAAGGTCTAACGCTAGCGGTTTAATGCCGGTGTCTTTTAAGGCTTCCACGTTGCGGCGCAGGCCAATCACCTGATGTCCTTCCTCGAGCAGTTCGCGCCCGAGGTTGATCCCTATATCGCCACAGCCGATAATCAGTACGGTTAGCTTCACCGTGCTCACTCCTCTTGATTAATATTCCCTATTAGATGCAAAGTCTCTATCAACGATTACAGTGAACCGTGGCATTGTCGGGTGAGAAGGCCGACGGCAGAGCTTGCTTGTCCTTTTCCATCCCGTTGACCGTCATGATGCTAGGTCTTGCACACACCCTATGTTCATACAAATCCTAGTCACGAGCTGCTACGAGAGGATGCCATTGGCACCGCTATGACTTTAACAGAACTTCGCTACATCGTAACCCTTGCCCAGGAGCGTCACTTTGGCCGCGCAGCTGAACGCTGCCACGTTTCGCAGCCGACGCTCTCGGTGGCGGTGAAAAAGCTGGAAGAAGAGCTCGAAACAGCGCTATTCGAGCGTTCCAAGTCCACCGTACAGGTTACCCCCCTGGGTGAAAAAATCGTCGCCCAGGCGCAGCGTGTGCTGGAGCAAAGCAGCCTGATTTTTGAGCTTGCCAGTGCGGGTAAAGATCAGTTGGCCAACCCGCTACGCATTGGGGCGATTTACACCATTGGGCCCTACCTGTTTCCGCATCTGGTGCCTGCTCTGGCGAACGCGGCACCGCAGATGCCGCTGTATATTGAAGAGGGTATGACCGGTACGCTGCGCGCCAAGCTTAGAAGCGGCGAGCTGGATGTGATTATTGTGGCGTTGCCGTTTACCGAAACCGATGTGGTGACCAAGCCAATCTACGATGAAGCCTTTGAAGTACTCTTTCCCGCCAATCATCCATGGGTTGAGCGGAAGGCGATCAACAAAGAGGACTTACTCGAAGAGCGCCTGCTGCTGCTTGGCGAAGGTCACTGCTTCCGGGACCAGATTCTGGAAGCCTGCCCGGCGATTACCCAAAAGCTCAACAGCCCCAACAATACGCTGATTGCCGAGGGCGGGTCGCTGGAAACTATTCGCCATATGGTGGCCTCTCGATTGGGAATCACAGTGCTGCCGCAGTCGGCCCTGGGCACCGACCAGTATGAAAATGCCATGCTGGTCAGTCGGCCCTTCGTTGATCCAGCGCCGTCGCGCACCGTGGCGATCGCCTGGCGGGCGAGCTTTCCCCGGCCCAAAGCCATCGAGGCGCTGATTCAGGCGATCAGCCACTGTCGTCAACCTGCCCAAGCCGTGAAAAGCGCCCCATGAGCGATCTTTCCGCGCCGATTACCGCGCTGAAGGGCGTAGGCGAAGCGTTGGCGATGAAACTTGGCCGCTTGGGAATCGAGCGGGTGAGCGACCTGCTGTTTCACCTGCCGCTGCGCTATCAGGATCGCACGCGGCTGACGCCTATTGGCCTGCTGCGTGCGGGGCAGGAGGCGGTGATTGAGGGCGAAGTGACCGCCTGCGACGTGGTCAAAGGGCGCCGCCGCAGCCTGCTGGTACGCCTGCGCGATGCCAGCGGTATTTTGAGCCTGCGCTTTTTTCACTTCTCGCCAGCCCAGCAACAGCAATTGCGCCCCGGCGCCACGGTGCGGGCGTTTGGTGAAGCGCGGGCCGGTGCGACCGGTTTAGAGATCTACCACCCCGAGTATCGACTGAGTGGCAGTGAAACCCCGGTAGAGGAGTACTTCACGCCTATTTACCCCACTACCGAAGGCTTGAACCAGCCGCGGCTACGCGCCCTGGCACAGCAGGCGCTCGGTTTACTGGACAGCGCCCCTGAAGCCTTGCCCGACGTGATACCCGATGCGCTTCTCACGCGTTTTCAACTGCCAGGCCTACACGCCAGCCTACACTTACTGCACCAGCCGCCACCCGATGTGAATATAGAGCAGTTGACCAGCGGCCAGCACCCGGCCACGCGGCGGCTGGCGCTGGAAGAGCTGCTCGCTCACCAACTAAGCCTGCGCGAGGTGCGCCTGCGTATTCAGGCGGATGGCGCGCCGACGCTTCCCTCCGGACGCAGCCTGCAGGCGCGCTTTCTGTCCCAGCTACCATTTGCCTTAACCGGTGCCCAACGGCGGGTACTCGACGAGATCGGCCATGACTTGAGTCGTCCTGCGCCGATGCTGCGCTTGATCCAGGGCGATGTGGGATCGGGTAAAACCGTTGTCGCCGCCATGGCCGCGCTGTGCGCCCTGGCAGGTAACTGTCAGGCAGCGATCATGGCGCCGACCGAGATCCTCGCTGAGCAGCATTACCGCTCGTTTAAAGCCTGGTTTGAGCCGCTGGGTATCGAAGTGGCGTGGCTGGCGGGCAAGCTTAAAGGCAAAGCGCGGCTGGATGCCAAGGCAGCCATTGCCGACGGCCGCGCGCGTATGGTGGTGGGCACCCACGCGCTGTTTCAAGACGACGTGCACTTTGAGTGTTTAGGGCTGGCGATTATTGACGAGCAGCACCGCTTTGGCGTGCATCAACGCCTGGCGTTGCGCGAGAAAGGCGAAGCGGGCGGGCTTACCCCGCACCAACTGATCATGACTGCCACACCGATTCCCCGCACCCTGGCCATGAGCGCCTACGCGGATCTGGATGTCTCGGTGATTGACGAGCTACCCCCTGGTCGTACACCGGTAAAAACCGTGGTAGTGCCCGACGAACGCCGTCCGGAGGTAGTTGAACGCATTCGGCTGGCCTGCAGTGAAGGTCGTCAGGCGTACTGGGTGTGCACGCTGATCGATGAATCAGAGGTGTTGCAGTGCCAGGCCGCCGAGGTCACCCGCGACGAGCTAACCGTAGCGTTGCCCGAGCTGGCGGTGGGCTTGGTTCACGGGCGGATGAAGTCGAGTGAGAAAGCCGAGGTGATGACCGCCTTCAAAGCGGGTGAACTGGATCTGCTGGTAGCCACCACGGTGATCGAGGTGGGGGTGGATGTACCCAACGCCAGCCTGATGATTATCGAGAACCCCGAGCGCCTGGGACTTTCCCAGCTGCACCAACTGCGCGGCCGGGTAGGGCGCGGCAGCACGGAAAGCTTCTGTGTGCTGCTCTATCATCCACCACTGTCGAAAAGCTCCCGCCAGCGTTTGGCGGTGATGCGCGAAACCACTGACGGCTTCCGCATCGCCGAGAAAGACCTGGAGATCCGCGGCCCCGGCGAAGTCCTCGGTACCCGCCAAACCGGCCTTGCGCAGATGAAAATTGCCGACCTGGAGCGCGATGCCGACCTTCTGGAACGAGTCAGCGCCATGGCCCAAACGCTGCAGGGCAACCCCGACGTCACCGCTGTGTTGGTGCGCCGCTGGCTGGGCGAAGCGGCAGGGCGCTATGGGCAGGTTTAAGCAGTTGAATTGGGAGTGCTCAGTGTCTGCTCCTCGCTCCCCTCCAATCGATTAGCGGCCTCGCCCAGCGGGGCGAGCTGCTCGGTAATAAGGCGCAATTGGCTTTGGATAGGACGGTAGAGCGTGACCCCTTTTTCATCTGCTGATAGCGCACTTTTCTCTTCTAGCTGGGCTAATAACTCGGCAGCTTGATCCGCGAGTGGTTCAACCGGCTGGCGCTGGTTTAATCGCTCGGCAATCTGTCCCAGCAGCTCACCAATACGCTTTGCTACCGGCACTAGCGTGGCGTCATCTTCATCGTCTGCCAACTGGTGGCGATGGGCGCCCAGTGCAGAGAGATGACTGAGTAGCGTATTGGAGAGCACTAAAAAGCGCAGCCCGTTGTCCGCGTCCTGTTTTCGGTAGTGTCCCGGTTCATGGAGCATATTGGTGAGCAGGGTGGAGAGCGCTGCATCGGCGTTATGGGCATTGCGGCGCGCTAGGCGATAGGCCAAATCATCCTGTTTGCCCTCCTCGTACTGGTGGATAATCTCCTCCAGGTAGTGGCGGTGGTTATTGAGCGCGTTGGCAGCTTCGCGATAAAGCCTGCGCCCCTGCCAGTCGGGCAGAATGAAAAATACCGCTAAGCCTGCGATCAGCGAGCCGATCAAGGTATCGAACAGGCGCGGTAATATCAGGTTAAAGCCATCGCCTACCTGGTTGAAACTGCAGAGCACCAGCAGCGTGATGGAGGCGGTGGCGATCACATAGTGCTTTTCGCGGTTGGCGAAGAACGACACCCCTGCGGCCACGGCGATCATGCTCTGCACCAGCGGGTGCGGAAAGAGACTGATCGATGCCCAGCCCACGGTTAGGCCCAATACCGTGCCCATAATCCGTTGGGACAAAAATCGTCGCGTCGTCGCAAAGTTGGGACGGCAGACAAACAGCGTGGTCAGCAGAATCCAAAAGCCCTGCTCGGGGTCGATCCACTGCATTAGCCCGTAACCGGTCATTAGGGCAATGGAGAGCCGCACCGCATGGCGAAAAGTGGGAGAGCCAAGGGTGAAATTCAGGCGCACCCGCTTCCATGCTTCCAGTAAACTTGACGGCGAGCGGTCATATAGCGAACTGTCGCGTCGCTCATCGCTGACGCCGGGGTTGTGGGCGCTGGCGAGCTGGTTTTCCAGGGTAGCCAGGTTGTCGGCTAATGCGCTTAGGGGATACAGCAGCGGGCGCCACTCGGGCTTACCTCGGCCGCGCAGGTTCTCAATCGAGGCATGTAAGTCGGCTAGGGCTTCTTCGCTCTGCTGGTGGTCAAATGGGCGATTGAGCAGCAGCGATTTGGCTAGCTGACGGCAGGCGCGCCCCTGTTGATCCAGCAGCCGCTGACAGCGAAACAGCACATCATGGTGGAAAAAGGCTTTGCTGAGCGCGCTATAGGGGTAGTGAGTGGAGCTGGCGCGTTCATGAATATCCTGGGCGATAAAGTAGATGCGTAGGTAGCGGTTGAGCTTTTGGTCGCCGCGCTGGCCCTCTAAGCGCCGGAAAATCATCTCTTTGGCTTGATTGAGCGCAGCGACAACTTTGCCGTTCTGGCGCGCTAAAGCCACACGACGCGCTTCCACGTCTACACCGCGCACCGGTTCAAACAGCGCCGATTTCAATATCAGAAACTCGCCTAGTGCCTTGTAAACCCGCGCCATGCTCTGCTTGACCGGCTGGCGTGAAAAAAGGGCGCACCACACCACCGAAATTAGCCCGTACCACACCGCTCCAGCCAATAGCAGCAGCTGGCGCGCCGCCACGTCTTCATCCACCCCGCCGTGCTGCTCGATGTTGATCATCGAGTAGATCGAGAGTATTAGCGTGCCTGAAGCGATGGTGGCGTAACGCTGACCGATAGCGCCGAGCATTATCAGGGTAAAGGTCGAAAGCCCTAGCCCCACAACAAACAGCCACGGCCAGGGAAACAGCCACTGCACAATAAATGACGCCGAGGTAAAACACACCAGCGTTACCAGCAGTGCTTGGAAACGGCCTTGCCAACTGTCATCGGTTTCAGACAGCGCACAGGCGATAATGCCCAGAAACAGCGGAATGACCAGCGCCACATCGCCCATTAAGCCGCTGAACAGCAGCGCACCGCTGAACGCTATAAAAACGCGCAGGCTGTAGGCGAATTTATCGAGAGTCCAAAGGCGCCGTAGCGGCAAAGATATGGGCATAAAGGCTCTTATAGGTGGTTATTAGACTTTAGTATAAATGTGTAGGCGTTGGATGTCGCTACCTCTGCGCTCAACGGTTGGGTGTTCTAAAAATTAGCGCACTAAAGCCCTATGATTGAAACAGTAACCTTTCGATACTCGGAGTGACTCTAAAAAAAACAGGGACACTCCTATGGATCTCAAGCTACTGCTGGACTGGCGTCTTCACCTAACGGTGATCGTGACGTCAATGTTTGCCGAGTGGGTCGGCATCGTACGTATCCCCCTCGGGCCTGGAACGCTGCTGTTATTACCGCTGCTCTATGCTTTTATCATTGGCGTACTGTTCAATCCTCATCTTTTCTCGGCAATGGGCAAGGTCATCCCCAAGCCGGTCAGCAATGCGGCTGGCCCGATCATCCTGATCGCTATTTTGCCGTTTATTGCCAAGTTTGGCTCCACCATTGGCCCCGCCATTGAGCAAATTATCGCCGCCGGCCCTGCGCTGATTCTCCAGGAATTGGGCAATCTGGGCACCATGCTGATCGCGCTGCCCTTTGCGGTATTAGTGCTCAAAATGGGCCGTGAAGCGATTGGTGCTACCTACTCTATCGCCCGTGAACCCAATATTGCCATCATTTCAGACCGTTACGGGCTAAGAAGCCCTGAAGGTATCGGTATTATGGGCGTTTACGTAGTGGGCACCATGTTCGGCACGCTCTACTTCGCCTTAATGGCGGGCTATATCGCCTCGTTGGATATTCTCGATATTCGTGCTCTGGCCATGGCCTGTGGGGTGGGCAGTGGCAGTATGGTGGCGGCGTGTTCGGCTGCGTTGGCCGAAGCGGTTCCGGCGTCTAAAGATGAGCTACTCGCCTTTGCCGGGGCCAGCAACCTGCTTACCTACGCCACCGGTTTGTATATCTCGCTATTTATCGCGCTACCGGTCACCGAGTGGATGTACAAGCGCTTAAACGGCTCGCGCCAGGAGATTAGCCATGAAAACTCATGAGAGCACGGTCGATCAGTTTGATGCCGAAGCGCTGAAAGAGCTACGCCCGGAAAACCAACTCGGTAAAACGGCTTTAGTGCTGGCAGCCGTATGTATCGCCGCTTGGTTTAGCAATATCGTTAACGGTTCGCCTTTATTAGATGCGCTACCCGGCATGCTGATTCTGTATGTCATGGTCATTATCGGCTTGGTGGTTGGGCGGTTTTGCCCTTTTTACCTTCCCAGCGTGGCCTGGGTGTCGCTGATCAGTATTATCGCGACGCTGCCGTTCTTCCCGGGTAATGGGTGGATAATCGCACGGCTGGCTGAAGTGGATTTTCTGGCAGTGGTCACGCCGGTACTGGCCTACGCAGGGCTGGCGCTTACCGGGCGTGAGTTTGCCATGTTCAAGCAAACTGGCTGGAAGCTTGTGATTGTGGCCCTGCTGGTCTTTACCGGTACCTTTATTGGCTCTGCCGTTGTCGCCCATGTGATGCTTTAAGGATAAGACGATGACTGCTTCAGTAGACTTACCGGATAACGCAGAACTAAAAGCGTGGCGCCATGATTTTCACCAGCATCCGGAAACGGCGTTTGAAGAGCACCGCACCAGCGCCCGCATTGCCGAGCTGCTGACTGAGTGGGGCTTTGAGGTAACCACCGGGATTGCCGGCACGGGTGTGGTAGCCGCTCTGGATGGTCAACAGGGTGAAGGTAAAACCATCGGCCTGCGGGCCGATATCGACGCTCTGGATATTCGTGAAGAGACTGCGCTTGCCTACGCGTCGCAAACGCCGGGCAAGATGCATGCCTGTGGCCACGATGGCCACACAACGATGTTATTGGGTGCTGCCTGGGCGTTAAAGCAGCAACCGGATTTCAAAGGCCGTGTGGTGTTCATCTTTCAACCCGCTGAAGAGAACGCAGGCGGCGGGCGGGTGATGGTTGAAGAGGGTCTGTTTGAGCGCTTTCCCATGGACGCCGTGTACGGCCTGCATAACTGGCCAGGCCTACCCGTAGGCGTTGCCGCGGTGCACGATACCGACGTCATGGCCGCCTTCGACATCTTTAGCCTGACGCTGACGGGCAAGGGCTGCCATGCGGCGATGCCCCATTTAGGTACTGATACGGTGTTGGCGAGCTGCCAACTGATCAGCCAGCTGCAAGGGCTGGTGAGCCGCGAAACGCCACCGGACAAATCAGCCGTGCTGAGTATTACCAGCATTAATGCGGGGGATACCTTCAACGTGATTCCTGAACAGGTGGCGCTTCGCGGCACGCTGCGCTGTTTTGATATGGCGCATAAAGAGCACTTAGAGGCACGCTTTAAGCAGGCGATTGCCAGCTTGGCGGAGTTTCACGGCTTAACCGTTGATCTGGATTACCAGCGCTGCTATCCCGCTACTATCAATACCCCTGAACACGCCCAGCAATGCGCCTCGGTGCTGGAAAGCTTACTCGGCAGCGACAACATGATTCGCAACCCACCCCCGAGTATGGCGTCTGAGGATTTCTCGTTCCTGCTGGCCGAGCGCCCAGGTGCCTATATCTGGATGGGCAATGGCGAGGAATCCGCTTCGCTGCATAACCCCCGTTATGACTTTAACGATGCCTTGCTGCCGCTGGGTGCACGCTACTGGGTGGAGCTGGTTAGGGCGCTTCTCGTCTAAATCGTCACCTGTTTCTTAACAACAATTTCTTAACAACAAGCGTTATTCGCTCCCCGATGCCCACTGGGTAGGGGAGCGTCTACGCCAAAATCAACACCGAACACGGCGCCTCGTTACCCAAAAAGCGCTGTAGGGAGTTTTAGGATGTCTTTAACCATTACCGTTATCGGGCTGGGGCAGATGGGCGGCAATATGGCGCTCACTCTCAAAGCAGCAGGGTTTGAAGTAGCGGGTAGCGATGTGTTTGAGCAGGCACGGTCGCGTCTTGCTGCTCAAGGATTAACCGTTGTGGCTCCCGAAGAATTACCCGCTAGCGACGTTTACCTGCTGTCGTTGCCCACCTCCGCCCATGTGCGCGAGGTGATCGAGCAATCCCCAGGCTTACTCGCCCTTGCGCCGAAAGGTAGCGTGATTGTCGATACCTCCACCAGTGACCCTGCCGTGACGCGTGAACTGGCTGAAAAAGTAATTGCTGCGGGCCTTCTATGGTTGGATGCCCCCGTCAGCGGCGGCCCGAAAGGCGCTGCCAGCGGCAAGCTGGGTATGCTGTTGGGAGGCGATGAACACACTATCGAACGGGTATCGCCGATGCTGGAAGCGATGTCGGCCAAGCGCACCCATGTGGGCGGCCCGGGCAGCGGCCATGTGGTCAAGCTTGCCAATAACTACCTGTGTGCCGCGCACTTGTTAACTACTGCCGAAGCCGTTGCTATGGCAGCTAAGGCGGGCGTTGACCCCGCCGCCTGCTTGGCGGGCCTTAACAGTGGTTCGGGCCGCAGCGCGGTCAGCGAGGTGAACTTCCCCGAGTGGATACTGAGCGAGCGTTTCGATTCAGGCTTTACCACCGGTTTGATGCGTAAAGACCTGCGCTTAGCACGGGATGCGGCTGAGCAACTGGGTATCCCCTCGCCGCTCTTGCAGGCGGTGGTCGATGCCTGGCACGCGAACCCCGAACAACCAAGCGATAGCGATGATTTTAACCATATCACTACACCGATATTAGCGCGTGCCAGCCAGGCGGAGGAGCAGTCATGAACGCACTTAGCCAACATGCTCAAGATCACCTTGCCACGCTCCTCGAAGGTTTTGGATTAACGGCCACCACGCTGTTGAGCAACTGGATTGATGGCGGTTTAGTGGCGGGAGAGGGGGAAGTAATCACCCTGACCAATCCGGCCACCGGCGAAACGCTGGTGAGCTATCGCGATGCGGGTGCCGCGCTGATTGGGCGTGCCACCCAAGCCGCTGAGCGTGGGCAGCGCGAATGGATGGCGCTAACCGCCAGCGAGCGTGGACGGCGCATGAACGCCGCTATACGCGGCCTGGAGGGCCATGAAGAGGCGCTGGCTCAACTGGAAAGTGTGGTGGCCGGTAAGCCGATTCGTGACTGTCGGGCTGAAGTAGGCAAAGTGCGCGAGATGTTCGAGTACTACGCGGGTTGGTGCGATAAGCAGCATGGCGAAGTGATTCCGGTACCTACTTCGCACCTTAACTATGTGCGCCATGTGCCTTACGGCGTGGTGGGGCAAATTACCCCCTGGAACGCGCCAATGTTCACCTGCGCCTGGCAGCTGGCCCCGGCTATAGCAGCGGGCAATGGGGTAGTGCTGAAGCCTTCCGAACTGACGCCCTTCTCCTCGGTGGTGATTGCCAAGTTACTGGAAAGCGGCGGGCTACCTAAGGGACTGATCAATATCGTCAACGGGCTGGGAAAAACGACCGGCGCAGCGCTGACCGACCACCCCACCATCAGCAAGCTGGTATTCGTGGGCTCTCCCCAGAGTGGCCGCATGATTGCTGAAGCGGGCGCGCGGAGGCTGGTGCCCAGCGTGTTAGAGCTGGGGGGCAAATCGGCCAATATCGTCTTTGCTGATGCCAAGCTGGATGAAGCCGTCGCGGGGGCCCAGGCGGCCATTTTTGCCGCCGCTGGCCAGAGCTGTGTGGCGGGCTCACGGCTGCTAATCGAGCGCTCGGTGTTTGAGCAGGTCACCAGCCGTTTGGCACGGGCCGCGGAGCAGATTGCGGTGGGGTTACCCAGCGATGAAGCGACGCGCATGGGGCCACTACAGAATCGCCGCCAATTTGAGCAGGCCACCCGCATGATTGAGGCCGCCGAAGCGGCAGGCGCGAGAGTATTAACGGGCGGCAAACGTCCCGAAGGACTGCCAGACGAGGCCCACGGCTATTTTATCGCCCCGACCGTGCTGGTCGATGTCACGCCGGATATGGAGATCGCTCAGCAAGAGGTGTTCGGCCCAGTGCTGGTGGCGATGGCCTTCGACACTGAAAATGAGGCCATTCAACTTGCCAACGAGACCCGCTTTGGCTTGGCTGGCGCCGTTTGGAGTCAGGACGTGGCGCGGGCGCATCGCGTCGCCGGGCAACTGCGAGCGGGCACGGTGTGGATCAATAGCTATAAGGCGATCAGCGTGATGTCGCCGTTTGGTGGCTTTGGCGATAGCGGCTTTGGGCGCTCTAGCGGTTTGGATGGCCTGCGCGAATACACGGTGCCGCAAAGCGTCTGGGTGGAAACCGCCCCTGAAGCCAGCGTGGCATTTGGTTACGGCAGTGGCGTGGGTTGATCGCTTAGCACTGAGCCTGGGGCGCGAAACGCCTGCATCCAGCGCTGCAAGTGGCGTAGCAGCAGAACGCTGGCCTTGGGCTGTTGGCGGCCTACCCGCGTGACCATGTGGGCTTGGGAGCGCTGAAAAAGCGGATTATCGACCGGGCTCGCCACTAACGTGCCGAGCTCTAAATCGTGGGCGACGGCAAAGGCGGGCAGTAGGGTAATGCCCATGCCGCTACGCACATACTGAGCCAGAATCACCATGGAGTTGGTATTCATTGCCATGCGTGGGGCTATGCGCGACTGCTGAAAGGCTTGGTCAACCATTTGACGTACCCCATGGGTAGTGTCCCACATGGCCATGGGCTGATCGCTAAGCTGGGTAAGCGTGAGCGGTGATGTTTGGCTGGTTAAGGGGTGGTCGGGCGGTAAAATGGCCATTAGCGGCTGAGGCGTCGATGCCCAGAAGCGTAGCTGGGGGTGGGTTCGCTCATGGAACATTAAGCCGATATGAGTATGATCGTCGACAATGGCTTCAATAATGCCCGAGGTGCCTGCGGTATGGATATCGAGCTGAATACCCGCATAGCGTTGGGTAAATTCATGCAGCGGGGATGCTACTAAGTCACTGACAAACCCTTCACCGACGGTAAGCGAGATCTTGCCGGTTTCCATGCGTTGGTAGGATTCAAGTGACGCAATAAAGCCTTCATCAAGTGCGCCGCGACGTTCGCAGTATTCAAGCAGCATTTCGCCTACCGGAGTAGGCGAAATGCCGTCGCGCTGACGCTCCATCAGGGTGGCTCCCAAGGCTTCTTCCAGCAAAGCAATTTGCCGGCTTACTGCCGAGGGAGCGATATCCAAGCGCGCCGCTGCGCGGCGCACTGAGCCAGACTCAAGGGTAACGCGGAAGTAAACAAGGCGTTGATGAGGTATGTCCATCGATAGCTTTTATACCTCTACCTTGTTTAGCCTAAATTTATTTAAACTAAGCCGCTACCCTATGCTGATCGTAAGCCGCTACAAATATTTGAGTAGTTTTTGCAGCTTATTCATATCGGCGGAATCACCCACTAAGCGCACGTCGCCGTTCATCATGCCGTCGAGAAAGGCCTGCTGGGTTGGCTTTTTGAGCACTTTCAAGGCGGTATCCTGATCACGGAAGCGTAACTCAAGATCTAAGTCCACGGGCAGCCCTTTGCCGGTACTGACACTTTTCGGCGTCATCCGGTAGTGGCGGGCAATACTTAGATCTTCCGTGGCAATCCCCCAGTCCAGGCCGCGCATGCGCTCTAACTGTTCACGAAAGCGCGGTTTGCGGCGCAGGGCACGTTTGAGCAGTATGCCCAGCAGCCACAGCGTCAGCTTGAGCTTCATTAGGAAACGGCGTCCTTGAGTCCTTTGCCTGGCTTAAAGGCAACGTTTTTGCTAGCCGGAATCTGCAGCGGGGCACCGGTTTGCGGATTTTTGCCGGTACGCGCTGCGCGCTCACGTACCGTGAAGGTACCGAAACCAATCAGCGCGACATCTTCGCCCTTGGCACAACTGTTGGTGATCTCATCCAGAATGACGTTCAGCACCTGGCCAGCTTTATCTTTGGACAGGTCGGCACTTTCAGCGATGGCTGCTGCGAGTTCAGGTTTGCGCATAAGGAATCTCCCCTTTTTAAAAGAAATCAAACATCAAACAAATGCATGTTGTTGGGTGCGTAGCCGATTAGGATAGCTTCTCTAGCCTAGTCGTGAACGCGACGAAAATCAGCCTAGCAGCGCAGGTGCTGCTCTGGAAAGCTCCACTTTCCTTCTCACGCAGCCGCCTGTCAACGCAAAACCAATCAAACGTCCGTCTTTATTTTCAGCCAAGGCACTGATATCACCGCCTTCGCCTTCAATTCGCCAACGCTCGGGCGTGGTGGTTGGCGGGTAGGCCACTACTGGCAGTAGCGGCGTTTTAACCACTACCGGCCAGGCGCCAAAGCTAACCGGCGTGGGGGTGCCCGAAAGCGTTGCTGCCAGTGCCTTGGCGCTGGCTTGCAGCGGCTGAACGTACATGGCATTAACGCCGTCTACGCAGGCCACATCGCCCAGGGCGTAGATATGGGTGTGCGAAGTACGCAACTGCCGGTCAACGACTATACCGCTAGGCGATACGCTTAAACCAGCCGCTTCGGCAAGCGCCGTGCGGGGGGCAAGGCCGGTTGCCATCAGTACGAGGTCAGCGCTGACGGTGTCGCCGTTATCCAGGCGCAATACGATGTCTTCGTCGCTTTCGGACGTAATGGAATCAATCGAACGGCCAAGGTGAAGGTTGATCCCTGCTTCGCTAAAGGCATCGCTCAGGGCGTTTCCTAAAGGCGGTGGTAGCAAGCGAGGAAGCAGGCTTCCTTCAGGGGCGATGACGCTGACGTGATGGCCGCCAGCATGAAGATCGTTGGCAAATTCACAGCCGACCAGCCCCGCGCCAATAATCGCCACCCGTGCTGGGCCATGGCCTAGCGCCGAGTGAAAGTGGCGGTAGTCGTCTAAGTCGTTGATGGCAAAGCAGCGTGGGGCTACGCTGGGCTCAAGGCTGAAGGGCAACCGTGGTGCAGCGCCAGTGGCCAGCACCAGTGTGTCGTAGCCGAGCACCCTGCCGTCTTCAAGAAGAATTGTTTGGTTATCCACATCCAGTGCGTCCACTTGGGTGTGGATAACCATCTGGGCAGTTAGCTCTTCGCCTAGTTCAGCAGCGCTGCGCTGGGTTAATTGTTCGGGCGCGAGGCCCTTGGCGAAGCCGGTGGAGAGCAACGGCTTGCTGTAGTCATCGCCGCTGTCAGCGCTTACCAGCGTGATTGAGCGTTGGTCGCCCAATCGGCGTAACGCCCGGGCAAGGCCAACCCCTGCCATGCCAGTGCCAATAATCACCAGCGCAGCGTGAGAGGACGTTTTCTGTGTTTGGGTGGCGGGCATGCAGACACCAAAAAAAGTTGCTAAAAAGAGTGCGAAAAAAGAGGCGCTAAACCGAGTCTTTAAAAAAGTCGCTGAAACAAAAGCCTTTCAGCGCTCATGTTACACTAGCCAACCCGTTAATTGCCCTGGAGAACTCGGTGACGGCTGCTGCTTATCGGCAAACTCCTCTATTTTCCCGCTGGCGCCCGATTGATGCGGCTCGGCCTGCAATGAGTGCTCCCTGGTGGCAGTGGGTTGCCTCCACCGACTCGTTAACCGCCCGCTTAATGGCCGCGGGTGGCGAGAAGCCGTTTCGAGTAAGGCTGCTAAGACAGGGTGTCGGCTGGCCGCGCCAGGATGAGGCTCAGGCGCTGGGCATTGGCGTCAAGCGTTACGCCTGGCTGCGGGAAGTAGCGCTGTGCTTGGATGAAACGCCGTGGGTGGTGGCACGCTCGGTCGCCCCCCTCACGCAGCTAAAGGGGCAGCGTTTGGAGAGTTTGGGCGAGCGCTCGCTAGGCAGTTGGCTATTTCGACAGCCTGATTTGGTTCGTGGGCCGTTGGAAGCGACGAAGCAACCCCCGGATTTTATTAGCGTGAATGGTATCGATGGGAGTTGTGCCTGGGGTAGGCGCTCCGTCTTTTATCACGGCTGCCTGTCGTTATTAGTGCAAGAGTATTTTTTGGGTGCGATGGCAGATGATCTCGGCCTGCCTTCGCGCTAGGCTAGCGCCTGCATCTTATTCTTCGTGAGGTAAGCATGGATCGTTCACTGTTGCGGCCGAAGGGATGGGCTCGCCTAGCAGACTTTTTACAGTTGATGCGCTTGAATCGGCCGATAGGCACATGGCTTTTGATGTGGCCGACGCTGTGGGCTCTATGGGTGGCTGCGGAAGGTGTACCAGGGCGAAATGTGCTGCTGATTTTTGTGGCCGGCGTCTATGTGATGCGCGCCGCGGGCTGCGTGGTCAATGACTATGCTGACCGACACTTTGACGGTCATGTGAAGCGCACTAAGCATCGTCCCCTAGCGACGGGCCGTATCAGCGAAACAGAAGCCCAGCTACTGTTTATCGCCCTGGTGGCCGCTGCGTTTATTCTAGTATTACTGACCAACTGGTTTACGGTGCTGCTCTCGCTGGGTGGGGTGCTGCTGGCAATTATTTATCCGTTCATGAAGCGCTATACCCACTTTCCTCAAGTGGTGCTGGGCGCGGCGTTTTCCTGGGCGATTCCGATGGCGTTTGGCGCCGTGTTGGGCCACGTGCCGCTGGAAGCATGGCTGCTATTCTGCGCGAATGTGTGCTGGACAGTGGCCTACGATACCCAGTACGCCATGGTCGATCGCGACGATGACTTAAAAATTGGCATTAAATCAACGGCCGTGCTGTTTGGGAATGCGGATCGTTTGATTATCGGCTTACTCCAGCTAACCACCCTGGGTTTACTGACCTGGGTAGGCTGGCGGGTTGGTTTAGGTGGTTTCTTCTGGCTAGGGCTTGCGGCAATGGGGGCGACTTTTCTGCATCAGCAGCACTTAATTCGCCATCAGGGGCGGGATGCCTGCTTCCAGGCGTTTCTCAATAATCACTGGTCGGGTCTGCTGGTTTTTGCCGGTATCGCGCTAAGTTGGTGGCCTGCGGCGGGCTAATTTCTATGAGTGTCATATAATTGTCATCAAGTCATGGTGTTATCGTCACTGACATGTCATTGAACTGTTTATCTTTGAATTTGCTTTCGTTGAACTAGTTTTTTCGAACACCGTGAGGCTCTGGTATGACCGCCAAGACCGTTCTGATTGTCGATGATGAGGCGTCGATTCGCGAGATGATCGCGGTAGCGCTGGAAATGGCTGACTATCGCGTGCTCGAAGCGGACAACGCCCAGGATGCTCATGCCATGGTGGTCGACCACCAACCCGACCTGCTGCTGCTGGACTGGATGATGCCCGGCACTAGCGGTATTGAGCTGGCGAGACGCCTAAAGCGTGAAGAAGCCACTGCCGAAATACCGATTATTATGCTCACCGCGAAAGGCGAAGAGGATAATAAAATTCAAGGGCTTGAAGCCGGTGCAGATGACTATATCACCAAGCCTTTTTCACCTCGGGAGTTGGTGGCACGGCTAAAAGCGGTGCTGCGCCGAGCGACGCCGCGTGGCGTTGAAGACCCGATTGAGATTAACGGCCTGCTGCTTGATCCGGTGAGCCACCGGGTAAGTGCTCACGGCAAAGCGCTGGAAATGGGCCCCACCGAGTACCGCCTGCTGCAATTTTTTATGACCCATCAAGAACGCGCTTACACACGCAGCCAGTTGCTTGACCAAGTGTGGGGTGGCAATGTTTACGTTGAAGAGCGTACGGTCGATGTGCATATTCGTCGCTTGCGTAAGGCGCTGGGAGACGTGCATCAAAACCTGATCCAAACGGTTCGGGGTACCGGTTACCGTTTCTCTGCACGGGTGTAAATGTGCGTTTATGGAGTCGTGAGCTGTGGCGAATAGCGTGGCTGGCCGCGCTGGGGGCATGCTTAGGCTGGCTGTTGGGCTCGGCCGGGCTGGGGCTCGCGGCAGGGCTTGCGGGATGCCTGTTTTACCACTTGCGACAGTTACGCGAACTCTATCGGTGGCTCACCCTCCACCCTCACGATGAGCCGCCTGCCGCCAGCGGAATGTGGGGTGAGCTATTCGATCGTTTATACCGCTATCAAAAAAGCCAGCGCATTACCCAAAGCCGCCTGCGCGCTACCTTGGCGCGTATTCAGGAGTCGTCTGAAGCAATGCGTGACAGCGTGGTTATGCTTGATCGCCACGGCGACCTGGAGTGGTGGAACAGCGCCGCTACCGCCATGCTGGGGCTTCAAACCGCCCATGACCGTGGTCAACATATTACCAACCTGCTGCGCGACCCTAGTTTTATTAGCTACTTTAATGCGCGTAACTACAGTGAGCCGTTAACGCTCATTTCGCCCATTGATGAACGGCGCATCCTGCAGTATCAAATTACCCTCTACGGTGACGACGAGCGCTTAGTGATGGCCAGGGATATTACCCGTTTGCATCGCCTTGAGCAGATGCGGCGTGACTTTGTTGCCAACGTCTCCCACGAGCTACGCACTCCTCTGACCGTCCTTTCTGGCTATTTAGAAACCTACAGCGATATTGCTGATCAACTTCCGCCGCGATTGGGTCGCAGCATCCAGCAAATGCAGGAACAGACCCAGCGGATGCAGAACCTGGTTAACGATTTATTGCTGCTTTCGCGTTTGGAGATCGATCAGGGCGGTAAAGATCATCATCCGCTGTCACTTGAGCCTTTATTGCAAAGCGTGTGTGATGATGCACTGGCCTTGTCGCATCAACGTCATACCATTACCGTCGCGCTTGAGAGCGATGCCCGGCTGTTAGGCAGTGAACAGGAAATTCGCAGTGCCGTCTCTAACCTCGCCTTTAATGCGGTTCGTTACACGCCAGCAGGCAGCCAAATCACACTGCGCTGGAAAGCTAGCGCTAGTGGCGGCGGCTATATTGATGTGGAAGATAATGGTGAAGGGATTGATCCTGTTCATATTCCCCGCCTAACGGAACGTTTTTACCGTGTTGATAAGGGACGCAGCACTGCGACTGGCGGCACAGGCTTAGGCCTGGCGATCGTTAAACATGTGCTGTTGCGTCACGATGCGCAGCTACAAATTGAGTCTCACCCAGGCAAAGGCGCGCTGTTTCGCTGCGCCTTCCCCTCCTCGCGTCTCGTTTAATTTAACTTCACGCCACACTACATTTGTAGAAGTGTTTAATTTTGGCATACAAAATGGGTGATATTTTTCGCATGTGCCATTTTTACACATTGTCGGGCGCTGTATTTTGGTAATTAAAGCGATTCATGGCACAGGCCAATGTATGGCAAGTTTTTGATTTTAAATAATTTATTTTTTATTTATGGCTCTTTGGAATGTTTTATGCTTATTTCTGGATAAGAGCGCATTGGAACACAGATGATGTCGTTCAGGAAAAAAGCGACATCTAATGTTTTTATCTTTTAGATATCATTGAATGCTTCTTCGCAGGACGGAGATGCCAGCAACAGGATGTTGCGAAGGCAAGGATGTTTTCTCGATTCACGGACGAATCAATAGATAATCAGAACGTTAGTCAGGGTAAATTCCAAGGTTGGAGTCCCGCACAAGGAGTGGAAGCTAGCGTTAGTCATTATCTGTAGCCAATTCTGATATCGGGGCCCCTATCGGGGCCTAATTTTTTGCTGCCCATTACTCTCCCCATCTTTACTCTCCCCACTCTTATCCAGCTTTTTTCTCTTTTTATCTAAATGTAATTAGGTTTTTGTTTGCGGGTATGAGACGTATTTATTCAATAGAGCACGCGTCTCCTAGTGCTTATGGGGTGGATACCGCAAAAACTTGACGCATGTTGAAGTAAGTAGAAACGTTTGGTAACAAAAGTTTGCAATTGTGCAGAAATACATTACGATTGAAGGGCGAGTTAAACTTGCGAAAGCATGACACACCAATACGGATGCACGATGATTCAAGGAATGAATCAAACGACAATCAGAGCGCTGGTCAGGGTTAAATTCCAAGGTTGGAGTCCCGCAAAAGGAAAGGAAGCTAGCGTTAGTCATTGTCAAAGAATAGTGTGATTAGACTCCGCTATTGCGGGGTCTAGTTTTTTATAAGCGGCAACAGCTGCTAATGGTGACCATCAGCTGCTTCTCTGCCTTCCTGGGCGCTTTGGATCCAGACCTCTATGTCCACATCACCTTGTTCCGCAAAGGTGAGCGTGAGGGGAAATTGCTCGCCCTCTTTTAGCGGCTCCGTTAATCCAATCAGCATTAAGTGAAAGCCGCCACCAGGACGCATGGTGTAGGTCTCCCCGGCCTCGATACGAATCTCTTCCACATGCCGCATCTGCATCATATCGCCATCCATTTGCATCTCGTGCAGCTCAACGTTGCTGCTCGCAGAGCTGCTCGCGCCAACCAGGGTAACCGCACCTGAAAGGGCGGTGATGTCGACGTAGGCGGCGCCGTTGACAGCCCCTGGCGGGGTGGGTGTCGCGAAGGGGTGGGCGATACGCATAGCGTCTGTTTGCACGTCGTGGGCTATCGCCATAGACGCCATCGAAATAGACATGGCGCCAATCAAGAGTACGCCACCCAGCCAAGCCATCGGTTTTAACATGTATTTATTCCTTTGTTGTTGATTGAGTTCAGTACAGACGAGCAAAAGGCAAAGGTAGCAAAATGACGTAGCCTGGGTAATAAGCGTCTACTGCGGCGTGATGCCACGTACGTCTCTGTAATGGTCATCCCAGAGCAGCACGGCACCGGCTACGGCGCCGGGAATCAGAAATAGATTGGCCAGAGGGATCCAGGTGATGAGTGTGACCAGACCTCCAAAACTGAGGCTTTGCCACCAGCGTTTAGAGAGTCGTTGACGCATATCGGCAAACGTTACCTTGTTATTATCCATTGGGTAATCCAAATAAGTGATGGCCATCACCCAGGCAGAAAACAGCGCCCACAGTAGAGGGGCAACTAAATTCACACCAGGAATCCAGCTAATCACAAACAGGCACGCGGCACGCGGCAGAATATAGGCGAGCTTAACGAACTCACGACCAATGGCATCGATGGCTGTTTTGGTCAGATTTCGGTCATCAAGCGGTTCACGGCCGGTGGCTTGGATTTCAACTTTGGCGGCCAAAAAGCCGTAAAAAGGGGCTGCAATTAGGCTGGTAACCAGCGTAAAGGTAAAAAAAACGACGACTAACAGGCTAATCACAAACAGGGGCCAGATAAGCCACGCCAGCCAATCAAGCCAGGCGGGCACCATGTTCATCCAGTGAGCCAACCAGCCATCGAAGCGGGTGAGAACAAAGCTGAACATACTCACATAGACAATCAGGTTGACGAGAATCGGCAGAAAAATATAGCGGCGCATACCCGGCTGATACACACAGCGTGTACCTCGGCTAAGCGCAGTGACAGCATCCAGCATGTTGGGTGAGCTCCTTATGATTCAAACGTCCAGGCCGCAGCCTGGACGTATTGCAGGAGGAAACCCCTATCAGGTCAAGACTTTTTTAGTACCTTCGTATCCAGCTCGTCGGTGTCGCTATGGCGAATATCCAAGCCTTTGACGAGGTAGACCACGTACTCAGCGAGGTTGTCGGCGTGGTCGCCTACCCGTTCCAGGGCGCGCAGTACCCACATGATACTGAGAACTGACGTAATCGAGCGCGAGTCTTCCATCATAAAGGTCATTAACGAGCGCATAGCGCTGCTGTACTCGTCGTCAACCAGCTCGTCTTCGCGCACGACCTGCATCGCCAGGTCGGTATCAAAGCGGGCAAAGGCGGTGAGCGCATCGCGCAGCATTTTACGTACGTGCTCGCTAATGTGACGCACCTCCACCAAGCCACGAATGGTGCTGGTGTTTTCGCTCAGTAACAGCGCGTTGCGGGCGATCTTGCTGGCTTCATCGCCAATGCGCTCTAAGTCTGAGGTGGCGCGGATGACGGCCAGCACCAAGCGTAAATCGGACGCTGCAGGCTGACGGCGCGCCAGTACGCGGGTGCATTCGTCGTCGATTTGCAGCTGCAGATCGTTGACCTGACGGTCATTGTCACGCACCTGCTCGGCCAAGCGGGTGTCCCCTTCCAGTAGCGCAAAGACAGCGTCCTGCACTTGCTTCTCCACCAGGCCGCCCATGGCCATCAGGTGGGTTTTCAGCTCTTCCAGCTCCTGGTTGAACTGGCGAGAGATATGCTGGCTGTGGGTATCGCTCGTAATATCCATGGAGCACTCCTGACGTTTCAGTCGCTAAGGCCTAGGTGATGCGGCCGGTGATGTAGTTTTCGGTGCGTTGCAAACGGGGGTTGGTGAAGACCTGATCGGTAGGCCCGTATTCAACCAGCTCACCTTGATGCAAGAAGGCGGTGTAATCCGATACACGCGCCGCTTGTTGCATATTGTGGGTAACCAGTACTAGCGTCAGCTCCGACTTGAGGTTACGGATCAACTCCTCAATTTTGAGGGTTGAAATCGGGTCGAGCGCGGACGCCGGTTCATCAAGCAGCAGCACGTCGGGCTGTACTGCTAACGTGCGGGCAATTACCAAACGCTGCTGCTGACCTCCAGAAAGCTGCCAGGCGGAGCGATGCAGACGATCTTTTACTTCATCCCATAAGGCCGCGGAGGTTAATGCCCACTCAATAATGTCGTCTCTTTTGCGCTTGGGAAGACGCTGTTGCAGTCGCAGGCCAAAGGCCACGTTTTCATAAATCGACATAGGAAAGGGGTTGGGCGTTTGAAATACCATCCCGACGCGCCGCCGCAGCTCGGTCACATTCATTTGCGGGTCATGAATATCTTGCCCTTCCAGCCTGACCTGACCGCTATGGGTTACCGATTCATTGAGGTCGTGCAAACGGTTAATCGCCCGTAATAACGTCGACTTACCGCAGCCTGACGGACCAATGAAGGCCGTTACACGATGACGCGGAACGCTGAGGGTTAAGTCGCGCAACGCCTCTTTCCCCGCGTAGGCGAGGCTAAGGTGATCGATGCTCAGGCAGCTGTGCTCAGATGCAAAATGCGCCACTGGTGCCTGAGAGGTATTGTTTGAATGTAATGACGCTAGCATTCGTTTCCCCGTTGACGCCTAAGATAATGACGCAGAAATATGGCAGTTAGGTTAAGCACCAGCACAATCAACACTAAAAGTAGCGCCGTGGCGTAAACCAGCGGAATGGCGGACTGCACATCTTCGCCATGAAAGGCGGTATCAAATAAATGATAGCCAAGGTGCATGAACTTGCGCTCTAAATGTAGGTAAGGAAACTCACCATCGATGGGCATCTGAGGCGCCAGCTTAGCAACGCCAACCAGCATTAGCGGTGCCACTTCGCCGGCCGCGCGGGCTACCGCTAAAATGACCCCTGTCAGCATGGCGGGTGCTGCCATGGGCAGCACGATGCGGGTGAGCATTTCTAAGCGTGTAGCGCCCAGCGCTACGGCACCTTCACGCTGAGCCTCGGGAATCCGCGCTAACCCCTCCTCTGTGGCCACAATCACCACCGGTAGGGTCAGCAGCGCCAGGGTGAGTGACGCCCATAGCAGGCCGCCGGTACCAAACGTGGGTGAGGGCAGCGTATCGCTGAAAAACCACTCATCCAGCGAGCCGCCGATGCCGTAAACAAACACGCCCAAACCAAATACCCCATACACAATAGACGGAACGCCCGCGAGGTTGCGCACACCAATGCGAACCAGCCGGGTCAGCCGCCCCTGGTGAGCGATCTCATTGAGATAAATGGCGGCGAGCACCCCAAACGGGGTCACCATTACCGACATTAAAATCACCATCAGCACCGTGCCAAATATTGCGGGCCAGACGCCACCGTCGGTATTGGCGGCCCGTGGGCCCTCGCTCAGAAACCGCCAAACCGCATCCCCCCAGGCGAGCGTTTTCTGCCACACGCTCATGGCATTGGGAGTCTGGGCACTCAGCACGCTGGCCAGCGGTTGGCGTAGGGTTTGGCCGTCCACGGTGGTAAGCAGCAGTTGGCTATCTTGGCGTTGGCTGGCGGGAAGTTCCAATAAAGCGTTTAATCGCTGCCAGGCAGCATCCCCCTCCCAGCGCTGGTCCTGCTGCTCAATGGCCTCCAAGCGGCCAATAAAGTCGCCCCATGGGCTGCGGTCAAGACGAATCAATTCGTCTGGCCGGGCGCGCTCGGCAATGTCATCAATCGCCACCCAGCGCCAGCGAACGCCCTCCAAATCCTGGTTGCCGGTAAAGTAGAGGCGTTCATCCCCTGCTCGCTGGGGTAGCGCGACCTCACGTACGGCTTGGCCAGCAAAGGTTTCACCCGAGCTAAGGGTGACCTCTTCCAGCGTAGCGGGCCAGAAGTGCCCTAGCCCGCGTACCAGCAGTAACGTGAGTAGGGCGCCCAGCATCAGCAGGGAGAGCGCTACACTGGCCGCGCATAGCCAGGGCCACACATCATTCGCCCGGCTAAAACGAGGGCGTCGAGAGGCGGCAGGGGGCGTAGAGTTCATGATGTGCCCCCCATCTGGCTGAAGCGGCTGCGTAAACGCTGGCGGACGACCTCGGCAAGGGTATTGACCAGAAACGTGAAGATAAACAGCACCAGGGCGGCCAAAATCAGCAGATGGTAGGTCTGACCACCAGGAGATGCTTCAGGCAGCTCAATGGCAATAGCCGCGGCCATAGAGCGCATGCCTTCGAAAGGACTGGCGCTAAACAGGGCGGTATTGCCGCTGGCCATTAGCACAATCATGGTTTCGCCCACCGCCCGGCCCGCACCAATCATTACGGCTGAGAAGATGCCTGGGCCCGCTGCCACCAGCGCCACTTTCCACAGCGCCTGCCAGCGGCTGGCCCCCAGCGCCTGGGCGCCCTCTATTAAGGTCGAAGGCACATCGGCGAGCGCGTCTTCTGCCAGTGAATAGATACTGGGGATAACGGCAAAGCCCATGGCAAGGCCGACAATCAGCGCGTTACGGGTGGCGTAATCCATGCCGTAGCGCTGGTCGAGCAACTGGCGTAGATCACCGTCCAACCAGTGTTGCTCTAACCATGGCGCAAGCCATAGCGCTATTGCCACCATTACAACGAGCCATGGAACCAGCCAGAGGCCCGCCCAGGAGAGCGGTAAGCGGCAGCGTAGGCGTGTTTTGGCCAACTGCCAGAGCAAGCCGGCAAGCGCGGCACTAAGCGGCAGCCAAATGATCAGTACTAAAGTGCTGGCGAGATGACGCTCTACCCAGGGTGCCAAAATTAGCCCGGCAATAAAGCCCACCACCACGCCGGGGATCGCCTCCATCATTTCGAGTGCGGGCTTGATCCGCGAGCGCAGGCGTGCAGACATAAACAGTGCTGAGTAAATGGCTGCTCCCAAGGCAACGGGAATGGCAAACAGCAGCGCGGCTAACGCGGCTTTGAGGGTGCCCCACGCCAGAGGAGAGAGCTTAGCCATGGCAAAGGTATCGCCAATCGCCAGCAACGGGAGCGTTTCCCACACCAGAAAGATGCCGATAGCCAGAATTGCCAGCAGCACACCCACGCCTCCAGCGGTGATTAACCCGGTGGCTACGCGATCCTGAAGCAGCCGCAGCGGCTGTCGAGAAGAGGTTAACCGAGGTGGGATCATGTCGCTATCATGACAAAATTAGGCATGGCAAAACCGAGGTGATCATAGCGCTGACCGATAAGTAGTGAAAAACAGTGCATAGATAGGTTCCCTACCCTAAGACAATTATGTGTCAGTTAGATGACAGTGGTTTACCACCGTTGCTGTGCGTTAAGGACACTGGGGGCTAACGGGACAAAGCCGGATGCGCGGGCAATCTGTTGGCCTTCCTCGGACATAATCAAGCTGAGGAGTGCCTGCTCAGCTGAGGGTAAGGTCTCGCCAGGCGGTAAGTTCACGTAGAGATATAGGTAGCGCGACAGTGGGTAATCACCGCTTTGTATCGCTGCGACATCGGGCGGTATGGCGGTGCCGTCATCGTTATAGAGGCTTAACGGATGCACCGCAGGCGTCAGGTGGTTAAACCCGGCGTATCCCATCGCATTGGCGGATTCACCGACAGCAGCGACCACTGCCGATGAACCAGGGTGTTCGCTGATATCGTTGCGAAACTGTCCGTCGCATAGCGCCCGCTCTTGAAATAGCCCATGGGTGCCCGAGGCAAGGTTACGCCCATGTAGCGCAATACTGCCAAATGACCAGTCACGGGTTGCCGGGAGTTGCTCCCAGCGCCTGATCGGCGACTCGGCACCGCAAGCACGCGAGGTTGAGAAGATTGCATCGACCTGCTGGCGGGTTAGCGCGCGCAGCGGGTTATGCCGGTGTACGACAACGATAAGCGCGTCACGTGCGACTTTTAATTCCAGGGGCGGGTAGCCATAGCGCTCAATAAAGTTACCGCGCTCTTCGCTGGTCATCGGGCGAGACATCGGGCCAAGTCGGGTGGTGCCAGCCACCAGTGCCGTAGGCGCGCTAGCTGAACCACTCGCCTGGAATTGTAGCTTTACGTCGGGATAACGGGTGGTAAGGGTTTCGCCCCAGCGCAGCATTAGCCCCGCCATGGTGTCGGAACCCACCGCGCCCAAGGTGCCGTTAATGGGTGCTTGCTGCTGCCCCCAGGCCAGGGGCGTTAACAGCAGCAGGGACGCTAATACACGTACTAATGCGTACTTTATAGCGAAAGGCGAGCCCCTGTTTGTTAAAAAAGTTGTTAAAAGAGTCGTCAAACGAGTATTCAAACGAGCGTCCTCTTATGGTTAACTGAACCCATTCCTTTGTGTTGCGATGCAGCAACACCCATAAACAACGTGCCACTCAGCAACGTTTACAACAATAAACTGACTAAGCGACGAACTCATGACTCTTCTGGAAACTGATTTGGACGACGTACCCGCCCCTCAGGGCCAACTGACTTTAAAATTACTGGCTTCCCGCCAAGATACCAATTTTTATGGTGATATTCCCGGGGGGTGGCTGGTCAATCAAATGGACCAGGCGGCTGAGCTGGCTGCCGGGCGTGAAGCGGGCGGCCGCACAGCGACGGTGGCGATTGAAGCCATGGACTTTTTAAGCCCGGTGCGCGTGGGCTCAATGGTCAGTGTCTATACCCAGGTACAAGAAATTGGCCACAGCTCGATCAAAATTGACGTAGAGGTTTGGGTTCGTCCTCATCATGGGCAGCGCATTGAGGAGCGTCAAAAAGTCACCGAGGCGCGCTTTGTGATGGTTGCGCTGGACGATAATGGGCGCATCCGAGCGGTGCATAGCGACTAGTACCTCACTAAAATTGCTTCCAAAACAGCAAAGGGCGCTTAATGCGCCCTTTGCTGTGTCTGTCGCTTACCCTCTTGGCGGTTTATTAACCACCGACGTTATCGCGATTCTTGAGGTAGGCGTACTCACCTACATCGCTGAACGGACGCAGCAGCTTCTGGAACGCTGAATAAGACTCGTAAACACGGCGGGACTCTTCGTCGTTATCTACCTGACGCTGAATGGCTTCCTGGGAGGAGGTGTAAAGCGCTGCCATTACGTCGTCAGGGAAGGTACGCAGCTGAACGCCGTGCTCATCGACCAGTGCTTCCAGGGCCTGGGCATTACGGAAGGCGAATTCGCTGATCATGGCCAGGTTAGACGCCCGTGCCGCTTCGCGAATCACGTCCTGTAGATCTTCTGGCAAAGCGTTCCAGGCATCCAGATTGATCGTCCCTTCCAGTACCGCAGAAGGCTCGTTCCACGCCGAGGTGTAGTAGTAGTCAGCCACCTGATGCAGGCCGAATGCCATATCGTTATAGGGTCCCACCCAGTCAGCGGCATCCAGTGCACCGGTTTGCAGCGAGGTGAAGATTTCCGAACCCGGCATATTAACGGTACTGACGCCAATGCCGTTCATCGCTTCACCCGCGAGGCCAGGCAGACGCAGTTTCAGCCCCTGCATATCGTCTAGCGAGTTGATCTCTTTCTTGAACCAGCCCGCCATCTGCGTGCCGGTATTGCCCACGGCAAAAGGCTTCAGGTTATGGTTGGCGTAGATCTCATCCCAAAGCTCCTGACCGCCGCCATGGTACAACCAGGCGTTCATTTCGGTGGTGGTCATACCGAACGGTACGGCGGTGAAGAACTGCGAGGCAGCGACTTTGCCGCGCCAGTAGTAAGAGGCAGAGTGGCCCATTTCAGCGGTACCAGCAGCCACGGCATCGAATACTTCCAGGGCAGGCACCAGTTCACCGGCGCCGTGGACGCGAATCTGCATGCGGCCGTTGGAGAGCTGCTCTACCCGGCGGGCAAAATCATTCGCTCCAGTGCCCAGGGCGGGAAAGTTTTTTGGCCAAGAGGTGACCATGTCCCAGGTAAACGTCTCTTGAGCGCGCGCGCTAGAGGTGGTTACAAAAGGGGCAGCAGCGACACCGGCGGCACCTAGGCCGACGGTTTTAAGAAAGTTACGGCGTTGCATGGCGAGCAAAACTCCAAAGGTAATTATACTATTGTTATAAGACGTTAAGTGCGAGGTGTTCTCTAGCTAGTATGCTGTATAGCAAATTTAGCCCGCAAGCCTGATTAATCATCTGAAGCGTCTTTCATGCTGTTGCCATGGCGTACCAGCCAGTAGCAGCCGCCTAATGCCAATACCGCCGCCGAAAGGGCGCCAATTTGCCAGGGGTCGATGACTTCCATATCTAGCACCATAAACTTGCGCACCAGCGCCATAATGGCAATCAGCACTACAATTTCAACGTGAATAAAGCCTTTACCACTGGTCATTGTGCGAATGATGGAGTTGTTGAACTCCATGGCAATCAAGACGGTAAGAATCATGTCGAATAATGCTTGAAACACGCGGTAATCGAAGGGGTCGCGGCTTTGAATAAACAGCAACTGCACCACATGAATGACCAGGTAATACATGGCGACCAGCACAGCACCGCCGATGGCGATGGTCAGAACCATCGAAACTAAGCGTTCAAAACGCTGGTAGCCACTAAGTGCCTGCCAACCGTTACACACTTCTGGAAATAGCCGTTTTAAGCGCTGTTTCATAATGACCTCTATGTGGTGCCTGGAGCGCGTAGGCGTAGTTAATGAGAAGTAGGTATCTACAGCGGCGTTAGCTTGGCAAAGCCAAGTACCAGCCATTTCACCCCTTCCCCTTCAAAGCTGACCTGCACACGGGCGCGGGCACCTTCGCCTTCCGCGTTAAGAATAATCCCTTCGCCGAACACCGGGTGCTCAACGCCTTGGCCGACGTGGAGGCTAGGCATGTCTCCGCTACTTTCGACGCTTTGCTGGGCAAAGGAGGAGCGTGATGCGGTGACCGGGCGGGAAATATGCCCGCGTAGGCGGACTTCTTCGAGCAGGTGCGGCGGTAGCTCGCGTAAAAAGCGCGACGGGCGTGGAAACACCTCTTTGCCGTGCAGGCGGCGGGTTTCGGCGTGTGTGAGGTAGAGTTTCTGCATGGCGCGGGTGACGCCGACGTAACAGAGCCGACGCTCCTCTTCGAGTCTACCCGGCTCTTCCAAGGACATCTTGTGCGGAAAGAGTCCCTCCTCGACACCGGCAATAAAGACGACGGGAAACTCCAGGCCTTTGGCGGAGTGCAGCGTCATCAGCTGTACGCTGTCTTCAAACTCTTCAGCTTCATGGTCGCCAGCATTAAGGGCGGCTTCTGAAAGAAACGCTTCCAGTGCCGCCATGCCTTCGCCCGCTTCGGGGGCTTCAAAGACATCGCCTTGAGTAAAGGCACGGCCAGCGTTAACCAGCTCTTCCAAGTTCTCGACCCGCGCCTGGCCTTTCTCGCCGCGTTCGCTTTTGTGGTGCTCTATCAGGCCCGTGTGAATCGTGACGTGATCGATAATTTCGTGCAGCGCCATGCCGGAGGCATCATTATCGAGCTGCTCGATCAGGTTGGCGAAGTTTTGCACGGCATTGGCCGCGCGGCCTTTCAAAGTGCCGTCGTTAATCGCATCGTGGAGCGCCTGCCACAGCTGAATGCCTTGTTCACGGGCACGTAAGCGGACAATCTCCACTGTGCGTGTGCCAATACCGCGGGTGGGTACGTTGATCACCCGCTCCAGCGAGGCGTCGTCATCGCGGTTGAGCATCAGGCGCAGGTAGGCCAGGGCATTCTTGATTTCCAGGCGCTCGTAGAAGCGGTGACCACCATAAATACGGTAGGGCATGCCTTGGCGAATCAGCGTCTCTTCCATCAGCCGCGATTGGGCGTTTGAGCGGTAAAGAATAGCGATATCGCGGCGGTTAAAGCCTTCGTCGACCTTCTCCTTGATGGTATCGACGATATAGCGGGCTTCTTCCAGGTCGTTAAACCCGGCGTAGATCGAGATCGGCTCGCCTTCGATGCCGTCGGTCCACAGATTTTTACCCATCCGCTCGCTGTTGTGGCTGATCAGGGTATTGGCGGCTTCAAGAATCGCGCTGGTGGAGCGATAGTTCTGCTCTAGGCGCACGGTATGGGTTTGTGGGAATTCCTGCTCAAAGCGGCTGATATTCTCCACCTTGGCACCGCGCCAGCCATAGATTGACTGGTCGTCATCACCCACGGCGGTCATCGGTGTCTTCATGCCGGTGAGCAGTTTCAGCCAAGCGTATTGCAGGGTATTGGTATCTTGAAACTCATCCACCAGGACATGACCAAAGCGCTCCTGATAGTGTTTAAGCAGCGCCGGGTTGTCGCGCAGTAGCTCCAGGCTTCTCAACAGCAGCTCGCCGAAATCGACCAGGCCGCCGCGCTCGCAGGTCAGTTGGTAGCGCTCGTAGAGCTCGACCATCTGGCCCATGTAGGCATCACCATCCACATTGACTTGGTGTGGGCGTAGCCCCTCCTCTTTACAGCCGGAGATAAAGTGCTGTACTTGGCGGGGCGGGTAGCGTTCGTCGTCGATCGAGTAATCTTTCAGCAGCCGTTTGACCAGGCGTAGCTGATCGTCAGAATCGATAATCTGGAAGTGTTGCGGCAGCCGGGCATCCTGCCAGTGGGTGCGCAGCAGGCGGTGGGCGATGGAGTGAAAGGTGCCTACCCACACATGGCGCATCGATATGCTCAGCAGCGCCTCGAGGCGGGTGCGCATCTCCTTGGCGGCTTTATTGGTAAAGGTGACCGCCAGCAGCGCGTAGGGTGACAGCCCTTCGGCCTGCATCAGCCAGGCAATGCGATGAACCAGCACGCGGGTTTTGCCCGAGCCTGCGCCTGCGAGTACCAACAGATTACCTTGGGGGGCGCTCACTGCTTCGCGCTGGGCGGAGTTGAGCTGATCGAGAATCGCCGTGACGTCGTCCATAGTAGCCGCTGCCGGATCAAAAAATAGGCGGCTAGTCTAGCACAGCCAGCAAACTGGCTGTGTATACAGGTGTGGCAATCTTCACTCCTGTGCGTCGAGGGCAGGTTTACGCGAGGGCGCTGTGAACCCATCCGTGGGCGCTACTTTTGACATCCCTGTCAAAAGACCCTCGCTTCAACCTGCCCTCGCTCCCGGACAATGGGAACGTGTAGGTAAAGACTAAGACTCTTCAGGAAAGCGCAGGGTATTAAGGCTCTTTTTAACCGCTTTGAGCTGTTCGGCGAGTTTCGGGCCGCGGGTTTTGGCCACGCCGACGGCAAGTACGTCAATCAGCACCAGATGGGCAATGCGTGAGCTAAGCGGGGTGTAAATTTCGGTGTCTTCGTGGACATCGATATACAGCGGCAGGCTGACCTCTTCGGCGAGTGGCGAGCCGCTGGGGCAGAGGCCAATGACCGTCGCGCCCGCTTCACGCGCCAGGCGTACGCTGGCAACCAGTGCTTTGGTACGGCCAGTCTGCGAAATGGCCACCACCACGTCGCCATCGTTCAAGGTCACTGCCGACATATTCTGCATATGCGGGTCGGCGTAGGCAGAAGTGGAGATCTGCAGGCGGAAAAACTTGTGCTGGGCATCAAAGGCCACGGCTCCGGAAGCCCCAAAGCCATAGAACTCGACCCGGTTGGCCATCGCCAGTGCGTTCACCGCACGACCCAGGGCATCGTTATCCAGCCGATCACGAACCGAGAGAAGCGTGCCCACGGTCGAGTCGAAGATGCTGTGGGAAAACTCAGCGACCGAGTCGCTATCGTTCATGGAGAACTGGGCAAACTGACTGCCGCTGGCCAGCATTTGTGCCAGCTGTAGCTTGAAGTCCTGAAAGCCGTTGCAACCCAGCGCACGGCAAAAGCGCACCACGGTGGGTTCGCTAACGGTGGCTTCGGTGGCCAGATCCACTATACGCATGTGGATGACCTCTTCGGGGTTGCGCAGTACAAACCGCGCCACTTTTTGCTCGGAGCGTCGAAAGTGCTCCATGCGGCGTCTCATTTCATCAAACAGGGCGCGACTCACGTTCAGCTCCTTGGGTGCTCAACCAACAGGTATTCAACAGTACGCCAATATACGCTCGTTTGAAACGGTCGTTTATGTCTGTCTGTTCATTGCTATGCTTTGCGTTAATTCAATGCTGATGTTCACAGTATGCCTCAATGAGTGGATAGGGCCACTAACTATCGGACCGTGTTTTGTCAGCGTTTAAAGGTCGTTAGTCAGTTTTTTTAAGATTGGTCATCATTTTGTCAAGTAGGTTATAGTAATAATTGAAGTGCCGCACTGCATCATAACAGTCGTCACGGATGCAGGTGGACGAAGGCATATTCATCTGGAGGAACGTCGATTATGAGAAACGTCGAACGAATCACCTCGGTTAAAAGCGAATTGCTCGACATTTTTATGAGTTTACAAGTGGATGAGCATGCTCAGCGCCAGCGTAGCGCTGCCCAGCGTAGCTTAAGAGCGCGCCGTGGCATTGAGCTGCACAGGGAGTTCCAAAAATTATCGCGGGATATCGCCCCCTTGCCTGATGAAGATCGGCAAGAGAGCGAATTGCACTAAGGCTAGTAAACAGCAGGGTAGTGACAGCTTACCTTAAATAAGACCCGTCACGAACACAGCAATAACGCCAGCGGGCGCTAAATAGCGCGCGATGATGTTCCATACGCTCTTTCCGGTCGCGGAAAGACCCAGCTCGTCTTCCACGCTGTTGCGCTCCAGGCACCAGGCGGTGAATAGAATCGCACCCAGCCCCGTTAGCGGCAGCATGATTTTGCTGGTCAGTGTATCCAGCAGGTCGAACACACCCAGCCCAAACAGCACCGGTTCGCTCCACACGTTGAACGACAGCAGTGCCGCAATACCCAGTAGCCAGGCTCCCACACCAGCTACGATAGTTGCGGTGACACGGCTTAGCGGCGTTCGCTCTTCAATGAACTCTACCACGGGCTCAAGCAGTGAAATGGCCGAAGTTAATGCCGCAAACGTCAGCAGCAAAAAGAACATCAAACCTAACAGTAAACCACCATCAATATTGCCAAAGGCCAGCGGCAGGGTGACGAAAATCAGCCCTGGGCCCGAAGCGACATCCAGGTTATTAGCAAACACGATCGGGAAGATGGCTAAACCAGCGCCTAGCGCGATGACGGTATCCATAATGATGACCGTGCGGGCGGTTTGCAGCAGATCGATCTCTTTGCCCAGGTAAGAGCCGTAAGCCATCATGATGCCCATACCCAGCGAGAGGGTGAAGAAGGCGTGGCCCAGGGCGGCTAGCACGGTTTCTGCCGTGAGCTTGCTCCAGTCAGGGTTGAACATATATGTCAACGCTTCGCCAAAGTGACCGGTCGTCATTCCGTAACCGATCAGCACCACCAGCAGCAGTGCGAGGACTGGCATCAGAATGCGTACAGCGCCTTCAAGGCCTTTGGTAACGCCCCGGGCGACAATCCCAATGACCAGTAGCATAAACACGGAGTGACCCAGCAGCAGCAATCCAGGGTTACTCAACATGCCGCTAAATAGCGCTCCAATCCCATCGGCGTCTTGGCCGGTGAATGCACCACTCACTGAGTTGACGGTGTAGTAGAGCGACCAGCCGCCAATCACGCTATAAAACGACAAAATCAAGAAGGCCCCGACAATGCCGCTAATGCCCACAATGGCCCAGGCTTTCGGTTTATTCGCCGTGCGCGCCAGCTCTGACATGGTGCTGGCGGGGTTCTTCTGGCCGCGTCGCCCCAATAGCCACTCAGAGACGAGAATGGGCAAGCCAATCAATGCTATACAGATCAAATACACAAATACGAAAGCAGCACCGCCGCTTTCGCCCACCATATACGGAAATTTCCAGATATTTCCAAGACCCACCGCCGAACCCGCGGCGGCCAGCACAAAGGTCATTCGTGATGACCACTGTGCATGTGCAAGCTTCGCCATACATCACCCATTAAGTCGATTGTTGTGTAAGTTACTGCGTACTGTGCACGCCAGTTTTCGGAAAAATGAGTCATTGCCAGCGTACTTTTCCGAAAGTAGGCGCAATTTATCTGATCGAAAGGAAGCATGCCAGTTAGCTGGCCTAAAAAGATGGGTTAAAACAGCTGGCTTTGCTTTTCACCCGCGAAGGGCGCAAGTGGGGGTAAGGGTGTTACTTCTCCCAGCGCGTCATAGAGTAACCGAGCCATGTAGGGAGACTCACGGTTATCCGCAGTATGCACAAATAAGAAAGGGGTTTTCCCCTGATTTATCCACAGCTTTAGACGGGCTTTCCAGGCGGTGAAGTAGCTGCTATTAATTGTTTTGTCAATATGGCCAATGAAACGAATGACAGGAAAATTTGCCGTGGAAAGCACGTGTAGCGGGAGTTTCGGCTTTTCTTGCTGGGCATGGGCCAAGCCCATATGGCCATTTGACGGGGTTGAGAAGAGCGGGCGTACGTCGAGCATTACGCGGTTGGCCGAATAAGTTATCAACAGGCGGTTAAGAGCCGTCTCGGCGGCTCCTTTGTGGAAAAACGCTGGGTGACGTACCTCGACCGCGCAAGGCAAATGGGCAGGCCAAGCGGCGAGCAGCGCTTCAAGCTGGGGAAGCTCTTGTGGGCCAAAATCCCGGGGTAGTTGCACCATGGTCGGTCCAAGGCGGTCGTGCAGCGGTTCTAGCGCCGTTAAAAAAGCCCAGGCATCTTCTAACCGCGTTAACCGTTGATCGTGGGTGACGCTGGCAGGCAATTTAAAACAAAAGCGAAAGTGAGGTGGTGCCTGACGCACCCAGGCGGCAATGGTTTCCGGCTTTGGGGTACCGCTATAAAAGGTAGTGTTGCCCTCAACGCTGGAAAACACCGCGGCGTAATCGCTTAACAGCTCGGTTTTGGCATGGCGTGGATAAAAGTTGCCAAGCCAGTCTTGATTGGCCCACATAGGCAAACCTAGATAAAGAGGAAGCGTCATGGGTGCCAGCCTACGTCAACAAGATCAAGTGCTAATGTAACAGGTTAAGCGCCCTGCCCGTTAAGCGTGCATAGCGGCTCTTATATGGGCTTTGCATGGCTTTTATGTATAGCAAGGTGCGGAAAATGTGAAATTGTTAAGACGCCGATAGCGCTACTATGGTGGGTAAAGCCCTCAATGGGCAGGTGTAGCCGCTTACGAATAGGATAGCCCGATGAGTTCAGTTTACGTTAGCAGTGATGAAATCCGTGACCAGTTTTCCCGCGCGATGTCGGCAATGTATCAGCAGGAGGTGCCGCAATACGGCACCTTGCTGTCGCTGGTTGAGGCGGTTAACCAGGAGGTGCTAGCCGCTAATCCTGGGCTGAATAACGAATTGCAAAATAGTGATGAGCTGGCGCGTATCAACGTTGAACGCCATGGCGCTATTCGTGTGGGCACTCCTGGCGAGCTTGCCATGCTACGACGCATGTTCGCGGTCATGGGGATGGAGCCGGTGGGGTATTACGACTTATCTACCGCAGGCGTGCCGGTACATTCCACGGCGTTTAGACCCGTTGCTGATAGCGCGCTTAAGCGTAACCCCTTTCGCGTATTTACCTCGTTACTGCGCCTTGAACTGATTGAAAAGGCAGCGCTAAGAGAGCAGGCAAGCGAGATTTTAAGCGCCCGCGATATCTTCACCGCCAACGTCAAAATGCTTATCGGGCGTTTTGAACAGCAGGGCGGCCTAAGTGCCGACGATGCCAAGCAGTTTGTGCAGGAAGCGTTGGAAACATTCCGCTGGCACGACAACGCCACGGTCAATTTAGCTACCTATGAGCGTTTGCATGCCGAACACCGCTTAATCGCCGATGTTGTCTGCTTCCGCGGCCCGCACATTAACCACCTTACGCCGCGAACGCTGGATATTGATGAAGTGCAGCAGCGTATGCCCAGCGTTGGCATTGACCCTAAAGCGACTATTGAAGGCCCGCCACGTCGCGACTGTCCGATCCTCCTACGCCAAACCAGCTTCAAAGCGCTGGAGGAGACGATTGCCTTCGCGGATGCGGCAGAGGGTAAACACACCGCCCGCTTTGGCGAAATCGAACAGCGCGGTATCGCCTTAACGCGGAAAGGGCGCGAGCTATATGACCGCCTGCTAGCAGTTGCCAAGGAAAGTGCACCCGTAGTAGCGAATAACGACGCCCATCAAGCGCATTTATCTGAGGTGTTTAAAGCGTTTCCCGAGACCTATGAAACACTGCGTCGTGAAGGGTTAGCGTTTTTCCACTATCAAGCGGTTCACGGTGTATCTGTACAAGGACCGATCTCGGTTGAGCAGGTGGATAGCTTGATCGATCAGGGAGCTCTTAGCGTTACCCCCATGATTTATGAAGATTTCTTACCCGTGAGCGCGGCCGGTATTTTTCAATCCAACCTGGGTGAAAGCAGCCATGATAATTATGCCAGCAGCGCAAGCCAGCAGGCGTTTGAGCAGGCCTTAGGGAGTGCCGTCATCGATGAAATCGCGCTGTATGCCCAGCGCCAGGAAGCATCGCTTGAGCAGGCGCTGGCGCAGTTGGCGGGTTAAGTGATAGAACAGGCTGTATCCGCGATTTATCCACCAACACACAAGGTTGAAGAGCGTTATGAGTCAAGGAAAGGTATTGGTATTGCATGGTCCCAATCTAAACTTGCTGGGTAGCCGTCAGCCAGAGATATACGGGTACGAGACGTTAGATGACGTGAATAATCTCTTGCGGGAGAAAGCAGTGATGGCCGACTGGGACATCACTTGCCTGCAAAGTAACCATGAAGGCGAACTGATTGATGCTATTCATGCCGCGCGCCTGGATGGCACCCAAGCGATTATCATCAATCCCGCGGCCTACACACATACCTCTGTCGCTATTCTTGATGCCCTCAATGCTTTTGATGGCAAAGTGATTGAGGTGCATTTGTCCAATGTTCACAAGCGTGAAGCCTTTCGCCATCACTCCTACGTATCGCTGCGCGCCGATGGCGTCATTGCCGGTTTAGGGGTTCAAGGTTACCGAGCGGCGCTAGAAGCGGTGATTTTATTAGATACTACCCATCGATAGCATAAAGAAAAAATGTGGTGATAGGGTCTTTCCTTAACGTTAGTAAATATTAACCCTAATGCGTTATTCGCGGTATTCATCGTTTTTTTTTAAACCTTACTTTCTTGTCCTGGCGTTTACTTAGGCTTTTTTATTAACGTTTCTAGCTTGCCGCTTAACGCGCTGTCACCCATTCTCTTAATTGAATGAAGTGACTTTGGGTATTGGCTAAAACGAACGAACGAACGGTAGGACGTTTGAATATGGCAAAATTCTTTCAGGAGTTCCGTGAGTTTGCGGTAAAAGGCAATGTTGTCGATATGGCCGTGGGGATCATTATCGGCGGGGCATTCACACTGATTGTGCAGAGCCTGGTGGCGGATGTGATGAACCCGCTGATTGGTTTACTGGTGGGTGGGGTCGACTTCTCCAATCTGTTTGTGGTGTTGCGGCCAGGGAGTGTGGGTGGCCCTTATGCGACGCTGGCAGATGCCCAGGCAGCGGGGGCGGTAACACTCAATGTGGGACTGTTTATCAATGCAGTGGTGAGCTTTACGATTGTCGCCTTTGTGGTCTTCTTATTGGTACGGACCATCAACCGTTTAAAGCGCGAAGAGGCAGTGGCGCCTGCAAGCCCTACCGAGCAGCCGTGCCCTTACTGCTTGATGGTGGTGCCGATCAAAGCGACACGATGTGGCCACTGTACAGCGATGCTGTCTCAGCCAGTGGAGGCTGAAGCGCCGGTTGAAGCTGCATCTGAACCACCCATTCCACCTGCCAAGCCTTAGCCACTAAAAAGGGCGCCTATGAAGGCGCCCTTGAGCTGTATAGCAGAAGCGCTACTAGGCGCTTTTCTTAATGGTTTTACTCTCTTTTTGCTTACTGTCTGGCTTTTTGCTGTCGTCAGCATCGCTGGGCTGCGGCAGCGATGGCAGTGATTTAGCCAGCATTTCAACACTATGACGGTAGTAGAGCTGACTCTTGTTATGCTCGCCCAGGCTGGCATAGAGGCGCGCAAGCTCCGCACACACTTCGCCGTTGGGGCGCTGACGCTGGCTGGCTTCAAAGTACTCGATTGCTTTTTGCCACTGGCCGGTGCGCAGGGAGAGACGACCGCAAGCAAGCAGTAGCTCTGGGTCGTTGGGGCGCTCTTGTAGCCACTTCTCGGCTTTGACAAGTTGGCGACCCGCGTCCACATTCAGCAGGCCGTAGCGTTTTACCAGCCGCGCGTCCCAGTGGTGATCCAGCGAGTGGTTGAGCAAGCGCTCGGCAATTGGTTCTTCGTTGGCTTGAATCAGCGCTTCGCTGTATAACACGATCAACTCGGTGTTGCCGCGCAGGTAGTCGGGCATATCGGCCCAAAGGCCACGCACCCGTTCAATGTTGGTGGGGTTTTGCGCTTCAAACACGATCAGTTCGCGGTAGGCTTTAAACTCCAGCTGCTCACGCTCTTGCTGGGTAATGAGCTTCTGCGCCGCCAAACGTGGAATCAAACGCCGTAAGCCTTCCCAATCGTTGACACTTAAATGCACCTGCTTGAGTAGCTTGAGCACCTGTGGGTGGTTAGAGAGCTTCTTATCCAGACGATTCAGAATCGCCAGCGCCTCTTCCGGCTGCTGGCGCTCAATCATCATTTGCGCCTGCATCAGGCCAACGGCCGTATCGGCGCCGTCGGTGGTGAGCTGCGCCTGATTCAGGTGCTCCTGGGATTTCACGTGGTGCCCCTGGTAATGGGCCGCCAGCGCTGCGGATAGGTAATTGACTAGCGGTGTGCTGGAGTCATCGGCGGCATTAACCAGGGTTTTTTCGGCTTTTTTCCAGCGTCCTTCGGTCAGTGCTACCAAGCCACGCACGGTGCGCTGCATGGCGCGACGGTTGCGGGCGCGACTGTTCCAGCTACGAAAACGTCCCATGGGGCGAATAATACCGCTGAGCAAACGCAGCACGAAGTGTAGGACGATAAAGGCGGCAAACAGCAGCACCAGACCAAACCAAAACGATGTCTGGATGGAGGAGTCGCCCACGCGGATCAGCCAGTAACCGGGCACCGACATCATCAGGTGCCCAAACAGGGCCCCGACGGCGAGGCCTGCGACAATGAGGAGAACAAGCTTTCTCATGAATCACCTCCGCTTTGGCCACGCGTCTCATAGCGGTTGTCGATAAAGCGTGCGAGTTCCTGCTGTGAAGCGCTGATATCGGGTAGCTCGGGTTTTACCTCGGCTTCCTTAAGCTCTTCAAGGCGCGCAATAACGCTTTGGGTCTCTTCGCGAGTGGTGTCGTAGTAATCGTTCAGCAGCTGTAGCGCTTTGTCTAGACTCGCGTCATAAAGCGCTTTCTCTTCGTTGAGTAGGGCCAACTGCGTCTGCTCCAGCACTAAGCGCAGGCTCTGGCGCAGGTAAGACTCTTGCTCCGGGGTAATCAGTGCTTCCAGCGCTTCATCGTGATGGCGAACCACCACCAGGTCTTTAAGCTCTTCACCGAAGCGTGCCAGCTGGCGCTGGAAAGTGCCGGTCGGTGGCTGTTCGATGCTGGAAGTGACCGCTTGCTCTTCAATTTCTTGAGAGAGTCGCAGAGTGGAGATGCGCTCTTGCTGGGCATTGAGTGCTAAGTAAAGGCCGGTGCGGTCGATCTGGGGCACGGCGTCAAGTGCGGCTAGCTCATTGGCAATCGCTTCGCGCACGGGCGTCAATGCTGGGTTATCAGCATCAACCAGACGTGCATCAGCGGTACGCAGCAGCGCAGCAGCGCCGTCAACGTCGCCTTCCAGCTGTAAGCGCTGATTGGCCAGACGCAGCAAGTAGGCGGCTTCGGCGTGCAGCCACTCGCGCTCGTCGGTGTCCTGCTCTTGAGAGAGCTGATCCAGCACTTGGCCCAGGGTCTCATCGACATCGCTGCGGTAGCTGTCAAATTCGTCGCGTAGATCATCCAGTGTGCTCTGCAGCGCTTCATCGCGCTCGGCTTCACCACTATCTATGCGTGATTCAAGGTCGCTAACCGCCTGTTGCGAGGCGCTACCTTCAGCCTGTTGCGCTACTTCGTCAAGGCGCTGCTGCTGGCTCTCAAGGCGCTGCCAGCCTTGCCAGGCGATGAACGCCAAGGCAATCGCCAGGATAATCACCAGGGCAATCGCGAGACCGCCACTTTTACCGCCCCCGCCTTTGCCGCCACCGCTCTGGCTGCCGCCTTTGTGGCCAGTGGGCGGTGTAGTCCCCGCCGATGACTTGTCGCTGGTCGACTTTGACGAGGTGGCGCTTGAAGATGGCGAACTAGAGGCTGACCCACTTGAGGAAGAGGGGCTTGGTTGAGCTGCACTGGGTGAAGGTGAGGTCGTGCTGCTGGCGCTCTCTTTAGGCGCGCTAGGGGCGCTCGTGCTACTGGGCGTGGTATCTGCCGGTTTAGCCGTGCTGCTGGCAGCGGTTGAACTCGCCGCTGACGAGCCCTTTCCACGCCGTCGCGACCGACTATTTTTAGCACCACTTTGCGCTGGTGATGTTGAGCTCGGTGGTGTGGTCGGCGTACTGGGCTCAGTCGCGTTGGATGTGGAAGCTGCTTTGTCGGTCGTTTTAGGGACGCCTTGAGAGGCATCGGCGGACGTCGGTTGTACATCGTCCTGATCGTTTACTTGTTTGCTCATGTGTCGCTAGCCCTTAGTAAGTTCCTTGATCGACATCGGCACCCTGTGGGTCGCAGGTCTCCAACGCCGCTATCAACGCAGCTGGCGTAGCTCCGGACGCCACCTTGAGGTCACAAAAACCCAGTATGCCAGCCAGTGTAGCCAAACGGCGACTGGAAACGATTAGCGGTTGGTTCAAGGCCGCTTGATTGCACCATTTTGCCAGATGTTCCAGCAGTTCGCTGCTGGTGACGATCAACGCCCGGTAATTACCTGAAAAAAGACGCGTTTGCAGATCAGGTGCTAGAGGTTGAAACGTGCGTCGATACACCGCTAGGCGAGTTACCTGTGCTCCCCGCGCGGCAAGCGTTTCAGCGAGCAGCGGGCGGCCACCTTCGCCCGCCACCAGTAGAATACGCTGGTGCGCTAGCTGCTGGAGCGAGGCAAGCGCAAGCAGTGCTTCGCTGGTATCTTCGCCCGCACTCGGCGAAGGCACATGCACGCGGACACCCAACTGATTATAAAGCGTCGCCGCCGTGGCGCTGCCAACGCTGTAGTAGTCAATACCAATAGGCAGCTGTGGCCAGAAGCGATCCAACGCTTCGCTTAAGCAAGTGGCCGCAAAGGGGCTAATGACTATTATTTTATGGTACTGATCAATATCCAGCCAGATACGTCGCATTTCGGGGGCTTCTGGCAAGGCTTCAAGTTGCATCACATTGAGTGATTCAACGCTTTCGCCCCGCTCGCGTAGAGCAGCGGCGAGCGCTTCACCGCGCTCGCCGGGGCGACAGATCAGTACCGGTTGGTTCATATGGCGCGGCCGTAAACCTCGGCCAGAATATCGCCAGCGCCCTGGTCGAGCAGCTCTTCGGCAATGCGAATGCCCAGCGCTTCGGGCTCATGCATCGAACCACGGCCTTCGGCGCGCAGCACTTCGGTGCCCTCTGGGTTACCGACTAAGCCGCGTAGCCACAGGGTTTCATTGTCAATATCCAGCACAGCGTGGCCGGCAATGGGTACTTGGCAGCCGCCCTCTAAACGCGTGTTCATGGCCCGTTCGGCGCGCACGCGGGTCGCGGTATCCGCGTCATCAAGCGGGGCTAGTAAGGCAATCAGCTCGGGATCATGCAGGCGGCACTCGATGCCTAGAGCACCTTGGCCGCAGGCGGGCAGGCACACTTCCGGCGGCAGCGCCTGGGCAATCCGCTCATCCAAGCCCAGCCGCTTGAGGCCCGAGGTCGCCAGGATGATGGCGTCGAATTCCCCTGCGTCTAATTTGCCTAGCCGCGTTTGCACGTTGCCACGCAGATTAAGAATTTGCAGGTCGGGGCGGGCTTCACGCACCTGTAGCCCGCGGCGTAGGCTGGCGGTGCCAATACGCGCCCCTTCGGGAAGCTCATCAATGCTAGAGTAATGGTTGGATACAAACGCATCGGTAGGGTCGGCGCCCTCTAGGATGACCGACAGACCTAGCCCTTCGGGGAAGTGCATGGGGACATCTTTCATCGAGTGGACGGCAATATCGGCACGGCCATCCAGCATCGCGTCTTCCAACTCTTTGACGAACAGTCCTTTACCACCAATTTTTGAAAGCGGCGTATCGAGGATTTTGTCGCCCTTGGTAGACAGTGCCACAAGCTCGACCTCGAGGCCGCTGTGAGCCGCCATTAAGCGGTCGCGAACGTACTCAGCCTGCCACATGGCCAATTGGCTTTTACGCGTGGCAATGCGCAGTTTGGTGATTGATAGCACGTTATTCTCCCTATACCGCTGACACGGCGAGTCAAGCTATGATAAGTGTCATCATAAAGCACCGAGCGCCACAGTAAAAATAACGGAACTAATTATGCTCTCGTAACGTGGTTTATCCGTTGCCCAGGAAATCCTATGTCCTTAGTGTTACCCCACGGCCAGCTTGACCAGTTTTTCCTGCTCTCACAGGATCTGTTCTGCTGTATCGACTTTGAAGGCACGCTGCTGCAAGTCAATCCAGCTTTAGAGACGCTGCTGGGGTACTCGTCCGAAACATTAATTGGTCGTGCCTGTGGAGTGGTCATTAACCCCCTTGATCACCCCGTGATTGAGCAGGCGTTAAAGCGGATGCACCAAGGCGAAAAGGTTCTGCCCTTCGAGGTACGCGCGGTTTCTGCAGCCGGTCAGCAGCACTGGCTGGAAGTCACTGCTTCCTTTGGGGGGGACGTGATTTACGTCATCGCCCGGGTAATAACGCGCCGTAAGGCATCAGATGAGCAGTTGCTACGTAACCAACGGCTATTCAAAATTGCCGGTGAAACTGCCCTGATTGGCGGCTGGTATGTCGACATGGCAGACGGTAAGCCTATCTGGTCGGATGAGCTTAGCCTTATCCACGGTATGCCTGCTGGGTTTCAACCCAGCGTTGAAGAGGCGTTTTCGTTCTATGCGCCTGAGTCGCAGGAGCGGCTGATGGCGGCATTTAATGCCTGCTGTGAGTACGGCATCAGTTTTGATGACGAGTTGGAGGTGATTACCCCCCAAGGCAGGCATCTGTGGGTGCGGGCGATTGGTAAAGCGGTGCGCGATGAAGAGGGCCGCATTATTCAGGTTCAGGGGGCATCGCAGGATATTACCGAGCAAAAGCAGCTGCGCGAAAACCTTTCCCAGCTTGCGCACCGGCTCACCATTACGCTGGATAGCATCACCGACAGTTTTTTTACTCTAGACACGGAGTGGCGTTTTACTTACGTGAACAGGGAAGCTGAACGTATTTTGAAGCGCCGTGAAGGTGAACTGATAGGCCAATATATTTGGCAGACGTTTCCTGACGCCATGGGCAGCAAGTTTCAAAAAGAGTATCAGCGTGCTGCGAGCCAGCAGGAAGCGGTACATTTTGAAGCGTTCAATCCGCGTCTCAATAGTTGGCTTGAGGTGCACGTATATCCGTCATCCGAAGGGCTTACGGTCTATTTCCGTGATATTAACGAGCGTAAAGCGACCGAGCATCAGCTAAAACTGCTTGAGCGTAGCGTTGAGTCAAGTACCAACGGGGTAGTGATTGTCGATGCCCAGCGCAGCGATCTGCCTATGGTCTACGTTAACGCCGCCTTTGAGCGCATCACCGGATATACGCGCAGCCAGGCGCTGGGGCGCAACTGCCGTTTTCTCCAGGGTGACGAGACCGATCCCGCTACTATCAAACAGTTGCGCGCAGGGATTGTAGAGCAGCGCGAAGTGCACGTGGTCATTCGTAACTATCGGCGCGACGGGACGGTTTTTTGGAACGACCTGTACATTTCGCCCGTTCTTGATGAGAACGCTGAAGTAACCCACTTTATCGGCGTACAGAACGATATTTCCGAACAGCGCGAATATCAGGCGCAACTCGACCATAACGCCCATCATGATGCCTTGACGGGGTTGCCCAACCGTTTGTTGCTTGGTCTGCGCTTAGAGCAAGGGTGTGTGTTGGCACGTCGCTACCAGCGCTACGTAGCCGTGCTGTTTATTGATCTGGACGATTTCAAACCGATTAACGATACCTTGGGCCATGAGGTGGGCGACTTTATTCTGGTTGAGGTTGCCAAGCGGCTGGAAAGTGAGCTGCGCCCCTGGGACACTGTTGCGCGCTTTGGTAGCGATGAATTCGTTGTGCTGCTGCCGGATCTGGCGCACCAAGATGATGTGATCCAAGTAGTAGAACGCGTTCTTCGTGGGCTTTCGCCGCCCTACTGGTATTGCGGCAGCGAGCTGCGTATTACCGCCAGTATTGGGATTGCTATCAATGACGGCAGCATGAATAAACCCCGCCAGCTTATCCAGCAGGCGGACTTGGCCATGTATAAAGCCAAACGCCGCGGGCGCAACACCTACCACTGGTATACCGAAGACTTGAATCGCAAAGTGAGCGAACGGGTCAGCTTACGCAGCGCGCTCCAGCAAGCCATTGAGCAGCAGCAGTTTGAGCTTCACTATCAGCCGCAAATTCACGCGCCGAGCGGTCGTGTGGTGGGAGTTGAAGCGTTAATCCGCTGGCAGCACCCAGAGCGCGGCAATATCCCGCCGTCTGATTTTATTAGCCTTGCCGAGGATACGGGCCAGATTATACCCATCAGCGAGTGGGTATTGGCATCCGCCTGTCGCGATGCCCAACAGCTCAATGGCCTGGGGCTGGGCGACATTACTATGGCGGTCAATATTTCGCCTATGCAGTTTCAACGCCCCGGATTCGTCGCCTCCATAGAGCAGGTGCTGATGAGCAGCGGCCTAACGCCAGCGCTGTTAGAGTTGGAGCTTACCGAAGGGGTGCTGATGGGGAGCGCCGAACAAGCGATCCAGGCGTTAAAGAACTTGCGAGCGCTGGGAGTTCAGATTGCTTTAGACGATTTTGGCACCGGCTTCTCTAGCCTAAGCTATTTAAAGCGCCTGCCGATTAACCGCATCAAGATTGACCGTTCCTTTGTACGCGATGTGACCTTTGATCGCCACGATGCCGCCATTATCGATGGCGTGGTCGCCATGGCGGGGAAAATGGGTTTGGAAGTATTGGTCGAAGGCGTAGAGACGGCAGAGCAGTTTGGCTATCTTCAACAACGTCACTGTGACTACTATCAGGGCTACTACTTTGCCCGCCCAATGCCTCTCAGTGCTCTGCACGAATTTCTGCACAAACCACCTGCGGACATGACTTCATGCTATTAGCTACTGCAGAAATAAAAACGGCGTGCCGCTGACCGGGGCGACTCTGGTACACTTTCTGCTAACGACTCCTTTGTTTTGTCAGCAGGATATATCTTCGATGAGCCAAGCCACGAATCAGTCTTGGGGCGGTCGCTTTAGCGAGCCCACCGATGCCTTTGTTGCACGCTTCACCGCGTCTGTTAATTTCGACCAGCGCCTGGCCCCCCAGGACATCCAGGGCTCCATCGCCCACGCCACTATGCTGGCTCGGGTAGGCGTGCTCACTGATGACGAGCGCGATGCGATTATTAACGGCCTGAACGAGATTCAGGGCGAAATCGAGCGTGGCGAATTCAACTGGTCGGTGCCGCTGGAGGATGTGCATATGAACATCGAAGCGCGGCTGACCGAAAAGATCGGCATTACCGGCAAAAAGCTCCACACCGGTCGCTCGCGTAACGATCAAGTCGCCACCGATATTCGTCTGTTTATGCGCGATGAGATCGACGTTATCGAAGTGGAGCTGAAACGTCTGCGCGAAGGCATGATCGAGCTGGCTGACCGTGAAGCTGAGACCATCATGCCGGGTTTTACCCATCTGCAAACCGCCCAGCCGGTCACCTTTGGCCACCACATTCTGGCTTGGCAGGAGATGCTGGCCCGGGATCACGAGCGTCTGCTGGACTGTCGCAAGCGCGTCAACGTAATGCCGCTGGGCGCTGCTGCACTAGCGGGTACTACCTATCCCATCGACCGCCACGTTACTGCAGAGCTGCTGGGTTTTGACCGTCCAACGGAGAACTCTCTGGACGCGGTCTCGGATCGTGACTTCGCCATCGAATTCACCAGCTTTGCCAGCATTCTGTTGATGCACCTATCGCGCATGAGCGAAGAGCTGGTGCTGTGGACCAGCGCTCAGTTCAACTTTATCGACCTGCCCGACCGCTTCTGCACCGGCTCTTCAATTATGCCGCAGAAGAAAAACCCCGATGTGCCTGAACTGGTGCGCGGCAAAACCGGCCGTGTGTATGGCCACCTTATGTCGCTGCTAACGCTGATGAAATCGCAGCCGTTAGCCTACAACAAAGACAATCAGGAAGATAAAGAGCCGCTGTTCGATGCAGTGGATACCGTGCGCGATTGCTTAAAAGCGTTCGCCGATATGGTGCCCGCAATCGAGCCTAAAAAAGCCAGTATGTATGAAGCGGCGCGGCGTGGTTTCTCTACCGCGACTGACTTGGCCGACTACTTGGTGCGCAAGGGCGTGGCCTTCCGCGACGCCCACGAAATCGTCGGTCAGTCGGTGGCCTATGGTCTCAAAACCGAAAAAGATCTCTCCGAGATGAGCCTCGATGAGCTCAAACAGTTCTCCGATACCATCGAGCAAGACGTATTCGAGGTGTTAACCCTGGAAGGCTCGGTAGCTGCCCGTAACCACATCGGTGGTACCGCGCCGAATCAGGTGCGGGCTGCTGCCCAGCGAGCGCGCGAGGCGTTGGTCGCGCTCAAGGTGGGCGCATGAAAACGTTGGCAATCATGACCCTTACGGTGTTGCTGTTAACCGGATTGGCAGGCTGTGGGCAAAAAGGGCCGCTTTATCTGCCGGAAGATGCACCCGCTGACGAGCAACCTGCCCAGCCGTCTGAATAGATTGCTGCAGGCCCAGGACGCAGGTTCATAATAAGGGGAGAGCACCATGGACTATTTTAATTACCGCGATGGCGTGCTGTACGCCGAAGATGTGCCGCTGTCACGCATTGCCGACGAGCACGGTACGCCTTGCTACGTCTACTCAAAAGCTACTTTTGAGCGTCACTTTCGCGCCTATACCGAAGCGCTGGGCGGCCACCCACACCTGATTTGTTACGCGGTGAAGGCCAACTCTAATCTGGCGGTGCTCGGCCTTTTAGCCAAGCTGGGTGCAGGGTTCGATATTGTTTCCATCGGCGAGCTTGAGCGGGTGCTTAATGCAGGCGGCGACCCGGCGAAGGTGGTGTTTTCGGGCGTTGCCAAGCAGGCCCACGAAATGGCTCGGGCGCTGGAAGTGGGCATTAAGTGCTTTAACGTTGAGTCGCGCCCGGAGCTTGAGCGGTTGAATCGCGTTGCAGGGGAGCTGGGGAAAATTGCCCCGGTATCACTGCGTGTGAACCCGGATGTGGATGCGGGAACTCACCCGTATATCTCCACCGGATTGAAGGACAATAAGTTCGGCATCCCGGTGGACGAAGCGCTGGATGTTTACGAACTAGCCGCGAGCCTGCCCAACCTGAAGGTGAAGGGGCTCGATTGTCACATTGGTTCGCAGCTCACCGAAACGGCGCCCTTTCTGGACGCCCTTGATCGCTTGCTGATGCTCATGGAGCGCTTGCGTGAACGCGGCATCGAAATTGAGCATCTCGATTTAGGCGGTGGTTTGGGCGTACCTTACCGCGATGAAAAGCCGCCCCAGCCGTTCGATTACGCCAGCCAGCTGTTGGCGCGGCTATCCCGCTGGGAAGGTGGCGAAGCGCTTACGCTGCTGTTTGAGCCGGGCCGTTCCATCGCCGCTAATGCGGGCGTCATGCTCACTCGGGTAGAGTTTCTCAAGCCCGGTGAGACCAAGAACTTCGCCATTGTCGATGCGGCCATGAACGATCTGATTCGTCCGGCACTGTACCAGGCCTGGCAGGCGATCGTGCCGGTGGATACTCGTCAAACGCGCGAAAGCGCCCTTTACGACGTAGTGGGCCCGGTGTGTGAAACCGGTGACTTCCTGGGCAAAGAGCGCGAGCTGGCAATTGACGAAGGTGATCTTCTGGCGGTGCGCTCGGCGGGGGCCTACGGCTTTGTCATGGCGTCGAACTACAACAGCCGTCCTCGTGCCGCTGAGTTGATGGTCGATGGCGACAGCTGCCATGTGGTGCGCGCGAGGGAAACCGTTGTTAGTCTTTGGGCGGGTGAAGCGCTGCTGCCCGAAGGGGGGCATTGATGCTGTTACACTTCACCAAAATGCATGGCCTGGGTAATGACTTTGTCATGGTGGATCTGGTGACTCAGCGCGCCCGGTTGGACGAATCGCAAATCCGTGCGCTGGCAGACCGGCGTTTCGGCATTGGCTTTGACCAGTTGTTGGTCGTTGAGCCACCCCGCGATCCCGAGATGGATTTTCGCTACCGCATTTATAATGCCGACGGCAGTGAAGTGGAAAACTGTGGCAACGGGGCGCGCTGCTTTGCCCGTTTCGTGCGCGATCAGCGGCTGACTCACAAGCATGAAATCCACGTAGAAACTGCCGGGGGGCCGTTGGTGCTGACCGTGCAGCACGATGGCATGGTGCGAGTGGATATGGGCCGCCCGCGGTTTAGCCCTATGGCGCTGCCGTTCGATGCCCCAGGGGATCAACCTTTACATCAGCTACAAGTGGGTGATGAAACGCTGCAGATCGGCGTGGTTTCCATGGGCAACCCCCATGCAGTGCTGCAGGTTGAGAGCGTTGATAGCGCCCCGGTGGAGCGCCTCGGGCCGTTGGTAGAAGCGCATCCTCGTTTTCCCAAGCGTGTTAACGTGGGCTTTATGCAGGTACTCTCACCCAGCGAAATACGCCTGCGCGTATACGAGCGCGGCAGCGGCGAAACGCTTGCTTGCGGCACGGGTGCCTGTGCGGCAGTGGCCAGTGGTATTCGTCAGGGGCTCTTAAAAAGCCCTGTAAAAGTCCATTTACCAGGTGGAGAACTCAGCATTGAGTGGCCCGACCCTGAAGGGGCACTGACGATGGTGGGACCAGCTACACGCGTCTTCGATGGCCGCGTAGCCCTTAATTAATTCGAGGAGAACGGCGATGTCACAAGCCCCCGAACCCCGCAAAACGCTCGATCCTGATCAAGTGGCGTTCTGGCTGGCGCGTCATCCCGATTTTTTCGTCGGTCGTGAAGGTCTTCTGCAACAGCTGCAGGTGCCGCATCCGAACATCGACGGGGCGGTATCGCTGTTGGAGCGCTTGGTGTTAGACCTGCGTAAGCGTGCGGAAACCGCCGAAGGCCGCTTGGAGCACTTGCTGGAAACCGCCCGCCATAACGAGTCCCAGTACCGACGGCTACGGGAAACGCTCGTCGCGCTGGTAGAAGCCCAAGACCGCGATGCGCTGGCGCAAGCGTTGGCCACCCAATTGAGCGAGCGCTTTGAAACCCCCGCCATGGCACTGTGGTGCCCGGCGACGTTAAGCGACAGTGAGCCAACGCCGCCCCAGCCGCCACGTCACGTACTGGATCAACACGCTAGTGCACGCCTAACGGCGCTGTTGGATGGCCGCACTAGTCGCTGCGTTAAGCTCAGCGTCAGTGACTGGAAGTGCCTACTGCCTCACGTGAAAGCCCCGCGTAAAGCGGGTTCCTGCGCGATTTCACGTCTCTCTGCGGGTGACCCATTGGGCTATCTACTGTTGGCCAGCCCCAGCCCCGACGCCTATCGCGCCAGCATGGATACGCTGTTCACCGAGTACTTGGGTGATATCGTCGCGCGTCTTTTGGTGCGTCTCGGCGATCATGGTTGAGACGACGCTGGCCGAAACCATGATCGCCGAGCACGTCGAGAGCTTTCTAGCCGCGCTGGCGTCCCATGCTAGCCCTGCCACCGTGGAGGCTTATCGGCATGATTTGTCTGCACTGTGTAACTTTACCGAACGGCGCGATGTTACCGACCCCGCAGCGTTAGACACCGCACTGCTGCGCGCTTTTCTAGGCTCTGAGCGTAGCCGGGGCTTGGCGCCTAGAAGCCTTGCCCGGCGCCGGGCGGCGCTTTCCAGGTTCGCGGATTACCTGGTCAAGCAGGGCGTTTTGAACGATAACCCGGTCGGGCTATTGCGCACACCCAAACAGCCCAGCCACCTGCCACGCCCTGTTGATGTCGACGCCCTGGCGCACTTTCTTGATACCCCTCACGATGGCTCGCCATTGGGCGTACGGGATCAGGCTATTCTTGAGCTGTTTTACTCCAGCGGTTTGCGCTTAGCGGAGCTGGCGGCGCTTGATTTGGGCGATTTGCAAAATAGCCGGGTAAGGGTAATCGGCAAAGGCGGCAAACCGCGTCAGGTGCCGGTAGGGCGCCGCGCCCAGCAGGCGCTGGCCGAGTGGCTGGGGTGTCGCTCAGCACTCGCGACAACGGGGGAACTTGCGCTATTTGTGGGGCAGCGCGGGACACGGTTAGGTCATCGTGCCATTCAAAAGCGCTTAGCGCAGCTGTCGGTAGCTCGTGGCCTACCCGAGCATCTTCACCCCCACCGTTTACGCCACTCCTTTGCCAGCCACCTACTGGAGTCGAGCCAGGATCTGCGCGCCGTGCAGGAGCTGTTAGGGCACGCTAATCTGTCGACCACACAAATCTACACCCGACTTGATTGGCAGCATCTGGCGACCAGCTACGATGCCGCACACCCCCGCGCTAAACGAGGACCCAACGAGCGTATGAATAGTCCCAGGAGCAAGCCATGACGATGCTGCAGGCCATTACCTTCGATTTGGACGATACTCTATGGGACAACCACGGGGTGATGGCGCGCACCGAAGAGGGCCATTACCGCTGGCTGCTGGAGGCACTTGAGACATGGCGAGGCGTCCGTCAGGAAAAAGCGCTGGCGTTATCCCACGAAGAGGGCGGGCTGGATTACCTTCAGCGTCGTCAGCAGTTGGCTAAAGAAGTGCCTGAACGGCGCGGTGACTTCACTTGGCTACGTTTGCGCGCCCTGGAGGCCCAGTTAGAAGACGCCGGTCTGCACCGCAGTGCTGCGTTGATGTGGGCATCAGCGGCGATGAATGAGTTTCACCGCCTGCGCGTCCAGGTCACGCCCCACCCAGAGGCGGCCGGCTTACTGGCTGCCTTGGCGGAACGCTATCAGTTGGCGGCGATTACCAACGGCAATATACATCTTAAGCGTCAGCCGCTGGCTGGCTACTTTTCGGTCGCCATCGCCGCGGGCGAGTTACTGGCGCCCAAGCCCGACCCGACGCCGTTCCTCACCGCGCTGTCGCGCTTAAACGTCGCCCCCGAGTGCGCTATGCACGTGGGTGACTCTTGGCAGGAGGACGTGCTCCCTGCCCAGCAACTGGGCATGCACGCGGTATGGATTTCTGAAGCGGAGGATCAACCGCTACCCCCGCGTGTACATCGCATCGCCCATATTAAAGAGTTACCCCGCGTGCTGGAGCAACTAGAGAGGTATCATTCAGGCGGTGTATACAGCCACTGATTGAGCTTCTGGGACAGCGTATCGACGCCGTCGCGCTTGAGTGAAGAGAAAAGCTGAACAGAGACGAGGTCTTCCCACTCTTTCAAGCGCGAACGCACTTTTTGCAAGGCGGCGCTGGCAGGCCCTTTTTTCAGCTTGTCGGCTTTGGTGAGCAAAATATGCACCGGCATTCCGCGCTGGTCGGCATAGTCGAGCATCATTTGGTCGAACTCGGTGAGCGGGTGGCGCACGTCCATTAGCAGTACTAAGCCGCGTAGGCTGAAACGGTTGCGCAGGTACTCGGCAAGGTGCTTTTGCCACTCTAGCTTGACTGCTTCCGGTACCTTGGCGTAGCCGTAGCCGGGCAGGTCGACCAAGCGCCGCGCCTCGTCGTTCATAACGCTGAAAAAGTTGATCAGCTGAGTGCGCCCCGGTGTGCGCGAGGTGCGCGCTAACGCATTCTGTTGCGTTAATGCGTTGATAGCACTTGATTTGCCCGCGTTTGAACGGCCGGCAAAGGCGACTTCTGCGCCGGTGTCATCCGGGCATAGGGCCAGGGTGGGGGCGCTGATAAGAAAACTTGCCGTCGGGTAGTTCAGCCGAGGGACTGGGCTATCATGGGGGGTAGTCATGGGGTTGATCCTGAAAAACGAACATAAAAGCGGCCTACTCTGCGCACTATCAACTCTCTATCGCTTCACCATAAGGTAAAGTAGGACGCATGATAGCGACTCATGATAGAGAATTGAGAGCAGTACCGCGACGAATTACCCCTAAAGCAGGTCAGCACTTGCATTCCCGCCGCTGGGGTGATTCGTTATAATGCAAGCGGATTATATCTGCGACCTGGGGCGCTAGTGTACCATCGCGATACGTTGTTGGTATTAGCGAAGGTTGGTATTGGCGCTAACCCTGGTAACTTGTGAAACCTGGGAAGCGCCCAGGGTGCGTACCAGTCAAACATAAAACGGCATAGTGGAATAGCAATGAGAAAGTTACTGGCAAGCCTAGCAATTACCATGGGCGCCGTTGGCATCGCCCACGCTCAAACGGACTACCAAGCTGATGCTGACGCATCCGCTGGCCAGGAAATGGCCCAAACCTGCGCCGCCTGCCATGGGCAACAGGGCATTAGCCCATCGGGCGCTTTCCCTAACCTGGCGGGTCAGCAGATGTCCTATCTGGCGAAACAGATTATGGACATTCGCGATGGCAACCGCATGGTTCCCCAAATGGCCGGTCAAGTTGATGACTTCTCTGACCAGGACGCCTGGGATGTGGCGGCGCACTTTGCGCGCCAAGACGCCAACCTGGGCCAAACCAGCGACGAAGACGCTGAGTTACTGGCACGCGGTGAAGAGCTTTACCGCGCTGGCGATATGTCCAAGGGCATTCCCGCCTGTTCTGCTTGCCATACTCCCACTGGCGTCGGTATCGGCAGCGCCGTTTATCCTGGCTTGTCTGGGCAGCACGCTCAGTACACGGTCTCAACGCTGCAGGCATTTGCATCAGGTGATCGTAACAATAGCCCCAATAACATCATGGGCGACATCGCTTCAAAAATGAGCGACAACGATATGGAAGCAGTGGCTAACTACGTGCTGGGTTTGAACTAAGTATTGGGTTTGAACTAGCGTTTTAATCCCTAGCGTTTAACACCACACATAGACAGCCTAAATACTTCCTTATGCCGTTTGCGGGTTCTTACTAGGCAACGTTCTTGGCAACGTTTGCTAGCTGAGGGAACCCGCTAATGTATCCACGGTCTCACCCTTCGCTTACCCATGGAGAAGCTTTTACAATGTCTAAAACGCGAGCGATGTTTAAAACGGTAATGGTCGCACTGGCCGGTTTGGGGCTTTCTGCGGCAGTGAGTGCCCAGGAAGTAGTGGAAGGTCAGCACTATGAAGTGCTTGAATCGCCAGTAGAAACACAGGTTGATGACGGGCAAATTGAAGTCACCGAAATATTCTGGTTTGGCTGCCCGCACTGCTACCGCCTTCAAACGCCGATTAACGAGTGGTACGAGACCCTGGACGATGACATTAGTGTCGTCAAAATGCCTGCCACCATGGGCGGCGATTGGAATACCCACGCCACAGCGTTCTACGCGGCAGAGTCGTTAGGCATCGAAGATGAGCTACACGCCGACTTCTTTAACGCCATCCATCAGGAGAATCAGTCTCTTACAGATTCCGATGAGATTGCGGCTTTTTTCGCCAACTATGGCGTCAGTGAAGAAGAGGCCAAGCAAGCGTTGACCGACTTTAGTGTGCGCAGCGACGTGAATGATGCCAATAACCGTATGCGCAAAATGAAGTTAATGGGTGTGCCTGCCCTGGTGATTGATGGCCGTTTTTTGGTGACGCCGAGTTCAGCCGGTAGTCTGGAAAACATGCCGAAAATTGCTGAAGCGTTGGTTGATCAGGTACGTGAAGAGCGCGCAGAGTAACCGTGTTGCGTGAAGCTAGGGAGCGTGACGAAACAGCCATAAATGGCCCACGCTCGACGCTGCTTGAAGATGGGCACCTGCGTTTGCTGACTTTTAATTTGCAGGTCGGCATTCAGACTTCGGCGTATCATCACTATGTTACGCGCAGTTGGCAGCACCTATTGCCCAATCCGCGTCGTCAGAAGCGGCTGGACGTGATGGGTGAAGTGCTGAGTAAGTTTGACGTGGTGGGACTGCAAGAGGTCGACGGCGGTAGTTTTCGCTCAAGCCGCGTCAATCAGGTGGAGTATCTCGCTGCCAAGGCGGGATTTCCCCACCATGTTCAGCAGCTCAATCGCAACCTGGGCCGCATTGCCCAGCACAGTAATGGTTTACTCTCGCGCTTGGTACCCAGCCAAATAGAAGAGCACCGTTTGCCGGGTGCAATGCCGGGCCGCGGCGCGATTCACGCCCGCTTTGGTGAAGGGCCCGATGCGCTGCATATCTTTGTTGCCCACCTAGCGCTAAGTCACCGCGGCCGGGTGCGTCAGCTCAACTACTTAAGCGACATCATTCAACCACTGCGCCACGTGGTGGTCATGGGAGATCTCAACTGTACCCCTGACCAACTGCACGCTCACGAGCGTTTTAGTGCGTCGTTACCGCTGCACCCGGTTAAACCCTTGCTCAGTTACCCCTCCTGGCAGCCGCGCCATGCGCTGGATCATATCTTGTTGTCGCAGTCGCTAGAGGCCGCCGAAGTGCGGGTGCTGGATCATCTCTTTTCTGACCACCTGCCGATTGCTGTCGACCTACCCTTGCCCGAGGCCTGTTTGGCGGCAATTCGCCCAAGCGTTTAATAATAAGCACGCTGTGCGGCGCGTGAGCGCTGCATTGTCCGCGTATATGCGCTATTGTCTGGGACGCTGATCCCCTAAGCCGTTTTACGCGAGACACTCCCATGTCGGACACAACACAACTACCTGCTTTTATTGGTGCGCTGGACCGCGCTTCTGAATGGTTCGGGCGTACCCTTGCGTGGCTGATCATCATTATGATGTTGATTCAGTTCGCGATTGTACTGCTTCGCTATGCCTTCAGTGTGAACAGCATCTTCATGCAAGAGCTAGTGATGTATATGCACGCCAGTGTCTTCATGCTGGCTGCCGCCTATACGTTTCGTCACGACGGTCACGTGCGGGTCGACATCTTCTATCGAGGGATGACCCCGCGCCGCCAGGCGTTAATCAATGTGGTGGGCATTATCACACTATTGATTCCAGTGATGATCTTTATCATTGCTTCCAGCCTGGGCTACGTGGCCAATTCCTGGCGCATTCTGGAAACCTCCCCAGACTATGGCGGTATTCCGGCCGTCTACGCACTAAAAACCCTAATACCGCTGTTTGCCGTGTTGATGATCGTGCAAGGTGTGGTTGAGATTGTACGCAATGGCTACGTGGTGGCCGGACGTATAGCGCCTTCTGCCACGGGTGGCAATCATCTCGAGGAGCGTGTTTGATGCTGGAATTTATGCCAGTTATTTTATTTGCCGTTATCTGTATTGTATTGATGTTCGGCTTTCCCGTAGCGCTTTCTCTGGCGGGCACGGCGCTGCTGTTTGCCGGTATGGGGCTCGGGTTGGAAGCCATCGGCATCGACGCTAATTTTGATAGTGGCTATCTCGCCGCCTTGCCGAACCGGCTATACGGCATCATGACTAACCAAACGCTGCTGGCGGTGCCGCTGTTTGTGTTAATGGGCGTGTTGCTAGAAAAATCCAAAGTGGCGGAAACGCTGCTGGATGCCATGGCCTTGCTGTTTGGCTCATTGCGGGGTGGCTTGGGCATTTCGGTAACGCTGGTGGGCATGCTGATGGCTGCCTCTACCGGTATAGTGGGGGCCACGGTGGTCACCATGGGGCTGATGTCACTACCTACCATGTTAAAGCGGGGTTACAGCACGTCGCTGGCGACCGGCACCATCTGTGCCACCGGCACGCTGGGGCAGATTATCCCGCCCTCCATTGCCTTGGTACTGCTCGGTGACGTGCTGTCATCGGCGTATCAGCAAGCACAGCTGGATATGGGGATCTTCAGCCCAAAAACGGTCTCCGTGGGCGATCTGTTTATGGGCGCGCTGGTGCCTGGGCTACTGCTGGTCGTGATGTACATGATCTATGTGGCCCTGGTGGCGTGGTTGCGCCCGCATATGGCGCCTGCTGCCGACCGCGAAGAGTTAATGGCTGAGCTTGGCCATACCTCCGGCGTTGGCATGCTGCTGCTCAAAGGTCTGGTGCCTCCCGTGGTGCTGATTGTGGCGGTACTGGGCTCGATTCTAAGCGGTTTTGCCACGCCCACAGAGGCCTCTGCGGTAGGCGCCTTCGGCGCTCTTGTGCTGGCACTGGCTTATCGTCAGCTCGACTGGGCGACCCTTAAGGACGTGCTGCGTTCGACCACTCACGTCACCACCATGGTGTTTTTGATCCTGATCGGCGCAGCGCTGTTTTCGCTAGTCTTTCGTGCCTACGGCGGCGAACATATGGTGACCGAACTGTTCGAGGGTATGCCTGGCGGGGTGGTTGGCGCGACGATCATCGTTATGCTGGTGATCTTCCTGCTCGGCTTTATTCTCGACTTTATCGAAATCACCTTTGTGGTGGTGCCGATTGTCGGGCCGATTTTGCTCGCCATGGGGCTTGATCCGATTTGGCTGGGTATTATGATCGCGATTAACCTGCAAACGTCGTTCTTAACGCCGCCGTTCGGCTTCGCGCTGTTCTATCTGCGTGGTGTAGCGCCGCCGTCTGTCTCTACCTCGGCTATTTACCGTGGCGTAATCCCGTTTATCCTGATGCAGCTGGGCATGTTGCTCATGTTGAGCTTTTTCCCCCAGCTAGCAACGTGGCTACCTGCGCAGTTTGGCTAAGAAAAGGGGTAGTTGAAAAGTATCGCTGCTATCAACGCTAAGAAGTGGCAACCTAATTAAAAAGCAGTAAATAGCCGTTAATGGCCTGTAGTAAACCGCCTGGTGTTCTACGCTAGGCGGAGTATTCCCTACTCATAACAGTAATAATAGAAAGTAAGAGGGTTATTGTATGAAAGCCAAAACACTTCCCGTCGCGATTGCCATGACGACCGCACTTTCCGCCAGTTTGCTGGTGGTTTCTAGTTTCGATAACCAAGCCCAGGCGCAAGAGGACGAGTTCCGCTGGAAAATGGTCACCTCCTGGCCGAAAAATTTCCCAGGTGTGGGCCAAGGCCCAGAGCGTCTATCGCAGCTGGTCGACGAAATGTCTGATGGTCGCCTGACCATTGAAGTCTTCGGGGCTGGCCAATTGGTACCGGGGTTTGAGGTATTTGACGCCGTTTCTGATGGTACCGCTGAACTAGGCCACTCCGCTTCCTACTACTGGAAGGGCAAAGCGCCTGCCGCACAGTTCTTCGCCGCCGTGCCGTTTGGGATGAATGCTCAAGAGATGAACGCCTGGCTAAGCTATGGCGGCGGTATGGAGCTTTGGAACGAGCTGTACGATGACTTCGGCGTTGACGTCATGGTGGCGGGTGCCTCCGGCGTGCAGATGGGCGGCTGGTACAACAAAGAGATCAACTCGGTTGCCGATCTCGACGGCCTGAAAATGCGTATGCCGGGCCTGGGTGGCGAAGTGATGAGCCGCATGGGTGTCGCCATTGTGAATATGCCCGGCGGTGAGATCTTTACCTCGCTGCAATCCGGCGCGATTGACGCAACTGAGTGGATTGGCCCTTACAATGACTTGGCATTCGGCCTGCATCAAGCCGCCGATTATTACTACTATCCAGGTTGGCACGAGCCGACGGTCATGTTCGAGGCAATCGTTAACGAAGAAGCTTACGCGGAGCTGCCAGCGGATTTGCAGGCGATCCTGCGTACCGCTATTAGCGACATTAACCAAAGCGTACTGGATGAGTACACCGCACGTAACAACGATGCGCTGGAAACCCTGGTGAACGAGCACGATGTTGAGCTACGCCGCATTCCCGACGACGTACTGGCCCAGGCGCGTGAGCACTCGCAAGATGTGGTTGCCGAGTTAGCGGAATCGAGCGAATTAGCTACGCGTATCTATGACTCCTATCAAGCGTTCCAAGAGAAGGTCGAGGATTACCACGCCATCTCCGAGCAGGCGTACTACAACGCCCGCAACCCGGAAGGTGACACCTCGCAATAGTTTGCCGTGCTTGACGCATATTAACGAGCCGCCTTCGGGCGGCCTTTGTGTGTTTGGCATGTACGTTTTCGGCAGCATAAGGCGCGCAGCTTGGGTATCCTAGGAGCACAGTGACGTTTTTGCCGTGAAGGAGCCCCATGTCTACCCATTCCCGTCTTCGCAATGTGCTTACCATCGCCGGCTCCGATCCTTCGGGGGGCGCCGGGCTGCAGGGTGATCTGAAAACCTTTTCAGCTCTCGGCGTTTACGGCACCAACGTGATTACCGCGGTAATTGCCCAGAACACCTGCGGGGTGGCCTCGGTGTACCCCGTTTCGCCCCAGGCTATTCGTGAGCAGTTGGAACACCTGCTGGATGATGTCTCGCTAGACGCGGTCAAAATTGGCATGGTGGCCAGTCGCGAGGTCGCCGAGGTGATAGCCGATGTGCTGCGTCAGCGGCGCCCACGCTGGATCGTGCTCGACCCGGTGATGGTGGCCAAGAGCGGCGATATTCTGGTCGATGACGCCGGCATTCGCGCAGTGCGCGATATTCTCGTGCCCTTGGCCGATGTGATTACCCCCAACCTGCCGGAAGCCGCGGTACTGCTCGAAACATCATCGCCCACCAGTTTAGACGCCATGGAGGCGATGTTGCCGAGGTTAACGCAGCTGGGAGCACCCTATGTGGTGCTGAAAGGCGGCCATCTGCGTGGAGCGACCTGTCCGGATCTGCTGGCTACCCCCAACGGCCATGAGTGGTTACCCGCCTCGCGCATCGATACCGACAATTTGCACGGTACCGGCTGCGCGCTCTCTTCGGCGATTGCCGCCTGCCTGGCGAAACTTCCCGTGGATGCCGACGCGGATGCCCCGGTAACTGCCATCAGCGATGCCAAGCAGTGGCTGCATGCGGCTCTGGAGGCGAGCGTACGCTTGAATGTTGGGAAAGGACGCGGCCCAGTGCACCATTTTCATGCGTGGTGGTGATCGAGTGTACTGCTTTGAAGCATTTGGGCAGCAGGTAGCTTGCGAGAATGGATATTGCGCACCATGCTAAAGAGTGTTTGCTTAACTGCTTGTAAGGCTGAGCTGCTCAGCCGAGGAGCGTTTCGCCATGCCTCGCACTATTCTGTTTGCCACCGATCTTTCCGCTGATAATCGCGCCGCTTTTGCTCGGGCGCTACGTTTGGCCTATGCCCAGGGCGTTCAGCTCGATGTACTGCACGTGTTGGACCCTTACCTACCCAGGCGAGTACTACTGGATGTCGAGAGCGCGGTAGTGGAAGACATCACCACTATGTTGACGGATCTACGCGAAGACTACGCCCTAGAGGCGCCGAAAACGTTGATCCAAACCGTGACCGGCTCGCCTCACGTTGAAATCGTCCGCGAAGCCCATGAGCGTAACGCCGAGCTGATTGTGCTGGGCATGCATCGCAAGCGAGGGCAAAAAGACCTGCTGGCGGGTACCACCACAATGCGCGTGCTACGCAGTGCGCCATGCCCTGTGGTGGTCTCTTCTCACCAGCCGACCCAGCCCTGGCAGCATATCCTGGTGCCCATCGATTTTTCGTTGACGGCGCGACATACCTTGAAAGAGGCGCTAATCCGTTTTCCTGAAGCGGCGCTCACCCTGCTGCACGCCTGGACACTGCCCGGCGAACGCGAGCTGGGTTCGCAGGCCTATTATGCCCACTGGCGTGAACATGAAGTGCAGCGACTGCGTGAGCAGTTGAGTAACGAAGTCGATAGCCTGATGCGTGAGTTAGACGGGGTGCCCGATGTTGAGTTGGTGCTAGAGCAAGGCACACCCTGCGATGTGCTGCAGGCGTATATGAAGCGCCACTCGCCCGATCTCGTGATGATCGGTAGCCGTGGGCAGCCCCATCACACTAGTCAGCTAACCGAGATGCTGCTGGGTGAACCGCACTGCGATCTAATGCTCTGCCGCGCTTGGTAAGCGGGCGCTATTAATAATCAAACGGGCATTGTTAATAATCAAGAGTGTGCGGGCAGCAATAAATATTGTACGGAACCTTTATTTTGAGCAATGGTATGTATAGTTATGCTGCCAGGAGGAGGTTCTATGCCCACATGCTTATTAGGTGCTAGGCGCGCCGTACACTTGTCATTGCTGTTAGCTGGCCTATTGCTAATGCCCTGGGCGATGGCCAGCAGTGTGACTGAGAATGGCGAAACGTTTGAACGCACGGTAGAGGAGGACGGCCAACGCTATCGTCTTATCGGTAGCGGTGTGTTGCGTTACATGATTTGGACTGCTTACGCGGGCGCCTATTACCAAGCGGCAGATGAAACCCAGCCGCAACCGTTGGGTGACGTACCACGGCGCCTGGAACTTGCCTATTTTCACGCCATCGACGCCCCGGACTTCGCCGAGTCCACCACAGAAAGCCTTAAGAAGAGCCTCACTGCCTATGAGTATTCACAGTTAGAAGCAGATATTAACGCCTTTAACCGAAGCTATCAGGACGTCGAGCCGCAAGATCGTTATGTGTTGAGTTGGGATGGCGATGCTTTGCGTCTGGCGCTCAATGGCGAAACGCTATTTGAGGGCGGTAACGCAGAACTGGCCAGCGCCATGTTTGGTATCTGGCTGGGCGAGCGACCTCTGAGTGACGACTTCCGCGATGCGCTGCTAGGGAAAAATTAACAAGCGGTCGTTATAATGGTTGTTTGTCAGTTCGGAGACGCTTTGTGAAGGCACTCATTCAGCGCGTTAAGCGCGCCAGCGTGGAAGTGGAAGGCAATATCGTCGGGAGTATCGACCACGGGCTGCTGGCGCTGGTAGGCGTGGAGAAACACGATGACGCGGCCAGCGTTGAAAAGCTGCTGCACAAGCTCCTCCACTACCGGGTGTTCAGCGATGCGGACGGCAAGATGAATCACAACCTGCAGCAGGTGAACGGTGGCTTGCTGCTTGTCTCCCAGTTCACCCTGGCGGCGGATACCCATAAAGGGTTGCGGCCCAGCTTCTCCAGCGCCGCTCCGCCAGCCCAAGGCGAAGCGCTGTTCAATTTGCTGGTTAGCCAGACCCGCGCTGCCTGGCCGTACGTGGCCACCGGTGAGTTTGGCGCCGATATGCAGGTGGCGCTAATTAACGATGGTCCGGTGACATTTTTGTTGGAAAGCTAGCCCGGTTTTTGAATACTCGCTTTTTGCTAGCTCGCCGTCTCTTCGCTGGCGAGTAGCTCTGCTTCCATTGTCTCCAGCGCCTCTTCGGCGCTCAACCACTGCCTTTCTGACTCATCCAGGCGCGCTTTAATCTCCGCTTGCTGACCCAGCGTCTGGGTCAGTTCGGCTTTGCGGCTGCTGTCGGTGTATAGCTCTGGATCTGACAGTACCTGCTCAACCTTATTGAGCTCCTGCTGGGCCTTTTCCATCGCCTTTTCCGCCTGGTCACGCTGCTTTTTGAGCGGGCGCAGCTTCTCACGCAGCTCGGCGGCCGCTTTACGGGACGCTTTACGCGCTTCACGGCTGTCGCCGCTGGGTTGCTGGTTCTGGCGCTCGGCTTTTTCACCGCGGGAATCCCGGCGGCTCTCTTCTAGGCGTGCTTTAAGCCAAACCCGGTAATCTTCCAAATCACCATCGAAAGGTTCAACGCGGTTATCCGCTACCCGCCAGAACTCATCGACCGTGGCGCGCAGCAAGTGGCGATCGTGGGAGACCAGAATCACCGTGCCTTCGAAGCTTGCCAGCGCTTGAGTCAGCGCCTCGCGCATCTCTAAGTCCAGGTGGTTGGTGGGCTCATCGAGCAGTAGCAGGTTGGGTTTTTGCCAAGCAACGAGCGCTAGCGCCAGGCGGGCTTTCTCGCCACCCGAGTAGTTGGCGACTTTGCCGAAAGCATCGTCGCCCTTAAAACCAAAGCCGCCCAGGAAATTACGGATATCCTGATCGCTGGCTGTGGGTGAGAGGCGCTGGACATGCACAAAGGGCGTCGATGAGACATCCAGGCTCTCAAGCTGATGCTGAGCAAAATAGCCAATCGCCAGGTGCTCGCCGGGCACGCGCTTGCCGTTAAGCAGCTCAAGTTCGCCGGTGAGTGATTTGATTAGCGTCGACTTGCCCGCTCCGTTGGGGCCTAACAGGCCAATGCGGCTGCCGGGCAACAGGGTAACGTTGACCTTGTCCAATTGGACATTGTCGTCACTGCCGTCGCCCTTTTTACCACGGTAGCCAAGCTGCGCCTGATCCAGCACCAGCAGTGGGTGCGATGTTTTGTCGGCGGCGGGCAGCGTGAAGTGGAAAGGGGAGTCCACATGAGCGACGGCGATATCTTCCATGCGCTCGAGCATTTTTACCCGACTTTGCGCCTGCTTTGCCTTGGTCGCCTGGGCCTTGAAGCGGGCGATAAAGCGCTCGATCTCCTCCCGTCGCGCCTGCTGCTTGGCGGCTTCCGCCTGCTGCAGGGCAAGCTTTTCGGCGCGCGTGCGCTCGAACTGGGAGTAGTTGCCGCGGTAAAGCTCCAGGGTTTGGTGGTGCATATGTACGATGTGGTCGCACACGGCGTCCAAGAAGTCGCGGTCGTGGGAAATGAGCAGCAGCGTGCCCGGGTAGCGTGTCAGCCACTGCTCCAGCCACAGTAGGGCATCGAGATCCAGGTGGTTGGTAGGCTCATCCAGCAGCAGTAGATCGGAAGGCATAAACAGCGTACGAGCGAGGTTGACCCGCATCCGCCAGCCGCCCGAAAACGCCGAGAGCGGGCGGGCGAGGTCAGCCTGGACGAAGCCCAGCCCGACCAGGAGCTGCGCTGCTCGTGACTCTGCACGGTAGCCATCCAGGGTTTCAATCAAGCCGTGCAGTTCGGCTTCACGGTGAGCTTGCCCGGCTTCCTGAGCGGCCAACAAGTCAGCTTCTGCTTGGCGTAGCGCCAAGTCGCCATCGAGTACATACTCGATAATTGGGCGGTCGAGGGCGTCAACTTCCTGGGCCATATGCGCGATGCGCTGGCCGCCGCTCATCTCTACATCGCCCTGGTCGGGCGCAAGCTCGCCGAGCAGCAGTTTGAATAGGCTCGATTTGCCGGCGCCGTTTGCCCCGATAATCCCGGCCTTTACCCCGTTATTAAGGGTAACGTCCGCGTTGTCGAGTAGCGTTTGCGTGCCGCGTTGCAGGGCGACTTGGCGCAGTGCGATCATGCCTTCTCCCGAAGAAAGTGGGTCATTTGATGCGAGATTCTAATACGCTTGATTCTACCCGATTGCAGCGCCTACAGCAGACACCGTTATGGGATTTTGCACTGACGCTCTACGCTACCCCCGGCGTTGAGGCGGCCTGCCTGAAGCTTCAAGACGAGGCCGGTCTGGATGTGTGTGAGGTGCTGTTTCATTGCTGGCTCTACTCTTGCGGTCTGGAAGCTGAGCCCAAAGCGCTGGCTTCCCAGCGTGAGCAGCGATGCCTTTGGCAGTGCCAAGTGACGGAGGTATTGCGTGGCTTGCGCCAAGACTTAAAAGCCTCAGCATCGGAAAGCGAGTCCGTGAAAGCGCTGCGTGAGACCATCAAACAGGCCGAGTTGATGGCTGAACGTGAGAATATTCAACGTTGGCAAGCGTGGGCTTGGGCATCGTCCAGCGATGAGCAACGTGTGGTCAACGTTGTCGAAAAGTCGCCAGATGCAGCTAAATGGCTGCTAAATCAGCTGCTTTTAGACCAAGGTAGCCACCAAGCAGAGGATGGCACAAAGGAGAAAAATGAGTGGCTTTGTTCGCTACAAACGCTTACTTGCCAGCTTGACCCTCATCAAGGAGCGCGCTAGCCTGAAATTAAGCTGTATTTGAAATACCTAGCGCTATTCGTCCGCTAGCACGCAGTATAGAGCAGTATCCATTGCCGGTTAGCGAACACAGTTAACGAACATCAGTGTCGTGTTGAGATACGCGAGACTTATTAAGGTTCTTGCGCACTCGAAAAGCGCGCTTACCATTGCAAGGGGAACACCGCATGAAGGCAAGCAAATTCGTTTCTACTCATTCTGTAACTGCAAAATTAATGACCACGGCAAGTGTGGGTGCACTGCTGTTTGGCCTAAGCGCCGCTGCTCAAGCTGACAACTGGCGCTACGCTCATGAAGAGTATGAAGGCGACGTACAGGATGTCTTTGCCTATGCTTTTAAAGAGTATATTGAAGATAACTCAGACCATACTGTACAGGTTTACCGCTTTGGTGAACTGGGTGAGTCTGATGACATCATGGAGCAGACTCAGAATGGTATTCTGCAGTTCGTGAACCAGTCGCCTGGCTTCACCGGTGCACTGATTCCTGAAGCGCAAATCTTCTTTATCCCTTACTTGCTACCCACCGACGAAGAGACCGTTCTGGAGTTCTTCGACGAAAGTAAAGCTATCAACGAGATGTTTCCTGAGCTTTATGCCGAGCAAGGCCTAGAGCTACTGAAGATGTATCCAGAAGGCGAAATGGTCATTACGACCAACGAGCCGTTCTCCTCGCCCGAAGAGCTGGATAACAAGAAAATCCGCACAATGACCAACCCGCTATTGACCGAAACTTACGACGCTTTCGGTGCCACGCCGACGCCTCTGCCGTGGGGCGAAGTCTATGGTGGCCTGCAGACCGGCATCATTGATGGTCAAGAGAATCCGATTTTCTGGATCGAGTCTGGTGGTTTGTATGAGGTGTCTCCGCACCTGACATTTACTGGCCACGGTTGGTTTACCACTGCGATGATGGCCAACCAGGATTTCTACGAAGGGCTATCTGAAGAAGATCAGACGCTGGTAAACGAAGCCTCTGAAGCCGCGTATGACCACACTATCGAACATATCAAAGGCTTGGCTGAAGAGTCGCTAGAGAAGATTCAGGAAGCCTCTGATGAAGTGACGGTGACACGTCTTGACGAAGAGCAAATTCAGGCCTTCCGTGAGCGTGCCCCGCAGGTTGAAGAAGCCTTCTTGGAAATGACCGGTGAAGACGGTGAAGAGCTACTTGAGCAGTTTAAAGCTGACCTTGAAGCCGTAACCAACGAGTAATTACTCTCCAAGTTACATTGGAGCACGAGTGATTATCAGGGGGCAGCAAAGGCTGCCCCTTTTTAGTTTGCAGTGGTAAGGCGTCAGCCCTTCGGGGCTGCCTTCAAAATGTTACCGTTGGGTCACGTATATCTAACGTTGAATCACTGAAGGCGTCGTGCCATTACGCTGTGTTTATTGTGCCGGCGGCACTTAATGAGTGCCGTGAGAGCCGTTCAAAAGGAGACCGGCCATGACCGATGATGAAATGGAAAAGAGTTACCGCTCCGGTTTGCCGGGTGGGCTTGGCGTGATCGACACTGCAATTAGCAAAATAGAAGCCGTGATTCTTGCGATGGGTGTTTTGCTAATGGCGCTGAATACGGTCATCAACGTGGTTGCCCGCTTTGTTTTTGGCAACAGCATCATGTTTTCCGGTGAGCTAAACCGCATTTTAATCATCATGATTACCTTTGCGGGCATTGGTTATGCCGCGCGCCATGGTCGTCATATTCGAATGTCGGCTATCTACGATGCGCTACCGGTAGGTGGGCGCAGAGTGCTAATGATCTGCATTGCGCTTTTCACATCGCTAGTGATGTTTTTCCTGCTCTACTATTCGATTGTTTATATCCTCGATCTGTATAGCAAAGGCAGGGTGTTGCCCTCCTTGGGGTTGCCGGTGTGGATCATTTACCTATGGGTGCCGATGGGTTTTTTAATCACCGGTATTCAATACTTGCTGACCGCTGTTAAAAACGTCACGTCACACGATGTCTACCTTTCGACGGGCGTGGTGGATGGATACAAAGACACCGAAACAGAAGTCTAACGCGGGGCACTGCACCCTAGGGGAACAGCCATGACGACAGTAATGGTCACCACCATGATTGCCCTGCTGCTGCTGGGTTTTCCAATGATGATTCCGCTGATTACCGCTGCGGTAATTGGCTTCTATATGATGTTTAACGGCTTTGGCCAGATGGATACGCTTATTCAGCAGATGATGGCAGGTATACGGCCAGCGTCGCTCATTGCCGTACCCATGTTTATTCTTGCTGCTGATATTATGACTCGTGGTCAGTCCGCTAACCGTTTGATTGATATGGTCATGGCGTTTATTGGTCATATTAAGGGCGGCTTGGCGGTAAGTACGGCGGCTTCGTGTACGCTGTTCGGTGCTGTATCCGGCTCTACCCAGGCGACCGTAGTGGCCGTTGGTTCACCGCTGCGTCCGAAAATGCTTAAAGCGGGCTACTCGGACTCTTTTACGCTGGCGCTGATCATCAATGCCAGCGATATCGCGTTCTTGATACCGCCCAGTATCGGCATGATTATTTATGGCGTTATCTCGGGCACCTCTATCGGCGAGCTATTTATTGCTGGGATTGGCCCAGGGCTAATGATCCTGTGCATGTTCTCGATTTATTGCATTATCTACGCCATCGTGAAAGACGTACCTACTGAAGCAAAATCTAGCTGGAAAGAGCGTGCAGTCGCGGTTCGGCAGGCTCTTTGGCCGCTCGGCTTTCCGGTCATTATCGTTGGTGGCATTTACGGCGGTATCTTCAGCCCGACGGAAGCCGCTGCAGCCTGTGTGCTGTATGCCATTTTGCTTGAGTTTGTGGTCTTCCGTTCGCTTAAGATGAACGACATTTACGCTATCGCTAAATCTACCGGCTTGATTACCGCCGTAGTCTTTATTCTGGTGGCGGTGGGTAATGGCTTCTCATGGATCATTTCGTTTGCTCAGATTCCCCAAATGATTCTGGAGTCGGTGGGTGTCAATGAAGCTGGCCCCACGGGCGTATTGATTGCCATCTGTGTCTCCTTCTTTGTGGCCTGCATGTTTGTTGACCCAATCGTGGTCATTCTGGTGCTAACCCCCATTTTCGCACCTGCCATTGCGGCGACGGGCCTGGATCCTGTATTGGTGGGTATTTTAATCACCTTGCAGGTGGCGATAGGTTCGGCAACCCCACCCTTCGGGTGCGATATTTTCACAGCGATTGCGATTTTCAAACGCCCCTATTGGGATGTGATCAAAGGCACCCCGCCGTTTATTTTCATGCTCATTTTAGCGGCTGCTCTGCTGATCATGTTCCCGCAAATTGCGCTGTTCCTGCGCGATGTTGCCTTCCGCTAAACAGCCACAAGGAGTACGCGAATGTTTAATCGCATTTTAGTCCCGGTGGATGGTTCAAAAGGCGCCTTAAGGGCGCTGGAAAAAGCGGTAGGTTTGCATATGCTAACTGGCGCTGAGCTCTATCTGCTGTGCGTGTTTAAACACCACAGCCTGCTGGAAGCCTCACTCTCGATGGTGCGACCCAATCAGTTGGATATTCCTGACGATGCGCTAAAAGAGTACGCCACCGAGATCGCCGTGCATGCAAAATCCCATGCGATTGAGCTGGGCGCTGACAGTTCGCGCGTGCGCGCTTTTGTGAAAGGCGGGCGGCCTTCGCGCATTATTGTGCGCTTTGCCCGTAAGCGAGAGTGCGACCTGATTGTGATTGGCGCCCAGGGCACCAATGGCGAGAAGAACCCGCTGCTGGGCAGCGTCTCTCAGCGTGTGGCGGGCGCAGCACACTGCCCCACGCTGGTCGTCTAGCTCTGCTAAACCTCTCTCTCATTTTGTGGTCTTATTGGCACCCACCACCCCGAAGATGCAGCTCGGGGCGGTGGGTGTTAGTCTTTGCATGACACTGATTGGCGTACGGCGCCGCTATAAAAAGGATCTTTCATGAAACAACTTCTCTCTACTACGGCTTTGACAGGTTTGCTGCTAGTCGCCCCCTTTGCAGCGGCAGCGCCTGAAACCGATGAACAGCGTCTGGCTTACAGCTTGGGTGTCACCCTGGGTGAAAGCATGCAAGCGGACATCGAAGACCTCGACTTGGATGCGTTTCACGATGGCATGAGCGACGTTTTTGAAGATAATGACTTGGCGCTCAGTGAAGAAGAGATGACCGAAGCGTTGATGGCGTTTCAAGAGCAATCTATGCAGGCGCGTGCAGCCGAAGCTGAAGAGATAGCGCAAAACAATCTCGAAGAGGGCGAAGCTTTCCTAGCTGAAAACGCCGAGCGCGAAGAAGTGAAGGTGACTGACTCTGGCCTTCAGTATGAAGTGCTTGAATCTGGCGATGGTGCTACGCCCGGCCCTGAAGATACTGTCGAAGTGAATTACGAAGGCATGCTGTTGGATGGCACCGTTTTCGATAGCTCTTTTGAGCGCGGTGAATCCGTTAGCTTTCAAACCAACCAAGTGATCGAAGGTTGGCAGGAAGCGCTGCAAATGATGAGCGTCGGCGATAGCTGGATGCTTTACATCCCTGCGGATATCGCTTACGGCGAGAATGGCCAAGGGCCTATCGGACCTAATGAAGTGCTAACTTTCCGCGTCGAACTGTTAGGCGTCGAATAAGCGATGACTTCAACCCCCTCTTCCAGCCTGTATTCTTTTGCTCGGGCAGTGGCTTGCTTAGGTCTATGCACACCGCTACTAGCACAAGCCGAGACGGCCAGTGAGCCCGTAGATTTGCCCGCCTTGAGTGCTGCGAGTGAGCAGGCCAGTGTGGTGGGGGTGTCGTCGGGCGGTTATATGGCGACCCAGCTGGCGGTGGCTTGGCCCGAGCGGTTTAGTGGCCTGGGCGTGCTGGCGGCAGGGCCCTGGAGCTGCGCGCAGGGCTCGCTGAGTTTGGCGCTTAACCAGTGCATGATGACCCGTCGCGGCGCACCTTCATTAGATGAGCTGGAGTCTCGCCACCAGCGCTATCTCGGGCTAGAACAGGTAGGTAGCGCCGAGGCGCTTAGCCAGCTCAGGGCCTATTTGTGGCACGGCGAAGAGGACGATGTGGTTGAGCCACAGCTCGGCGACCTGCTTGCTGAGCAGTGGCAGCAGTGGCTTGAATCGCCTGATCAGCTACGCGTTGCGCGCAGCGAAAATGCGGGACATGGCTGGCCGATACGGTTACCCAGTGAAGCCCCCCCGGGGCCCCATGAGTGGGGTGATTGTCGTCAGGGCGGCGGTAGTTTCCTATTATCCTGCGATGAAGATATTGCCGGAGAAATGCTGGATTGGCTCTACCCCGAACGCGACGTGTCGGACGCTGGCGAGCCAGAGGGCGAGCTAGTCGCATTTGATCAGTCAGAATTTGCGGTAAAAGGCTTAGCCGACACAGGCTATGTGTTTGTACCCGAAGGCTGCAAAGGGGGCGAGTGCCCGGTAACGCTGGCCCTACACGGCTGCCAAATGACTGAAGAAGCGATTGGCGATACGTTCATACGCTATACCGGCTTAAATGCCTGGGCGGCAGCGCATCAGCAAATCGTGCTCTATCCTCAGGCAGAAAGCAGTATGGCGAACCCGCAGGGCTGCTGGGACTGGTGGGGGTTTTCCGAAAGCACCTGGCAGTTAAGCCCGCAGCACGATACCCGTAGCGGTACTCAAATTGGCGCGCTGCTGGCGATGCTGGATCGTTTACAGGCAGCGCCTGAACAAGTCGATTAAGAAGGAACTGCGCTTAACCGTCTAGTTCGCTCTCTAAGGCGGCAACTAACCCATGCGGGGTCGGTGAGTAGAGCACTCGCTGAAGAATATCGCCCTTGCGATTAACCAAAAAGAGCGAGGCGCTGTGATCAATGGTGTAGTCCATTGCTGAATCCGGCGCTTCGACTTTCCGCCATATCACCCCATAGCGTGAGGCGACATCCTCAAGCTGCTCCTGACTACCCACCGCGCCGATAAACTCCTCGCCGAAAAAGCCCATGTATTCCTGCATGCGCGCGATAGTGTCACGTTCAGGGTCAACGGTGATCATTACCGGCACCACGCGCTCGCGCTGCTGCTCAGAGAGCTGGGCAAGGGCTTGACGCTTAACCGACTGGGTCATGGGGCAAATATCGGGGCAGTAGGTGTAGCCGAAAGAGAGAATCGCGATTTGATTGTCGTCTAACTGGGTTAACGAGAAATCACCCTGGGTAGAGGGCAGCTCAACCGGGCCACCTACGGGTTCGCCCTCTTGTGGGGCAAAGGCATACTGATACAGGCCTATACCGCTGACCACCAGCAAAACCGCGACCAACCCCGCGCCTAGCCATAAGGGTTTCCTTGCCATATGCGTTAACTCCGAATTACGTCAAAATCGAACCAACTGCCTACCTTGCCTTCTGCGGTTTCCAGTATGACACGTGCTCGCCAGGGCATAACGTTTTGAGTGCAAATCCCCACTTGGCCTTGACCTTCAAAATGGCCGGGCGCACCTGCGCTAAGGGCAAAACGGTAGAGTCCCAAATCCATATCTCGACCGATAAAATCTACCTCGACCTGGGAGGCGGTAACACCCTCGACGTCCACTTCCAGTGGCAATATTTCCAAGGCATTAATCCGTCCACTGGATTGAACGTGGAGAGTGATGCGGCCCAAGTCCCCCAAAGTGGCGGTGCAGGGAGCAGCATGCAGATTGCAGCTTGAAGTGGGCGGAAACCATGTCACATCACTGTCGCGGTGGAGCCAATGTGAAAAGGCATACCACGCGCAGGCCGCTAGCGCCAAGCCAGTGACCAGCATCAGTACCCTTAAGGCGGGAAAGCCCGCCGGGTGTGCAGGTTTTAATGTCATCTTCATGGCAGAATAATCGCTACGCAAGCCGTGGGGCGGGGAATCATTGCCATGGTAACAGCAATCGCGCCGATATCGCTGTGCTGGGATGTCGCAGGCAAAAGGGACGTAAATGGAGAGTATCACTGGTGCTTTAGGCCCACTATTTCTGTTGATCTTACTGGGCGCCGTGCTTGGCTATTGGCGCTGGCCCAGCGACACCTTTTGGCCGCATATGGAACGGCTGATCTACTTTGTGCTGTTTCCCGCCATGCTGGTGGGCACCTTAGCCACTGCGGATGTAAACCAAGTACCGGTCGGCCGCTTGGCCCTGGTGCTGCTGGGTGCGATGGTGCTGTTTGGTTTGTTGCTGTGGTGTTTACGTGGCTGGCTACAGCTAACGCCCGCGGCGTTTACATCGGTATTTCAAGGTGCGGTACGTTTTAATACCTACGTGGGCGTTGCTGGCGCCGCCGCGCTACACGGCAGCTTAGGAGCGACCACCGCCGCCGTCGCTGTGGCGCTAATGGTGCCAGTGGTTAATGTGATGTGCGTGGCCAGCTTTGTCGCCGCGGGTACACTCGGCGGTGCTAGCGTAGGTAAAAGTGTGATGGCACTGATTAAAAACCCGTTGATTCTTGCCTGCCTGGCGGGCATTGGTCTGAACCTTACGGGCATTGGTTTGCCCGGCTGGAGTAAAGATACGGTTGAGCTACTGGGGCGTGCGGCGTTGCCATTGGGTTTGGTGGCCGTCGGCGTGGCGCTACGTCCAGCGGCGCTACTACGTATTGACCGCGGCGTGTTGGCCACCAATAGCGTTAAACTGCTGCTCATGCCCGCGCTGGTATTGGCGCTCACTTGGATCCTGCAGTTGGATACTGTAAGCCGCGATGTAGCGCTGCTGTTTGCAGCACTGCCCACCGCCACCTCTGCGTATATCCTAGCCCGTCAGTTGGGTGGAGATGCCGAGTTGATGGCCGCAATCATTACAGGCCAAACCCTATTAGCCATGCTCACTCTTCCGTTTTGGCTGCAGTTGGTCAGTTGACGGCGAGGCTGGAAAACCAAATAAAAAATATTCGTATTTGTGTTGACGGCGTAAATGAGAACTATTACATTGTGGTTGTGGCGTTTGATGAGACGCCACAGACCAAGACAGAAACCGCCAGTTTCCTGTCATGGTTTCTCCCTCTCATTGCTAGTCACGGTCTTTTTGCCGCTCCAATGGAGCGGCTTTCTTTTTTGCGCTTACTGATACCTCCGCTCTCTATCCTTACGGCTTTTTGGCTACTTTTATACGCTTAGTTGTTTATATTTTTAATCAAAGACTGCTGCGGCGACGCAGGATGACATGCGTCATTGCTTGTGTACGCTTTGACGTCTACGTTTTATAAGTAGCGTTTAAAGGCGTTTGTTGATAAGCACACTAATGGAGGAGTTTGCTATGGTCGATACACAAGATCTTTTCCCGACGCGCTTGGAACGAAAGTTAGGAATGTTTGAACGCATCGATCCCGTGGTATACGGCGATGAGTCACAGCTTGAGAATGGCCCCTTAAGCAAGACAGAAATTGATGAGTACGAAAGAAAGGGGTTTCTGTCGTTTGAAGGATTTTTTGACGCCGATGATATGCAGGTTTTTCTTCAAGAGCTGCGCGAGTATGAAGACGATGCTGATCTGAAACTTTCAGAAGGCACTATTCTTGAACCGGGGCGTGAAGAGATCCGCACCATTTTTGGCATCCACGATATTTCAAAACGCTTTCAGCGCTTGACCCAGGATCCCAATCTATTGGCGATTGTTAAGCAACTGCTGGGCAGCGATGTATATATTCATCAGTCACGGATTAATTATAAGCCAGGTTTTAAAGGTAAAGGGTTTGAGTGGCACTCTGATTTTGAAACATGGCATAGCGAAGACGGCATGCCGCGAATGCGTGCGTTAAGTTGCTCCATCGTACTCACTGATAACGGTGAGTTTAACGGCCCGTTAATGTTGATCCCCGGTTCGCATCAATACTTTGTCCCCTGCGTAGGACGAACACCGGAAAATAATTATAAGGAGTCGCTGAAAAGCCAAGAGGTGGGGGTGCCTCCAGCCAGTAGCCTTCGCGAGCTAATGTTAGAAAACGATATCGAAGCGCCTAAAGGGCCCGCCGGCTCGCTGGTAATCTTTGAATGCAATACCATGCACGGCTCGAATATCAATATGTCTTGCTGGCCGAGAAGTAATCTGTTTTTTGTTTACAATAGCGTTGAAAACACGCTACACGACCCTTACTGCGGCAATCGACCAAGGCCAGAGTTTCTGGCCAATCGCTCAGAATGGGAGCCGCTTAAACCGCTTGATGAGTAATGCCAATGCGCATCGCCGTATTCAGCGCCAAACCCTACGATCGCACTTTTATTACTCGCGCTAACGCAGGGGAGCGTCACTCCTTGAGCTTTTTGGAGGCGCGTCTAACGATTGATACGGCCCCATTGGCCAACGGATTTGATGCGGTTTGCGCCTTTGTTAACGACTGCCTTGATGCCGCCGTGTTAGAGCAATTGCATAGCGGTGGCACAAGGTTAGTGGCGCTGCGTTCGGCGGGCTTTAATCATGTTGATTTAGCTACCGCCGAACGGTTGGGCATTACGGTGGTACGGGTGCCCGCCTACTCCCCCCACGCAGTGGCAGAACACGCGGTCGCCCTAGTACTAAGCCTTAATCGCATGACTTATCGCGCCTACAACCGGGTGAGGGAGGGAAATTTTGCTCTGGATGGCCTGCTGGGGTTCGATCTACACGGCAAAACCGTGGGCGTTATTGGCACTGGGCATATCGGGCTGATTTTTGCCGATATTATGCACGGCTTTGGTTGCCGCATTGTGGCAAGCGACCCCTTTCCCAGCCCGGATGCGAAACCCTTTGTTGAGTACGTGCCGCTAGCAACGCTGTATGCCAACGCCGACATTATCTCGCTGCACTGCCCGTTGACGCCTGAGACTCACCATTTGATTGATGCTGATGCCATTGCGCAAATGAAGGAGGGCGTGATGATCATCAACACCGGCCGAGGTAGGGTGGTCGATACCCAGGCGGTAATCGCGGGTTTGAAAAGCGGCAAAATCGGCCGCTTAGGGTTGGATGTCTACGAAGAGGAGGAGCAGCTGTTCTTCGAGGACCTCTCCCAGGGCGTGATTGACGATGATCAGTTTATGCGCCTAACGACCTTCCATAATGTACTGATCACCGGCCACCAGGCCTTCTTCACTGCCGAGGCGCTGACCAATATTGCCGAGACCACGCTGGCGAATATCGACGCCTTTGAAAGTGGAAGTGGCACCATGCATCGAATAGTTAACGCTAAACTGGACTAGCCTTAGGTCGCTTAGCGAGCGTTTAAAATAAACACGAGGCCGTCATGCAGCTCTATTTAAATACTTCTTCTCCCTATGCACGCGTTGTGCGTGTTTGCCTCTATGAAAAGCAACTGATCGAGCGCACCGAGCTTTGCTGGTGCGACCCTTGGGCGGCAGATAGCGAACTGTTGCAGATTACGCCGCTTAGCCGTATTCCAACGCTGGTGACCGATGAGGGAGAGGTCATCACCGAGTCGCTGTTGATTGCTCACTATCTGGATGCAGTGGGCGAAGGGCCATCTCTGATACCCAGTAAAACACTAACGGAAACCCTGGCGCTGGCAGGGTTGGGGCAGGGCCTGATGGACGCCGCCTTTAACGTGGTAATCGGTCGCAAATATAGTGGCCACGAAGTGGATACGACGCTGTTGGGGCAGCGCCGTTTAAAAGCGATCGAACGCACGTTGATAACACTCAATGCGCACCCCAGTGTGCTGGCAGGCAGTGCCCAGCGCACCCTGGGGGCGATTACCGTTGCCGCGGCGCTGGCGTATATTAGCTTTCGCCTACCGGCCTTTGATTGGCAAAACCGCTACCCGACGCTACATGCCTGGCAGGCGAAGGTGGTGGAGGGCGAGAGCTTTGCGCTAACTGAATTTGAGTAGGAACCCGCTATTTCAGATAGCGCATAAAGACTAGGCCATCGCGAGGTGGAGACAGCCCTTAGATTCACCCCTCCCGGCGATAGATCAAATCCCAAACCCCGTGACCCAGTTTTTCGCCGCGGGCTTCAAACTTGGTTAGCGGGCGGAACGCCGGGCGTGGCACGTACGGGGCGGTTTCCTCGCTAGCGGTATTGGCATAGCCGGGGGCCGCTTCCATTACCTCGGCCATCCACTCCGCGTAGGCTTCCCAGTCGGTGGCCATATGGAAGGTGCCGCCCGGCATCAGGCGGGTACGGATCAGATCAACGAATGCGGGCTGCACGATGCGCCGTTTGTGGTGCTTCTTCTTCGGCCAAGGGTCGGGAAAGAACAGCTGCAGCGTGGTCAGCGAGCCTTCGGGCAGGCACTGCTCCAGCACCGCCAGGGCGTCTTCCCGGTAAACGCGCAGATTGGTGAGGCCGCGTTTATCGACTTCATCCAACAGCTTGCCAACGCCGGGGGCGTGGACTTCAATGCCAATAAAGTCGGTGTCTGGATGAGTCTCGGCCTGTTCTATCAGCGAGTTGCCCATGCCAAAGCCGATTTCTACTACCCGCGGTGCCTTGCGGCCAAACAGGGCATCCAAGTCTTGACGACCGTCGGCGATGGTCAGGCCAAAGCGCGGCCAGATATCTTCCAGTCCACGGTTCTGCGCTTGTGTCATACGACCCGCGCGGATCACGTAGCTTTTAATGCCGCGGCGGTGCAGAGGTGCATCCGTACCTTCCGGGCCTGTGGTGACGTTGCTTTCGGGCGCGGTGTGACTTTCGGGTACGGTATCGTTGGGTTCAGTCATGGGGTCTCGAATCAATTAACCGTTAATACGGCCAGCGAAAGGTGAAGAAGGATCGGCGGACTGGCGGCGCGCCATACGGCCGGCTAAAAACGCATCACGCCCGGCTTCCACGGCCAGCTTCATGGCGTTGGCCATGCGTAGCGGCTCGCGGGCGTGGGCAATGGCGGTATTCAGCAGTACGCCGTCGCAACCGAGCTCCATCGCCATGGCAGCGTCTGACGCCGTGCCAATGCCCGCATCCACGAGTACCGGTACCTTGCTCTGCTCAACGATTAAACGCAGGTTGTGCGGATTCTGAATGCCGTGGCCCGAGCCAATCAGTGACCCCAGCGGCATGATGGCGCAGCAGCCCATGGCTTCTAGTTCGCGTGCCACAATAGGATCGTCACTGGTATACACCATGACGTCAAAGCCATCGGCGAGCAGCGTTTCAGCGGCTTTTAGCGTCTCGACCACGTTGGGGTAAAGCGTGTGATCGTCGCCGAGCACTTCTAGCTTGACCAGGTTGTGACCGTCGAGCAGTTCTCGGGCCAAGCGGCAGGTGCGAACGGCATCTTTAGCGTTGTAGCAACCGGCGGTATTGGGCAGCAGGGTGTAGCGCTCGGGGGAAATAACGTCTAACAGGTTGGGCGCATCGGCGTCCTGGCCTAAATTAGTACGGCGCACCGCAAAGGTCACGATTTCAGCGCCGCTTTGGGCAATGGCGGCGCCAGTTTCGGTAAAGTCTTTGTACTTGCCTGTGCCCACCAGCAGGCGCGATTGAAAATCGCGTCCGGCGATGGTTAGCTGGGTATCGGCTAGCGCTACATGGGTTTGTTGGGTCATAGTATTTCCTCTAGCCGCCGCCAATCGCGTGGACAACTTCTACGTGGTCGCCATCGACCAGGCGGGTGTCGGCGTGTTGGCTGCGGGGGACGATCTCTTCGTTAATTTCGACGGCGATACGACGACCGCTAAGGCCCAGCTGTTCAACTAAGTCAGCGGCGGTGAGGCCGGTCGACAGCGTATGGGGTTCACCGTTTAGACGTATCTGGATAGACATAGATAGGCGTGTCTCATTCGTCGTGGTAGTTCGTTCTCTAAGGCATTCTCTATTGTAGCGGTTTCGCGCCGCGCAAGGTAAGCCGTAGGTGCAATCAGCGCGATGGATGCCAACCACAATAGGCGTAGGAGAGTGGCGTGCAGCGAACAGATAAAGTGTGGTGGTGTATCGTGGCGCTTTCGGGCGCCATGCTGGTAATGCTAGGCGCCTATGCAGCCCATGGCTTAGCGGCGCGCACCACAGAAACGATGGTGAGCGCTGTTGAAACCGGCGTGCGCTATCAGGCCTGGCACACGCTAGCCATCATGATCGTGCTGGTATGGCGCCAAGTGCAGCCGCTTGCCGGACACCGCTGGGTGCTGGCGCTGTGGGCGCTAGGCATGGCGTGCTTTTCAGGCTCGCTCTACCTGATGGCGCTGGCGGGGCTGAACCTTGGCATTGTCACACCCATTGGCGGGCTGCTGTTGATGGCCGGTTGGCTGGCGCTTGGAGTGGTAGCCCTGCTAGCGCAGCGCCGTCATACGTAACCGTAAGGCGTTGCCAATCACGCTCACTGACGAGAGTGATATCGCCGCTGCAGCGATAATCGGTGATAACAGCATACCTGTGAAGGGGTACAAAATCCCTGCCGCATGGGAATGCCTGCCGCGTTATAAGCAAAGGCAAAAAACAGGTTTTGACGGATGTTGCGCATGGTGGTTTTAGAGAGCTTATGCGCCGTGGCAATACCGGTGAGGTCGCCACGCAGTAGGGTGACCAGCGCTTTCTATTGCCACATCGGTGCCGGTACCTATCACGATGAGCGTGAACATATTAAGGCTGCGACGGAGAAGCGAGCGCCATCCGCGTACAAAGAATGGCCAACCTGCCCAGACGACTACCGGCGTTGCCAGCAGCAGTTGAATCCAGTTAGAGGTTTGCTGGGAAATAAAATGTATAAGGCCAAACGCGTGCCCACCCATTTCTAGGGCAAACACGGGTAGTGTCAGTACTAGGCCGATCCAGAAACGCCGGGTCATGTCCTTGAGTTCGTCCGAAGGACCAGTGTCCGCAAACAGGGTCTTTTACCTTTGTCTCGGTATAGTCTTCAGACATCGTTCATTCTCCCCGTTTGGCGAACAAGGCGCATGGCTTCGTGCTCTTCAAGAGCCAAAAGAGACTCTAGGAGCTCTTTAGCTTCTGGAATTTCCGCTTTGCCAGCGAGGGTTCGATAAAGGTTTATCGTTTGCTCATGGAAATCAAAAACCTCTCGGCAAATGTCGTCAACACTTAGCGTAGAGTAGGGAGCATCGCAGGTACGATGCGTACGGATAGGTTTATGCTCCAAATAGTCATAAACGTAGGTTTTTAATGCTTTTGCGTCAGCAGTCTGTTCAAAGCGCTCCACAACGCGCTGCATTTCCGCTTCCTGTGCAGCTAAGTAATTGAGCAACATGCGAGCGCGCTCTTCTTCGTGTATATCGGCGCAATGAGCAAGGCAAGCTGCAAGATGCTCGTGTAACTGACGGGTCCAATCGATTAACTCACCAAAGGTTCTAACGTCCATTGGGTACCTCCTATAACGCTATTAACGTTAATGAGTGTGAGAGTGCTCGCTATCGTTTGAAGTTTCGCGTTTGGACAAGAAAATCCACTCGCCGAGTAAAAGAGTGACCATCACTATGCTGGCAACGATGAGCACTAACGGGTCAGAGGTGGCTTTTACCCAAACAAAGCCGATTAACACAACGGCATCCAGCAATATGGCAATGCCAGGAATGACAGGATTAGCCCCCACACTGTCTTTCAGGTGGCGAAGCACACCCCAGTGAATGGCCATATCCATGATCAGGTAGAAAATGATGCCTAATGCTGCGATACGGCTCAGGTCAAAAAAAGCGGTGAGCACTAAACCAAACACGATGGTGTACACCAGTGTGTGCTTTTGCACACTTCCCGGCATATGAAAATGCCGATGGGGAACCAATTTCATTTCTGTCAGCATGGCGAGCATGCGTGAAACGGCAAAGACGCTGGCGATGATACCGCCTGCCGTTGCTAGCATGGCGAGAATAACGGTAAACGCAACGGCTGCTTCACCCAGTGCGGGACGGGCAGCGGCGGCCAGGGAGTAGTCCTGGGTTTCGATAATTTCAGACAAAGATAGGTTGCTGGCAACGGCAAAACCGACAAGGGCATAGATCACCACGCATAGCGCAATAGAGATCGAGATAGCTTTGCCAAGATTCCGCTTAGGATCTTTAAGCTCCGAACCACTATTGGTAATCGTCGTGAAGCCTTTAAATGCCAGTATGCCAAGTGCCGTTGCACCTAAAAAGCCCGCTTTTGTAGGCGTTGGTGCGTTGTTGCCAGAGCCCATTTCGATGGAGTCGGCAATAAACACGCCAACAATACCAAACACGACAATGCCGCCTATTTTGATAAATCCAAGCACCGAGGCGACGGTCTCGATCAAGCGGTTGGCGGATAAATTGATCAAAAAGGCTATTAGCAGTAAACCAACCCCGAGTAGAGGCACAAATAGCGAACGATCTCCCAGGTCAAACAACTCAAGCGTATAAGAGCCAAACGTTCTCGCCAGAAAACTCTGTGCGATCACCATGGAAAAATACATCAAAAGGGCATGAAAGGCGGTGGGAAGCGTCGGGCCATACGCTTTCTGTAAATACATGCCAATGCCACCTGCCGAAGGGAAGGTATTGGACATTTTAACGTAAGAGTAAGCGCTGAAAGCGACAATGACGGCAGCGGCCAGAAAGGCCAGGGGGAATAGCCGGCCAGTCATTTCGGCCATTTGGCCGGTTAGCGCAAAGATACCGGCCCCAATCATTACGCCGGTGCCTAATGCCACGGCACCGACCAACGAAAGACTGTTTTCTTTATATTGTGGCGTTCTATCCTGCTCAGCCATATAAATTACTCCTCGCCTGGATGACCTGCTTAAACGCAACCTGATCAAGTGCTTCGGAAAAAGCAGGCAATAATTATCCAAGCAGCATCCGCAGCGGCATCCACAGTCCCATTCCCATCATCACTAGGTTTTCGGTAAGCGATACAAAGCCTAATGGCACATTGCTGTTGCCGCCGATACAGGCGCACTTGGGTTCACGTTTATCGATGTATATCGCTTTAAAAATTGCTTACCCATCAGCCTAGATCCTATGTGCTGCCTTTAGGTCAAATATGTTCATGGAAGACATTTTCATCGGCCTTCCAACCACTCTTGGTGTCTGGCGATGACACGACGATTTAACAAAAAGCGCCACCTTCCGGTGGCGCGAGTTATTAAGTGTTTAACGATTTAAAACATTAACCTGACACCCGCAACCACGCCGGTATCTTCGCTGCTTTCTCCACTAGCACGAGAAAGATCAGCGGTATCGCCATACTTTTTTACCCAGTAAGTGCCCACGTACGGAGCGAAGCGGCGGGTCACCTCGTAGCCGAGACGCATGCCCACACGCACTGAATTAAGCCCCTTGCCCACACCAAACTGTTCAACTTCGCTGGCAGCAACGGCAATTTCAGTGCGTGGCTGCAGATAAAGCCGCTGTGTCAGGCGCAAGTCGTATTCGCCTTCAAAACTGGCGGCCACGTCGCCATCTTCGCTCACTTGCATAGCAACGTCGGTTTCAATGCCGTAGGGCATCACGCCCTGCAGGCCAACCACCCCATAGGTGCGTTCGGCGTGATCATCGGAGAACACCCCGCCTTGATAACCGATACCCCCCTGTAACTCCCAAAAATCAGCCACTAGGCGGCTATAGAGTAATTCCAAGGACTCAAACTCAGCATCTTCCCCGTCGCCTTGGACGTTTTCGCCTTCTGATTTGAGGTAAATGCGGTTGACATCACCGCCGTACCAGCCTTGAAAGTCCCATACCACGGCGTCTTGGCCTTTATCGGGCACACTATATTCAAGCCGATCAAACAGCGCCATGCCCATATTATGTTCCTCAGTGGGCGCTGGCCAATGACCCGGAGCGGCATAGCCATCTTCGGCTTGAACGGTGGTAGCGGCCACTATGCCGAGGGCGGCGCTGGCGATGGTTAAGTAATGCTTAGTCTTCATACTGCCTCCTTAAGAAACCTGAACAACGCGGAACATGCCGGCATCCATGTGATAGAGAAGGTGGCAGTGGAACGCCCAACTACCCTCGGCGTCTGCGGTGATCAGCGCAGACACGCGCTCGCCGGGCTTCACATTTAGTGTGTGTTTGCGCGGAATCAATTCACCCTGGCCGTTTTCCAGCTCCATCCACATGCCGTGGAGGTGAATGGGGTGCTCCATCATGGTGTCGTTGACGAGGATGAGGCGCAGGCGCTCATCTTTCACAAAATGAATCGGGCCGGTCACTTCGCTAAATTTCTTGCCGTCGAACGACCACATGTAACGTTCCATATTGCCGGTCAGGTGCAGCTCAATCTCACGGCCTGGTTCGCGGCGGTCAGGCCATGGCGTGAAGGCTTTTAAATCGCGGTAAACTAAAACACGACGTTCGTCGGGGTCGATGCCAATGCCTGCCTGGCCGTAGCGGGAGCCGGGCTGTGCTTCACCAGCAACGAGCATGCCATTTTCGCCGATTTTCGCCTGCTCGCCCGACATGCCGCCCATAGTAGAGTGATCCATCCCCTCCATGTTCGAATGATCCATGCCTTGTATATTCGACATGCCAGAGTGGTCCATGCCCGGCATGTTGGAATGGTCCATGCCGTCCATGCCGTGGGCACCCATGGCTTCCATGCCGCGGTCGGCAATTTGACGTCGTTCAGGGATTTCAGCCTGCATGCCCTCACGCGGTGCCAGGGTTGCGCGTGCGTAGCCGCTGCGATCCATGGATTCAGCGAAGATGGTGTATGCCCGGTCATCTTCAGGTGAAACAAGCACATCGTAGGTTTCAGCCACGCCAATACGGAACTCATCCACGGGAACCGGTTGAACCGGTTGTCCATCGGCGGCCACCACTGTCATCTTCAAACCAGGAATACGGACATCAAAGAATGACATGGCCGACCCATTGATCACGCGTAGCCGTATTCGCTCACCGGCCTTGAACAATGCATTCCAGTTTTCCTGTGGTGAATGGCCGTTGAGCAGATAGGTATAGGTACTGCCGGTGACATCGGCGATATCTCGCGAACTCATTCGCATTTGAGCCCACATGCCACGCATCTCGGCGGTCTGAGCAAAACCGTTATTGCGGACATCGGCAAAGAAGTCAGCAATCGTGCGCTCTTGGAAGTTGTAATACCCTTCCATGGTTTTCAGATTACGGAACACCGACATGGGATCTTCAAAGGTCCAGTCAGTCAGCAGCAACACGTGCTCACGATCGAAGCGGATAGGCTCGCGCTCGGCAGCGTCGATAATTAGTGGCCCTGCATGGCCCAACTGCTCCTGCATACCTGAATGACTGTGGTACCAGTAGGTACCGTTCTGACGGACGGGGAATCGATAGGTAAAAGTTTCACCAGGAGCGATACCGGCAAAGCTAACGCCAGGCACGCCATCCATTTCTGGCGGTAGAATGAGGCCATGCCAGTGGATGGAAGTGGGTTCATCCAGCAAGTTGGTAACACGCAGTACGGCGTCTTGACCTTCTTTCAGACGAATCAACGGGCCAGGGCTGGTACCGTTAATGCTAATAGGACGGGCTTCTTGTCCGTCAATAGGCAACGATTCACGGCGGATAGCCAGTGATACCTCAGGCCCTTCTTCGACGCCCTGAGCATAGACATTGGTACGGCCCCAAGGGTTTGCCCAGGCGGGCGTTAACCCCATTGCTGCAGCTGAACCTAGTCCTAAGGCAGCACCACCTTTCAACAATTGCCGACGAGAAAGTAGGTGAGAAATGATACTTGAGCGTGCCATGTGTTAATCCCATCAATGGTGAATAGCACCATCTTGATGGAAGAAGCTGAATCAACGCTGAATGATGATTAATTAGCCACTTCACCCGTCAGTGGCAAAGTTATCATAACGCGCAGGCCACCCAGTGGGCTGCGTTCAAACTGCGAGTGCCCCGAGTAACGAGAAATTAACTGCGCAAGAATCGAAAGGCCTAAGCCGTAGCCAGGACGGCGTTCATCCAGTCGTGTGCCACGCTCTCCCAAGCGCGAAAGTTCCTCTTCTGCAACACCGAGGCCGTCGTCATCAATGGTTATCGTGAGCGCAGTCACCATGACTGCAATGTCGCAGTGAACGTGCCTATTCGCCCATTTGCCAGCGTTATCAAGCACGATGCCTAATATTTCTGAAAAGTCGTGAGCTTCAATAGGGACTTGGTCTTTCTCGCGGGCTGAGTGGGTAAGGTTGAACATGCTCTCAGGGTAAAGGCTACGGAACATCTCGATGAGCCGTAAGCTATCACGTGTGACGTTGGCCATTCGCCCTGCATTAGGGCCTGCAATACGTGAACGTCGCAGCTCCGCATTCAGCTGGGCATTAATATCCTCTACTCGGCTGAGCAGTTTATGACGACGGTTTTCATCAATGGGTCGGTTGCCACGTAGTACTTGGGTAACGGCTGCCAGCGGGGTTTTTAATGCATGTGATAGGTTGGCGACTGATTCTCGCGAGCGCTTCAAACGAAGATCAATGTCGTCCATAAACCAGTTTAATTGGTCGACTAACGCATCTAACTCGGAAGGGGCTACTAATGACAAGCGTTCACGTTTGCCTGATCGCAAGGCTTCAAGCTGTTGACGTAGTTGCCAAAGTGGCGTGAGACCACGGTTAACCGCCAGCATATTGAGTATGATGAGCATCCCTAAAAGCACGGCGGCAATCCCACCGACCCACCAGTGCAAGGTTGCCAACCCTTCTTCGACTTGAGAAAAATCCTCACCCACCAGTAGCACGCCTTGTGTTCCCTGCCACTCAAAATAGCGACGATAAACGAGCATGTGCTGCTCGCCGTGATTCACGTCTAGTAGGGCATCGCCATTTTCTTCCAGCAGTGGGGCCAACTTTTGCTGCCATTGCGGGTCGGAAGTGCTGATTGAGCCGTTAAGGCGGAGCACATAAAGGTGATGAAAGACTTGGTAGCCTTGGCTTACTGAGTCGAGCGCAGTCGGTACTGCAGTTTGGTCTTGTTCTAACTGCGCGACCGCGTGATTAGCTTCACGCTGTAAGCGTTCGCCTAAGAAATCTCGTGCAAGGCTATGTAAAAAAATCCCGTGCAGTAGCCACGTAGTGACCACCACCAACAGCGCCACGCCGCCTAACCATACAAGGAGTCGAATACGTAAACTGCGCCGATCAATGTGAAACAAAGAAATACCCCTGGCCGCGTCGAGTTTGAATGACCGATTTGCCGAGATAGCGGCGCAGACGAGCGACATAGACTTCAACCAAGTTGGGTGCAGCGGCATCCTGCTCCAAGGCATATAGCTGCTCTAGTAGCTGCTCTTTCGAGTGAATGCGGTCTGGGTGAAGCATCAAGTAGCGCAGTAACCGAAACTCCGTCGCCGTTAGCGAACGCCAGGTTTCCCCTTCTAAGCACACTCGTTGGCCTGCTTCATCCAACGATACTCCGTTCAGCGTAATCACCTGAGATAATTGACCTGACTGCCTGCGCAGCAGGGCCTTAAGGCGGGCCATCAGTTCGGCTTCGTGGAAGGGCTTGGTGAGATAGTCATCTGCCCCCGTTTCCAGACCGATGACTTTATCTTCCCAGGTATCGCGCGCTGTCAAAATCAAAATAGGCGTGCTGCGTTTTTGCTTACGCCACTGGGCGAGCAGGTCGAGTCCCGACCCATCGGGCAAACCGACATCTAAAATAGCCAGCTCATAATGCTCGGTTGCCATAAGCGACTTGGCCGCTTTCAATGAAGCGGCCAAGTCAACCAGGTAACCGTTGTCCTTGAGACTCTCTGCCAAGCTTTCCGCCAGCAAATCATCATCTTCGAGTAGCAACAGTTTCATTGTTATGCGTCAGGCTAGTGAGAAAAATTGCCATACATGCCGGATTCGTAATGGCCGGGAAGGTTACAGGCATACTCTAACTCGTAAACATTATCAGGGACACTCCATAATAGAGTCTCTGTTTCGCCAGGCGCAATGGTGACGCCTGCCATGTTCATACTGGTCATATCTTGACCGTCGCCGTGTGACATATTCGACATGTCATGGCCTCCGCCATTGGCCATGTTTAGCATCATTTGACGATGTTCTTCCTGGGCTTCTTTGCTACCAATCACAAATTCGTGCTCTAAGTTGCCGGTGTTGGTAATTTCAAATTTAACAATCTCCCCAGCCGTCATTTCTAGCTTTTCAGGGTCGAACCACATATCGCCAGCGTCGAGGCGGATCGTGCGATCAACGTCAGCATCGGTTAGGTTACTGTCCCCACCGTCGTAGCCGGGAGCAGCCCACGCCGCACTCGTTACCAAGCTTAGTGAAAAGGCAAACAAGGACGTTGCTAAAGTGTTTTTGCGCATGGTCATTTACCCTAAAGGTTATTGTTACTTGTTCTTTATACGGTATTAACCTGAAACCAGCCTGAACCTAAAGTCATAATATGATCTGCCGCAAAAAAACATTTCAAGCATAATGATGGATACTGACCTTTTGGCAACATACATTTTGTATGCTTTGCCTGTGCAATAAACTCCTTATTGCTCTGAGAAAGGCATTTATATTATGAATACAGACTGTTGCGTCTTTATTAACTCATTTGGGAATTCGTAATCAGCTGATAATCAACTTTTTGTGACTTTTAAAGTTCTGGGAAGGAGGGGCTTTCTTGCGGATCTGGTCGGCGTCCTGATAGCCACGTGACGGGTGTGTATCTCTTGCCGCGGATGGCACCTGCCTAGCCTATCCAGATAGCGTTGCTTATAGCTATTAAGCTGGGTTCTTAACTACCCAAGGCGGTTGTCCTGTCGGTCACCCATTTGGTGATGTCACCCTTGTCAGCACCGCTGTGATCAGCAGGATAACCGCGACCAGCATCATCTCTAGTGCAATACTGCGCTGTAGCCGTCGTGGGGCCGTTGCGTCGCCGCTCTCAAAGGCTGGTACAAGCCGCCACTTGTTCACGGCAGCAAATAGCAGTAGCGCCGCTACAATCAATATCTTGCCGATCAAGAATTGTCCATATGCCGTGGTGAGCAGTGGCATGAAACCGCCCGTCAGCAGGGTGGCCAACGTTACACCCGCCAGCACCAACAAGCCAACTCCGCCCATGGCGAGTTTCCCGAAACGGGACAGAATGCGGGCGGTATTGTCCTGGCTGTGAACCCGTCCCACTAAATGGAACAGCGGCCACAGCGAGGCCACCCAGAATGCCGCCGCCGTCAGGTGAACGATCAGCAAGCCAGACAGAACGAGGCGTGGGGTGTTCACGGTATGTCCCACCTGCACGAATGCCAGCATTACCAGTAATACGCCTACCAGGCTCAAGCTATTGGCTGTTTTCGAGAGTGCTACGTTATTAAGCTGAATCGCCTGGACCAGCAGCAAGCCTGCTACCGCCAATATTAGCCGGTTCCCGGACGCGCCTTCGAACACGATCCCGAGCAGCATGGGGTTGGTTGCAGCCGCTATATTGCCGCCCCCAAGGTACCCAGCTTCTATAGGCCACTGGAACAGAATCAGGATGACCCCCGCGCGGGCAGCAAGGACACCCATGCGGGCGACGCGCCTCCGGTCATGATCAGAGAGTTGGGGAAACGCTAGACGGAACAACACGGCCCCCGTCGCGACTAGGGCGCTAAGGTAAATCCCGGCCGCCACAAGAATCATCGTAACGGTCCATGCATCGATGCTATTTACGGAGCGCCACCAGGTCACGGATCAGGGCTCAACCGAGAAGTTAAAACCATCGGACATCATGTGCCCGTCATCCGATAGGCCGCGCCAGTGCACCTGGTAGTCCCCAGCCGACAGAATTTCATCGGGCTTCACGAAGTATTGTTCGACCTGTTCAGTGCCTGGCTGACCATCAAGAGGAACGGAGCCGTCCGGGCCTGTCACCTCAAACTGGGTGACGCGCATCATGCCACCAAACTCTATGCCAATCGTCGCTGGGGAATTCTGAACGGTGGTGCCATCCTTAGGCAAAGTGTTTGCGCGCCCTTCATGGGCCAGTACTGGGATTGCTAGCGATATCAACAGCGTTGCTAAGATAGCGTGAATGATAGGGAGCGAACTCGTCTTCTTTTGCATACCGTATCCTTATATTTTTTTTCAAGGTTGAATGGATGCCGTTACTTCATCGCGGAAGCGCTAAAACTGATTCGGTTGAGCCTTCAGACATCGTTCATTTGCCCTTTAGCGAACAAGGCGCATGGCGTCTTGCGCTTCTTGGGCGGCGAGGTTTTTGAGCAGCATTTTGATGCGCTCTTCTTCATGGAAGCGAGTCGGTTTTATAACATGCCAACCTGAAACAAGGCTGAAAGAAATGATTTGTGACAACGTTTAAGTATTGTAATCGGTTTCTCCTTTACCTTCGGGCCACCTATAGACTATAGGCTTGTAATGAAAGCTAACTCCGCCTTCTTCCATTTTTAATGGATAAGGCGATGTCTCGACCCGCAACTTGATGAGAGGAAATATCATGGTTAAGCACAAGATGATCTTTGCCATTGGTCTGGTTGCAAGCCTCAGTGTCACAAGCAGTGCCATCTTCGCTCAAGGTATGAACCAGGGCGCCCAAGGCTATGGAAACATGATGGGCGGCCAAGGCGGTATGGGTTCGGGCTTCATGATGGGCAGTCAAGGAGGCATGTATCCCTATATGATGATGGGCAGTCAAGAAGGCATGTACCCAGGAATGATGATGGGAGGGCAAAACGGGATGATGCCTTGCCCAATGATGGGAGGCATGGGGCCTATGTCCAGCATGGTCGGTATACTCAACGAGCAGCAGATGAGTTCCGTGCGTGAGATGCGCCAGGAACACCGTGCGGCCCAACTTGAGCGAATGGGCGAAATGATGAACCTGCGCGACGAGATGATGCAAATCATGCAGACTGAGCGCCCTGAACCAGAGGAAGTAAAGGCGCTGCATGCTCAAATGGCCAACCTTCATGGCGAAATGATGGCTGACAACGTGCGCATGCATAATCAGATGCAGGACTTATTAACCGATGAGCAGCGTGAACAGATGAGGGAACGCATGCCCCGCCCCCAAGGCCCGCAATAAGCCTTGGCGATTGCCTCTTGCTTTATAGAAGTGATGCCATGATGAACGTGGAATGCTTTGCTTTTATGGGGTCAATGGGGTGGTTAGGCTGGTTGATGGTCCTGGCCATGCTTTATTAATTGACTTAGTGATCGCGTCGCTGGTCAAGTACCTCTGCAGTCGTTCACATTAAGGAGTTGAAAATAATGCGACATATGAGCACCAAGCTTTTGCTCTCAGGTTCCATGCTGCTTGGGGCGGTCTCCGCTCAGGCGGCGTTACCGCTAGAGGCAACACTGTATAAAAATCCCCAGTGCGGCTGCTGTGACGGTTATGCGCGCCACCTTGAAGAGCTCGGCGTAGACGTAACGATCATTGATGACGTAGAGCTGGGTGATATTAAGCAGCAGGCGGGCGTGCCCTATGGCCTGGGGTCGTGCCATACCATCGAGATGGGCGAGTATTGGATCGAAGGCCACGTACCGATGGAGGCCGTGCAGGCGCTGTTTGAGCAACAGCCTGACGTTGACGGTATTGGCTTGGCGGGTATGCCCATTGGCACACCTGGTATGCCGGGGCCTCAGGACGAACCCTATAACGTCTATGCGTTTAGCGACCAGCAAGATGAGCCGTTCATGACACTGGCGCCGTGATGCTGTGCCCCTCTGGCGTGTCGATATCGATAAGCGTGCCGTTGTCCTGCACGGCATACTCTCGGTAGTGCGCCGTGTGGCGACGAATAATGTCTTTGGCACCGGCATCGCCGCTTAAAGATTCAAGGGCTGGCCATAGTGAACGTCCGAATATAACCGGATGGCCTGGTTGGCCTTTGAAACAGGGCCTCACGATGGTGTCGTGAGTGGCTAGCTGCTGTAGCGCGAATAGCGTGTCTCGCTGAAGGTAGGGCATATCGCCCAATAAAATCGCCACTGCTTCCACGTTAGAGAGGCGCGGATCATGGCTAAGCGCCGTTACCGCCTCGGCCAGACTTGAACCCAGCCCAAGGCGCGCCTGACGAATGCGAATAAGCGGCGTGCCTTCGGCAAGCCCTAAAAGGTCTGCGTCGTCCTCTTCGCGGATCGCCACGCGCAGCAGAGGAAGCGCTTGCTCTGCGTTGGTAACGCTGACAGCTAACAGCGTGCGTCCATCTTCCAGACGCGCACAGCGCTTGTCGCGCTCGCCAAACCGGCGCGAGTAACCGGCGGCCATGACCAATGCGACAACGTTGCTAGAGCTCATCGAGACAGCTCATTGAAATAGCTCACTGAAATAGCTCATTGATCGTTTTTCCGTGTTGCACCCGCACGATATCCGCCATAACAGCGAGAGCAATCTCAGCTGGAGTCTTGCTTCCCAGTGCCAGGCCAATCGGCATATGCAGGCGGCCGACCTGCTCTTCGGTTAACCCCCCAGAACGAATCAACCGCTCAGCGCGCGCCGCCGATGTGCGTCTTGAACCCATTACGCCGATATAGAAAGCGGGCGTGCATACAGCCTCCATCATAGCTAAATCATCAATACGCGGGTCGTGAGTGAGCGCCACAACCGCCGTGGCGCTATGGCAGGCGCCGGAGGCAATGTAGAGCGAGGGCAGTAACGCTTTGACGGTCACCCCTGGCACTGCAAAGTCTGCGCAGACCGCCTCGTCTGGATCGCAGACGATCACTTCAAACCCCAGCGTGGTGGCAAAGGCGGCACAAGGGGCGGAAATGGGCGAAATGCCGGCAATAATGAGCCGTCTGGCCGGGGCTATCCGCATTTGAACAATATCTTGCCGATCCTGTTCTTGCTCATCGTAGGGTTGAACGTCCAACCGAACCACGCGAGGGCCGAGCGTGGCATCCTCACGGAAGGAGTGCTCGCCCGTGGATAAATTCACGTTACGCATCAAACGGTGATGACCATCCAGGGTAGCCAGCAGGGTGGCCAAGTGCTCCTGCGTGTCAGCAGTCGAGAGCAGCCGCTCAATTAACACTTCTAAAACGCCGCCACAGGGAAGCGCAATATGCGCGCCTTGAGTATCGTCGGGATCACCATAGCGTGTCACTGTTATGGGTCGATCATATTTTCCCTCGCCAAGACGCTTGATAAAGTCATCCTCTACACAGCCACCCGAAAGCGAACCGATGTGCTTACCCTCTTGATTGACGGCCATCCAAGAGCCCGGCGCGCGTGGCGAAGAGCCAAATGTGGCGAGCACGGTACACAGCCAAATCGTTTTCCCTTCCTGCGACCACTTAAGCGCTTGCTCAATCACCTGCCGATCCAAATGCTGCATTTATAACGCTTCCAATAGTTAGCAAACGGCATCCATTGCCTGTTTTGGCGTGGGCATAAAACTTATAGCCTAGCGTAGCAACAGCGTGTACAGAGAATGTAATCGATTTTTTTCAGAACCTTTATGCCCAATCGTCGGGTTGCCCACCTCAATCATGACTATGCTGAAGTCGTGACGACATTCATAAAGCGACAGCAATGAGCAGGGAAGGCACATAGTTATGAACCCACCTAATAGCGCTGAAAAGCGTCGCGAAACCGCGCAGAATGGCGCGGAACGCTCGAACGTCTCTTTAGTGGTCAATGGCGCAAGGCACCAGCTTGAACTGGATAACCGAACGACGCTGCTGGATGCCCTGCGTGAACATTTAAAACTCACTGGCACCAAGAAGGGCTGCGACCACGGACAGTGCGGCGCCTGCACGGTGTCGGTGAATGGCGAACGGATTAACGCCTGCCTGACGCTGGCGGTCATGCATGAAGGCGATGACGTGGCGACTATCGAAGGCTTAGGGGAAGCAGACCACCTTGATCCCATGCAGCAAGCGTTTCTCGATCATGACGCCTTTCAGTGCGGCTACTGCACGCCGGGCCAGATTTGCTCGGCAAAGGCGGTACTCGAGGAGATTCGAGCCGATCTACCCAGCCATGTAACGAAGGATCTCACCGCACCTATTGAAGTGACCGACGCCGAGATTCGCGAGCGGATGTCAGGCAATCTCTGCCGCTGCGGCGCTTACGCCAATATTCTAAAAGCCATTCATCAGGTGGCGGAGGAGCGCGCATGAGAGCCTTCTCCTATGAACGTGTGTCTGATCCCGCTCAGGCGGCCGCCCGTGCCGCCGAAGTGCCTGGCGCCAAATTTATTGCCGGTGGCACCAACCTGCTGGATTTGATGAAGCACGAGATTGAAACCCCGCTGCATCTGATTGATGTAACGGGTACTGGGCTCAACGCCATTACCCCCACCCCTAGCGGCGGTCTGCGTGTAGGGGCGTTGGTGAGTAACAGCGCGCTAGCCGCCGACCACCGAATTCGTCACGATTATGCGGTGCTCAGCCGGGCACTTGTCTCAGGCGCATCGGGCCAGCTTCGCAATAAAGCCACGACCGGCGGCAATCTGCTCCAGCGCACCCGCTGCCCGTATTTTTACGATACCGGCATGCCCTGCAACAAGCGCTCGCCTGGTGCGGGCTGTGCAGCACTCGGCAAAGGCGCCAGCTCGCGTGGGCTGGGCGTTATCGGCACCTCAGAGGCGTGTATCGCCACGCATCCCTCGGACATGGCCGTTGCGCTCAGGGTATTGGATGCCCAAGTGGAAACCGTTACGCCGAGTGGGGAGATGCGACGCACACCGCTTGATGCGTTTTACCAACTGCCCGGTGACACGCCCGAGGTCGAAAACACCCTGGAGGCGGGCGAAATGGTTACCGCCGTTGAGCTCCCCGCGCCTGTCGAAGGCCGCCATGCCTATTTTAAGGTGCGCGACCGAGCCTCTTACGCCTTCGCGCTGGTCTCCGTTGCGCTTATCCAAACGCCGGATGGCAGCGGCCGTGTCGCGCTTGGCGGCGTGGCTCCGAAGCCTTGGCGCCGCGACGATGCAGATGCAGCGCTGCCGCAGGGCGCATCAGCGGTCATGAGCCGATTACTGGATGGCGCCCGCCCGACGCAAGAAAACGCTTATAAGCTTACCCTGGCAGAGCGAACGCTTGCCGCACTGCTGGCTCAGGAGTGACCTATGGACTTTAATCAATCAGCGGAAGATAACCTGTTTGACCGTGCCCGTATTATCGGCAAACCCCATGCGCGAATCGACGGCACGCTTAAGGTGATGGGCGGTGCGCCCTATGCTTACGAGCGTCATGACGTAGCGGCGGATCAACTGGTGGGCTATCCCCTGTGCGCGACCATAGCCAAGGGGCGAATTACCCATATGGATGCATCGGCTGCGCGTGCGGCACCGGGCGTTGTGTCAGTGGTAACGACGCTGGAGATTGAGCCACTTGATCGCTCGAAAAATAACGTTGCCCGGCTGTTCGGTGGCGATAAAATTGCCCACTACCATCAGGCGATCGCGGTAGTGGTGGCGGAGACCCTGGAGCAGGCGCGTAGCGCCGCGGCGTTGATCGATGTCAGCTACCAGCAAGAGCAAGGTGACTTCGATCTTGAGACTGCATGGGAAAAGCTTGATAACACCGGCGAACCGCTTTCAAACGTGGGTGACGTTGACGCGGCGTTTCAAGCTGCGGACTTCACGCTAGATGAAGTCTATCGAACCGCTTCCCAAAGCCACGCCATGATGGAGCCTCACGCGTCGATTGTTGACTGGTCTGATGGCGGCCAGATGACGGTGTGGACGTCGAATCAGATGATCGAAATGAATAAACAGGCGTTGGCGACCTCCTTCAATATCGACCCCGACACGATTCGCGTCGAAAGTCCCTATGTCGGTGGTGGCTTTGGCGGAAAACTGTGGCTACGCGCTGACGCGGTGCTCGCCGCCCTCGGCTCACGCGCCTCCGGGCGGCCGGTCAAGCTGGCCTTGCCTCGCCCGCTGGTGTTCAACAATGCGACTCACCGCTCTGGCACCATTCAGCGACTGCGAATCGCTGCCGATGCCCGGGGCAAGATAACCGCCTTCGATCATGCGGCGGTTTCGCATACCCTGCCCGGTGGCAGCGGTGAGAACCCGGTCAATCAAACCCGCACGTTTTATGCTGGGGAGAGTCGCCGCGTCGCTCATCACCCTATCGACATGGATCTTCCCGAGTCAGCGGATATGCGCGCCCCCGGCGAAGCCTCGGGGCTTGCCGTGCTGGAAATTGCCATGGATGAAATGGCGCAGAAGCTGGGCATGGATCCCGTCGAATTCAGGATACTCAACGATACCCAAGTCGACCCAGAAAATCCTTCTAAGCCCTTTAGCGATCGCCATTATGTTGAGTGTTTACGCCAAGGCGCAGCAGCCTTTGGCTGGGAGGCGCGCAACCGCACGCCTGGGGAAAAACGCGAAGGAGAGTGGTTGATCGGTTACGGTATGGCAGGGGCCTATCGCGGAGCACCCACGCTGGATTCAGGGGCACGCGTACGTTTGCAGGGCGGGCGGCTGATCGTTGAGACCGATATGACCGATATCGGCACTGGCTCCTACACCATTCTTGCTCAGACTGCTGCCGAGACGATGGGGATTGAGCTGGACGCCGTCGAGGTTCGGTTGGGCAACAGTGCCTACCCTATTTCTTCGGGTTCGGGTGGGCAGTTTGGCGCTACTAGCTCAACCGCTGGCGTGTACGCCGCCTGTTTGGCGCTTCAAGAGCAGATAGCCAAGCGCTTGGGAGTTGAAACGGCACGCTTTGAGAACAGCCGCGTGCTGGCCGGGGATATTGATTTGGCGCTTGCCGACGTGGCAGATGGCGAAGAGCTTGTCGCCGAAGACACGATCCACTTTGGCGACTTTAAGGACGACATGCAGATTGGCACCTTTGGGGCGCATTTCATCGAGGTCGGCGTTCATGCATATACCGGCGAAATGCGTGTTCGGCGTATGCTCGCGGTGTGTGATGCGGGCCGCATCTTAAATCCGATCACCGCGCGTAGCCAAGTGCTCGGCGGTATGACGATGGGCGTGGGGGCAGCCTTGTCGGAGGGGCTAACCGTTGACCTTGAGCGGGGTTTCTTTGTTAATCACGACCTTGCCAGTTATGAGGTGGCGGTTCACGCCGATATCCCCCACCAGGAAGTTATTTTTCTGGATACCACGGATGCGGCTTCATCGCCCTTGAAAGCCAAGGGGGTCGGTGAGCTGGGTATCTGCGGCGTGGCGGCGGCTATCGCCAATGCGGTCTATAACGCCACCGGCGTTCGGGTGCGTGAGTACCCCATAACCCTTGATCGGTTCATCGACCAACTCCCTAACGCCGCACCTTGATAGCCTGACGCGGGGTGGCTCACGCTGAAGCGACATCAGGTTTTAGAGGTAATGCATAGCTGGCGGTGACATGCACCACGGGGCGTGTTTCGTCGCTGGCTGAGAATAACTGTACTTCGCCCACCGCTAAGCGACGGCCGAGCTTGATCAGCTTGGCGTGGGCAACAATGTCATGATCACCGGACGCCGCGCGCAGGAAGTGGCAGTTTAAATCGCTGGTCACGGCCATGGGCTCGGGGCCAATTTGCGCCAATATCGCCACATACATTGCCACATCCGCAAAACCCATCATGGTGGGCCCGGAAACACGCGGGCCGGGGCGCAGGTGCTCGTTACCGATCTTCAAGCGCATGGAAGCCGTCATGTCGCCCACGCTCTCTATCTTGCCCATGCGCTGGGGAAACACTTCATCCAGAAAGTTTTCGATTTGCTCGGCAGTCATTACGGTCATTATTGTTGTCCTTTATAAAAAAGCCCCGAGGCGTGAGCCTCAGGGCTGATTACATCATAAAACGAACTTACTATGCCTTATGCACCTATGCCTTATGCACCTTGGCCTTATGCACCTGACGCCACTCGTGCAGCAGCGGCTCGGTGTAGCCGGAAGGCTGTACGCGGCCTTTGAAGATCAGGTCGGAGGCGGCTTTGAAAGCGGTAGAACCTTCAAAATCGGCGCTCATGGCGGTGTAGGTGGGGTCGTCTGCGTTCTGCTCGTCGACTACCTTGGCCATGCGCTTGAGGGTCTCTTCCACTCTTGGAGCATCGACGATGCCGTGGTGTAGCCAGTTGGCAATGTGCTGGCTGGAGATACGCAACGTGGCGCGATCTTCCATCAAGCCTACGTTGTGGATATCCGGCACTTTCGAGCAACCCACGCCGTGCTCAACCCAGCGTACTACGTAGCCGAGAATGCCCTGGCAGTTGTTATCCAACTCCTGCTGCTTCTCTTCATCCGACCAGTTGGCGTTTTCCGCTACCGGCACGGTGAGTAGGTCGTCCAGGTAGTCGGGTTCACCTAACTCTTCCAGCTCGCGCTGAACGTCGGTGACGTTGACCTGATGGTAGTGCAGTGCGTGCAGCGCAGCAGCCGTGGGCGAAGGTACCCAAGCCGTGTTGGCGCCCGCTTTCGGGTGGCCGATTTTCTGCTCCAACATGTTGTGCATCAGGTCAGGCATGGCCCACATGCCTTTGCCGATCTGGGCACGACCGCGCAGACCGCAGGCAAGACCCACTTGCACGTTGCTCTTCTCGTAGGCCTGAATCCAAGCGGCGCTTTTCATATCGCCCTTGCGCACCATGGGGCCCGCTTCCATGGCGGTGTGCATCTCGTCGCCGGTCCGGTCGAGGAAGCCGGTGTTGATAAACGCCACCCGTGAAGCCGCTTCAGCGATACACGCCTTGAGGTTGACGGTAGTGCGGCGCTCTTCGTCCATGATACCCATTTTCAGGGTGTCACGGTTCATGCCCAGAATGTCTTCGACACGACCAAACAGCTCGTTGGCGAAGGCAACTTCTTTTGGGCCGTGCATCTTCGGCTTGACGATATAAACCGAGCCGGTGCGCGAGTTGCGCGGCTGGTCGGCATCTTTCTTAAGGTCGTGCAGCGCGAGCAATGAGGTGACCACTGCATCGAGAATACCTTCCGGTAGCTCGTTGCCTTTTTCATCCAAAATTGCCGGTGTGGTCATTAAGTGACCCACATTACGCACGAACATCAGCGAACGGCCGGGTAGAGTGACGCTGCCGCCATCGGTGGTTTGCCAGGTGCGGTCGGCGTTAAGCTTGCGGGTAAACGTCTTGCCGCCTTTGTCGATCTTCTCTTCGAGATCGCCCTTCATCAGGCCCAGCCAGTTGCTGTAAACACCCACCTTGTCTTCTGAATCCACGGCGGCAACGGAGTCTTCGCAATCCATGATGGCGGTCAGGGCGGCTTCTACCACGACGTCTTTAACGCCTGCCGGGTCGGTTTTACCGATAGAGTCGTTGGGATCGATCTGGATTTCCAGGTGCAGGCCGTTGTTACCCAACAGAATCGCGTCGGGTTTAGCCGCCTCACCGGTAAAACCAATCAGCTTGCCGGAATCCTTAAGACCCGTCTCACGACCACCTTCCAGTGACACCACCAAGTGCTCATCACGAATGGCGTAGTTCACCGCATCACGGTGCGAGCCAGTCGCCAGCGGGGCTGCGCGGTCAAGCACGCCACGGGCGTAGGCGATCACTTTGGCACCACGTTTCGGGTTGAAACTGGTGCCTTTTTCCGCGCCATCCTCTTCGGAAATCGCATCGGTGCCGTACAGGGCGTCGTACAGGCTGCCCCAGCGGGCGTTAGCCGCATTCAGCGCGTAGCGTGCGTTGCTCACCGGTACCACCAGCTGTGGGCCTGCCTGAACGGCTACTTCACGGTCAACGTTGGCAGTGGTCGCTTTGACGTTAGCCGGTGCTTCAGCCAAGTAGTCGACCTCTTTCAGGAAGCGACGGTATCCCGGCATATCGGTGACCGGGCCGGGGTTTTCCCGGTGCCACACGTCAAGTTTCTCTTGCAGCGTGTCGCGCTCTTCCAGCAATTGACGGTTTTTAGGTGTCAAATCATGAAACAGGGCATCCACACCGGCCCAAAAGGCGTTTTCATCAACACCTGTACCCGGTAGCGCCTGCTCATTGATAAAACGATCTAAATCGGCTGCCACTTGTAAACGGTGGCGCGTGATACGCTCGCTCATGGGGTTTCTCCTGTGAGGATGCCCGTGGGGAATGTGTTGACCACGGTCAGAGTAGAATTTATTTATGGAAAATAATTCCACACCTGACCGGGCATGTAAACAGCGTAGACCCTAATGCGGTAAAATGCTCGACCAAATGACTAGGGATTAGGGTTTGGGAGCGCGACCCATCTGTCGCGCCTAGGCCACGGAAAATGGCGCTATGGAGAAACAACGATGCGTGATTTCCAACATCTGGAAGGCTTGTTTCGCCACGCCTCGGGCGATACTGCCCTTAGTCGTCTGATGCCCGGGGAAATATTGGCAGACGCCATGCAAGGCTATTTCCACCACTATGGCTTAGAAGCACTGCTGTTAGATACCAGTGAAGTGCATGCAGGCTTTATCGATACGGGGCGCTTTGCGCTTTGGTGTCAGGTGTGGAGCCCGCCGCAGCCGGTGGGCACTGCCTTTGTGGTACACGGCTATTTCGATCATATGGGGTTATATCGCCATTTGCTTGAACGCCTGCTGGCTAAAGGCTGGCGAGTGGTGCTGTGGGACCTTCCCGGCCACGGCCTCTCCAGCGGGGCGCGGGCGGCAATAGAAGATTTCGCTGATTATCAGCACTGCCTGACCCATTTACAGACCACACTAAAGAGCCAAGGCATGGCACCTATGCCGTGGCTGGGCGTGGGCCAGAGCACCGGTGGGGCGATTCTGGCCACCGATGCGCTCACCCGCCGCGAGGCGTCAGGCTGGTCAGGTTTAGTGCTGCTGGCGCCCCTGGTGCGGCCTTGGGGATGGAGCCAAACCAGTTGGCTGCACTTGATTGCCAGCCCGTTTGTAAAAGAGTTGCCGCGTAAATATCGCCCCAACTCTACCGACGAGCAGTTCACTGAATTCTTGCGTGAGGGTGACCCGCTGCAGCCCGAGCGTTTAAGCGTTGCCTGGGTGAGCGCTATGCGCCGCTGGATGCCTCGCTTACTGGCGCAGGAGCCCAACCCGCTACCTACACTGATTCTCCAGGGCGAGCAGGATCTGACCGTCGATTGGGAGTGGAATTTAGCGATTCTGGCAAAGAAGTTTCCCAGTGCCGAAATTCATCGCCACCCGGAAGCTCGCCACCACTTAGTGAATGAGGCAGATCCCATCCGTGAAGTGCTGTTTGAAGCGCTGGATGGATTTGTAGATGGTTTTGTCGATAATGTTAGTAAATAGTTTTTGTAAAACACATTGGTGAGATAGCTCCCTAAACGTCACGAGCACTGAATAAATTCCGCTACGGATTTATTCAGTGCTTTTACCTTTCTATGTAAACACTTACTTGCCTTACTGGGCGTTCAGGAAGTCCTCTACATCGAGCAGTATTAGCTCATTATCATCGGCGTGGCCTTGCTGGCGACCCATCGAGAAAGGGTAGTTGTTGTCATTGGCGACCACGATGGTGCTCTCATCGACCCGATCCACGTTCTCAATGGTCACAAAGGGGAAATTAAAGGTGCCGTTGATCGTGCCGCGGGGTGCGATGCCGTCTGGATCCTGGATATCCATAAGGTCTATATAGGCGATTTTCTCAAGTACGCCCTGCTCATTTGTGCGGTTGAGATCGACGAGATAGATGCGTTTGAACTCGGCAGGATTGTCTGCCCACTCTTCTCGCGGATCGCCCTGACGGCTATCACGCTCAATGATCAAGCCGCGAGTTCCGCCAATGAGATTGAAATCGCCAATCGCATGATCCGCTGACGCCAACGGGTAGAAGCGGGTTGTGTCGCCCCATTCGCCGTTTTCAGCATGAAGCTCGAACATTCTTAGTACGGGGGTGCCATCAATGGTTTCCGGGGCGTTGGCGGTGCTGTCCCAGATTGGCTTTTCCAATAAGGGGTAAAGGGTGGTTTGGTCTTCGGAGAGTGCCATGCCCTCGTAACCGCCAGAGCGAAACACCCTCACATTATCAGCGAGAGGTGCTCCAGGGTTCGGAGTGAGGGCAAAGGCATTGTCGGGGGAGCGCATCAGCGTTCCACCAGGATTGGTGGCCAGCACTTGCAGCACTTCGCCCTCACTATCTACCTGGATAATCCAAGGCCCGAACTCATCGCCAATCCAGTAGCGATCGCCCACCGGCTGTATCGATTCAATATCGAAATCAGCCCCGGTTAAAAAACGACCAGGAGTGGCTTCATTCATAATCGGGAAGGACACCTTGCGGTTTGGATCCGATAGTTGAACGGTTTCTTCGATGATGACGCGCCCAGTGTCCCAGTCAGTCTTTATGATGTTAAACATCAAAATGACGTCAGAGGAGTTCGCCTTGGAACCAAAGCCGTTATCGGTCAACACCAGATAACGGTCATTGCCAAGTGAGCGAATGCCAGAAAAACCCTGCAGAGGCTGGCTGGGGAAGGGTAGCGCTAAGCCCGTGGCTTGCATGTTCGTATACAGCTGCTCAACGCGGCCCTCTTGGCCAGTAAAACGGCCGGAGACGTTATAGTGCTCAGCGGCTCCGGCAGGGGCGGATACAAAGGTACTGCCGGGTAGCTGGGCATGGCCGGTCAATGTAGCTGGAAAGACCTGCTGGGCGTGTGCCGAACCGGTAAATGCAAAGAGAGTAAGAGCAGCTGTTAATACTGGCTTTATCATCGCTATTTCACCATTTAAGAGGGGGCAGAGCTGTTTCAGCTTTCGCTAATTTTCCTCGGCAATAGTGATAATTGAATGACACTACGTAGACGTTTTAATGGCAGCTAACGACCAGGCTGTTGATCAGGAGAAAAACGCCTTGCTCAACAGGCGTGAATGGTAAATGGTGGGATTATTGACATACGTTATTTAGAGAGGAAGTGGCAATGGGATCAAGCGTCAAAAGGGTGCTGGTATTTGCAGGCAGTGCTCGTGAAGGCTCGCTTAATAAACAGCTTGCTAAGCTTGCTGCTAAGCGCATTGAAGTCTTGGGTGGAAAGGCAACCTTTATCGATTTAAAGGATTACCCCTGCCCACTATTTGATGAGGATATTGAAGCCCAGGGCATGCCGGAGAATGTGCTCAAGCTGCGTGAAATTCTGGCGGATCACCAAGCAGTGATGATCGCCTCGCCGGAGTACAATGGCTTTATCACGCCGCTGCTGAAAAACACGCTGGACTGGCTGTCACGACCCTACCAGGATACGCCGGGGCTCGGGTTATTTGCCGGTAAGTGGGCAGCGCTGGTGGCGGCGTCCCCCGGTGGGCTAGGTGGCATCCGTGCGCTACCGCTTGGTCAGCAACTGTTAGCCAATCTGGGGCTGATCGTGCTGCCACAGCCATTGTCGCTGGCGAAAGCGGGCAGCGCCTTCAACGATAGTGGTGCGTTACATGATGAAACCACGGGGCAAAAGCTGGATGCGCTGTGTCAACGCCTAGTGGATTCACTGGCCGCCACCCGCTAACCGTTCAGTGACTTTCGGGGGCTTACGCCCCTTTCAACATTCGATCTAACTGCCGGTAGCCAATCGCTTCAATAAGGTGCGGCTGGGTGGGCTTAGGCGCTCCCTGTAAATCCGCAAGCGTTAACGCCACACGCAGTACGCGGTGATAGGCGCGGGCAGAGAGCTTGAGCTTTTCGAGCACGCCCGCCAGCCAGGCGCGCTCTTCATCATTAAGCGCGCAGGCGGCTTCCAGGGCTTTGCCGCTTAACTGGCTGTTCAGCGCGCCACGTTCCATTTGTCGTTCCCGGGCGGCCATCACCCGCTCACGCACGGCTTCCGATGATTCGCCTTGGGTTTGCGCGGTGAGCTGCTCTGGCGGCAGGGCGGGGACTTCCACCTGTAGATCGATACGGTCTAGCAGTGGGCCGGAAAGCCGTGCTTGATAACGCTGGATTTGGCTGGCGGTACACTGGCAGCGTTGGCGTGGATCGCCCAAGTGGCCACAGGGGCATGGGTTCATAGCGGCGACTAATTGAAACTGAGCGGGGTAGCGGCGTTCATGGCTGGCGCGAGCTAAATGGATTTCTCCGGTTTCCAGCGGCTGGCGCAGCACCTCTAGTACGTGGCGGGAAAACTCCGGCAGCTCATCCAAGAACAGCACGCCGTGGTGGGCGAGTGAAATTTCACCGGGCTTTGGCTTCGAGCCACCGCCTACCAGGGCGGCGCCGCTGGCGCTGTGATGGGGCTGCCTAAAAGGCCGCTTACCCCAGTCAGCTTCCAGCGGTAGCCCGCAAACCGAACGCACGGCAGCGACTTCCAGGGCATCCTCTTCGGAAAGCGGCGGCAGAATACCTGGCAAACGGCTGGCTAGCATGGTTTTGCCGGTACCCGGCGGGCCTGCAAACAACAGGTTGTGGCCCCCAGCCGCAGCGACTTCCAGCGCGCGGCGTGCCTGCTGCTGGCCGCGCACATCGGCGAGGTCATCCACCGGGGCGGTGGTTTTTACCGAGGCGCTGAGCTTGTGCGGGGGGATCTTCTCTTGATCGAGCAAGTGCGCCACGACTTGCCAGAGAGTGTCCGCAGGCAGCACCGGCAAATCGCCTGCCAGGGCTGCTTCATCGGCGCAGTCGCGGGGAACAATCAACGCTTTCTTTGCCCGCCGGGTGGCCAGGGCAAAAGGGAGTATTCCCGGTACGGCGCGCAGTTTGCCATCCAGGGCTAACTCGCCAGCACACTCCATACCTTCTAACGCTTCCACCGGGATTTGCCCAGAGGCGGCCAGAATGCCTAGTGCAATGGGCAGATCAAAACGGCCACCCTCTTTAGGCAGGTCGGCGGGGGCGAGGTTTAAGGTAATACGCCGGGTATTAGGAAAATCGAAGCCCGCATTAACTAGCGCGCTGCGTACCCGTTCGCGGCTCTCTTTCACCGCCGTTTCCGGCAAGCCCACTAGCGTTAGACCCGGCAAGCCGTTAGCCAGATGCACCTCAACATGCACCGCCGGTGCATCTAAACCTACGCCTGCTCGCGTGGCTACAATGGCTAGCGTCATTGCCTTCCCTCGCTGCTTTTAGATAAAACTCTAACCCGAATGTAAGCGAAATCTACATTACCTTAAGTACTTAACCTATCTTAATTAAGAACGCTTTGGTAGAGCTTGAGAAACCGGTTTAAAGAAGCTGGGGGTAACTTGACGAGGTAATGCGCTTGCATTAACTTTATATGCATTACCTTTGCATTGCTATCAAGCGGGGAGCGACAGTGAGCACGCTTATCGAAGACGATTCAACTCTGACGGATCGCTATCAAACGACTGTTCCGGCATCGATTCGCCGGGCGCTAAAGCTGAAACGCCGAGACCGTATCCATTATACCGTGCGTCCAGATGGTGAAGTGGTGCTTTCCCGGGTAAGTGATGAGGCCAAGCACGACCCTGTGATGGTCAACTTCCTTAATTTTCTGGAGCGCGACCTTCTGGCGCATCCAGAAAATATTCGCCCGGTGACCGCGAGTAGCTTTGCCGAGGCCGAACGCCTTACCGCAGGTATTGAGGTAGACCTCGAAGAGGCGCTCGAAGAGGATGATGACGACGAATGAAGCCTCTGGAGGTTAATGGATGGACGATTTATGCCCATCCGTTGTTCTTGGAACAAGTCGAAGCACTCACCGTGAAGGTGAGACATCTTCAATCGAAAGATCCTGCCGGTTATCGCAATAAGGCGGCCACCAAGCGCCTAGCCGCGATAATGAAGCTGGCCTTGAATGATATTCCGCAGGATCCATCAGGCACTCAATACCGCCAAGGAAACACGCTTGGCGCAGAGCACACTCATTGGCAACGAGCAAAGTTCTACCAGCAGTACCGGCTGTTCTTTCGCTACGATGCTGCGAGCAAAATCATTATTTATGCGTGGGTCTATGATGACGCTACAAAACGCGCTTACGGCAGTAAGCATGATGCTTACTCTGTCTTTCAGAAAATGCTCAGCAGTGGCAACCCACCGGACAGCTGGAAAGCCTTACAGAAAGCCTCAATAAGTGAAGTTGAACGTATCAATACGCTTTTTGCGGCAGATGATGACAAAACCTAATGGCGGCATGATGTGGTCGCGCTATCGTTTAGTAGGCACCACATCCCGCTACTCACTGCTCTAGTGGCTAACCGCTGGCGCTGCCTCTAGCGCCGTCGTCAGCTTCTGGGCAAAACGCTGGGCGGAAGGCAGCGCACCGAAGCTCCAGGCGGGTGGCAAGTGAACCAGATTGTCGTGTTTAACGCTGGGGAGTTGCTGCCATAGGCCGCTTTTTGCAAGCTGCTCTTCGACCCCGGCAGGCAGCGGGTCGATGATCACCAGCGTTGCTTCGGGGTAGCGCGCCAGCGCTTCAATCCCCACCAGCGCAAACCCCCAGGCATTGGTGGGCTGATCCCAGGCATTGGGCAGCGCCAGTTGTTCAAGCACGGCGTTATATAAGCTGTTCTCCCCAAACACCCGCACGTGACGGGCATCCATAAACTGCACCATCAATAGCGGCGCGATTTCTGACTGTGAGAGGGACCGGGATTCGCGCAGTGTGGTCATCAAAGCTTGGGTTTCTTCAATTAGCTCTTCTGCTTGGGGCTGGCGCTCGGTTAATTCGCCTAGCTGGCGGGTCAGGGTTTGTATTTCTTGCCAGGTATTGGTGCCGGGAGAGTAGAGTGAGAACAAAGTGACCGGGGCGATTTTCTCCAAACGTGGCGTCAAACCAGCGAACATGGGTGAAATAAGTGTCTGTTCTGGCGGCACATGGGCCAACAACTCAAGGTTGGGCTGGGTGCGTAGCCCCATATCGGTGACGCTGTCGGGAATAGGTGGCTCGCCTACCCAGGCATGGTAGTCACTCTGCTGAGCAATGCTGCTAACCGGCGCATCAATCGCTAACAGAGTTTCGGCGATGGTCCAGTCCACCGTTGCCCACTGGGCGTGGGCGGTAGCAACGGTCAGCATACAAACGACGAACAGCCCGCAGCGCGCGAGCAAAGAGAGCAGGTTGGTGTGGCGCATGGTGGTGAGAGGCCATCCGGAAAAATAAGAGCTGTATTTAAACGATAATATTTATTGTTTGCAAACCTGCACTCAAAGAAAAAGATACCCAGGCGCGGTGGCCTGGGTGGGTTCAAGTGCTTAATAATTCCTATAAAGCATAATTAGAAACGATAGTGCACGCTGGCGGTCACACCGCGCTCGGCGCCGAAATAGCAGTACTCCAGGGAGTTGCAGGAGGCCACGTACTCTTTATCCAATAAATTGTTCACGTTTAAGCGTGTTTCGACGCCTTCAACGCCGAGTTGGCTGAGGTCGTAGCCAATGGTGGCATCCACCAGGGTGTAGTCGGGCACGGTTTCGGTGTTGGCCCGGTCAGCGGCGATATCCGCGTAGTGGCGTATACCGACTCCCATATCCACACCGTTTAACCAGCCGTCGTTGGGCTCGTAGTGGCCCCACAGCTGGACTTGATGCCGTGGAGAGTAAATCGCGTTGTTGCCCTGGTTGCCGTCGTCGCTTTTGGCGTAGGTGATGTCGGTGAAGCTGTAGCCTGCCTGAACCGAGAGGGTATCCGTTAGCTGGATTTGTGCTTCCAGCTCCAGCCCTTGGGATTCGATTTCACCCACGGCGCGGTAAGGGTCGGTGGGCTGCTCTTTGGTGGCCACATTCTCCTGACTAATGTGGAACAACGCGGCGCTGTACTGGCTGGTGCTGCCGTTAGGCTGGTATTTGACGCCGGTTTCCCACTGTTCGCCTTCCATTGGTTTAAGCAGGTCGCCGTTCTCATCCACGAAGCTGGTGGGGGTGAAGGCGGTGGAGTAGCTCAGGTAGGGCGCTACGCCGTTATCGAACAGGTAGACCACCCCAGCGCGGCCGCTGAACTGGGTGTCGCTGAGGGAACTGGTATTACCACTATCGCGGTTGGCATTGTCGATATTGACCCAGTCGTAGCGGCCGCCCAAGGTGAAGCGCCAGTTATCGAGGGCTATCTGGTCTTGCAGGTAAACCCCGGTCTGGTCGATCTCATGGCGTTCGCCCAATGGCTGATAAAGCGGGGCGCTAGGGTCTGCGCCATACACGGGGTTAAAGGCGTCAATGGCAGGAAAAGCGCCCGAAGGCCATGACACTTCGTTTTCCCGCTGCTGGTAATCCACCCCGAACAGCAGCGTGTGATCCATAAAGCCGCTGCTGAGGGTGGCTTCAAGCTGGTTATCGAGTGTCCAGGCTTCCAACGTTTCATCGCTGCCGGAGTAGTAGCGGGTGAGTTCATCAGACGTCGGTGACGTCCAGCCAAAGCCGTAGACCTGATTGAGCACCACGTCGGAATTGAGGTAGCGCATCAGCTGTCGGCCGGTCACCTGCTCATTAAAACGGTGCTCCAGAGCGTAGCCAAACATGCGTTGGGTGCGCTCGTAGGTGTCATAATCCTCTTCACCATCAAAGAAGTTGTTGCTGATCTTGCGGCCATTATGGGTGACCACGGCCCCCTCATAGGGTACGCCGGAGTGATAGCCGCCTTCGGGTTCATCCTGTAGGTAGGCTTCTACGGTGAGGCTGGTGTCGTCGGTGATATCCCAGGTGAGCCGCGGCGCAATGGCATAGCGCTCCTCTTCCGCCGGGCCAAACTGGGTATCCGCGGCGCTGGCAATCCCGGTCAGGCGAAAGGCCACTCGCTGCTCTGCGCCAATCGGTCCGGTGAGGTCAAAAGCGGCGCTGCGCTGGTGATTATTACCCACCCGAAAACGCAGCTCACCGCCCTGTTCGAACTCTGGACGCTTGCTGTTCAGGGCCACCACGCCGCCTGGGGAGGCGCGGCCATAGAGCACTGAGGCGGGCCCGCGCACTACTTCGATGCTTTCCAGAAACCACGGATCGATGCGCATACTGCTATGGGAATTGGCGTCGCCCATGACCTTTAAACCATCTAGAAAGGTATTGCTCAAGCTGCCGTCAGAAAAACCGCGCAATACCAGGTAATCGAAACGGTTGGAGGCGCCAATTTGGTTGCTGTAGACACCGGGCGTGTAGTCGGTGGCGCGCTGAACGGTATCCACCGCGCGGTTATCCATCTGTTCGCGGGTGATCGTGGAAACGCTCTGGGGTATTTCGATCGACGGCGTTTCTACTTTGGTGGCAGCCTGCTGGGCAGTCACCGTGACGGTGGCTAACTCGGTGCTTTCTTGAGCGTATAGCGGGGAAACCGCTAGTGCCGAGAGCATGGCGGCGCTAAGCGGAGTGCGTAGAAAACGGTGATGGGGGATGAGCATGGAGGCACCTGCAATAAGCATCAATTAACCAATGTGGTAATGAGAATTATTGCGCTTAATGGCGGTTGAAAGGTATGCGCAATGACAAAGGGCGTATGCGTGCTGCCAAAAAACGCCCAACAGAGGAACTTAGCGCCCCAAAAACAACCCGCGGCTTTTAATGGCGATGGAACACTTCGTGGGGCGCAATGCCAAAAGCGCGTTTAAAGGCGGTGGCAAAATTGGTGGCGTGGCGGTAGCCACAGGCGTGAGCGGTTTGCTGCACGCTATAGCCTTTGCGTAAGTACGCTTGAGCTTGGGTCAGGCGGCAACGTCGTAGATAGTCGAATATCGAGCAACCGTAACAGCGGTGAAATTTGGTGCGTAGGCTGCTCGGGCTCATCGCGGCGTTGCGGGCCAACTGCTCAAGCCGATAATCTTGGTTGGGGGAGTGTTCGAGCTGCTGACGCAAGCGCTCCAGGCGTTGGTGGTCGCGCTGGGTTAGGCCCGACCTCAGGCTAACTGCTTTTCCTTCGTCGCTGGATTCATGGGAGGCAGCTGGCAGCCCATGAGCTAACAACTGGAGCGCGAGCCCCTGCCATAGCAGGCGCTGGCGCTCTACTGGCCGGTTCGAAGCCAGCGCTGCCTCCAGGCTATGAATAAGGAACTGCGGCACCTGCCAGGTATGCAGTACTGGCGTTGTCGGAAGGGTAACATCGATAGGTGAAGAGTTAATGGACGAAAAAGAGGGAAGCTCTGTGCAAGCCAGAAGCGATACATTGAGAATGCGCAATCGTTGTTGCGCGGGCTGTAAGACCTCAAGCCCGGTCTGCTCGTTGAAATGGGCACTGAAGGCGTCGCCGGCCTGCAACTGAAACGACTGCTGCCCTAGGCCGACTTGGATATTGCCCTCGAGTATCACGCTGAGAAACCACGGCGCGGCACGCCTGGAAGTGGAGGCGTAAGCGTGCAGGACATCAAGATCCGAGTGTGTCACGCGCAGTGTGGGGTCGATCTCAACGTCCATTACTTGCCCGCGGGCAACACAAGGCGCTGGCTGGGAGCGGTCGGACGCTTCGGGAAAGTGGTAGTCGATCCCGAAGCGCTGACCAATAGCCAGCAGGTCATGGGTGGTGAGTGGTACGCAAGATGGCGTTATCGAGCCGAGTGTAGCCATCCCAGTTACCTCACCCTTGAGCGGTTGTCAGCGAGTAGCAAACCAGCACTCAGTACGCCATCGACCAGTTCAGGGTGTAAGTACGCCCGCGGCCCTGGTAGTCGTAGAGATACTCTGGGCCGTAGTAGGGCGAATAGAACATGGCGGCTCGCTGACCCCAGACGGTGGAGTACTGATCATCCAGCAGGTTCTGCACGCCCAGGCTTAAGGTGCCAAAATCGGTTTCCTGGCTGAGCGATAAGTCGAGGGTGGTATTGCCATCGATCTCCCGGTCGGCATCGTCTTTCAGGTCGAAGTTGTGGTTGGCCTGCAAGCGAGCCGAACGTACATAGTCCGTCCAGCCAATAAAGGCGGTGGCGGAAGAGAGCGATGCATAGCGGGCGTCACGTTTCTCCCACTCCCCTTGGTTGTTCTCCTGCTCGGAACGCACCAGGTGCAGAGTGCCCCCTGCTTCCAGGCCATTATCGAAGTAACGGGTCACGGCGCTTTCCAGGCCGAAGTCGCGCTTCTTCTCATCCACGACGCTGACACTTAAATCTTCGGCGTTCTCTACCGCCTTGTCCGACCAGGCGTAGTAAAGCGCTGTTTGGGCCGTCCAGTTGCCCCCCTGGTAGCGCCAGCCTAGCTCTACTTGATCCGTCTCGATGGCAGATAACGGGTTGTTATCGACACTGACGTCGGGGCTCTTGCCGTAGTATTTGGCCGGATCTGGCAGCTCGAAGCCCTGGCTGAACTGCAGCCAGTTTTGATGGCCGTTACCGTAGTCGTAGAGAGCACTGGCGTTGTACAGGGTCGCTTCGTAGTCATTCTCGCCGCCAGGAATCCCCTGGAATTCATCCACTTCGACGTCCATATGCTGCTGCCGCAACCCGGCGGAGAGCTTGAGCGCCTGGGTGGCTTGCCAATCGCCCTGGAGGAAGCCTGAAAGCCCGTCCACTTGATAACCGGGATAGCGGGGTTCAACCCCCGATGCCTGTTGCACCAGGCCGCCGGAGACGTCCGAGATGTCGGTATCGAACAGCATCTGGTTGGCATCGAAGGTTTCACGATCCAGATCGAGGCCGTAGGTTAGCGAAACGTCGTCACCCAGGCGCGATTCAAACAGCGCTTTGATGCCGCTTAAATCGGTGTTTTGCTGTGAAGCGCGAAATTGCAGGCCGTCAGCGACTGGGTAGGGAAAGGCCTGGAAACTGGACTCCTCCTCCCGGTGAAATGCCTGCAGGTAGAAGTTTTGCCCCCACAGGTTGGCGTGGTGATAGTTGACGTTGACGAGCTTACGGTCGGTTTCCGGGTCGCGCTGTGAACGGTAGCCATCGCGAATCTCGGCATCGTTCAAGTTGGGCGTGGCCGCGTCGAGGTTAGGGAAGTAAACACCCCGATCACCTTCGAAGCCTGAACGGTACAGCTGGGCACCCAGTTCCAGGCTCTGTTCATCGGTTAAACGGAAAGAGAGGTTGCCCAATACATCAATGCTGCGATTGTCCTGCAGGTCGGTCTGGGCGATATCAGGGAAGATTTCCTGGCCGCTGCCGTCATAGTGGCGGCCGTTGTCACCAATGGCAGTCCCCAGATAGCCTTGAACCCGCTCATTGCCGCCGCTGATCGATTGTGACAGACGCCGATCCATATCATCGCTGTTATTGAAGCCAGTGGTGATGCCTGCTTCGGTACGCCAGTTCAGGCCTTCTTCGCCTTTGCGGGTAATAATATTGATCAAGCCACCCGTGGCGCCGCCGCCATACAGGCTGCTGGCGCCGGAAAGCACTTCCACGCGCTCGATATTGAAGGGATCAATGGCATCGAACTGACGGGAAAGCCCACGGGAACTGTTTAGCGATACACCATCGATGAGCACCTGCACGCCCCGGCCACGCATGTTTTGCCCATAATTGGTGCGCCCTTGAGGAGCCAGATCCAGCCCCGGCACCAGATGCCCCAATGCTGTCTTTAGGTCTGCACCATTGCGGGTCTGCTGTTCCAGCATCTGTTTATCAATGACCCATACAGCACCCGGAATCTGACTGATCTGGCTGGGGGTGCGCGACCCAACGACCACCATGGTGTTGTCGGCGCTAGACCCAGTACCAGAAGCAGTGTTTTGGGCGAAAACGCCGTTGGAGATGCTCAGTAACAGACCGGTGCCAATAAGACCCGATAGTGAAACAAACGACAGCGAAGAAAACGGCTTGGTAAAAGGCAGCTTTGCAAAAGACAGCTTTGATAATGACGGGGCGTGCATAGTGAACAATCCGCAGATGGTAAGAAAATCAAAGGCGGAGGGTATCACCACGAAAAGCAAAGTCAACGATAGTGATTCGTATTTATTTTAAGGCATGTACAGCAATAGGCCATCGTCCTATTGCTGATGCTAATGAAAATTAAGCGTTATCGGGTTTGTTCTTCTCTTCTTCTGTATCTGATTCCGGCTCATGCGGCTCTGGAGCCGGTGGAGCTTCTGCTTCAAATGGCGTGGTCGTTGTCGGCGCAGACATTGTTGAAGCAGAGGCCTCAACGGCTGCTTCAAGGTTGGCGACTTGGCGCTCTAACGCCTCTACCCGTGAACGTGTGCGCTGCAGTACGTCCATCAAAATGTCGAAATCCTCACGCGAAACAAGCTCCAGGCGGTCAAAGGCGCCACGTACGACTTGTTGCACACCCTTTTGAATATCTTCCGGCGCCTGGGAGGCGTTTTGTAAACGGTCACCAATCTGCTGGGCCAATCGGCTAATGCGGTCTTGAGGCGCCATAGCTGCTCTCTCCTAAATAACTCATTAAATGTACGTATATGAAGACGGCTTACCGGTAAGGATACGCAACAGTTGGCGAATTCGCATGCGTCATGTGCATTTCCTGATGCGGCTTTGTTTTGCATTGAAATGGGGCAGGCTACATTTTCTTACGCTCTTTTTTGGTGCAATAGCCGTGATTTGGGGATGAGTTTGGTTATATAGAGCGCTTTTAAGGTCGCTGTATGTCAGCTAGTTGGCTGAATTTTAAGCAAAAAAAATCAGCTGGCACGGTATGCGCATTATCGGTTCAGGTGCTTATTCTGGCGGCAGTGCCGCTACCAATCTAGCAGGACTTATCCAGCAGGGGAGATCCGGGATGAAACTCATCACCGCTATCATCAAGCCATTCAAGCTCGACGATGTTCGTGAGGCGCTCGCCGACAACGGCGTGCAGGGCATTACAGTTACCGAAGTGAAAGGTTTTGGCCGTCAGAAAGGGCATACCGAACTGTATCGCGGCGCAGAATATGTCGTCGATTTTCTACCCAAGGTAAAGGTTGAGGTAGCCGTCGACGACGCTCGTTTAGAGAGCGTGCTGGATGCGATCTGTAGCGCAGCCAATAGCGGCAAGATCGGTGACGGCAAAGTGTTTGTTACGCCACTGGAAGACGTGATCCGTATCCGTACCGGTGAACGCGGCGCTGACGCCGTCTAATCATGGCTAAACCAGACATTAAACGGGGAACATACAATGAATGAGTTTACAGAGTTGAGCTACGCGCTCGATACGTTCTACTTCCTAATTTGCGGCGTGCTCGTCATGTGGATGGCGGCAGGCTTCTCCATGTTGGAAGCGGGCCTGGTACGCTCCAAAAACACCGCTGAAATTCTAACCAAAAACGTTGCGCTGTTTGCCATTGCCTGCACCATGTACCTGTTGGTCGGCTACTACATTATGTACTCCAGCAGCGCTGGCGGCTTCCTACCCAATCTGGGCTTTCTGATTGGCGCTGAAAACAGTGTGGATGCGGTGACTGCTGGCGGCGATGACGCGCCTTACTACTCCATGCGTTCTGACTTCTTCTTCCAGGTGGTATTCGTTGCGACCGCCATGTCGATTGTGTCGGGTGCCGTGGCTGAGCGCATGAAACTGTGGGCCTTCCTGGCCTTTGCTGTTGTCATGACCGCGTTTATCTATCCGGTGTCTGGCTACTGGACCTGGGGCGGCGGCTGGTTGTCTGAAGTAGGCTACTCTGACTATGCGGGTTCAGGCATTGTGCACCTTGCCGGTGCAGCTGCAGCGCTAGCGGGTGTGATCGTGCTAGGCCCACGTAAAGGCAAATACGGTAAAGATGGCTCTATCCACGCGATTCCGGGTGCCAACATGCCGCTGGCTACCTTGGGTACCTTCATCCTGTGGATGGGCTGGTTCGGTTTTAACGGCGGCTCAGAGCTCAAGCTGGCGGCTGTCGATTCTGCTAACAATGTGGCACAAGTGTTTGTTAATACTAACGCTGCAGCGGCGGGTGGTGTCATTGCCGCGCTGATTCTGGCCAAACTGTGGTTCCGCAAAGCTGACCTTACCATGGCGTTGAACGGTGCATTGGCGGGTTTGGTCGCCATTACCGCTGATCCGCTCTCCCCGACGGCACTGGGTGCCACTATTATCGGTGCAGTAGGTGGCATCATCGTGGTGGCTGCCATCGTTACCCTCGATAAGCTGAAGCTAGATGATCCGGTCGGTGCGATCTCTGTACACGGTGTTGTCGGTATCTGGGGCGTACTGGCGGTGCCTTTGACCAATGACGGCGCATCATTCGGTGCTCAAATCATCGGTATTGCAGGTATCTTCGGTTGGGTCTTCCTGGCAAGCCTGGTGGTATGGCTCATCCTGAAAGCCATCATGGGTATCCGGGTTAGCGAAGAAGAAGAGTATGAAGGCGTTGATATCGCAGAGTGCGGTCTCGAAGCCTACCCAGAATTTGGTATTAAGAAATAATTTAATGCCGACCTAGTGAGCTGGCGTGCTCCTTATGGCCTCCCCTTCGTGGGAGGCTTTTTTATTCTCTGACGATAGCGGTGTATGCTGGTGGTTAGCGGTTATTGGTTGCGGCACTCGCAGCTGTTCAACCCGACCCCATTACGGCCACCCAGTTAGAGGATATGGTAATGAAATTGATCACAGCGATTATCAAGCCGTTCAAGCTCGACGATGTGCGCGAGTCGCTCTCCGACATCGGCGTGCAGGGTATTACGGTGACGGAAGTGAAGGGCTTTGGACGTCAGAAAGGGCATACCGAGCTGTATCGCGGCGCTGAGTATGTGGTGGACTTCCTGCCCAAGGTCAAGCTAGAAGTCGCCGTGGACGATGACATGGCCGAGCAGGTGATCGATGCCATCACCCAGGTAGCGAACACGGGTAAAATCGGCGACGGCAAAATTTTTGTGATGCCGCTGGAGCAGGTGATTCGTATCCGTACCGGCGAAACGGGCAAAGACGCGGTTTAAACGCGCCAGAATGCAAAACCCCCGCTAGACGGTTTATATCCTCAAACCGATTAGCGGGGGTTTTGATTAGCTACTGGTTAGTCGAGAGCTTATTTCTCGACAAACGCACGCTCGATGACGTAGTCGCCCGGCTCGCCCATGCGTGGCGAAATATTCAAGCCCAGCTCGTCTAACAGTGCGCTCGTATCGTCCAGCATGGCGGGGCTACCGCAGATCATCGCGCGATCCTGGCGCGGGTCGATGGGCGGTAGGCCGGTGTCTTCAAACAGCTTGCCCGAACGGATATGGTCGGTCAGGCGTCCCATGGTGTGGAATTCTTCCCGAGTAACGGTGGGGTAGTAGACCAGCTTTTCAGCGATGTCTTCACCCAGGTATTCATGGGCTGGCAGCTCTTTGGTGATGAAATCGGCGTAGGCCAATTCAGAGACTTCCCGTACACCGTGAACCAGCACTACCTTCTCGAAGCGCTCGTATACTTCAGGATCCTGAATCAAACTCATAAACGGCGCCAAGCCGGTACCGGTGGAGAGCATGTAGAGATTACGGCCCGGCAGCAGGTCATCGCATACCAGCGTGCCGGTGGGCTTGCGGCTGACCATAATCTGATCGCCTACTTTCAAGTGCTGAAGGCGTGAAGTGAGCGGGCCGTCGGGCACTTTAATGCTGAAGAACTCAAGGTGGTCTTCGTAGTTGGGGCTGGCAATAGAGTAAGCGCGCATCAGCGGCTTGCCGTTCACTTCCAAACCAATCATCACAAACTGACCGGTTTTGAAACGCAGACTGCGCTCGCGGGTGGTGCGGAAGCTGAACAGAGTATCGTTCCAGTGATGAACGCTAAGCACTTCTTCCAGAGCAAACTTACTCATGTCGTTTTCTCCATTAGTCGATGCTAGCACTAGCCTGCATCGGTCATATTCTTAAAAAGAATAAAAATGATTAAATATGTTGCCAGCAAGTCTAAGCAAAGGGTGGTATATCTGTTAAGCGAATTATATTGATAACCGTTATCTTAGAAATAGATATAGATCAAATAAAGGCCAGACTCTATGCACTACACCCTGCGGCAGTTGGAAGTCTTTGTAGCGGTTGCTCAGCATGAGAGCGTCTCACACGCGGCGCGGGCGTTGGCCATGTCTCAGTCGGCGACCAGTACAGCGCTTGCGGAGCTTGAGCGGCAGTTCGATTGTCAGCTGCTGGACCGCATTGGCAAGCGCTTAAAGCTCAACGCGCTGGGGTTTCAACTGTTGCCCAAAGCAGTGGCGCTGCTTGATCGTGGTGAAGAGATTGAAGAGCTGCTGCGTGGCCAGAAAGGGGTTGGGTCGCTGGAGGTAGGGGCTACGCTGACCATTGGTAACTACCTTGCCACGTTGCTCATCAGCGACTTTATGCAGCGTCACCCCGGTAGCCGTGTGCGCCTGGCGGTGCGCAATACGCGCCATATTATCGAAGGCGTGCGCCAGCACTCGTTGGATTTGGGCTTGATCGAGGGGCAGTGCGACGATGAGATGATCATCAGCCAGCCCTGGGTGGAAGATGAGCTGTGCGTTTTTTGCTCGCCGCGCCACCCACTGGCAGGTCGCGAGCATCTTGAGCTTGAGCAGCTGCTGCGAGAGGACTGGATTATGCGCGAAGAGGGCTCTGGCACCCGTATGACCCTGGAGCACGCTGCCCGCCACCGCCGCAGCCGGTTTAACACTTTGCTGGAGCTGGAGCATACGGAAGGTATTAAGCGCGCCGTGGAGTCGGGGCTGGGAATTGGCTGTGTTTCACGCTTAGCCCTGCGCGATGCCTTCCGGCGCGGCAGCTTGGTACCGCTGCCCACGCCGGAGTTGGATCTAAAGCGTCAATTCACGTTTATTTGGCACCGGCACAAATACCTCACCACCGGCGTGCGCGAGTTCCTGCGCCTGTGCCGTGAGATGACGGCCGGGGCCAAGCGCAGCGACGACATTGCGCTGCCGCCGATTCCTTAATTCCTCAAAACGATGGCAACGCTTGGGCGGACTTTAACGTGAGCGGGGCCGGTGGGTGTTGAGACAGTTTAAAGCTGCCGATGGTGACCGCTAAATGGTCGGCTTGCTCTTTCAACTGCTCGGCAGCGGTAGTGGACTCTTCCACCATGGCCGCGTTCTCCTGGGTCATGCGATCCAGCTCGGCGACAGCGATATTGACTTGCTTGATGCCTTCGCTTTGCTCGCTGGTGGCGGCGTTGATCTCCTCCAGAACATCGGTCACGCGGGTAATATGCGCCACGATCTCCTTCATGGTAGCCCCAGCATTACGCACCAACGTGGTGCCGTTATTGACCTTGCTTTGGGAATCCTCAATTAGTTTCTGGATATCGTTGGCCGCTTCGCTGCTGCGACCCGCCAGCTTGCGCACCTCGTCGGCCACTACGGCAAAGCCGCGACCATGCTCACCCGCCCGGGCCGCTTCCACTGAAGCGTTGAGCGCCAGCAGGTTGGTCTGGAACGAAATGCTGTTCATTAGGGTGACGATTTCACCGATCTTGTCCGACGCATGGGTAATGTCTTCCATGGTAGTGACCACGTTCGCCACGACTTGCCCGCCTTCTCTGGCTACTTCAGAAGCAGTTTGAGAGAGCTTGTTGGCTTCTTTGGCCGAGGCCGCCGTGTGCTGAACCGTGCTGGTGATTTCCTCAATCGAGGCAGAGGTCTGCTGCAGGCTTGCCGCGGCATTATCGGTGCGGCGGGATAGATCCTGGCCGCCCATGGCGATCTCATTGGCCGCATGGTGAACGGATTCACTGCTGGTGCGTACGTCAACCAGTACATCGTGGATCTTGACCGCAAAGGCATTGAACTGAATCGCCAGCTCTGCTCCTTCGTCACGCCCACGCACCGGTAGCCGCTGGGTTAAGTCGCCATCTCCAGAGGCGATCTCGCGCATGCGATCGGCCAGTTGTTTCAGCGGACGAGAGATGCTGCTTCCGAGTAGCCAACTGGCAATCAGACCCAGAAAGGCGATCACCAGACCCATGCCAATCATGCCGAGTGTCGAAGTCTCGCGTTGGCTTTGCATTTGCTCTTGTAAGTTATTTAGACCTGCAAGCACGGCGCTTTCAGGTAGCCGGATCATCAATACCCAGGGGTTACCACTCTCATCAATGGAAAAGGGCCAGTAAAGTTCGGTCATGCCCTGCTCTGTGTCGAGCCTGCGCACTTTCTCACCTTGCTGCGCCTGAGCGATGCCAGCCTGGAGGTCAGCATCGAGCACGTTTTCAACATGTTTGCCTAGCAGGTCAGGCGAGCTGGTATAGGCCGCCAGAGCACCTTGAGAAGCGATCAGCGCGATTTCTCCAGCGCCGTCATAGAGCGATGCATTGGCCTCTTCCAGCAGACTCTGAATAAATTCAACAGACAGGTCGACGCCGGCGCTGCCGCGAAACTCATTGTCTACCAGGATGGGCGCATTAAACGAAGTAACCAGTAATGTCTCGCCGTTATAATCGTATAGGTGGGGGTCGACAACACAGCTACGCTTCGTTTCTTTGGCGCATAGATAGTACTCCCCGCGCCGGATTCCATCGGCATCGCGCTCTTGGTTTTCCATGTCGCTGCCCAGCGCCAAAACTTCAATATCGCCGCTTTCGGTGCGATACCACCAGGGCATAAAGCGGCCGTCGGGGCCATAACCTTGATCTTCACGCCCTGTATAACGTGCATCATCACCAAAGGCGTTTGGCTCCCAGCCAATAAAAGCATCAAGTAGTTCGGTATTATCCACAACGGTTTGACGCACAAGCAGCGAAAGCTCGCGTCGACTCATGGTCATTAAAGGCCGCCCGTTTTCGTCCTCCTGACCTATCATGGCATTGGTGTTAGCCAAGCTAGTGGCAAGGGTAAGAGCGTGTTCGAGCTCTCCTTTGATTTCTTCGGTCTGGGCGGAGGCGATCGCCGTCAGGCGTGCTTCGATATTGCTTTCGAGCAACTCCTTCGTCTGACTTTCAACCAGCGCCTGGGAGCGTGCGTTGGCAATCACCGAATAGATGACAAGCACAGCGACGACCAGAAGTATGCAACCACCGACCAGCGTGGCAATGAGGGTGCGGACGGACTTAAATTTCATTGTTGTTGATCTCTTTATGCTAGCGAGGTAACCGCATACTGCGGCAGTGGAGTGGGCGCCATAAGACGGCCATCCTGGGGCACTGAACTGCTTGACAGAGTGAAGGCTCCCACGGTACCAGCCAAGTGGTCAGCCTGTTCTTTCAATTGTTCAGCAGCGGTAGTGGACTCCTCCACCATTGCAGCATTCTCCTGGGTCATGCGATCTAGCTCGGCGACGGCAATATTGACTTGATTAATGCCATCACTCTGCTCGCTGGTAGCCGCGTTGATTTCCTCCAATACATCGGTTACACGGGTAATGTGCGCCACGATATCCTGCATGGTGGCGCCAGCATTGCGTACGAGAGTGGTGCCGTTATTCACCTTGCTCTGTGAGTCCTCAATCAGTTTCTGGATGTCGTTGGCTGCTTCGCTACTACGCCCGGCCAGTTTGCGTACCTCGTCAGCTACCACAGCGAAGCCACGGCCATGTTCACCAGCACGGGCGGCTTCCACTGAGGCGTTAAGCGCCAGCAGATTAGTCTGAAATGAAATGCTGTTCATTAACGTCACAATGTCACCAATTTTGTCGGACGCTTTGGTAATGTCCTCCATGGTGGTGACTACATTCGCCACGACTTTGCCGCCTTCGTTGGCTACTTCAGAGGCAGTTTTGGAAAGCTGGTTGGCTTCTTTTGCGGATGCCGCAGTGTGTTGAACCGTACTGGTGATTTCCTCCATCGATGCAGAGGTCTGCTGCAGGCTAGCGGCAGCGTTGTCCGTACGACGGGACAAGTCCTGGCCGCCCATGGCAATTTCGTTAGCCGCATGGTGAACGGATTCACTGCTTGAGCGCACATCAATCAAGACGGCTTCCATCTTACTTACAAATCGGTTGAATGCTTTGGCAATCTGGGTGACCTCATCGTTGCCCTCTTCAGGCAACCGTCGGGTTAAGTCACCTTCTCCTGAGGCGATGTTGTTCATCGCGTCGCGTGCAACGAGCAAACGACGCAGCAGGAAAGTAAGCAGCAGGCCAAATAGAACCGCAGTAATGGCAGCGACGGCCAGTAGCGTCACGATGGAGGTAGTGGCGATGGCCCGCAGGCCGGCGGTGGCTTCGGCTTCATCCATGGCAACGACTAACTGCCAGCCGCTATCGCCGCCAACATGGCTGCCCATGAGTAGCTTATTGCTATTCTGCAGTGACAGTGCTTGAGGCTCATCTGATTGGGTGATTTGGTTGAGACGGTCATGGGTCAGGTCATCGCTCAATCGCGTGGAAGGTTCAAGCGTTAATTGCGCATCGGGGTGGGCAACCAGGGTACCGTCGTCAGTAGTGAGAAAGGCAAAGCTTGACTCTGTGGGGGCGATACCACTGACGATCTCAATAACATCAGTGATCGCAATGTCAGCCCCAATGACGGCGGCCAACTGTCCATTACGATAAAAGGGGCGTGCAAAGGTAACAATCAGCCCGCCTGATTGAGCATCTACGTAAGGTGCCGTGATAACCGTATCCTGCGCTTCACTCGCACCTTTGTACCAGGGCCGTTGGCGAGGATCGTAATCACTAGGGGGCTGCCATCCGTCGGAAAAAATAGCCTCTGACGTCGAGGGGTAGGCAATATAAGTACTCATGAAATTGCCTGAGGCCGCTAGTTGACGCAGCGCAGCAAGAGGACCGTCGCTATTAACCGCATCATCCATGCTGGACAGCATTGTATAACGTGCGCTAAACCACTCGTTGATAGCTTGCGTATTACCTTTAACCACGGCGCTAAGATTGCGCGTTATTTGCTGGCTATTATGGTGTTTTACGGTGGTGTAACTGGCAATGCCGTTAATCACCAGGGCGAGGGTAATCGCCACTAGTGCGGCCAATAGGATGCGTGCTCGGAGGGTGGATAGCATGGTCGCTCTCGACGTAGAAGTGCGTGTCAGTACACAGGGGATAGGTACTGTTTGTAATGTCGACTATGCTATCGGCGAGAGCGACCCTTTCTTTAGTGTTGAATAATAGTTAAGTTTCGGATTTTGCTAGCGTAAATCGCTAACTGCTTGTTGGATATCGGCCAGTGACGCTTTACTTAGATCTTTTGATAGGGAATGAATCACCAGCTTTTGGGTAGGGGGATCAAGCTTATCGCGTAGCAGTCCCAAAAATTTAGGCGGCGCCACCATAATGAGTTTCTCCATGCTGTTATCTACGCGAGCACTGTAAAGTCGCTGAGCAACCTCTTTCGCAAACAGCTCATTTTCGTGCTTGGTCGCCGTTCCCTCTTCGCCAGCCGAGCGAGAGGTCGTGGAGATCGACTCGTGCACATCGCCTCGACCATCTGTGACCAAATCACCTTCATGCAGCCGTCCTTCTGCGTGAACCATGCTCTCCTGCTCCGCTAGCGTTAAGGCATCACGGGTAAAGATACGTGCGCGAGCGGCGTCGGCTACCACGATATAGGTTGTCATCGCTGTGCATACTCCATGTCGTTGATGGTCATCTAACCATGGCAAGCGTTTGACGTTAGGTCAAACGCTTGCCATTGCTTAAGCAACTAGGCTTAAGCCATTGGGTTTAAACAATTTGGATTACAGCACTTTGCTACGCAGCAAGCTGGTGACCGCTTCACCAATCAGCACCAGCACAATAATAGCAATTAAGATGGTCGCCACGGTTGGCCAGGCAAAGGTATCAATCGCACCTTGCAAAATGACCCCAATACCGCCCGCGCCCACTAAACCTAGCACTGTCGATTCGCGAATATTGATATCCCAACGCAGGATCACAATGGCAAAAAAGGCGGGCATCACTTGAGGCACAATCGCATAGGCGACTACTTTGGCTTTGGAAGCCCCGGTGGCTTCCATGGCTTCTACCGGACGCCGGTCAATCTCTTCGATGGCCTCGCCCATCAATTTGCCGATAAAGCCAATGGAGCGAAACACGATGGCAAGGATCCCGGCTAGTACGCCAGGGCCAAAAATGGCCACGAACAGCAGCGCCCAGATAATCGTGTTCACCGAACGGCTAGAGACCAGAATAAAGCGCCCCAGCCATAAACAAGCGCGGTTTGGCGTGGTGTTCTGGGCGGCAATGTAGGCCACCGGTAAGGCCAAAAAGATCGTTAAGAAGGTGGCCAGAGTGGCAATATGCACCGTCTCGATAAGCGCCGCGATAATGCCGTTTAAGCCGGCGGCACTGGGAGGCCACATGCGCCCCCCAAGCGCAGAAATTTGATTGGGCGCATCCCATACCCAGGGCCAGAAAATATCGATGTCGCGCACCGCCCAGACCACCACCATCAAGGTGGCAAAGAGAACGGCGTAACGAATAAGGCGCTGTTTGCGGTCGTAGCGCTGCCAAATACGATCGGCAAGCTGCTGTGCGTGATCTACCATATTTTTTTCCTTACCCAGCCGCTGACACCTTCACTGAGCAAAATGACCGCGATGATGACAAGCAGAATCGCAAAGGCGAAATCGTAGTCGTAGCGACCAAAGGCGTTCATTAGCGTACCGCCTATGCCACCTGCGCCCACGATTCCGACCACTGCTGATGCGCGCAAGTTGCTGTCCAATTGGTACATGGAAAGGCCCACTTGGCGTGGCAGTATCTGCGGAAAAACGGCATAGAATAGAATCGCCACATAGCCCGCCCCGGCGGCTTTCATGGCCTCTACCTGACCCCAGTTAATCTCCTCTATCTCTTCGGCCAGCAGTTTGCCTACGAAACCGATGGAGTAGAGGGTCAGGGTCAAAATCCCGGCTAGCGGCCCGAACCCAACCGCGGCCACAAATAGTATCGCCACGATCACTGGGTGAAAGCTGCGCGATACAATAATGACGGCACGGCCAATGACATAGATAGGCATTGGGGCGATATTACGCGCTGCCATTACGGCAAAGGGAATAGAGAGCAAAACCCCCATTAAAGTCGCCAAAATGGCGATTTGGAAGCTCTCTTTAAAGCCGGTAATCAGTAGCTCGTAGCGCTCTAAGTTGGGGGGGAAGCCGCCGCTAAAAATCCGCGCCGCGCGGGGCAGCCCTTCAGAGATACGCGCCCAATTGAACGGCAGCGAGCCGAAAGCCCAGACCAAATAGACGGCTGCGACGATGATCAGCCCATAGCGAAGTAGTGGATTAGCGATAAACGGCGGCTTTCGCCAGGTGCGGGGCGCTGTTGAAGGGGCGTCAGGCGGAGTCATGGGAGCGCTCCTCCACGGGCGTATCGGTAATCGCATCGTCCGGTGCTTCAATGCCGCCGTAGATAGCGTCTAACGCGTCTTTGTTGAAATCGGCAGGCAACCCATCAAAGATCATCTTACCGTGGCGTAGACCCACAATCCGCTCGGTATAGGTTTTGGCCTGTGCAACGTTGTGGATATTAATCAGCACCGGCAACGACAGCTCGCTGGCCAAGCTCTGCAGCAATATCATGATTTGCTCGGAAGTGCGTGGATCCAGCGAGGCAGTCGGTTCATCAGCCAGCAGCACTTCAGGTTCCTGCATCAGTGCGCGAACCACGCCTACCCGCTGCCGCTCGCCGCCCGAAAGCTCATCAGCGCGCTTGTTGGCGTAGTGGGCTATTCCCACGCGCTCCATCAGTACAAAGGCACGCTCAATATCGCCCTGGGGGTAACGACGTGAAATTGCTTGATAGAGATTGACGTAACCCAACCGCCCGGCCAGTACGTTCTCCATCACGGTTAAGCGATCCAGCAGGTTAAATCCCTGGAACACCATGCCAATTTTGCGGCGCGCGCGGCGTAATTCAGCGCCTTTCAGGTTGACCAGCTCATTGCCGTTGAGTTTGATCGAGCCCGAAGTCGGCTCGACCAGGCGATTGATACATCTCAGCATGGTGCTTTTACCCGCACCCGAGGCGCCTACGATAGAAACAACGCTGTTTCCCTCTACCTTGAGGTCAAGCCCTTTCAGCACGGCTTCATCGTGGCCATAACGTTTGACCAGATTGGTAATTTCCAGCATGTGTCCGCTTCCATCGTCGAGACAATAACCGCACCGCCAGCGGCGGTGCGCTACGTTTACTCTTCCAAGTTTTCTGGCGTATAGCTCACGTTATTGGCCGCTTGGATGGTACGAATCACCTTCCAGTTGTCTTGGTAGTTGATGGGTATGAATTTCTCGACGCCCTCAAACTCTTCGCCTAGCTCGGTGCCGATAAAATCAAAACTGAAGAAGGCTTCTTCAATTTTTTCGACCAAATCTGGGTGCAGGTTGTGCGCGTAGTTATACGAGGTGGTGGGGAAACGATCAGATTCGTAGATCAGGCGCACGTCCTCCTCATCGTAAAGGCCGCGTGCCGCCATCCGCTCGACCACTTCGGAAGCGACCGGCGCCGCATCGTAGTCTTTAGCCACGACGCCCAGCATGGATTGGTCGTGGCTGCCCGAGTAGACCACTTCGTAGTCCTCGTCGGGGGTAATGCCCAGTTCAGGAAACAGAGCGCGTGGGGCTAAATTGCCCGAGTTTGAAGTGGGTGAGGTATGGGCAACGCGTTTACCTTTAAGGTCTTCCACTTCATGAATATCAGAGTCGACGTGTGTGAACAGTTGCAGGGTATAACCGAATTGGCCGTCATCAGAGCCCATTAACGCAAACGGCACAGCACCGGCTAAATTCACCGCAAACGGCGTAGGCCCAGTAGAGAAACCGGCGATATGTAAGCGTCCGCTTCGCATAGCTTCAACCTGCGCCGCGTTGGACTGCACAGCAAAGAAGCGCACATCCCGCTCGGTAACCTCAGCCAAGTGATCGATAAAGGGTTGCCAAATATCTGAATAGATGGCCGGGTCTTCTACGGGGGTATAAGCAAAAATCAGCGTGTCTGGATTAGCCCACTCAGACTCATCGGCAGGGCGGTCGGCGACCATATCGCCATTTTCATCACAGTAAATAGTATCTAAATCGCCGCGTTCGCACTCAGCGAAAGCGGGCGTAGTGAGCAGGGCGAGCGGTAATAGAGATGCGGCGGTAAGCATCGCAAGCGGGCGCTTGCGGAAGAGCGAAGTTGCCATGGTAAGCCTCGTTTGTGCGTTATTGTTGTGTTCTTGCTCTGGGTCGAACTGTGTTTCCTTTGCTGCGTTTTGCCACTACTGAAAACGAAAAATGTTTCGTAAGTGGACATTCCGCGCCAAGGATGGTTATTTTCGAAAGCAGACACCTTCAATCTAGGGTTTGTGACAAACTTATGTCAAATACTTTACAGCCCCTCTCCGACCATTGGCGCAACCGCTATTTATTAATGCGCCACGGTCATAGCCAGGCCAATCAGCAGGGCGTGATTGTCAGCTCGCCAGAGCGAGGAATAGAAAACTTCGGTCTTTCTGAGTATGGCGAGCAACAGCTTTCCCAGTTAGTTGCCGATTGGCAGTGGCCTGTACCGACTCGCGTAGTGCATTCAGATTTTTTGCGGACCACTCAAACCGCTGCCCGAGTAGCCGCTAGGTTTGGTTTAGTGCCCAGTGTGGATAAGCGCTTGCGAGAGCGAAATTTTGGTGAATTAGAGGGGCAGGGAGACGATCACTATCCCAGCGTGTGGGCGTTAGATGCCGAGGATGCCGAGCATCGTCACCATCAGGTGGAAGCCTTGAGTGCGGTGGCGCAACGTATGCAAGCAGTAATAGCTGATTGGGAGCAACAGGTAAGCGGCGACACCATCCTGCTCGTCAGTCACGGTGACCCGTTGCAAATACTGTTAACGGCGTTGGCTAAAAAGCCTCTTACCCAGCACCGTGAACAGCCTCCGTTACTTCCCGCGAGCATCACCCAAGTAGGTGGTTAGGCGCCGTCTTTCGCAGGCGGAATCCAGGCAATCATATCGACTTCCACATCGGCTCCGCCCGCTAGGCCGGTCACGCCAATGCAGGTGCGGGTAGGCAGCGGTTGGGGAAAGTAGCTCGCGTATACCTTATTGACCTCGTCAAAGTGGCCCATATTGGTAATAAACACCCGGGACTGCACCACATATTCGAAGGCGCTACCAACTTCTTCTAGCACGATCGCCAGGTTCTGCATCACCCGATGGGTCTGCTCGGTGAAAGTACCCAATAGCATTTCGTTGGTTTCCGGCACCGTCGGCATTTGCCCAGTGATAAACACCAGATCGCCGACGCGGCAGGCGTGGGAAAACGGCGCGATAGGCTGTGGCGCGCGGTCGATAAACAGCTTTTCAATCATGCTTTTATCCTTTTTTGGCTGTTTTTAAGAGCTGTTTTTTTAAAGTCTGTTAACCATCATGGGCCTCAAATGAGGCCCATGATGACGTACTTATCAACAGCTGCTTTGTTTCATGGGCTGTGGATTAATGCCCCAGAATCTGGCTTAAGAACAGCTGGGTGCGCTCAGACTGTGGGTTATTGAAGAATGGTTCAGGTGCGTTCTCTTCAATGATCTGCCCTTGGTCCATAAAGATCACTCGGTCGGCCACGGTTTTGGCGAAGCCCATTTCGTGGGTCACACAAATCATGGTCATACCCTCTTCCGCCAGCTCCACCATGACGTCCAGCACTTCCTTGATCATCTCGGGGTCGAGAGCGGAGGTGGGCTCGTCAAACAGCATAACGTCGGGATGCATGCAGAGTGAGCGGGCAATCGCCACGCGCTGCTGCTGGCCGCCTGAAAGTTGCCCAGGATACTTGGTAGCCTGCTCGGAAATGCGCACCCGTTGCAGGTACTCCATTGCCAGCGCTTCGGCTTCTTTACGAGGTTTCTTCTGAACCCACATCGGCGCGATACAACAGTTTTCCAGCACCGTTAAGTGAGGAAACAGGTTGAAGTGTTGAAACACCATGCCAACGCTGCGACGAATCTGCTCAATGCGCTTTACGTCCTGGGTGAGCGGTACGCCGCCAACCACAATTTCACCTTTTTGGTGCTCTTCAAGGTGGTTAATGCAGCGAATCAGCGTTGATTTACCCGAACCCGAGGGGCCGCAAACCACAATACGCTCGCCGCGTTTTACCTCAAGGTAGATATCCCGCAGTACGTGAAAGTCGCCGTACCACTTGTTAACGTTACGCATCTCGACCATCAGGTCAGAAGTACTGGTGTCAGAAGTACGAGTGTCAGAGGTGTTGGTGGCTGCTTGTGTCATGTTGAAATCCTACTTAAAACGTAATGAGATGCGGCGTCAGTGCTTATGGCCAGTATTTAGCTTGCGCTCCAAGTACTGGCTATAGCGCGACATGCTGAAACAGAATATCCAGAACACGAACGCGGCAAATACATAGCCCTCTACCGAGAAGCCCAGCCAGCGCGGGTCGGAAAGCGCCGCTTGCACAATGCCCAGCAGGTCAAACAGCCCGATGATCATGACCAGGGTGGTGTCTTTAAACAGTGAGATAAACGTGTTGACAATGCCCGGAATCATCATTTTCAGTGCCTGGGGCATCACGATGAGTCCCATGCGCTTCCAATACGTCATTCCCAGTGCCGCAGCGGCCTCATCCTGCCCTTTGGGAATCGCCTGCAAACCGCCGCGAATAACCTCGGCCATATAGGCACTTTGGAACAGCGTCAGGCCGATTAGCGCCCGGATAAGACGATCCACGTTAATTTCAGACGGTAGGAACAGCGGCAGCATCACCGAGGCCATAAACAGGATGGTGATTAGCGGCACACCACGCCAAAACTCAATAAAAATCACGCAGAAGGTTTTGACGATGGGCATGTTCGAGCGTCGCCCAAGGGCCAATACGATGCCAATAGGCAGTGCGCCAATCATTCCCACGCTCGCCAGTAGCAGCGTCAGCATCAAACCGCCCCAGCGGTGGGTGGATACACGCGGTAGATCAAAGTAGCCGCCGTGTAGCAGCACGTAGGCGATCACCGGGAAGATCAGCAGGGCAAACAGTGTCATCCAGCGCTTGAACGGCAGGCGTGGAATGACCATCCAGGCAATAATGCCAGCGAACATGGCAAATACAATGTTGGCGCGCCAATACTCCTCGCTGGGGTAGAGGCCATACATAAACTGGGAAAAGCGTGCGTTAACGAATACCCAACAGGCGCCCGCTTTTGTGCAATCTTCGCGGCTATCGCCGACCCAGTTGGCATCGATAAACGCCCACTGGACCGTTGGCACCACGAGTAAGTACAGCACGTACAGGCCCAGTAGCGTGAATATGCTATTGATGGGGCCGTTGAACAGGTTGCCACGTAGCCAGGCAACCGGACCGATCGTGCCTTTAGGAGCCGGGCGCTGAGGTATGGTTTCTTTGTTGTGAATCATGGGGTCGCCTCCGGCCTAGCGTTCGACCAGCGCAACGCGAGCGTTGAACCAGTTCATGAACATGGACACCAGCAAGCTGATGATGAGATAAACCGCCATGGTCATGGCAATCACTTCAATTGCTTGACCGGTCTGGTTGAGCGTAGTGCCGGCAAAAACTGACACCAAGTCGGGGTAGCCGATGGCGGTGGCCAGGGACGAGTTTTTAATCAGGTTGAGATATTGGCTGGTGAGCGGCGGAATGATGACGCGCAGCGCCTGGGGGATCACCACCAAACGTAAGACGAGTTTGCGTGGCAAGCTAAGCGCCTGGGCGGCTTCTGTTTGGCCATGGGGAATAGCCTGAATGCCCGAGCGCACAATTTCGGCGATGAACGACGCGGTATAAATGGAGAGCGCCAGCCACAGGGCCAAGAATTCGGGAATGATGGTAATACCACCGCCGAAGTTAAAACCACGTAGTACAGGCATCTCCCAGGTGACCGGTACACCGGTCGCCACCAATACCAGCAATGGCAGGCCAAAAATGATCACCAGCGACATCCAGAAAACGGGCAAGCGTTTGCCGGTCGCTTCGTGGCGGCGCTTGTTCCAGATAACGAGCGCAATGCTGGCAATGATGGCCACCACAAAGGTAGCAGGAATTAGCCCAAAGCCTGATTCGAACAGCGGTTGTGGCAAGTACAGACCGCGAACATTGAGAAAAATGGCTTCACCAAACGCCATGCTCTCTCTAGCACTGGGTAACGTGCGCAGTACCGCGAAATACCAGAAGAAAATCTGCAGCAGCAGTGGGATATTACGAAAGGTTTCGATATAGGCGTTGGCTAACTTAGCGATCAGCCAATTGGGCGATAGCCGTGCGATACCGACGATAAAACCAATAATCGAGGCAGCTAACACCCCCAGTCCGCCAACTAGCAGCGTATTAAGCAAGCCAATCACAAAGGTACGGGCGTAGGTGCTCTGGGAAGAGTATTCGATTAAGGTTTGACCAATACCAAAGCCGGCTGTATTGCCCAGGAAGCCGAAGCCTGTGGTGATGCCGCGGGCGTTCAGGTTGGCTTGGGTATTGCCGATAATATAGATCAGGAAAGCCGTTACAACAGCGACCAAAATGAGCTGAAAAATAAGTGCGCGCTTAGCGCGGTCTCGCCAAAACGGCGGCTTGTGGCCGGCGGGGCGGATGTTGGGTCTTACAGACATGGATGGCGTCTCCGCTACACGGAAGGTCAATCAGATGGCCCGCCAGCACCTGAGAGGGTTGGCGGGCCGGGGTCAAGCGAGACGCTTAGCGAATCGGGGGAGCGTACTGGAAGCCACCGTCGTTCCACAAGGCGTTGACACCGCGCTCGATTTCAAGCGGAGAGCCCATGCCCACATTACGTTCGAAGCTTTCACCGTAGTTACCGACTTGGCTAATAATGTTGTAAGCCCAGTCCGCTTCAAGGTTCATACCTTCACCGTAGTTGCCGTCTTGGCCCAGTAGGCGAGCAACATCAGGGTTTTCAGAGTTCAGCATTTCTTCAGCGTTTTCGCTGGTCACGCCATACTCTTCGGCATTAATCATCGCGAACAGTGACCACTTCACGATATTGAACCAAAGGTCGTCGCCCTGACGAACCACAGGACCCAACGGCTCTTTGGAGATGACGTCAGACAGAATCATCGACCCTTCAGGATCATCTAACTGGATACGCAGTGCTGCGAGCTGTGAGGTATCAGAGGTCAATACGTCACAGCGGCCAGCTTGATAACCACCCACGGTTTGCTCAGAGGTATCAAATACGATTGGGTTGAATTCCATGTCGTTAGCACGGAAGTAGTCCGCCAGGTTCAGTTCGGTAGTGGTGCCCGACTGAATACAGATAGAAGCGCCGTCGAGTTCGTCAGCACCGGTAATGCCCAGGTCACGGGATACCATGAAACCCTGACCATCGTAGAAGTTAACGCCAGTAAAGTTCAGGCCCAGCGTGGTATCGCGGGTAGTGGTCCAGGTGGTGTTACGTGAAAGTACATCGACTTCACCAGACTGCAGGGCGGTGAAGCGCTCAACGGCATTTAGAGAGATATAGTTAACGGCTTCTGAGTCGCCGAGTACCGCTGCCGCTACTGCACGGCAAACATCAACGTCCAGTCCCTGCCAATTACCATCGTCATCCGGCGCTGAGAAGCCCGGCAAACCATCGCTCACACCACACTGAACGGCGCCACGCTCAATGGTATCTTCTAAGGTGTCGGCTTGAGCGGTCGCCATTCCCGCTAGGCTGAGTGAGCCAGCGGACGCCAGAAGCGCTAGGTGTTTTTTATTGAACATTTAGTTTCCCTCGAAGTTATTAAAATCCGTCACTGAAATAGTTGTGCATGCCGTAGCATGTCACTAAACCTAGCAAGGAAGATGCCAACAAGGGTACAGGCGTTAATTCAGCGCTTTTCAACGCTACTCAACGAATTCGAGACGAAGGTCTAGATGCAAATATGGTTACCGCCCACCTCGTATTGCACCTTTATAGGGCAAGTCGTGGTGGGTGGTAACAGAAAGGTGAGTAATCGGTGGGCGTTTATTCGGCCGCAAATGCCTTGCGCATAAACGGCGGTAGGGCGAGAGCACCACGATGGGCTTCAACGCTGTAGTACTCAAGTGGCAGGTCGTGGCTTGCGGCTGCCTGCTCGCGGAACGCATTAACGTCTAAGCCTTTGCCCGCCAATGTCACGCTCCACCAGCCTGAGGGGTAAACCGGCTGCGGGAAGGGCAGCGTGGCAACGCTGTCAAACCCGGCTTTCAACATGTCGTTGCGCAGTTCTCGAATTATTGAGCCGCTGTGGTAAAGCGGTGATTCGCTCTGCTGCACCATTACGCCGCCGCTTTTCAAAATACGCTGGCAGCGCTTGAGAAAATCGGTTTTAAACAGCCCTGCAGCAGGCCCAACTGGGTCGGTGGAGTCGATAATCAGCACATCGATGCTCTCATCAGGTGCATCGTCCACCCACTTCACGCCATCAGCGAACAGCAGCTCTGCGCGAGGGTCGTTATTCGCTTCTACTAACGAAGGGAAGAAGCGCTCAGAGGCTCTGGTGACTTCTTCGTCGATATCAATTTGGGTAACTTTCTCTACACCCGGGTGGCGCAGGACCTCTTTTAATGTGCCACAGTCGCCACCGCCGATAATCACCACCCGCTTAGGATCTTGATGGGTAAACAGCGCCGGATGCGCAATCATCTCGTGGTAGAGAAAGTTATCGCGATCAGTCAGCATCACACAGCCATCTAGCACCATTAGGTTGCCGTAGGTCTCGGTAGCGTAGACTTCCAGATGCTGGTACTGGCTCTGCACATCCAAGAGTTTTTCAGAGATCTTCAGTGAGAAAGCGCTGCCGTGGCTATCAAAGACTTCGGTAAACCACTGGTCGTCACGTAAATCGCTCATCAATTGGCTCCTGAATGCTGTGCATTGGCGTGAGTCGGAATATCGCGGTGATATTGCGGGCTTAGATCGTGCAGCGCCTCCATAAAGGCGTTGACGTTGTCGGGGTTGGTAAATTGGCTGATGCCGTGGCCCAGGTTAAACACGTGGCCAGGACCATGGCCGTAGCTCTCTAGTACCCGAGCTACTTCAGCACGGATAGCCGAGGGGCGGGCAAACAGTACGTTGGGATCCAGGTTGCCCTGCAAAGCGACCTTATGACCAACACGGGCGCGGGCATCAGAAAGTTCGGTAGACCAGTCGATACCCAAGGCATCGGCACCAGCGCAGGCGATATGCTCTAGCCACTGGCCGCCGTTTTTGGTGAAGAGAATCACTGGTACACGGCGACCATCGTGCTCGCGGATCAGTCCGGAGACGATCTGCTCCATGTAGCGCAGCGAGAACTCAAGGTACGCAGGGGTAGAGAGCGCGCCGCCCCAGGTATCAAAAATCTGCACCGCCTGAGCGCCCGCGCGAATTTGGGCGTTCAGGTAGTCGGTCACCGCATGCGCCAGTGTATCCAGCAACTGGTGCATGGTGTCCGGGGTATCGTAGAGCATGGTTTTCAGATGGCGGAAATCCTTGCTGGAACCGCCCTCTACCATGTAGGTCGCTAGTGTCCAGGGGCTGCCAGAAAAGCCGATCAGAGGCATGCGGCCGTTCAACTCACGGCGAATCGTGGAAACGGCACGCATCACGTAGTCCAGGTCGCGCTCGGCGTCGGGCACGCTCAGTGCCGCGACTTCTTCCTGGGTGCGCACGGTTTTGCGGAATTTGGGGCCTTCGCCGGTTTCAAAATAGAGCCCCAAACCCATGGCATCGGGAATGGTCAAAATATCTGAAAACAGAATGGCGGCATCCAGCGGGTAGCGTTCTAAAGGCTGCATAGTGACTTCGCAGGCCAGGTCATGGTTGCGGCACAGATCCATAAAGCTGCCTGCGTCGGCACGGCTGGCACGGTATTCCGGCAGGTAGCGGCCTGCTTGGCGCATCATCCACACCGGGGTGCGGTCGACGGGCTGACGCGCCAAGGCGCGAAGGAATCGATCATTTTGTAAAGGTGTAGTGGTCATAGACACTTGCTCTTAGGAAATTTGCCCGCATCGTATTTGAAGCCGTACTTGGGGACGTACTTGAAACCGTGCCGGGGATCGGATGAGGGCAATTGTACTTGAAGATAGCCGTTAGGGCGGCGTACTCGATGGCAAAAATCGTCGCACCCGGCCAATTTTTCTCGCCTAATTAGCCAATTTTAGCTTCTTCGCCAGCGTGAGGCGGGCGCCGCTTCCTGTTAGAATATTGGCCCACTTTGCCAACACTGGTGTGGTTAACTGGTTTGGTCAATCAGCGAGGTAACCTGTGACCATTCGCTTTATTGCCGCTTCCCAACTGCCCACGCCCTGGGCGACATTTACGATGCATGGCTTCGAAGATGAAGCCACCGGCAAGGATCATATCGCCTTAACGTTGGGTGATGTGACCGGCGATGTGCCGGTGTTGGGGCGGGTGCACTCCGAGTGCTTGACCGGTGATGCGCTATTCTCCATGCGCTGCGACTGTGGCTATCAGCTCCAGGAAGCGCTGAAACGCATCGCTGAAGAGGGCCGTGGTGTCCTTTTTTATCTCCGTCAAGAGGGGCGGGGAATCGGCCTATTGAACAAAATTCGTGCCTATCACCTTCAGGATCAAGGTGCGGATACGGTCGAAGCCAACGAGCAGCTCGGTTTTGGCGCCGACATGCGCCGCTACGACCTGTGCGTGCCGATGCTTAATCATTTGGGCATTACATCGTTGAGGCTAATGACTAACAACCCGCGCAAGGTGGATGCCCTCACTCGCGACGGCGTGAATGTCGTCGAACGCCTGCCGATCACCACCGGCCTGAACCCCCATAACGAGCAGTATCTTTCAACCAAAGCGGGCAAACTTGGCCATATGATGGCCCTGGATGACTTCACCCACGCCAGCGATGTGGATATTGAGCGTAAGGGGTGATATGAGTGGGGTATGGCATGCGAGGAGCGCCCCATCATGAACGCCGTAAGAAAGGAGCAGTATAAGCAGCACACACAGCAACGTGAAAAGCTACCTGAAGAGCAGGGCGAATTCAGCGTTGTCGAAGAGTACCTACACAGTATTACCCATGGTATCGGGGCAGTGTTCAGCCTGGTGGGAATGGTCGTACTGCTGATGGCTGCGAGCTACGCTGCCCATGTTGACCCTTGGAAAATTGTCAGCCTTAGCCTGTACGGCACCACGCTAGTACTGCTGTATACCGCTTCAACCCTTTACCATGGTATCCCGCATCGGCGCTGGAAGCAGCGCTTTCAACTGCTTGATCACTGCGCGATTTATCTACTTATTGCAGGTACTTACACGCCTTTTTTACTCGTCAACATGCGCGGCACTACGGGCTGGATTTTGTTTGCCGCCGTGTGGTCGCTGGCGCTAGTGGGTATTGCCTGCATACTGCTATGGCCCCAGCGCTTTTCGATATTACGCGTGACGATTTATCTGCTCATGGGTTGGATGATCGTGCTGGCGTCGGGAGAGATGGCGGCGAGTTTATCGACGACCGGCATCCTCCTGCTGGCGGCGGGAGGGATTACCTATACGCTAGGGGTGATCTTCTACGCCGTGCGCTCTATACCCTACAACCACGCAATCTGGCATCTGTTTGTGATCGCCGGAAGCGTTTGTCACTATTTTGCCGTTTATAGCGCCGTTCTTCCGCACGTCCCGGCTGTTTAAGGAGTAATTGCTCGACTTCGGGTCATTGCCCGCGTGAACCCGCATGCCAATTAGATGGCTTTTAAAGGGATGAAAAATACCTGTAACTCACTGATTCCCTCTGTAGACTAAACGTTAAACTTAAGTTTTGGCCTATTGAGCCGACAGTAGTATCAGTTTAGATACAAACTGGATGTATTGAACGCCTAACAGTCTGAAAAACACAGTGGGTTCGTATAGTGATGTCTATCGCCAGACCCAAAGCAACACTCAACAAGCTTTTCCAACAAGAGGATTGTCATGAGCACTGTTAACAACGCCCACGACACGACCATGCCGTCGGTACTGGGCAAAAAAGACAGTACTGATGAGATGGTGCATCGCATAGGCCACTTAACGCGCCTGCTGCGGGACAGCATGAAAGAACTGGGCTTAGACCAGCAGATTAGCCAGGCGGCGCAAGCGATACCGGATGCCAATGACCGGCTCAACTATGTTGCCTCAATGACGGAGCAGGCCGCAGAACGGGCCTTGAATGCCGTTGAACGTGCGCAACCCGTGCAAGACAACCTTGAGGAAGAAGGCGCTGCGCTTAATAAACGCTGGGAGGCAGCGGCAGCTAAGCTCGCGGCGGTAGAAGGTGATCCTAATCTCGTCGAGGATACGCAGGACTTTTTGAGTAGTAAGCTTCCCACTGCAACCGGGGCTACGCAAAAAGAGCTGCTTGAAATCATGATGGCCCAAGACTTCCAAGATCTCACCGGTCAGGTGATTAAGAAAATGATGGAAGTCATCAAGCTCATCGAAGAGCAGCTTGTTCAGGTGTTAGTGGATAATGTGCCTAACGTCACCGATGGTATTAAGATTGAAGATAACCGCGATGAACATGCCAAGCTGCGCAATGGTCCCCAGGTAGGCGGCAGCAAGGTTGACGCGGTGTCGGGACAGGATCAGGTAGATGATTTGCTTGATGAGCTTGGTTTTTAGAGGCGTCTAGCCGGGGTTCGCATCAGCTAAGACCGTTGCCACGCGCTATCAGCAACGGTTTTGAAAGCGTTTAAATGTCTTTGGCCTTGATTAGCTTTCTGCGGCAGTTTGCTCTTTTTCGATTGCTCTAGCCATCGCGGCGCGCTGGGTGTGGCGTTCGCGATAGGCCATCAGCGGTTCGGGTAAGCGGTGCTTCATGCTGATCGCCCAGGACAAGGTATGGGTTAAAAACAGATCCGCCAGGGTAAAGGTATTACCTACCAAGTTCTCTTGTCCGTTGTAGCGACGCTCTAGCGCGCTGAGCGCGCGCTGAAACTCCCAGGCGCAGACTGGCAAAATAGCGGGAACGCGTTTGTCTGTGGGCAGGGCAAACTTATGCTTGGCTTGATTCCACAGTGGCTGCTCAAGTTCGGTGACAATAAAGCTGAGCCACTGGTCAACCTGAGCGCGAGCGGCAAGGTCGCTGGGTAGCAGCGTACCATCGCCATACTGCTCCGCTAGGTAACGACAAATCGGCGCCGATTCAAATAGCGTTACTTCCCCATCCTCAATCACCGGCACCTTGCCGTCAGGGTGACGCGCCAAGTGTTCGGCGGTTTGCCCCTCGCCTTTATCCAGCGCTACATGTTGGCATTGATACTCTAGGCCTAACTCTTCAAGCGTCCATGCTGCTCTTAACGAGCGGGAGTGAGGAAAGCTGTATAGCGTGATCATGGCGTGCTCCTGGCGACAAAAATCGACTCTTTAATCTAGCGGGCGTTAGCGACGCTGTCGATTAATATACCGCTCTTAAGCACTGCCTCGTGCTTCGCGAATCCGCTCGTAGGCGTTGCCGATTTCACTGGTGCGTGCTTGGGCGATGTCGCGCATGCTTTCGGGCAGGCCTTTGCCGGCCAGTTTGTCCGGGTGGTTTTGGCTCATCAGACGGCGGTAGGCTTTTTTGATCTCCGCATCGCTGGCGTCTTCGGAAACCCCTAATACGCGGTAAGCGTCTTTGAGAGCCTCTTCGCTGGCGCCCTGGGAGTTGGCGGCGGCGCCGTGCAACATCGCTTCGATCTGTTGAACTTCGACATCGCTGCAGCCGACACCACGAGCAACGCGCAAGATCATCTCGTGCTCAGCGGTATGAAGCACACCGTCTGCCGCTATGGCGGTTAGCTGCACTTGGATAAACACCTGGCGTAAAACTGGCTGGCGCTGGGTAAGGCGGTTAACGGTGGCCAACTCGGCGTCTAGGTCGAAGTCATCGGCGCGGCCACGCTCGAAGGCGGCGCGGGCCTTGGCGCGCTGTTCGCCCTGGAGGTGCATCTGATCAAACAGTTTCTCGGCAACGTCCAGTTCCCCTTCGGTCACTTTACCGTCGGCCTGGCAAAGGCAGCCCATTACGGAGAAGATTGATTCCAGAAAACCTTCCTGAATGCGCATCCGCGCGATATTCAGACGACGGCTAAGGCGCTTGCCTAGCCACCAGCCCAGACCACCGCCAATCAGCAGACCCACCGGGCCACCAAACGCAAGACCAATCAAGGCGAAGATAATAATTAGAAATAGCATATGGGTCTCAAAAGTAGTTTAAAAATAATGGCTTATGGAAGTCGAGCGCGTATGGCGCGCTCAATGCCGTCGATATCCAACTGACAATCGGCAAGCAGCTGAGCTGGCGTGCCGTGCTCTACAAAAGCGTCCGGCAGGCCAAGATTGAGCACTTCCACTTGAACGCCTTCGGCGTGGAGTAGCTCATTCACAGCACTACCCGCACCACCGGCAATCACGTTCTCTTCCAGGGTCACCAGTAGTTCGTGCTCGTCGGCGGCGTGCAGCAGCGCATCGCGATCCAGCGGTTTGATGGAGCGCATATTGATGTGAGTCGCATTGAGCCGTTCGGCGACTTCCGCTGCGGCGCTGTTGAGGCTGCCAAAGGCGAGCAGCGCAATGCGCACACCGTCGTTGGCGGCCTGGCGTCGCACCTCGGCCTTACCGATGGTCAGCGGCTCAAGGTGTGTAGGAATTTTTACGCCTGGGCCGGTGCCACGGGGATAGCGCACCGCAGCAGGACCGGGGTGATGATAGGCGGCACTGAGCATGGCGCGGCACTCGGCTTCATCCGCCGGGGCCATAATCACCATGCCGGGCACGCAGCGCAGAAAGGAGAGATCCATGCTGCCGTGGTGCGTGGGGCCGTCTTCGCCTACTAAGCCCGCGCGGTCAATGGCAAAGGTGACGTCGAGATTTTGTACCGCAACGTCATGAATCAACTGATCGTAACCGCGCTGTAGAAAGGTGGAGTAAATCGCTACCACTGGCTTCATGCCTTCGCAGGCCATCCCCGCGGCGAGCGTTACCGCGTGCTGCTCGGCGATCGCCACATCGAAATAGCGCTGAGGGTACTCTTTTGAAAAGCGAATCAGATCGGAGCCTTCGCGCATGGCGGGGGTAATGCCCATCAGGCGCGGATCGGTAGCGGCCATATCGCATAGCCAGTCGCCGAACACATTGCAGTATTTTTTCTTCGCTGCCGTCTCTTTAATGATGGGCTTTTTGGCCGCCTCGGTTTGAGCCGCAGCGCTGGGTTTTTCCAGCTTGGTAATGGCGTGGTAGCCAATTTGATCCGCTTCGGCGGGGAGGAAGCCTTTGCCTTTCACCGTTTTGATATGCAAAAACTGCGGGCCGTCGAGGTCGCGCAGGTTTTCCAGCGTATGGGTTAACGCGTCGAGATCGTGGCCATCGATGGGGCCTACGTAGTTAAAGCCCATCTCTTCAAACAGCGTGGCGGGGCTGACCATGCCTTTCATATGCTCTTCAGTGCGCCGGGCAAGTTCCAGTGCGCCAGGCAGGTGCGAAAGCACTTTTTTGCTCTCTTCGCGTATTTTCAGGTAGGGCTTGCTGGAGAGCACCCGGGCTAGGTAGGTCGCCATGCCGCCGACGTTCTCGGAAATCGACATCTCGTTGTCGTTGAGGACCACCAGCAGGTTGGCATCCACGTGACCCGCGTGGGCCAAAGCTTCGAAAGCCATGCCCGCGGTAAGCGCGCCGTCGCCGATAATCGCACATACGTGTCGCTTATCGCCCTGTGCTTTGGCTGCCAGTGCCATGCCCAGCGCCGCTGAAATCGATGTGCTGGAGTGGCCCACACCGAAAGTGTCGTACTCGGACTCGGCGCGGCGCGGGAACGCTGCCAAGCCGCCATGCTGGCGAATACTGAGCATCGTCTCGCGGCGGCCGGTGAGAATCTTATGCGGATAAGCCTGGTGGCCAACGTCCCAGACTAAGCGGTCGTGTGGCGTATTAAAGGCGTGGTGCAGGGCAACGCTCAACTCGACCACACCGAGCCCGGCGCCAAAGTGGCCGCCGGAAACGCCCACGCTATAGAGCAGGTAAGCGCGTAGCTCGTCGGCCAGTTGGGCGAGCTGGGTGGCGTTCATGGCCTGCAGCGCGGCGGGGTGGTCAAAGGAGTCGAGCAGCGGCGTCGTGGGGCGCTCGCGTGGGATTTCGTCGAACAGCTTCATGGGCATCTTTAGTGGTCGCGCTCGATCATATAGTGGGCTAAGTCGGCCAGCGGTGCAGCACGTTCGCCCAGTGGGGCGAGCGCGGCAATGGCCTCGTCGATCAGGCTGTGCGCTTTGCGTTGAGCGCCCTCTAACCCCAGCAGGCTGGGGTAGGTGGGCTTGGCTCGTGCGGCATCGGCGCCTGACGTTTTGCCTAGGGTAACGGTGTCGCCGGTCACATCCAGGATATCGTCGTGAACCTGAAAGGCTAGACCAATGGCGCGGGCGTAGCGAGTAAGCGCCGTTAAGCGAGGGTCTGTGTCTTCAACGGCTACCAGTCCCCCCAAGCGCACAGCGGCGACAATGAGGGCGCCAGTTTTATGGGCGTGCATATGGGCCAGGGCATCCACATCCGGGTGGCCTCCGACGGCGTCTAAATCCAGCGCCTGCCCCGCCACCATGCCATCACGTCCAGAGGCGGAGGCCAGGGTGTGCACCAAATGGCCCAGTCGCGGATGTGCATTGCTGGCCAGCACTTCGAAGGCCAGCGCCTGCAGGGCATCTCCGGCCAGAATCGCACTCGCTTCATCAAAGGCTTTATGCACAGTAGGCTGACCACGGCGAAGGTCGTCGTCATCCATGGCCGGTAGATCATCATGGATCAATGAGTAAGCGTGGATTAACTCAATCGCTGCGGCGGGCGCATCCAGGGCATCGTCTTTTGCCCCTAGCGCGTGGCCAGCCATATACACCAGCAGCGGGCGCAGGCGTTTGCCGCCAGCCAGCAGGCCATGGCGCATAGCGGCCTCAAGCCGAGGTGCTACTGCAGGGCGGCTATCAAACAGAGCGGCTAGCGTGGCGTCCACGCGGGCATTGCTGGACTGGCGCACGGTGGCAAGCTGGTTAGGCTGCATGGCTACCATGGGGGCGTCTCCTTGCTGTCATCCTCGGCCGCATCCTTGGGGTCGTCGGGGCCAGCGAAGGGCGTTACGTTTAAACGTCCTTCGCTGTCTTCACTCAGCGCCCGAACCTTGAGTTCGGCGCTATCCAGGCGCTGCTGGGCATCGCGGGTCAGCCGCACGCCTTGTTCAAACGCGGTCAGTGCATCTTCCAATGAGAGCTCGCCTGACTCTAGACGTTCAACGATGGTTTCGAGTTGCTCAACCGTCGCGGCAAAGTCCTGCGGGGGTGATGTCGTGTCGCTCATTGGGGGGTGCCTGCAAACCGGTATGTTTTTAAACTAAGCTGAAATAAGCCCACAGTATACACCGAGGCTGGGGGGCGGCGTCTGCCCTCTTCAGTACAGCTTGTTGCGCGACTTGCGATCCATTCATCGTCACCACGCAGACTTTTCATCATTCACACCCGGCCCGAACGAGGCGTGCTGTGCTACGATATGCGCCTCCCGTGAACCGATACACGGCGCATGCCGCCGACCATAGAGGTTGATTCAGCCATGGCCAAAACGTCCCTGGACAAGAGCAAGATCAAGATCCTGCTACTCGAGGGCGTCCACCAAAGTGCGGTGGACAATTTTCACAACGCCGGTTATGAAAATATCGAGCATCTGCCCACATCGCTTGATGAAGAAGCGCTGATCGAAAAGATTCGTGATGTTCACTTCATCGGTATTCGTTCCCGCACTCAACTGACTGAGCGCGTGTTCGAAGCAGCGGAGAAGCTGGTTGGCGTTGGCTGTTTCTGTATCGGCACCAATCAGGTCGATTTAACCGCTGCCCTTACCCGCGGTATCGCGGTATTTAACGCGCCGTACTCCAATACCCGTTCGGTGGCCGAGCTGGTGCTGGCAGAAGCGATTATGCTACTGCGCGGTATCCCCGAGAAAAACGCCCGCGCTCACCAGGGTGGCTGGCTCAAGTCAGCGAAGAACTCCCACGAAGCGCGCGGTAAAACGCTGGGTATCGTTGGCTATGGCAGCATCGGTGCGCAGCTTTCGGTGCTGGCCGAATCGCTCGGCTTTAACGTCATTTACTATGATGTTATCACCAAGCTGGGTATGGGTAATGCAAGCCAGGTGGCAAACCTTGAAGAACTCCTGGGCCGCTCTGATGTGATCAGCCTGCACGTGCCTGACCTAGCCTCTACCCGCTGGATGATCGGCGCGAAAGAGATCGCCGCCATGAAACCGGGCGCGATCTTTATTAACGCCTCCCGCGGTAGCGTCGTTGAAATCGAGCCGCTTGCCGAAGCGCTGAAAGCGGGCAATCTCAACGGTGCGGCGATTGACGTCTTCCCGGTAGAGCCGAAAGGCAATGAAGAAGAGTTTGAGAGCCCGCTACGCGGTCTGGAAAACGTGATTCTGACCCCGCATATCGGTGGCTCTACCCTGGAAGCCCAGGAGAACATCGGTATCGAAGTGTCAGAAAAACTGATCACTTACTCCGATAACGGTACCACTGTGACCTCGGTCAACTTCCCCGAAGTGGCGCTGCCCGCCCACCCGGACAAGCACCGTTTGCTGCATATTCACGAAAATGTGCCTGGCGTGCTGTCGCAGATTAACCGCGTGCTGTCTGAAAACGACATCAATATCTCGGGTCAGTACCTGCAGACCAACGAGAAAGTCGGCTATGTAGTCATCGATGTCGATAAAGCCTACGGCCCCCAAGCGCTGGAAGCGTTGCGTGAGGTAGATCACACGCTGAAAATTCGTGCGCTCTACTCGTCGCATAATAGCTAATTTGATTATCCGGTGAGTTAAATCAACACAAATGGCCCCTTCTCTGGGGCCATTTTTGTTGGAGTGGTAAAGCCTCATATTAAGTCCCATGTGATGAAGCAACCTATTAATCAGGATAAAATTCACTTGCTACCGGATCGCGATAGCGACGCTTTATAAATAGAGAATGCCAAAGTGCATTCCTAAAAGTGATTGAATTGCATATAAATATATCGCTGAAAGTTTTTTTAGTTGCGATTAAGATTAACGTAGATATAGATTTTAATACTTTAGATATTGATGAATATTTAAAAGCTATCTTAGGTATAGGAGTATTGAAATTATGAATAATATTTTCCGGTGGCCTCAAGTTCCAAGTGCAACGCTATTGAATAGTGCTCGGACAGGCGACGGATTTCTTAAGTACCTCAGTGTAGACTTCTAACGGCGTGCGCCAGTCCAGTGTGTTGCGCGGCCGTGTATTGAGTGAGTCGGCGATCTCGTCGAGTTCTTCCTGGCTATAGACCAACAGATCCGTGCCCTTCGGCAGGTACTGTCTCAACAGCCCGTTGGTGTTTTCATTGGAACCCCGCTGCCATGGACTATGCGTGTCGGCAAAGTAGATCGCGGTACCCGTCTTCTGGGTGATCTCGGCATGCTTCATCATCTCTTTGCCCTGGTCATAGGTCATGGACAGGCAGCAGTGAGCGCGGCACCTTATTGAGCTTGTCGCTGAAGCCGACGGCCGCTGCTGTGGCCGTTGTGCCATCCACTTTCGCCAGGATCACTAACCGTTTGGTTCGCTCTACTAACGTACCGACGGCAGAGCGGTTGTTGGTACCGATGATGAGGTCTCCCTCCCAATGGCCAGGCATTAGGCGGCCTTCGGTCTCAGGCGGGCGCAGATGGATGCTGACCAAGTCTGGAATCTGTTGCCGCCTATCCTTGCCACGGCTGCGAGGGCGTTGTTTACCTTTACCCTGGCGCAAACAGGCAATCGGCTCCTTCTTGAGCGAGCCGCGCGGCATGAGGTAGAGCGTATTGTAGATGGCTTCGTGCGAGACGTGGCGGTCAGTGTTATCAGGAAACATACGCTTCAGTGTGCGTGCAATTGCTCTGGCGACCAGTACTTGCGCAGCAGCTAGACCACCAGTTCGAACAGCTCACCATCGAGAGGCAGCTTCTGGCAACGAAGAGGCCGACAGCGGCTCAGTCGGGCTCGGTGTCCAGCTAGACTAGCGTCATACGCTCTGTCAGGTCTAACAGTATGACGCACCAGTTCTCGTGAAATAGTACTGGGCGCACGCTCCAACTGACGAGCGATAGCGTGAATCGAGTAGTTAGTCCGCATCAGCATGATGGCGGCTCGGTCTGCAGCAGAAAGATGGCGATAACAGTGAGTCATGGCAATACCCTACCTTATCGGTTAGGTGTTGCACTTGGTCATTGAGACTGCCCTTGCCCCGTGTTGACTTGTTTTTACCGTTGAGTGTTAGGCTGGTTATAAATAAAACTAGTATTCAGCTGCTTTAGATCCGTAATGCCCAGCAATGCCATATCCCTCGCTATTTCATTTCGCAAAAGAGTGGCTGCATGTTTGACGCCTTCTTCACCCGCCACGGCAGCAGCATACCCAAATGGCCTTCCAATAAAAACGAAGCTAGCGCCTAACGCCAACGCTTTTAAAACGTCTGTGCCGCGACGAAAGCCACTGTCTATCATCACGGGAATATCACCTACGGCATTCACAATAGACGGCAGCACCGTTAAAGGGGATACCGCTCCATCTAACTGGCGTCCGCCATGGTTTGACACTATCAAAGCGTCAACACCAACTTTATAGGCACGCACTGCATCATCAACGTTTAAAACCCCTTTGAGGGTGAGATTGCCCGTCCAAAGTTCACGTATGTAAGCAAGGTCTTCCCAATCTAACCCTCCTCGATCTGAAATATCACGATTGACACTGGCAGAAAAAATGGGAGCTCCACGACTGGCGTAATTGTTCTCAAAATGGGGCAATCCATGTTTGGCAATAGTTCGAAAAAATGTCGAAAAAAACCAGCGTGGATGAGTTAGGCCATCCCATGCTAGCTTGATGCTAGGTCGAAGCGGTGATGAAAAACCGGCTCGTCGGTTGTTATCGGGATTGGTTGCCACTGGTACATCTACCGTAATCACTAAATGATTAAAGCCTGCTTCTCGAACGCGTTCGACGAGCGCTTTGATGGCCTCCCGTCCTGCTGGCAGATATGCCTGGAACCATGTAGCTGGTGATTGCTGAGCGAGTGTTTCCATTCGTATCAAGGATGATCCACTCATGATCATAGGAATGCCAGCCTGTTCTGCTGCACTCGCCATTACCAAGTCTCCACGATAGGCTGATAGCGCAGCTAGCCCCATTGGTGCAATACCAAAGGGAGCTTCGTAAGTTGTACCTAATATGGACGTTTTCTGAGAAACGTTTGTTACATTCACCAACGCGCGGGGGATAAATTCAAGCTTCTCAAAGGACGTGGCGTTAGACCGTGCTGTTCTCCCATCCTCTGCCGTATTGGCAATATACGAAAAGATTGAGTGGGGTAAATGTCGCTTAGCAGCCTTTTCAAACTCATGTAAGTTCAAAATAGAGGCTAGTCGAGGGCACGTTTGGTGGGTATTTGTTAAAAGATTGGCTGGCTTTTCTTGATTGTTATTTGCGGCACACATAATTCAAACTCCTAATTTTCGATTGTTGTGATGCTGTATTGCGTTTTTTCGTATCATTACAGCTCAGTTTTAATCGTTCTAAACGAGGCCTTCGGTTTAGCGGGTGGCAATGTATTCAGAAGCGAGAGCCGTTACAGAAGTGGTTTGGTCAACCCGTTGTTCACCATGGCGTAATCTCACCACTCTAACCTCCGAAACTGCAGGTTCCTCTGTATCGTTCTAGGTGTAGTGTTTGAGTGAGTTCAGCAAGGCTTGCAGCGGATGAAGAACCCCTTTCGCTGAATAGCGCTTTACCTGACTGCGGCAGGAATAGCCCGTGGCTAGCAACTTGCCTGCGTTGTTTTTGGCTTCCACTTGGGGCTGCCACGACTGGGCATAGATCGTTTTTGACGTAGCGGCGTTGCGGGTTTCGTGGCCGTAGGTGCCGGACATACCGCAGCAGCCGGTGGCCACTAGCTCAAGCTCCAACCCAAACGCCGCAAACACCTGCTGCCACGCTTTGGGACTGCCCGGCGCGTTGGTTTTCTCGGTGCAGTGGGAGAGCAGCTTAAAACCTGGGTCGGTTAGCTTAAGCTGGTTGGGCGCAAGCGTGTTTATCCGGGTCGCCAGCCACTCCTGTAGCATCAGCACCTCCGGCACCGCCTCATCGCCTAGCGCTTTGACGTACTCCTGGCGATAGGTGAGCGTCATCGCCGGGTCGATGCCCACCATGGGGATATCAAAGCGGGCCAACGTGCGTAGCCGTTCGGCCTGCTTGGCGGCGGTGCGCTCGAAGGCGCCCAAGAAGCCCTGAACCTGGAGTGGTTTACCGTTCGCCGAATAGGGCATCACGAACACGCGTAGATTGAGACGCGAGAGTAGCTCTACCACGTCCATGACCAGCTTGGCTTCAAAGTGGGTGGTAAAGGCGTCCTGGACAATAATCACGCTATTGGCGCGCTGCTGTTCGGTTAACAGGGCCAGTGAGAGCGGCGTTGCTTCGGCGACGCCCCAGGCGTTGAGCTGCTTTTTAACGCTGGCCCGCGAAAGCGCCGGGGAGTCGCTCATGCCCAGTGTGCGACGCATCAGTTGCTCTACCCAGCGCTGGCCAATCACGGCGTTATACAGTGGCGCAGCCTTGGCCAGAGTGGGAAGCATAAATTCAGTTCCGCCAATCACGTAGTCGCGCAGCGGGCGCAGGTAGCGGCCGTGGTAGACCTCCAAAAACTGTGAACGGAACTGAGGGACGTTGACCTTAACCGGGCACTGTCCCGCGCAGGACTTACACGCCAAACAGCCCGCCATGGCGTCATAAACGTCGTGGGAGTAGTCGTGGTGCTGCTTGCGGCTTAGGGTGTTCGCCACCCGCAGCGGAAAGCGTTTAATAAAGCCCCAGCCACCTTCGGCTTTCTTCTTGCGTGACTCTTCCACCACGTCGATGCCCGCTTTGGACTGCAGGCGTAGCCACTCGCGGATCAGGCTGGCGCGGCCTTTGGGCGAGTGGCGGCGATCCCGCGTCGCTTTCCACGATGGGCACATGGGGTCATCAAGGTCATAGTTGTAGCAGGCGCCGTTACCGTTGCAGTACACCGCGGCGTCGTAGGCCTGCCAGGCACGCTCATCGATGGTGCGATCAAACTGGCCGCGCATGGGCACACCATCGACCTTCAACAAATCGGGGTCGCTATCTTTGGCGATTAGTTCGCCGTTTTCGGCAGGTGAAGCTATTTTGCCGGGGTTAAGCTGGTTATAGGGGTCAAAAGCCGCTTTTACCCGCTGTAGGCTGGGATAGAGTTCGCCAAAGAACGTAGGCGAATATTCGGAGCGTACGCCCTTGCCGTGTTCGCCCCACAGCAGACCGCCATATTTCTGGGTCAGCGCCGCCACTTCATCGGACACCGCACGTATCAGTTTTTCCTGCTCGGGATCCTTCATATCGATGGCGGGGCGCACGTGCAGTACACCAGCGTCTACATGGCCAAACATCCCGTAAGAGAGCCCTCGGGCATCCAGCGCGGCGCGAAACTCGGCGATAAACTCGGCCAAGTGCTCCGGCGGTACGGCGGTATCTTCGACAAACGGAATCGGCCGTTTCTCGCCCTGCACATTGCCGAGCAAACCCACCGAGCGCTTGCGCATTCCGTAGACTTTCTGGATCTGACTGCGCCCCTCGGCCAGGGTGTAGCCCAGGCGTTCGACGGTGGTATCTTGGCTTAGATGCTCGGTGAAGGCGCGTACCCGTTCGGTGAGGGCGCTCTCATCGTCGTCATTAAATTCGATCAGGTTAATGCCGCGAATCGCCGTGTTAGCGGTCGCCGGGAAGAACTCCGCCACGCTGTCCCAGACAAAGTCCTCCATGGCCAGTTGCAGCACGCTGTCGTCGATGGTCTCAATCGAGGTAGGCTTCGCGCTGGCAGTCATTAATGCCTTTGCATCCCGCAACGCATCCATAAAGCTGGTATAGCGAACGTTGACCAGGGTGGCGTGCTTGGGAATCGGCAATACATTGAGGACGGCTTCGTTTAAAAAGCCCAGCGAGCCTTCCGAGCCGCACAGCAGGCTGTTGAGGTTGAGCTGCCCCTCGTCGTCGCGCAGGTGAGCCAAATCGTAGCCGGTTAAGCAGCGGTTGAGCGGCGGGAACTTGGCTGCAATCAAGTCGCGCTGTTGGTCAATAATCTCGGCAGCGGTGGTATGAACGCGGCCCAGAATGCCTTCCTGCTGGCACTCAGCCTGCTCTTCATCTTGTGTTAACACGCGGCTTTGCAGGTGCTTTCCACCGATCAGAATCGTATCGAGCTCTAACACATGGTCGCGGGTTTTACCGTATTCGCAGCTGCCCTGGCCGCTGGCATCGGTAGAGATCATGCCGCCTATAGTGGCGCGATTAGAGGTCGAAAGCTCCGGAGCGAAAAACAGCCCATGGGGCTTGAGCGCCGCGTTTAATTGATCCTTCACCACGCCTGCCTGGACGCGCACCCGCCGAGCTTCCACGTCAATCTCAATGATCTTGTTCATGTGGCGGGAGACATCCACCACGATACCGTCGGTGAGTGACTGGCCGTTGGTGCCGGTGCCGCCGCCTCTGGGCGTTAATACAATGCTTCTGTGAGTGGTTTGCGCGGCCAGCCGGGTAAGGCGCTCTAGGTCTTCGGCATGCTTGGGATAGATTGCCGCTTGGGGGAGACGCTGGTAGATCGAGTTATCCGTCGCCAGTACCGTGCGGTTGGCGTAATCGGGCGCGATTTCGCCTTCAAAGCCATATTCTTTTAAGGACTCAAAAAAGTATAGGTAAGCTGCGTCTAGATTATCGATAGGGGACAAAAGTGCAATCATGTTGGTTAGCTTCAGTCGTGGCGCCTGAACAGTAGGCACGAGGCTGTATGAGGCTCCCCGAATTTTGTGATGCAAATTTAGGTAGCGTGCTGGGTAAAGCTAAAAGATGACTGCGAGTAGCGGCTTCTAGGGCAGCCTCAGGATATTCGCTACAGCTTAGTTCGCTGCAACCTCAGACGTAATGATGAGCTCTTCTCCCAGTTGAAATCGCAATAGGGAGCCTAGTTTGAGCACGCCAACTCCAGCCGGAGTGCCTGTTAGAACGATGTCGCCGGGCTCCAGTGTGAATTGGCGGCTCATCTCTGCCAGCAAATGTGGCACAGGAAATAGCATTTCAGCGGTGTTGCCTTGTTGACGAAGCACGCCATCTATTTCCAAGCTAAAGTTCATATCTTCCCAGTTCGGGACACGGTCGAGTTTGATAAATGGTGATAGTGGGCATGCTCCGTCAAAGCCCTTGGCAATTTCCCAAGGGTGCCCCTTTTCTTTTAAGCTGGACTGGAGTTCTCGAAGCGTAAGATCTAGCGCCAAACCGAGACCAACAATTGCTTGTTCTGCTTGTCTAGGCGAAGCCTCCTGGAGAGGCCTGCCGATTAGCAGGGCCAGCTCGGTTTCAAAATGCACATCTCCACGTGAAAAGGGTACTTTGATACTTTTCTCAATGGAGGTAGCTGACGTTGAGGGTTTAATAAATAAAATGGGCTCGCTGGGCACAGGATTTTTCAACTCTCTGGCATGCTCAGCATAATTTCTACCGACACAGACTATTTTCCCTAGAGTGTGCTTGTAGGTGGAGCCGTCAATGAAGTGAGGTAAAAAAGTCATTTCATTCAAATTCCTGTTTAATAAAGGTAGGCTCATTGGCTGCTTTTAGATGTTTGAGGCGCCAACGCTTTTTAACTGCTACGTGATAGTCATAGGTATTTTATATTTATTGAGGTTTTAGTAGTGAGGTAGAGTCACTAGGTTTCACTCAGTAATATTTCTTTACTTATAAAAGTCATGTCAATATTTACAAGTTAGAATTCCATTCCGCGCATTTATGACCAAATATTTTTTCGTAGCGTTCAGAGTATTTTTCCCATGCTTCAGGGTTAACAAGTCGCGCCGGCATATTTCCATCGAGCGTATTGATCAACTGTTCTGCGGCCCACGAGGCTATGTTTCTACGGGCTTCATGGGTCACTCCTGCGGTATGATAAGTGGCTACCACATTGGGCATAGCCAACAGAGGGTGGTCTAGTGGGGGCGGTTCTACATCCCAAACGTCAAGACCAGCACCCGCTAAATGCCCTGCCTCTAAAGCTTCTTGCAAGGCTGACTCCGAGTGGATTCCGCCTCGTGCTGTTGTTACAAAGATTGAGCCGGGCTTCATTACTTGGAATGTTGAGGCATCAAACATTTTTTCTGTACTTTCGTTACGCGGGCAATGCAGTGAAACGAAATCAGACTCTGCTAACAGCACGTCTAGTGCCACCTTTTCAGCGCCTCTATTGGCAACAGTTAAAGCGTCTAGCTCTGGATCAACAGCTAGTACCCGCATATCGAGCGCATTTGCAAGCCTAGCAACACGGCTCCCAATATGGCCTATTCCGACTAGGCCTAGCGTTTTTCCACACAGTTCTTTGCCCATCAAGCTTTCACGACTGAAGCCAGTTTCGTTGCGTAATCGGCGGTCTGACTCACTGAGGCGCTTTGATAAAGAAATCATTAGTCCGATGGTATGTTCCGCTACTGATACAGCGTTCGCCCCCGATTGACACAACACAAGCACACCCGCCTGCGTACACGCGTCGACATCCACCGTGTCGTAACCTGCCCCCGACGTTGAGACACAAAGCAGCTTGGGTGTCTTAGCCAGTAACGCTGCATTGGCGCGCCAATGTAAAGGCGTCTCATCTTTTGCAGAGGAAATCTGATAAGCATGAGCCTTGCCAAGTACTTTTTGGACATTGGCATCATCAGCATCCGTAGCCAATGTTGTCAGCTTATAGTCCGTCCTGTGCTTGAATATTTGCTCCATTATTGGGTTATACCAAACATCAAGGCGAAACACTGACTTGACGGATGCTGAAGGCATAGGGCTGTTTGAAACATAGGTAGATACTGTCATATCTTAATCCTGTAATTGTTAAGTAGATTTTTTATCCATCAGAATGAGCTTTTTTAATATAACGCCAATATCAGTTAAATCATGTATTTATCAAGCGGTCATACGCTTTGAGGAATGTTGCTTCTGGTAAGTTGTTTATTAGTTGTAATTTCATTTCTACAAAGCGGTATTTGTCTTTACATGCTCTATCCACTCCCCTCCAACCTCTATGAACAATATAAATACAATTTTTAAAGATTGTCCACATGGGAGGGCATGAAATGAGCACTATACAAAAGTCTAATATTTTATTTTATTATTTATTTCAAGCGTTTATCGTATTTATGAGACCTTTTTTTTAGATGTTCACCTTTTTCCTTGAGATGTCCCAATGCCTGTGCTTTGATGGCATTGTACTTAAATAAACACAATAATTCAGTGAAGAACAAATTGGAGACTGCTATGCCTCTTGCTTTCAGCCGCACTCTTATCATTCTTGGTACCACCTCGTTGGTCTCAGCTTCAGTTTTAGCCGACTATCCTGAGCGACCAATTGAATTGATCGTCGCCTATTCAGCAGGCGGAGGTACAGACGTAGCCGCTAGGACGCTTGTCCCTTATTTGGAAAAACACCTAGATGGGGACATTACTGTTATCAATCGGCCGGGAGCCGGGGGTGAAGTAGGCTTCTCCGCGCTTGCTAACGCTAAACCGGATGGCTATACCATTGGTTTTATAAACACCCCGAATGTATTTACGATCCCAATCGAACGTGATACTCGCTATGAACTTTCGGATCTTTATCCAATTGCTAACGTGATTGACGATCCTGCTGGCATTAGCGTACACCCTGAAAGCCCCTTTCAAACTTTCGAAGAATTAGTTGAGTACGCTAAAGCTCATCCTGGTGAAGTTAACTATGGAACTTCAGGCGTTGGTGGCGATGATCATCTGACCGCACTTGCATTAGAGCAACAAGCTGGCATCGAGATGACTCATGTCCCTTTCCCTGGTGCTGCTGATGTGAGGCAGGCTTTAATGGGTGGTCATATAGACTTGGGTATTATTAATGTAAGTGAAGTGGCGTCCGCTGCTAGAGCAGGCCAAGTTAGACAATTAGTTCAAGGGGGAGAAGGACGCTGGGAGAAAGCTCCAGATGTGCCAACGTTCAAAGAACTTGGTTACGATCTCACTATGGGGTCTGCGCGTGGTCTTGCAGCACCAGCAGGTGTGCCACAAGAAATTATAGAAAGAATTTCGCAGGCCGCCCAGGCAGCTTTGGAGGAGCAAGAGTTTCGTACAGCGGCTGATGAGCAGTCTTTACCTATTTCTTATCTCGGGCCAAAAGAATATCAAGATATGCTAGAAGAGCAGCAAACTCGCTTCCAAACGCTCTGGGATGAATCACCTTGGGGGAAAGAGTAATAAATCCTCATGAAAAAAGCAGCACCATTGGTAATCTCTTGGTGCTGCTTTCTAAACTTTGGAGCGTGAGTGATGATCCGACTGGCTAACATTGAATTGGTGGTAGCAACATTAGCCGCAAGTTTAAGTGCTGTAGGTGTATTTCATGCCTCAGGGTTTCCACGAACTTCAGCGTATTTACCCACCGCTGTGTTGAGTGTTATGACACTGCTATTAGTATTGTGGGCATTCCAGGCTTTTTTAAAGTTGCGTCGCAACCAGTCTGAAATTTTAAATATAGAGAAATCAGGTGCTAGGCGTTTTATTTCGTTGACTTTTGGAAGTGCGATTTTAATCGCTTTAGCTCCGATTTTAGGGTTTATCACTTCTTTTATTATCTTTATACCTTTTGTTGGTTTCATTCTGGGATATCGTCGTTGGAGGCCACTATTGATAGCTGGAATAGTCTTTAGTGTCCTCGTCCACCTAATCTTCCGAATGTTGCTTGAACGCCCTCTGCCAACAGAGCTATTTAATCAATTTTTTTGAGGGTCACGATATGTGGGATAATATATTAAGTGCTTTACCTCTGCTGTTTTCGCCACCAGTGCTTATCGCGATGGTAGTGGGAACGACAGTTGGCGTCTTTATTGGCGCTTTACCTGGCTTGTCTGCCACCATGGGAATTGCGGTACTTATTCCTTTAACATTCACTATGGAGCCTCTCGTCGCTCTGGGCATGATGGCGGGGATTTTCAATGGTGCTATGTATGGGGGGGCAATACCAGCCATTCTGCTTCGCATACCCGGCACCCCCGCCGGGATCGCTACTGTTTTTGACGGTAACCCGATGGCGCAAAAAGGTGAGGGCTTAAAGGCAATGAGGATTGCTCTTATGTCTTCTTGCATAGGCGGTTCGGTAAGTGCGCTTTGTTTGCTTTTTATTAGCCCTCCTTTGGCGTCATTCGCATTAAAATTTGGTCCTATTGAACTGTTTTGGTTAGCTGTTTTTGGTTTAGTTGCCATCGCCGTATTGTTGAGTGATGTACCGGTAAAAGGTTTGATCAGTGCTTGTTTTGGTCTACTAGTAGGAATGGTGGGCATCGATAGTATGTCGGGCAATGAGCGTTTTACTTTTGATGTTCTAGAATTGACAAGTGGCATTAGCATCCTTGTTCTTTTGACAGGCCTTTACGCTATTCCTCCGGCACTTTCGCTTGCTCAGGAAGCGGCGTCGTTAAGTAAAAGTAAAGACGCTGGAAAACCCAGCACTAATAAAGAAAAAATTAACTGGAGCTTCTTTATTCCCACCTGGTGCCGTTCATCCATCATTGGTGTAATTATTGGTATTATTCCAGGAACTGGTGGCAATATCGCGGCCATGCTTTCATGGAACGAAGCTAGGAGAGCTTCAAAAGATAGTTCACGCTTTGGTAAGGGGGCGCCCGAAGGAGTGGCAGCTGCTGAATGCGCTAACAATGCTGATAATGCTTCCTCACTGATACCTGCGCTTACGTTAGGAATACCAGGTAGCTCAGTATCTGCTGTCATTCTTGGTGGATTACTTGTCCATGGGCTACAGCCAGGGCCAGAGCTATTCACTCAGTCTGCGCCCATTACCTACGGTTTTATGCTCTCCATGCTAGTGACGTCGATTATGCTATTTTTTATAGGGCGTTTAGGGGCAAGAGTATTCATTAATGTCATGTATATGTCGCCATTGATTTTGGCACCAATCATTATCGCTCTGACGTCCATAGGTATCTATGCCATCAATAACAGTATTTTTGACGTATGGCTGATGTTCTTCTTTGGAATTCTCGGTTGGTGCATGGAGCGTCTGAGCATACCACTCGCTCCCGCCGTTCTTGCTGTTATTCTTGGGCCTATTGCTGAGTCTAGTCTACGTAGAGCGATGCTAATTGGAAGAGGGGATGTTTCAGTCCTTTTTTCAAGCTCAATTGCGATTGTTCTAATATCGATTATTGCTATTTCTCTTCTTAGCCCTCTCATTAGAAAAGCATTTAGTCATCCTTTGCGAAAACGAATGGCAATAAGAAGCTTAGATAACACAAAACAAAATAGAGACGGATGACTCATTCATACTCGTTGTGAACATGTAATCATTACTAAAGCTTTTAGCAACTTACTTTTCTACCCAATATGGGTGTAGGTGTCCACAAACAAGGAGACAAGTGCAATGAGCATAGGATTTCGTATACTTCAAAGACAAAACATTGTTACGCCAGAGCTTGCCGCATCTTTCAACACGGTGCCAGTTGCTAATGTTAGTGACTCAATGGCAAGAATGACGTCGGCTGGCCCACGACTTCGTCCCTTTCATGGTGGAGGAAGAAGAATGTCAGGAGCTGCGCTTACAGTCAAGACACGCCCTGGTGATAACCTTATGTTCCATAAGGCGTTAGACATGGCTCAGCAGGGCGATGTCATCGTTGTCGATGCTGGTGGAGATATTACCAATGCCATGATGGGCGAGCTGATGGCGCATTATGCCGAAAGTCAAGGAGTTGCTGGCATTGTCATCAATGGAGCCATCCGTGATGTTGATGAAATTCATAGCTTGGGACTTCCAGTGTATGCGGCAGGCGTTACTCACCGTGGTCCATATAAGGATGGACCTGGAGAGATTAATGTTCAGGTCGCTATCGACGGAATGGTAGTTTCACCCGGTGATTTAATCATTGGTGACGATGATGGTGTACTTTGTGTGCCACGTGAGCAGGCTGAAGACTTGCTAAAAGCAGCGCAGGAAAAACAGAAAGCTGAGCAGGAAGAACTTAAACAGATAAAAGCAGGCTGCAGCGACCGAAGCTGGGTTGAGAAAGCACTAAGCGATAAGGGCTGCTTTATGGCTTCCTAATGTTAAATCTAGGTCCTTTTTTTGAATTATTAACCTATATTTAACCTGTGATTTTGATTGCTAAACAGTGACTTAGTAAGTGATTTTCCCTCTGAATGTGCTTGACCAGGTTTGCTCTCCCTGGTCTTCATTTTTGTAACTTTTTAGCATTTTTTTGCAGTAGAGTATTTTACTGTTACTTTATGTCTCGATTAGTTAAAAATCTGCATAGAGCTGCTCTTAAATGAACAGTCATAACGTCGCTTGCATATTCTTGCGATCCCATCCTGATGGCGTGTATTAACTCACGGTGATGATGCATAGATCTTTGCATATCCTCATCGGAGTAAATGTAGAATCCTATTGTTATAGGTATTTCAACAAGTGTTTTTGTGATTTTAGTAAGTCGAGGGGATGCCGCAGCCTTTAATATAATAGAATGGAATTTGCGGTTTTCTTCTTGGATGTTTTTTAAATAATCTTCTGGTTTTTTTTCTACAAGCTCATCCATTTTCATAGAGCATTTTAAAAGACTTTCAATATGCATAGCTGATGCTTTTAATGCAGCTAAACCTGCTGCTTTTGACTCAACCTGTATTCTTATCTCAAAAATTTCCTTAATATCCTCAGTGTTCCATGCAGATACAAAAGAGCCACGACCTCGCTCCCTATACAAAAGACCATCTAATGTCAGTTGGTTTATTGCTGTACGAACCGGCGTGCGACTGACATCAAGTAACTTCGCAATTCTCTCTTCCTTCAATTGCTCATTTGGAGCAAGCTCGCCTTCCATTATTTTTCGTCGTAAAGTCGTATAAACTTCATCAGTCAGTTTTGTCATGGTTAATGTCTAAATAATAATTTTTAGTTTATTTTTCGTAATTTACCATATGATAAGTTTAGCTGTATATCTGAATTCAGCCAGCAAGTGCATACCTGCGGCTAGTTACTAGGCTTCAACTATCCCTGTGTCAGGTTAGCTACAGTCGGGTCGTATTTGTCATAATTTGCTAGATTAATGAAAGCAATTTTCCTAAACGCACAAAGAAATATAGGCGAAAAATTTCTACTACCACTCAATTTATCTGTTAATCAGGTGGCACGGCAAGAGGATATTTCAGGTGCCACCCTTGATGCTTAGTGTAGAGAGGCTAGGATTGAGCCGTTTTGGCTAATGTAGGAGATCAGCTAATTAAGCAAGATCAAACAGCAGCACTTCGCCCGCTTCTTTGCCGGTAAGGTTAATCGCCTCATCCGGTTGGAACGCCGCGGCGTCGCCTGTGCTAAGTGTCTCACCGTTCACTTCCATTTCGCCGTTGACAACATGCAGCCAAGCGTAGCGCGAAGGCGGCGCGGTTGCCTGTTCGCCCGCGCTAAACAGGCCTGCGTAAAGGTTCACATCCTGGTTGATGCTCACCGACCCGTCGCGACCCTCTTCTGATGCCACTAAACGCCATTGACCTTGACGCTCAGCGCTAGGAAAAGCCTTCTGCTCGTAGCTGGGTTTAATGCCGAGCTGCTTGGGTTCAATCCAAATCTGCAGAAAGTGCAGCTCGTTCTCCTTGGAGTGATTGAACTCGCTATGCAGCACGCCGGTGCCTGCCGACATGCGCTGAACATCGCCTGGGCGCATCACCTCGCCGTTGCCCATGTTGTCTTTATGCTCCATCTCACCATCCAATACGTAGGAGATAATCTCCATATTGCGGTGAGGGTGGGCGCCAAAACCATGGCCGCCAGCAACGCGGTCTTCGTTGATCACGCGTAGGGCGCGAAACCCCATATGGTTGCGGTCAACGTAGTTGGCAAATGAAAAGGTATGGAATGAGCGTAGCCAGCCGTGGTCGGCGTAGCCCCGCTCGTTGGAACGACGAATAATCATGGTGTGCTCCGCAGGTTGCGTGAGATTGAATAATGACAATATACGCCTCGTTGAAGACGCATGGGTTGAAGCTTTCTGCACGTTTCCGTCGAATAAATCGATGTATTAAATGTGATTGCCAGCGCTAAACTTTTGGTTAGCTTTCGAGTAAAATCCTGGCCTCTTCTAACCCGGTCCGCCCTTTGCGAGGGTGACTACCTGGAGCTTTACATGTCAGTACCCGTTCAAACGCCGCCTATTGTGGTCGCAGCGCTGTACAAATTTGTCACTCTGAACGACTTTGAAGCGCTACGCGAGCCGCTGCGCCAAACCATGCTCGATAACGACGTAAAGGGCACTTTGCTGCTTGCTAAAGAGGGCATTAACGGCACGGTGGCGGGCAGCCGCGAGGGCATTGATGGATTGCTGGCTTGGCTGACCGCCGACCCACGCTTGGCCGATATTGATCACAAAGAGTCTTATTGCGACGAAACGCCGTTCTACCGCACCAAGGTCAAGCTCAAAAAAGAGATCGTCACCCTCGGCGTGCCGGATATCGACCCCAACGACACCGTAGGCACTTACGTTGAGCCGGAAAATTGGAATGACATCATTGCCGACCCGGAAGTGCTGGTGATCGATACCCGCAACGATTACGAAGTGGCGATTGGCAGCTTCGAGCGGGCGATAGACCCTAAAACCACCACTTTCCGCGAGTTTCCCGAGTACGTGCGTGAGCACTACGACCCGGAAAAACATAAAAAGGTGGCGATGTTCTGTACCGGCGGCATCCGCTGTGAAAAAGCCTCCAGCTTTATGCTTAAAGAGGGCTTTGAAGAGGTCTACCATCTGAAAGGCGGCGTGCTGAACTACCTGGAAAAAGTCCCGGAAGAGCAGTCACTATGGAAAGGTGAGTGTTTTGTGTTCGATAACCGCGTGACGGTGCGCCACGACTTAAGCAAAGGCGAATTCGAACAGTGCCATGCTTGCCGCATGCCGATTTCCGCCGAGGATATGCAGTCATCCGCTTATGAGCCGGGGATTAGCTGCCCCCACTGCATCGATTCGCTGCCGGAAAAGACCCGCGCCGCCGCCCGCGAACGCCAGCGCCAGATTGATCTAGCCAAACAGCGCGGCGAGCCGCACCCCTTAGGCCGCGATACCCGGCTAATGAAAAAAGCTTGATAAAAAAGCGTTTACGCTAGACTGATGGGCTATGTGTTACTCACATCAGGAGTCCACCATGTCCATCACCTCTGATTCACCTGCACCCATCCTGCAGCGCCTAGATCAGCAAGGCATCACAACGCTGACGATGAACGCACCAGAGCGCTTTAACGCGCTCTCGGAAGCCATGCTGCAAGCCCTCAAAGATGCGTTAGCCGATATTGCCGACGATAGCAGCGTGCGCTGCGTGGTACTTGCCGCCGAAGGCAAAGCCTTCTGCGCCGGGCATGACCTAAAGCAGATGCGCGCCAACCCCGATAAAGCCTACTACCAAACGTTATTTGCCCGCTGTGGCGAGGTGATGCAGGCCATTGTGAACTTGCCGGTGCCGGTGATTGCTAAGGTCCAGGGCATCGCCACTGCCGCGGGCTGCCAACTGGTGGCGAGCTGTGATCTGGCGGTGGCGGCGCGCAGTGCCCGCTTTGCCGTTTCCGGCATCAACGTTGGACTATTTTGTTCCACCCCGGCGGTAGCGCTTTCCCGAAACGTTGCCCGTAAGCGCGCCATGGAGATGCTGCTGACCGGGGAGTTTATCAGCGCCGAGCAGGCCGCCGAGTGGGGCTTGATAAATCGTGTAGCAGAGGACGATACGTTGGATGAGGCAACTAGGGAGCTGACGGCCAGTATCTGCGCTAAAAGCGCCGTTGCGGTGCGCACGGGGAAAGCCATGTTTGCCCGTCAGCTCACCATGCCGCTCGACGAAGCCTACGCCTTTGCCGGGGAAACCATGGCCTGCAATATGTTGGCCGAGGATGTGAGCGAAGGGATCGATGCGTTTATCACCAAACGATCACCGCAGTGGCGGCATCGCTGACGTGCTATCTCTGACCTACTATCTCTGAATGAATGGAATTCGTTTCCGTAAACGCGACAAGGACTGTGTTGGCACGTTATCCTGACGTCTTTTGTATTTTCAGGTAAGGCGCTGTCAGCAAGGGCGCTTTTAGTAAGTAGCAGGAGCGTCTTTTTAGGAGCGCCTTTTAGGAGAAAGCTAGGTGAGTGAAGCCAAGCGCAGGACGGTCGGTCGTCCGGCGAGTACCGCCAAAGCCAGCGGAGGCCATAGCCAGTCACTGGTACGTGGCTTAACACTATTGGAGTACCTTGCGGCCAGCCCGCTTGGGTTGGCCCTTTCAGAAGTGGCGGAAATGGCCGAATTGGCGCCCTCTACCACCCACCGCTTGCTACAAGCCTTGCAGAGCCAGGGGTTTGTGACCCAGGAGAACGAGCAGGGCCTATGGCGAATCGATGTTAAAACCTTCCGTATCGGCAATAGCTTTCTTGAAGCCCGCGATGTAGTGGCCACAAGCCGCCCCTTTCTGCGCCGTTTAACCGCAGAAACCGGCGAGACTGCTAATTTGGGCATTCGCGATGGGGCCACGGCAGTATTTCTAGCCCAGCACGAATCACCCCAGATGATGCGCATGATTACCCGCCTAGGCTCCCGCGCGCCATTACATGCCTCCGGCGTAGGTAAAGCGCTGCTGGCGTGGATGCCCAATGATGAGCGCGCCCAGCTGCTGGATGGCCGCGAGCTGGCAAGAGTGACCGCCAACACACTCTATCAACCCGACACCCTGCATGTGGAAACCGAAAAGATTCGTGCCCAGGGCTTTGCCTGTGACCGTGAAGAGCATGCCGTTGGCCTGCACTGCGTGGCTGCCTGTGTGTTTGATGAACACGGTGCCCCGATGGCGGCGATCTCTGTTTCAGGCCCGGTGGCGCGAATCCCGGAAGCCCGCTTACTAACTTTGGGCACGCTGGTTCGCCAAACGGCCGATGAGATAACTCTACAGTTGGGTGGGCAGGTGCCGCGTTAACGTGGGCCGCTGAGTCTATGCTGAGCCTGTTTTTTGTCGCTCTGGTCAGCGCCACGCTGCTGCCCGGAGGCTCGGAAGTGTGGCTAGCGCGGCTGTGGTGTCTCGGCGAACCGCCGCTGGGGATATGGTTGGTGGCCACGGCGGGCAACACTCTCGGCAGCATGATCAACGTGGTTATGGGCCGCTATGCGCGTCGATTTCAGGATCGCCGCTGGTTTCCCGCATCGCCACGCAGTTTGGCGCGTGCAGAGGGGTGGTATCACCGCTTTGGCGAGTTGAGCCTGTTGATTTCCTGGGCACCGATTATTGGCGACCCCCTCACCGTGTTGGCTGGCGTGTTTCGGCTGCCCTGGTGGCGGGCACTGGCCTGGATTGTGGTTGCTAAAGGGGCGCGTTACGGCGTTGTCTTGTTGCTGGCACAGCAGTGGCTAGTGCCGCTGTGCCAGTGAAACACCTAACTAATCAAGTCATGTTACCCTGTACAACTTTTTAACAAGCTGTGCATGCAGTGTAGAGTGTAAGCAGTTGCCTAACGTTGGCTTGCGTAAAACCGGGCAGCCGTTAGATTGAACACAGCACTCACCCAAAAGGAGGTTTAGGTGTGAAGCCACTTCGTTTATTACCCTGGCTAGGTGTCTGGCTACTGGCAATGATTGCCTTAGTCGCCACGCCAGCAATGGCGCAGAGCGCATCAAGTGAGTCGGCCAGCGCCGATGGTTCAGAGCCATCCTCTGCAGAGAAGGCGCCAACATCCTACGAAGCGTTGGCCAGTCTGTTGGAGGATGAGCAGTCGCGGCAAGAGTTGATTGAGATGTTGCGCAATCAAGCCTCATCACTGCCTGATGGCGTTGCCGATGAACTTTCGCCAGAAGCCGCCGCTCAGGGCAGTGAGATAGCCCCTGAAGATGTCTCGCTACCGCGTCAATTAGCTGAACTCACCAGTCGCGTGGTTAGCGATGTGGGTGGCCAGGTTGAGCAAGTGGTTGGCATTGTAGGAGGGCTGTTCTCGGGGCAAGAGACAGACAGTGTTTTTGATATGGCCGCTTTTACCAGTGCGGCGATCAATCTAGGCATCGTCATTGTTGCTACGTTTGCGCTATTTATGATTGTTCGGCGACTAGCTAAGCCGCTGTTTACCAAAATCAGTGGCTGGTCGCTAAATGGCAATAATTTAACCCCCGTCCTGCGCTTGATTGTCTGCGTGGCGATTGCAGCGATCATTGATGTACTGCTCGTCGGCTTGGCCTATGTGGGCGGTAATTTGTTGGCCACCTTTGCGATTGGGGAAGCCGGAGAACTCTCCACCCGTGCCTCACTGTTTTTAAATGCATTCTTGATTATTGAGCTGCTCAAAGCCGGTGTGCGGATGCTGTTCTCGTCGCGCTACGAAGGGCTGCGGCTACTGCCAATTTCAGCCCAGGAGGCGTCCTATTGGAACCGCTGGCTAGCTCGTTTGATCGGCATGGTCGGTTACGGCCTGATGGTGGTAGTGCCGCTGGTTAACTTCTACGTGGCAGCCTCGTTGGGTCAGGCCGTCGGCACGCTGATTATGCTGTTGGCATTTATCTATGCGGTGGTCGTGGTACTACGAAACCGCACCCGCCTGCGCGATAATTTGAATGAGATGGCGGCAAAATCAACCTTAACTGCCAGCCGCGTCTCGCTGCAGTTATTTGCTCGTACCTGGCACCTGTTCGCGCTGCTGTACTTCTTGATCGTGTTTGTATTGACGCTAACGCGCCCCGGCGATGCGCTGCCGTTTGTGATGTACGCCACCCTGAAGTCGTTGGCCGCGATTGTCGTCGGACTGTTGGTGTCGTCTTTTCTTACCCAGACCATTGGTCGCCGTATCACGCTGTCGGACGACCTGCGGCGCAAACTACCGTTGCTTGAAAAGCGTTTAAACAGCTACGTGCCCAATGCGTTACGTGTGCTACGTACCATCATTCTGATCGTGGTTATCATGGTGGTCCTGAACGCTTGGGGCGCCTTTGATCTTGCCGCCTGGTATGCCTCTGAAGGTGGCGCCGTGCTGGTCGGTAACCTGACCAGCGTTGCGGTGATTTTGATCGTGGCGCTAGCCGTTTGGCTGGGCCTGGCAAGCCTTATTGAGCATAAGCTCAACCCGGAAACCGGCTACGGCGAACCGTCGGCGCGGGCGAAAACCTTGCTCAGCCTGTTCCGTAATGCCCTGGCGATCGCCATGGTGACCATTACTGGCATGATCGTTCTGTCGGAAATTGGCATCAATATTGGCCCGCTGATTGCCGGTGCCGGTGTGCTGGGTCTGGCGATTGGTTTTGGCGCCCAGAAGCTGGTGCAGGACGTTATCACCGGGGTGTTTATCCAGGTAGAAAATGCCATGAACACCGGTGATGTGGTGACGGTAGGTGGCGTGACAGGTACCGCTGAGCGGTTAAGTATCCGCTCTGTGGGGATTCGTGATCTGTCCGGTACTTACCACATCGTTCCGTTCTCCAGCGTGGATACCGTATCTAACTACATGCGCGAGTACGGCAACCATGTGGGCGAATACGGTATTGGCTACAGTGAGAGCATTGATGAAGCCATTGAGCAGCTCAAGCTGGCCTTTGAGGATCTTAAAGCCAGCGAAGAGTTCGGTACCAAGTTGCTGGCTGATCTGACCGTTGCGGGGGTTACCGCCCTGGCGGACAGCTCCGTGAACATCCGTGTGGTGATTAAAACCACGCCGGGTGATCAGTGGGCCGTGGGTCGCGCCTACAATCGTCTGGTTAAACTGCGTTTTGATGAGGCGGGTATCGAAATACCCTTCCCGCACACAACGCTTTACTTTGGCGATAACAAAAACGGCAATCCACCGCCTGCCCATGTGCGGGTATTGGAGTCGACCGCTAAAGAGAAGAAGGTGGAGGAATCAGCAGTGGTTACGCCGGCTGATAAGAGTGACACTCCACAAGGAGTGCAGCAAACCAGCGAGCCTGATCATCTGAAACCCGACAACGATGACGTTGATGAAACCTAAACGATGCTCATCTTAATCTTCAGCGGGGCCGCCTTCGGGCGGCCCCGCTGCGTTTTAAGCAGAGGCGTTTGAAACGGAATAGTTTTCCGAGTGGCGCCCCTCAAGGTTGATTGACTCCCCGCCATCCACAAACAGAATTTGTCCTGCCACAAAAGGGCTATCCAATAAGTAGTGCAAAGCTTGTACAAGGTGCTCAGGGTCGCCCTGGCTTTTCAGTGGAATACCTTCAATACGCCACTCAATATAGTCGCTAGTGCGCTGGGAAGCAGGCAGCACCACGCCGGGGGCGATGCCGTTAATACGAATGCGCGGGGCCAACTCAAGTGCCGCCATCCGGGTCATGTCCGCCAGGCTCTTTTTCGATAACAAATAGGCGGCATAGGGATACTGGTGATAGGCCACCTTATTGTCGATGATATTGATCACCTGGCCCTCTTCAACCACCTCGGCGAAGTGGCGCGTGAGTAGCAGCGGGGTAAACATATTGACTCGGAACTGGGTTTCCAGCATCGCCAGTTCGGTCTCGGCAATCGGCGCCGGCTCATAGGCAGAGGCACTGTTCAGTAGTAGATTAAGTCCTGGAAAGCGCTGCTTTGCCGCTTGAATTAAATCGCTTAAGTCGTCGCTCAAAAAATTGCAGGGAAGAATCTCGCACTCACGCCCCTTAGCGCGTATGCCGCTGGCGACTTCTTCGGCCTCTTCTCGGGAGCGATTAACATGAAGCGCAATGTCGTAACCCGCATCGGCCAGGGCTTCGGAAAAGTAGCGCCCCAAACGGGTGGCGCCACCGGTTACCAGAGCAGCTTGTTGGTGCATACAGCGTTCCCTATTGTTTAGTTGGTATAGGAAGACTTTCTGCGTGAGTGTACCGTTTGTCAATAACTTATACAGGGCTTGCACGTGGTGCTGGCTTAGAGGTATTGATGGAAGTGTCCTACTCCTAAGAAAATTCCTAAAGACGTCAGTTTAAATAGGATGTCGCGATGCCACCTCTGTGTTCACCTTCCGAGCAAGCCGCAGGGCTCCATGAGTGTTTCATCTCTTTGGGATCGAACATCGACCCTGAACACTATTTCACTCAAGCACTTGAGATTATCAGCAGAGAGTGCGTGCTATTGGCACGTTCAAACGCGATTCGTACAGCGCCAGTGGGTTACCAGCAGCAGCCTGACTTCTTAAACGCCGCGCTGTTGGTGAGCACCCCGCTTGAACATGAAGCATTTCGCGCTTACCTCAAAGGCGTCGAGGATCGTTTGGGCCGTGTTCGGGGGGCGGTTAAATCGGGTCCACGTACCATGGATCTAGACATTGTAGCGTGGGATGGGGAGATCATCGATGACGGCTACTTCCAGCATAGCTATGTTAAAAAGCCCGTTGACGAAGTGCTGGCGAGCAGTGGACGCTCCCTTGAAGCTCAAAAGCACTAATGATTTTTGCATTTAGGCCGATAATTACGCTGTAGCCGCCCTAATATGGGCAGGCTAACCTTCCCCGGAGGCGCACGGTGCTCAGCCTAAACACCAATTTGATGTCGCTTACCGTGCAGAATAATTTGCGCGGCAGTCAGCAGGCTATGCAGACTGCCATGCAGCGCCTCTCTTCTGGGCTACGCATCAATAGTGCCAAGGATGACCCCGCCGGGCAGGCGATTGCCAATCGTATGACGGCGCAAATCAGAGGTATGACCCAGGCGATCCGCAACACCAATGATGGCATCTCCATGGTGCAGACGGCGGAGGGCTCTCTTAATCAAATTAACGACAACCTGCAGCGCATTCGTGAGCTGAGCGTACAAGCGGCTAACGGCACTAACTCTTCCGACGACCTTGCCTCTATCCAAGCAGAGATCGATCAGCGCTTGGATGAGATCGACCGTGTTGCAGGGCAGAGTAACTTCAACGGTATTGGACTGCTTAACGACACCAAGTCGCTGAATATTCAGGTGGGCGCTAACGCTGGCGATAGCATCGCGGTACGTTTTGAAGCCATGAATCTACAGGGGTTGGGTCTTGATGGTTTGACCGTGATGGAGGATATCGTTGGTGCGGATAAACCGATTGATAGAGTGGATGAGGCGATCAAGCGGTTGGATCGCCAACGCAGCTATATGGGCGCCGTGCAGAATCGCTTTGAGAGCGTCATTGATGGCCTCAATAACAGTATCGTTAATACTTCTGCTGCCCGGTCGCGCATTCAGGATGCCGATTATGCTAAGGAAGTCTCCAACCTTATTCGCGCGCAGATCCTTCAGCAGGCAGGCATCGCTATGTTGGCCCAGGCCAACCAACAGCCGCAGATGATTCTGCGCCTGTTGGAGGGTCTTTAGAAAAGTCGATATCGCCGCGCGCTTAGTCAGCGATTAGTCAATAATGCCCTGCTCTCGGGCCATGGCGTAGGCCGCCTGCGGGCCATTCCAGAGTGACGGCAGTAGAATCAACGACACCGGAATCGCGGTGATGACGATAAACTGCTGCAGCGCGCCAATCTGACCTGCGCCCATATACAGCAGTACCGCCGCCATTAGCGCCATGGCAATCCCCCAAAACGCCCGCATGACCGGGCTCGGGTTATCGTGCCCCGCGCCGACCACTGCAATGGCGTAGCTCATCGAGTCGCCGGTGGTGGCAACGAAAATTGTGGTCAGAAGCAGAATTGCCAGAGCCATCCAGGTTCCACCAGGCAGTGCCTGGGCAACGGTTAAGGTGGCTACATCAAACTGAAAGTTATTCAGCGCCTCGGTTAAATCAATCACGCCAGTGAGCTGATAATAAATGCCCGAGCCACCGAGCAGGGTAAACCATACGGTGGTGGCAATCGGTGCCAGGATCGCTACCGCGACGATCATTTCGCGGATGCTACGACCGCGGGAAATACGTGCCACAAAAATCGCCATCAGCGGTGCATAGCCAATAAACCAGGCAAAGAAGAACACTGTCCACCACTGCATCCACCACGCCGGAGCGGTTTCCGCGGTCATGGTCGCCATGGTGAAGAATTCGCTGATGTACGCGCCCATGCCTGAAACATAGCTATTGACCAAAAACAGCGTCGGGCCAAAGACAATAATGACCGCGCCAATGGCCAGCGCCAGCAGCACGTTAAAGCGGCTAAGCAGTTGAATACCTTTGTGTACACCGCTCATGGAAGAGAGCACGTAGATGCTGCCGAGTACGGCAAGAATGATCAACTGCCCGGGATAACCTTCAGGTAAGCCAAACAGCTCATGCAGGCCGAAGCTGACCTGGGTAGCCAGAAAGCCAATCGGGCCCACGGTGCCAGCAACCAGGGCAATCACGCAGCAGGCATCGACAATGCCGCCCAGCGGGCCGCGCATTAGCCGCTCACCCAGAACGGGGTAGAGTAGGGTGCGGGGCTGAAGCGGCTGGCCTTTCACGTAGTGCGCATGGGCGAGGACTACTGCCGTCAACGACCCCAGAACTGCCCAAGCCATAAAACCCCAGTGCATAAAGGATTGCCCCAAGGCACCGGAAACGGCGTCAGCGGTGCCTGCTTCGCTATCAAAAGCGGGAGGCGTTACTACAAAGTGGTATACCGGCTCACCGGCAGCAAAGAATACCCCGCCGCCGGCCAGCAGCGTACACAGAATGATTGAGAGCCACTTAAAGGTGCTCATTTCTGGTGCATCTAAATTGCCGATTTTGGCTTTAGCGGCTGGGGTCATCGCTAAGCCGATGGCGATAAAGAATGTCAGTAAAAGCAGTAGTTGAAAGTAACTTCCTAACACTAACGCGGTCCAGGCGAAGCCAGCGCTGATGCTGTCAGCTACCAGAGTTACGTCGTAAAGCGACAACGCAAGAAAGGCGACAATAAAGCCGATACTTAAGATCAGCACAATAGGATCGCCGAGCGAAAACCGCTGGGAGCCCTCTGCGTTGGGGCTGGGTTGGGTCATGGTTAATACCTTATGGGGAGCGGGTGAGAGCTGAAATAGTCAGCCTACCAAAGCGAGCCGTTAAGCGGTTTAACGCCGCATGGTAGTTAAAAAAATGGTGATTGAAGCAAGTGGAATTGCAGGTAAAAAAAAAGCGCCATTCATTGAATGGCGCAAGACAGGAAACTGGGCATAGTATATCGCCAATTTAGACCAACGTCTAATATGTTTTATCTTGGTGCGTCTTGTGAGTGTAAATGCACACTATCGGCGCGAAAGCGTGAATGGCTGAGTTCACCAGCGATAAAGCAGTGACGCGCTGGTGGTGTTGTCAGTGCGTTCGCTGGTGTCGTCAGGTGGTTGTGAGTTGTGCTTGATCTCGTGGGATAAGCGCAGCGATAGCTTCGAATTAAGCCGAGCGGTGAGCGCCGTTAGCGAGCGGGACGTCGTGTTCTGGTCGGTATACTCAAACGACATTTCCTGCTGAATATCGGCGTAGTCAGAAAAAAACCACTGATAATCCAGTGCGGTATAAGCTACCGCTAATCGGTAATCGCCATGTTCGCGCAGTCTGTCGTGACGATAGCCAGGCCCTGCCTCCAGCGACAAAATATGGATGTCGTTGTCTAACACTTGTCTTCCATAGCCACCAATTGCCGACAACTGCTGGTCGTAACCGGCAAAGCGATCTTTCTCCCAGCGGGCAAATCCAAACAGATAGTGCGGGCCATCCAGCTCATAGCGTTCGCGTCCTGCAACTAAGTACTGCTCGGCGCTTGTTTCGTCGTCTTTGCTAACGCTACGCACTTCACCACGCAGCGAATAGGTGAATTTTCCGGTTAGCCACGTCAGCAGCGTTTTGCCAATAAGTGTCTGACTGTTTGTATTGCCCGAGAGGCGGGTAAAGCCCAGCTCAGCATCGCCACTGAACACGGGTGCATCTTCCTGGGGGGGCGGTGGAGCATAGAACGGGTTGGCATAAGCCACGGTTAACCACAGGGGCCAACAGGCCAGTAAGAGTATCCATCGAACAATCGCCACTACATCCCTCCTTGGTTTCGGCATTGGGCCAGTATATCAGTGAACAATATCAGCGAACGATGACTCTGGGGTGAAGGCGATTAACGTCGTTGGCGGGCGCGTGCCATAATGGTGCGGTCACGCATTTCGAGTTTATCTATGAGCGCTTCCCGCCCCCGAACGTTAGCCGACCTGCAGCGCTGGCGTCGCACCCGCGCAAGGCGCAGCTGGTATAAACGCAGTTTTCGCCTACAGGTGATGCTGTTAGTCGGGCTATTGCTGGCAGGCATGCTACTGGCACAGGGCGCCTATCTCAATCACCGCAAGGCGGAAATCATTAGCCAGCAGATGGGCGAACGCGCGCTGGCAGTGGCCAAAACGGTGGCGTCGATGCCGCAAATTATAAACGCCTTTGCAACTCCCGACCCCTCTTCCATTATTCAGCCGCTGGCGGAGCGAGTTCGCAACGAGACTGGGGCGCGCTATGTGGTTGTGGGCAACGCTCAAAGTATCCGCTACTCCCACCCTCTGCCGGAACGGCTAGGGCAGAGGATGGTCGGGGGCGATAATGACCAGGCGCTGATTCATGGCCAATCCTATGTATCGGAGGCAACTGGCTCATTGGGCACCGCCATCCGAGGCAAAGCGCCCGTTTGGGACGACGAGGGCAATATCATTGGCATTGTGTCCGTCGGTTTTATGATGGATCGCGTTGCCATGGATGTGGCGCGTTATAACAGCTTGGGCTGGGCGCTGGTGGCGCTAATGATTTGTCTTGGCTTTGCTGGTGCTTATTGGCTATCGCAGCACCTCAAAAAGGTTATTTTAGGCCTGGAACCCTACGAAATTGCCCGGTTGGCCATGGAGAAAGAGGCCATTTTGCAGTCGATCCACGAGGGCATTCTGGCGGTTAACCGCGAAGGCCATATTACCTTGGTCAACGAGCAGGCGCGGCGCTTTCTCAATCTAACTGATGATCATGTGCTGCTTGGCCAGCCTATACATGATGTCGTACCTAATTCGCGGTTGCTGGAGGTTCTCCGGCGCGGCGAGCAAGAGTTCGACCAGGAAATGTGGCTGGGCGATCACCCGGTGGTGGTTAACCGAGTGCCGATTCTGCACGAGGGCGAGATCGAGGGCGCGGTGGCCACCTTCCGCAGTCGTCGTGAGATTGTTGATCTCTCCCACGCGCTAACCCAAGCCAGCCGTGACGTGGATATGCTGCGCGCCCAGGCCCACGAGTTCTCCAATAAGCTCTACACCATCTCCGGGTTACTGCAGTTAGAGCGTATTGAAGAAGCCTTGGCACTTATCCACCAGGAAACCGAACGCGCCCAGGCACAGATGAGCTTTTTAATGCGCAACGTGGCTGACGCTGTGCTTAGCGGTACGCTACTGGGTAAACTTACTCGCGCGCGGGAACTGGGCGTATCGCTGGAAATCGATGAGCAAAGCTCGCTCTCCTGCCCCCTGACGCCCACCGGCCAAGAGGTGATGATGAGCGTGGTGGGTAACTTGCTGGACAACGCCTGCCACGCAGCCCTAAATGGGCCGAGTAACGAGCCCAAAGTACGCCTGTTTTTCACCGATTTGGGGGAGCAGCTGTTGATCGAAGTGGAAGACAACGGACCCGGGGTGCCTGCACAGTTCGCCGAGTCGATTTTCCAGGAAGGCTTTTCGACCAAAACAGGCAAGCACCAGGGCATTGGTCTGGCGTTGGTTGCCAAGCTCTGCCGTCAGCATGGCGGTGCCGTGACGCAGGAAGAGAGCGAGCTGGGCGGCGCATGCTTTATTGCGGTGCTCGACCGCTCGCTGTGCGCGCAGCCAGACCAACAACAGTTCAAGAATGCGCTTAATAACAGCCGCCATATCAATACCTACAATAATCTCAATAACCGTAACGACTAGGGGGAGCGCAATGTCAGATGGTCAGTACGGCATTTTGGTCGTTGAAGACGATTTTCGCATTGCTGATATTCACAGGGCCTTTATTGAACAGAGCGACGGTTTTTATGTGGTAGGCATGGCCCGCAACGGCAGCGAGGCTAAGGCGATCATGGCGGAGCAGGCTGCCAGCATCCAACTGATTTTGCTCGACGCCTACCTTCCCGATGTTGAAGGCCTGGAGTTGCTATGGGCGATTCGCCGCGACTATGTGCATGTGGATATCGTCATGGTCACCGCCGCAAGGGAAGTGGAAACTATCAGCGAAGCACTGCGTGGCGGGGTATTCGACTACCTTATCAAGCCGATCGAAGCCGCTCGTATGACGCAAATGCTGACCCGCTTTCGAAGGGAGCGTGAAGCCTTGGCCAACCGGGCCGAGATGAACCAAGACGAACTGGATTCCGTGCTGGCACGCTTGAAGCCTGGCGAGACGTCGCGTGTTAAAAACCAAAACCTTTCCCAAGCCCTGCCTAAGGGCATTGATCGGCTGACGCTGCGACGGGTGATTGATGCCCTGGCCGAGGCCCCTGACTCCCTCACCGCCATGCAAATGGCACGCACTATGGGCGCCAGCCGCTCAACTGCTCGTCGTTATTTAGAGTTTTTAGTCGCCGAGCAGGCAGTGAGTGCTGAGCTGGGCTATGGTGATGTAGGAAGACCGGAGCGCCGTTACCGGCTTTTAGAGGCCGCGCATGCGTGGCTAGAGTCTCTATAACTGCGAGCTAAAACGCGCGGTCGTGAACAAAATGAACAAAATGCCCATAAAGAACTTTTTGCCTTTTATGCGCACAAGCTTGTCTGTCAACGGCATGGTCTTCTAACGTTCGCGGCGTGCAGTCTTATAATAAAAAGTCTACGCAACAACATCACACAACAACACTGATACGTGGAGAACGCCATGATCCTCAAGCCTGCCTTTAAATATATCACCCTGCTGGCCATTCCATTGGCGGCTGTTACCACCTTTTCTAGCACTGCCGCTGCCTTCGAACCGGAAGGCAAGGTTGAATGTATCGCTCCGTCCGATCCGGGTGGCGGCTGGGATTTTACCTGCCGCAGCGTTGGCAACGTCATGCAGGAACTTGATATCGTTCCGGCGAATGTGCAAACCATCAACATGGCTGGCGCCGGTGGTGGTGTCGCATTTGCCCATACTGTCAGCAAGCGCGCCGGCGACGACCACCTGCTGGTTGCCGCATCTACCGCCACGACCACTCGTTTAGCCCAAGGACAATTCCCAGGGTTAACGGCTGATCAGGTCAATTGGATCGGTGCTTTGGGTGCGGATTACGGGATCATCGCCGTGGCCGCTGATTCCGAGATCGATGACCTGAATGAATTAATGGATTCACTTAAGGAAGACCCACGTAGCGTCAAGTTCGCTGGCGGTAGCGCCAAGGGCGGTTGGGATCATCTTAAAGTGCTGATTGCCGCTCAGGCAGCCGATGTCGAAAATCTACCGCGCATTGCTTACCTGTCGTACAACAATGGTGGTGAAGCGTTAACCCAGGTGATCGGCGGGCACGTAGACGCCTTTACCGGTGATATCACCGAAGCCCAAGGGTTTATGGAATCCGGTGACTTGCGCGTACTAGCGGTCTTGTCTGAAGAGCGTCTACCGGGTGACCTGTCTGATATCCCCACTGCCCGTGAGCAAGGCATCGACGCCCTTGGCCCCAACTGGCGCGGCTTTTATATGCCTGCGGATGTCTCCGAGGAAGCTAAAACGTATTGGACCGATGCCATGGACACTATTTACGAGAGTGAAGAGTGGCAGAGTGTCATGACACAAAACGGTTTGATGCCATTTCACATGACCGCTGGTGAGTTCGAAGAGTTTGTACTCAACCAGATCAATGACATTGAACAGCTTTCTAAAGATATTGGGCTAATTCAGTAATGACCTTTAACGACCGCATCTTTGGGGTCCTGATGATCGTTCTGGCCGTCGCGTACGGCTGGGCCGCGACTCAGTTCCCAGAGCCGTTTGGAGGGGCCGAAGCCGTCGGCCCTGACACTTTTCCGAAGTTGCTGGCCGTGGTGCTGGCTATTTCCAGCCTTTATCTGATTGTACGCCCTGATCCCGACAACGCCTGGCCTTGGAGCCGTACCGGTATCGAGCTCATCATCGCCGTCGTGGTGCTGATCTTTTACGCCATGCTGCTTCAGCCGCTGGGCTTCGTCATTAGCACTACGTTGGCGGTGGGGACGCTTTGCTGGCGCATGGGGGCTCGTCCGCTCAATGCCTACATGACAGGGGCGGTGTCGGGCGTGGTGGTGTACTTTCTGTTCAGTTTTGCACTTGATCTCGCCTTGCCGCTGGGTCTGCTGTCATTCCTGGAGGTGAACTGATGGAAACTCTAGGTTATCTGATGGATGGTTTTGGCGTTGCTCTGCAGCCCCATAACCTGATGTTCGCCCTACTGGGTGCTTTCCTAGGCACCTTGATCGGTGCCTTGCCGGGGTTAGGTCCAGCCAATGGGGTGGCCATCCTGATTCCGCTGGCGTTCAGTTTGGGGCTCGCACCCGAAACCGCTCTGATTATGCTGACGTCAGTGTATGCTGGGGCGATGTACGGCGGTCGTATCTCGTCGATTCTATTGAATATTCCTGGCGATGAACCGGCCATGATGACCTGTCTTGACGGTTATCCGATGGCCCAGAAAGGCAAGGCTTCCGAGGCACTGGCGATCTCTGCGGTGGCATCCTTCATCGGTAGTCTCATCGCCACTGTTGGCTTGATCCTGCTGGCGCCACTGCTGGCTAATTTTGCCCTGACGTTCGGCCCGGCAGAATATTTTGCGCTCTTCCTGCTGGCGTTCGCTACCTTAGGCGGTATCACCGGCAAGAACCCTATTAAAACGGTGGTTGCCGCCTGCATTGGTCTAATGATTGCCACTGTGGGGATCGACAATACCGGCGTTCAGCGCTACACCTTCGGCGTGCTTGAGCTCTTTGAAGGTGTCGACTTCATCATCGCTATCGTCGGCCTGTTTGCCATTTCCGAGCTGCTGTTCTTCATTGAAGAGCGTGCCGGTGGTGGTAAGGAGAAGATGAAGGTCAACAAGCTTTCACTCTCCTGGAAGGATATCCGCGAGATTCTACCCACCAGTTTCCGCGGTGGGGTGTTGGGGTTTGTTGCCGGTGTACTACCGGGTGCGGGTGCTTCGTTAGGTAGTTTCATCAGCTATACCCTTGAAAAGCGCGTGCTGGGCAAGAAAGGCTATTTCGGGCAAGGCGACCCGCGCGGTGTAGCGGCCCCAGAAGCTGGCAACAATGGTGCGTCCAGCGGTGCTTTGGTACCCATGTTGACGCTCGGCGTGCCGGGTAGCGGTACCACAGCGGTGCTGCTGGCACTGTTGATTTCATTGAATATCACACCAGGACCGTTGATGTTCACCCAGAATGCCGACATCGTCTGGGGTGTGATCGCGGCGCTGTTGATCGGTAACTTTTTGCTGCTGATCCTCAACATTCCGTTGGTGGGCATTTTCGTCAAGCTGTTATCCGTGCCACCGATGTACCTGCTGCCGATCGTAACAATGGTTGCCTTCGTAGGTATCTACTCAATCAGTAACACCATCTTTGACCTCTACTTCATGGTGGCGTTTGGGGTGGGCGGTTACGTTCTGCGCAAGCTGGAGATTCCGCTGGTGCCGGTGATTCTTGGCTTGTTGCTAGGACCGGAGATGGAGAAGAACCTGCGCCATGCCATGGATATCTCTGATGGTGACTGGATGATTCTATGGGATAGCGGCCTGGCTATTGGCCTTTGGGTCTTTGCTGGGTTGGGCTTGATCTTGCCTTATATCGTGGGGCCCCTCCTGCGTCGTGGAATGAAGGGAACAACACCTGCATCAGGCTCGCCTGAAAGCGATTAATACTGAAAGAAGTAATTTTGAGCAGCGGAGCGCCGACGAAAGTCGGCGCTTCTTTTTTATTTCCATTTTTGACGGGTAACAAAGAGTGTTTTTGTAATCAATAAGTAACCACTGGGTTGCTGGTGTGTATTTTAAAAGATTGAGTACTTAGTTGGTGCACTGAACCTTATTGGTGCATTGAGAGGGTGCTTTAGCCGCTTTTTTGTGCTTTATTTTGGTGCATGTGATGCGTTTGGGGATTTGCTGACGATTTCTAAATAGCTGATTAAATAGCTATAAAGTAACTTTGTGTCAATCTGGCGCACCCCTTGCAGGTGTTAATGGCTAGTGGACGTATTGGGGAGCTAACACAACAACCCCAAGTGCGAAGCCAATCACCAAGCCCCAATCATAAGGGGTGCAAGGAGATTAACAATGAACACTCTCAAACGCTCGACACACCCGCGCCCCTTCCTTTCAAGTGGCCGTTTCGCGACCGCTTTACTCACCGCCGCCATCATGGGTGCCAGCACCCAGGCTATCGCCCAGGACGATGACCCGATCAAAGTCGGTATCCTGCATTCACTCTCCGGCACCATGGCGATCAGTGAAACTGTCCTCAAAGACACCGTCGAAATGCTGATCGAACAGCAGAACGAAGCCGGTGGTTTACTGGGTCGACAGTTGGAAGCCGTCGTCGTTGACCCCGCCTCTAACTGGCCGCTGTTTGCCGAACGCGCTCGCGAGCTGTTGGCGCAAGAAGAAGTCGACGTGATTTTCGGCAACTGGACCTCGGTTTCACGTAAAGCCGTGCTGCCGGTAGTCGAAGAGCTCAACGGCCTGCTGTTCTACCCGGTGCAGTATGAAGGCGAAGAGTCCTCTGAAAACGTCTTCTACACCGGCGCCGCACCGAACCAACAGGCCATTCCGGCGGTTGAATACCTGATCAACGAAGTGGGTATCGAGCGCTTTGCGCTGGTCGGTACCGACTATGTCTACCCGCGCACCACCAACCGCATCCTCGAAGCCTTCCTAAAGGATGAACACGGCATCGCGGAAGAGGACATCATGGTCAACTACACGCCGTTCGGTCACTCCGATTGGCAGAACATCGTGGCGGAAATTCGCCGTTTTGGTGAAGAGGGCAAACCCACTGCGGTCATCTCGACTGTTAACGGCGACGCCAACGTGCCGTTTTATACCGAGCTCTCTAACCAGGGCATCGACGCTGCCGATATTCCGGTTATCGCCTTCTCTGTGGGTGAGCAGGAACTGACCGGTATTGATACCGGGCCGCTGGTGGGCCACCTAGCCGCCTGGAACTACTTCATGAGCGTCGATAACGACGACAACTACGACTTTATCGATGCCTGGATCGACTACACCGGCGACGATATGGCCGTCACCAATGACCCGATGGAAGCGCACTACATTGGCTTCAACATGTGGGCCGAAGCGGTTCGCAAAGCGGGCACCACGGACGTCGACACGGTGAAAGACGCCATTATCGGTGTAACCGTACCTAACCTTTCCGGCGGATATGCAGCCATGATGCCCAACCACCACATCACCAAGCCGGTGCTGATTGGTGAGATTCAGGACAACGGCCAGTTCGATATCGTTTGGCAGACGCCGTCTACCGTGGCGGGCGACGCCTGGTCTGACTACCTGCCTGGTTCGCGTGACCTGATTGCCGATTGGCGCAAGCCGATGGAGTGCGGCAACTTCAACGTCGTGAACGGCTCGTGCGGTGGCAGCACCGCAGCAGAAGAAGCCGAAGCGGCACTTGCTGAGTAACACTGAGTAAGCACCTTACCCTTCGCCACCCCGGCGCATAGCGTTGATGGGGTGGCGAAGGAGCACGCTATCTTTCCCTTTCTGATAACCAAAGGAAGAACCCCATGAGGCGTTTCCTTTCCTTGGCGCTGCTCTGCTTTCTGCTGTTGGGTATGACGCTCACCGCACAGGCAAAATCAACAGACACCGCCAGCAGTTCCACGAATGATGAGGCCGCGCTCGAACTATTAGAAGCGCTGGACGTTGAATCCTACACCGCCAAAGGCGAAGCCATTACCGCTATTCTGCAAAGCGACGACGAGCGCGCCCGTGATTGGCTGCAGGCCTTGCTGGATGGCCGCCTACAGCGCACCGAAGACGGCCGCTTTGTGCTGGTACTGGAAAACCGCGGTCGCGACTGGCCGGTGGCCGATGTATTGACCGGCGAAGCGCTGGGCGAGATGTCTCGCCGTGATCTGGAGCGTATCGGTATTAATAACAACCTGCGTAATCAACTGCGCAGTGCCATTGCGGTCGTTGACCTCTACTCGCCTAACGTGGAGCGCCGCCGCACCTCGGCCGAGCGACTGCTAGGGGAAGTAGACGCTGAGCTAGTGCCGACCCTCGACGACTTGATTGAGCAGGAAGAGGACGAGCAGGTGCGCTATCGCCTGACCCAGGCGGTGGCGATTTACCGCGCTGAAGCGGGTGAAATGGCCGGGGTCGAAGCGCTAGATGGCAGCCTTCATCCTCGTTCCCGCGTGGCGTTGAGCCGGGCAGCCAATAGCGATGATCCCGTCGTCGCCAATGCCGCTGCCGCTTCCCTGGCGGGTATCGAGCAGCAGCTCAAACTCAATCGCGGCTTGGAAACCCTCTATTTCGGTTTGAGCCTTGGCTCGGTGCTGGTGCTAGCCGCCATTGGCCTGGCGATCACCTTCGGGGTCATGGGCGTCATCAACATGGCCCACGGCGAGCTGATGATGCTGGGCGCCTACACCACCTGGGCGATGCAGCAACTGCTGCCCGGCCAGCCGGGGTTGGCGCTGGTGCTGTCGATTCCCGCCGGCTTTATGGTCGCCGCCCTGGCCGGTGTGGCGATCGAGCGGGGTGTTATCCAGTTTCTTAAAGGCCGACCGCTGGAAACCCTACTGGCGACCTTTGGTATTAGCCTGATTCTGCAGCAGCTGGTGCGCACGGTGATTTCACCGCTCAATCGTACTGTCATTACCCCCGATTGGATGAGCGGCTCATTGGTGGTCAACGATGCGCTGTCGCTGACGCTCAACCGGATGTACGTGCTCGGCTTTGCGCTGGTGGTGTTTGCAGGCCTGATGCTGATCATGCGCCGCACCCGGCTGGGGCTTGAGGTGCGCGCTGTGACCCAGAACCGCGCCATGGCGCGCTCTATGGGCATTCGTGCCACCCGCGTGGACATCATGACCTTCGCGCTGGGTTCGGGCGTGGCCGGGCTTGCCGGTGTCGCGCTCTCCCAGCTCACTAACGTCGGCCCTAACCTGGGGCAGAACTACATTATCGACTCCTTCATGGTGGTGGTGTTTGGCGGCGTGGGCAACCTGTGGGGAACATTGGTGGCCGGGCTGTCACTAGGGGTTATCAACCAGGTGCTGGAACCCTGGGCAGGCGCGGTGTTGGCCAAGATCATAGTGTTGGTCTTCATCATCCTATTCATTCAGAAACGCCCGCGTGGACTCTTCCCGCAGAAGGGCCGGGCTGCGGAGGGCTAAACGATGTCACTAACGACCGAATCATCGACGAATTTTTGGCTAACACGCCCGTTCAGCGAACGCTCGACGCAGATATTTCTCGGCGTGCTGGTGGCCGCGATGGCACTGGTGACGCTGCTACACGTGGCGGTGCCGCCGGAAAACCCGCTACATATTGGCGCCTATACGGTCAACCTGTTCGGTAAATACCTAAGCTACGCGCTGCTGGCCGTGGCGGTGGATCTGGTGTGGGGCTATCTGGGAATTTTAAGCCTAGGCCACGGTGCGTTTTTTGCCATTGGCGGTTACGCCATGGGCATGTATTTGATGCGCCAAATAGGCGATCGTGGCACCTACGGCCACCCGGTACTGCCCGACTTTATGGTGTTTCTGAACTGGGACAGTCTGCCGTGGTTCTGGCACGGCTTTGATATGGCCTGGTTCGCTTTTGCCATGGTGCTGCTGGCGCCGGGGTTGCTGGCGTTAGTGTTTGGCTTCTTGGCGTTCCGCTCACGGGTTACCGGGGTGTATCTGTCGATCATTACCCAGGCGCTGACCTTTGCCTTGATGCTGGCCTTCTTCCGCAATGAGATGGGCTTCGGCGGCAATAACGGCCTGACCGATTTCCGTGAAATCGTTGGCTTCGATTTACGCAGCGATGCCACACGCTTAGGACTGTTCCTGGCCACAGGGGTGGCGCTGGCGCTAGGCTTTATTCTGTGTCGCGCGATTGTCACCAGTAAGCTGGGCCGGGTGAGCGTGGCCACCCGCGACGCCGAAGCGCGCACGCGTTTTCTCGGTTATCGGGTCGAACGCTTTCAGCTGTTTGTGTTTGTGGTCTCGGCGATGCTGGCGGGCTTGGCGGGGGCGCTTTACGTGCCACAAGTGGGGATTATCAACCCCAGCGAGTTCTCGCCGATTTTCTCCATCGAAATTGTATTGTGGGTTGCGCTGGGCGGTCGCGCCACGCTGTATGGCGCGGTGATAGGCGCCATTCTGGTCAACTACGCCAAAACCATCTTTACCGGCGTTATGCCCGATGCCTGGTTGTTTGCCCTGGGGGCGATGTTCGTGCTGGTCACGGTGTTTCTGCCCAAAGGTGTGGCGGGGCTGTTTGGCTACCTCAAGCGGCGTAAACGCGAGGATCACGCGACACATCCTGACCGTCAACACACACCCGAGGAGGCCTCCGTATGAGTTTGCTGCAATCGCTGACCCAGCGTGACCGGGTGTTCGATTTTATGGTGCCCCAGACTTCGCCAGTGGATGTTCGCCACGGCCCGATCCTCTACATGGAAGATGTCACCGTCAGCTTCGATGGCTTTAAAGCGATCAATAATCTCAACCTGACCATCAACGACGGTGAGCTGCGCTGCATTATCGGTCCTAACGGGGCGGGTAAAACCACCATGATGGATATTATTACCGGCAAAACGCGACCCAATAGTGGCAGCGTATGGTTCGGTAGTCGCCATAACTTGCTGCACATGAACGAACCCGACATCGCCAGTCTGGGCATTGGCCGCAAGTTTCAAAAGCCCACCGTGTTTGAAGCGCTGTCGGTGTTTGAAAACCTGGAGCTAGCCATGGCCGCCGACAAGCGGATTTTCCCCACTCTGACCGCGCGCATGACGGGCGAGATCAAAGACCGCATCGATGAAGTGCTGGAAACCATCGGCCTGACGGTACTGCGTCATCAGCCCGCCGGGATTCTTTCCCACGGCCAGAAGCAGTGGCTGGAGATTGGTATGCTGTTGATGCAGCGTCCGCGTCTGCTGCTGGTGGACGAACCGGTGGCGGGCATGACCGAGCAGGAGATGGAGCACACCGCCGAACTGCTCACTGGGCTTGCCGGTAAACAATCGGTGGTCGTGGTGGAGCATGATATGGGCTTTGTGCGCTCCATTGCCCGCCAAGTAACCGTGCTACACCAGGGCAGCGTGCTGGCGGAAGGCACCATGGACCAAGTCTCCAACGACCCCAAAGTGATCGAGGTCTACCTGGGTGCCGATGACGAGGAGGCCGCCTGATGCTAGCCATTGAAAAGCTCAACCAGTTCTACGGTGAAAGCCATACCCTGTGGGATTTGGATCTTGACGTGCCCACCGGGCAGTGTACCTGCGTAATGGGTCGCAACGGCGTGGGCAAAACCACGCTGCTGAAAGCCGTGATGGGCGAGGTAGCCGTCAAAAGTGGCGAGCTGCGCTACGCCAGCGAGGAAGGCGAGATCCAGCTGACGAAAAAAGCCGTTGAGGCGCGCTCTCGCTTGGGGATTGGCTACGTGCCCCAGGGGCGGCAGATATTTCCGCTGCTGACCGTGGAGGAGAACCTGCGCACCGGTCTAGCCGCCAGAAGCGATGGATTGAAAAAGATTCCCGAGCGGGTCTACGAGCTGTTCCCCGTGCTGAAAGAGATGAAAAACCGCCGCGGCGGTGATTTATCCGGCGGGCAACAGCAGCAGCTGGCGATTGGCCGTGCGCTGGTGATTGAGCCCAAACTGCTGATTCTGGACGAACCGGGGGAGGGCATTCAGCCCAATATTGTCGCCCAAATTGGCCAAGTGATTCGTCAGTTGATCAACGAAGACGGCCTAACGGTGCTACTGGTGGAGCAGAAGCTGCCCTTTGCCCGCAAGTACGCTGACCGCTTTGTGATCATGGATCGCGGTCGGCCGGTCGCCAAAGGGGAGATCAGTGAACTCTCCAATGAGCTGATTAAGCAGCATCTGACGGTTTAAGTTATCCACACCCGGTTACCGCCTTTACGGCCAAGTGGTGGCCGAAAGGCGGTCGCTTTTTTGCGCGCAGATGAGCCCTGTTTCCAAAAAGCTGGGCTTCAAACGCTGGGCGGAGGCTCCACCGGCGCCTGGCGGTCACGGCGACGTTTGAGAAGCTGCGTGGCGAGGCCATAGCGCGGGCCAAACAGAAAGGCGAGGATCAGGAACACGCCGGTCATCACCGCCATCATGCCGCCGATAGAGACGTTCAGGTGCACGGCGAGGTAGTAGCCGGAAATACTTGAGGCGATCGATATCAGTGCGCCGATGATAAACATCATCCACAGGCGGTCGGTGAGCAGGTACGCTGCCGAGGCGGGGACAATGGCAAAAGCGATAAACAGCACTGCGCCCACCGCGTCAAAGGCCGCCACGGCGGTGGAGCTGGTCAGCATTAACAGCCCATAGAAGAGAATCGTGGGCATAAAGCCAAAGGTCTTGGCCAGCGCCGGATCAAACGTGGCCAGCTTTAGCTCTTTGTAAAAAAGCCCGATAAAGCCGTAGTTGAGCAGCGTCATCACACTCATTGAGAGCAGCGCCTGGGGCACGGGTAAGCCCCACAGGTCGATCGTGTCCAGCCAGACAAAGCCAATCTCGCCTAGCAGCACGGTGTGGGTGTCGATATGCACATCGTGGGCGTAGACATTGAGCAACAGCACGCCTATTGAGAAGAGCGCAGGAAACACCAGCCCGATGGCCGCGTCCTGTTTAACGCGCTTGGTGTTGGCCAGCGCTTCGGTCAGCAGTACGGTTAAAAGACCGGTGAATGCCGCGCCAACCAGCTGGATGGGCCCACTTTGCTGCTGGGTCAAAAGCCAGACGATGACGATGCCAAACACGATCGAATGGCTAATGGCATCGGAGAGCATACTGTTGCCGCGCAGTACCAGAAAGGTGCCTACCGCCGACGAGGCGATGCCCACCATGGCACCGACCAGAATAATAGGCAGAGCCGTGTTGGTCAGTAACTCCGCGATCATGACGCGACCCCCTCAAACGTTGCCACCACCTGCTTGGCCGCCGCTTGGCCTTGGGTCGTTAGTGTCCATCCCAGGTCACCGTCAGCGGCACGGGTGAGGTAGCCTTGGCGGTTGAGTTTGCCCAGCATCCGGCGCGAGCCAAACGTCGTGCGGTAGCGCTGGGCGGCGCGAGGATGCTTATAAAAGGCGTAGAGCAATTGCTGTCTTCGGAGCGCCTCTTTTTGGCGGTAGTGCTTGATGGCGCCCCATAGCAGCCCCCGGCCAGGGGCTAGCGCCAGTGAGACGAGCACGATTGCCGTCGCGGTGAGAATAATCAGCGGCCCGGTCGCCAAACCGCGGGATAGAGTGCTAATGGTGGCGCCCGAGACACCGCTTACAATTCCCACCCCTGCGGCAATGACGAGCATGCTGCCCAGGTGGCTGCTCCACTGGCGCGCGGCGGCGGCTGGCGCCACGATCATCGCCGCCATCAAGATGACCCCGACCATTTGCAGGCCGACCACGACCGCCAATGCCACCATCGCGGTGAGCACTGCCTCGATGGCGGTGGTGGGCATGCCGAGCGTGCGCGCATACTCGGCGTCGAACGTCACCAGCTTGGCTTGTTTCCAGAACACGCTCAGTAGCACGAGGGTAACCAGCGTAATCGCGCCCATTATCCATAGATCAGAGCGCAGCGTTGCGGCGGCCTGACCGAACAGGAATGCCTCCAAGCCGCCCTGGGAGGCGTTGTTGGTGCCCTGTATATAGGTCAACAGCACAATGCCCGAGGCAAAAAAGATGCTTAGACAAGTGCCAATAGCCGCATCCGTTTTGAGGCGGCTATGGCGGGTCAAAAGCAACATCGTCAGCGCGGCAAGCGAGCCGGTGGCCAGCGCGCCAATAATAATCCCACCGATATCGCGGCTGCCGGTGATGATGAAACTCAGGCACACCCCCGGGAGCGCTGCGTGGGATAACGCATCGCCCAGCAGACTCTGGCGGCGGAGCATTGCAAAACAGCCCAAGGGGCCGCTGATCAGGCCCAGCAGCGAGGCGCCTATCACCACATTTTGAAACGTATAATCAGACAGAAGATCGAGCCACTGCATGGGTTATTTCCCCTTCGGGGCAGCGAACATTGGCGATTCGCTATCGCCCAGTAGAGCTATCTGACCGCCGTAGGCCTGGCGTAGGTGATCGATCTTAAAAACCTCTTCGGCGCCGCCGCTGGCAATCACGCGCACGTTAAGCAGTAGCAGCCAATCGAAGTAAGTGCGCACGGTTTGCAGGTCATGGTGGACCACAATCAACGTTTTGCCCGCGTCGCGAAGGCGGCGCAGAATGTCGATAATCGCCCGTTCTGTGGTGGCGTCTACGCCGGCCATGGGCTCGTCGAGAAAGTAAACATCGGCCTGTTGGACCAGTGCGCGGGCGAGAAACACCCGCTGCTGCTGGCCGCCCGAGAGCTGGCTAATCTGGCGATTGGCAAAGTCGCTCATACCGACCATCTCCAGGGCCTCTATTGACTCCTGGCGCTCTTTGCGCCCCGGCCGCCGTAACCAGCCAAGGCGGCCATAGAGTCCCATGGTGACGACATCCAGCGCCGTGGTCGGAAAGTCCCAGTCGACGCTTGAGCGCTGGGGCACATACCCCACCCGCTTGCGCTGCGCGGCATAGGGCCCTCCGTGTACCAGCACCTCCCCGGAAAGCGAGGGCACCAGCCCTAACAGGCTTTTAATCAGGGTGCTTTTGCCTGCGCCATTGGGGCCTACGATGCCCGCCATGACGCCGGTAGGCACATCGACGTTGATATCCCAAAGGACGGGTTGGTTATGGTAGCTCACCGTCAGGTTTTTGATGCTCAGCGCTGTCTCGGTACTGCCAGGGATTGCCATGTTGTAGGTGCCTACCTTAGGGCTTAGCGAGTGAGTTGCCACTGACTCGCCCAGTCATCTAGTTCAGAGGGAAGGGGAGCTAATGAGCCGCCCAGGGCTTCAACAATATGCTCGGTGTTGCGGTAGATCATGCCCATGTAGGTGCCGTCCACCGTGCCGTTATCACCCATGGCATCCGAGTAGAGTTCGCCGCCAATCACTATTTCATGGCCTTGTTGGCGCGCGGCATCGATCACTGCCTGAATTGTTCGCGGGTTGATCGTGCTCTCGACAAACACCGCCGGAACCTGACGCTCTACTACGCTATTGGTCATACTGCGAATATCGGCAATGCCCGTTTCCGTTTCGGTACTGATCCCTTGAATGCCTTCAACGTCGATCCCGTAGGCGCGGCCGTAGTAGTTGAACGCGTCATGAGCGGTGACCAGAATGCGTTGCTTTTCGGGGATGCTCGCAATACTCGCTATCACCCATTCATGCAGCGCCTGTAGCTGGGCCTGGTAGCGTTGGGTATTGGCGGCGATAGCGGTGGCGCAGGCAGGCCGTGCCTCGCTGAATGTTGCACTGAGTGTCGGCAGGGTTTGTGCCCACAGTGAGACATCCATCCACAGGTGCGGGTCGATGCCGTAAACATCCTGAGCGGTAATCAGAGAGGCAGTATCGATCGACGACGGTGCAACGGCCAGGGTCGGCGTGCGCTCAGAAAAATTCTCCAGTACCGAGCCTAGCTGGCCCTCCAGCGAATAGCCTGAATAGAGGATTTGCTCGGCGGCACGTAGGGTGGCCACGTCACCGGCACTCGCCTGATACAGGTGGGGGTCGATGCCGGGGCCCATCATAGCTTGAACATTAACGCATTCGCCGCCCACTTCTCGGGCAACGTCGGCGATCATGCCTATGGTTGTCACCACATTAAGTGGGGCTTCATCAGCGGCGGCGAGACTGCTTAACGGCAGTAGGCTAAGCAGAGCAACGGCATATTTTGCGGCCATGTGGAAACTCCAAACGTCGAGGTGAGTGGGCCACGGTTGCGCTACTTTGTAGGGCGTGGCATCAGTATTGTTTGGTATTGAGTAAGAAGTATAGCCTTGGCTAAGTTTCTTGCCTATAAAGGTTGATGTCAAGGCATGTCGCTGCAGATAAAGTGACTCTTGGGCAAGTAATTCGTCAAAAGACTGACGTAGGTGCAGGTAGCTGGCAGTTTGGTCTGTTAATCTTGAAGGTTTATGTCCTCCTGCCGAGGTAGTTGATGCGCTATAAGGATAAATATCAGTTAGTGGCTGAATGGCAAGCGCTGCAAGCGCGTACCTCTGTGCCCATACGCCAAGCGGTAGCCGCGCTGGTGGATGTCCATGCCGTTGACTTTGCCGACCGCTTTTACAGCGTAATGTTGGAAGACCCACATGCTTCGCTGTTCCTCTCTAATGACCAAGTGAAGCAACGTTTAAACCCCTCTATGCAGCGTTGGCTGAAGGCCATGTTTACCGTCGAGCACGCCGATTTCGAAGCCCTGGTTGAACAGCAGGAAAAAGTGGGGCAGGTGCATGCCCGCATCGATATCCCCATCAACCTGGTGCTTAACGGGGCACGGCAACTCAAGCAGGCGTTTTATGAGCAGATCAACACCGCTTTTAAAAGCCATCTATCGCCAGGGAATGCCTCGGTGTACGTCTCCGACCATATCGATATGGCCATGGAAATCATGAGTCACGCCTATTCGGTGGCCAGTGACCGTAATGCGCGCACTGAAGAGGCATACAAGCTGTTTTCACTCACTCAGAGCATTGGCGACGAGCGTGAACGCCAGCGTTCGGCGCTGCTGAACTGGGAAAACGAACTGATGTTTGCCGTCGCCGCCCAGCAGGATATTGCCACGCTGCCGCGGTTATCCAATTCCGATTTTGGCTTGTGGTACTTCCATAAAGCGTGTCATGCGTTTGAGGGCGCACCGGAAATTGTCACTATCTCACGCCATATTCAGCGAGTGGATCGTGAGTGGCTGGATGCCCTGCAGCATGAGGATATTAGCCAACGGCTCAAGGCGCTGGGTGAGATTCGTGACGCCGCCCGTACGGTATTGATGCTGCTCGACGATGTATTGGAGCGTGCTTCCGGCCTAGATGCAGGACGCGACAGCTTGACCCGGTTGCTCAACCGCAAGTTTTTGTCAGTCGTGCTTAGCCGTGAAATTGAAATCGCTCGCCACTCGGAGCACAGCTTTGCGCTGTTGATGGTGGATATCGACCACTTTAAATCGATCAACGATACCCATGGGCACGATGCAGGCGACAATGTGCTTCAGCAGGTGGCGAGTATCCTGGACCGCTCAACCCGTGGCGGTGATTACGTGTTTCGTATGGGCGGCGAAGAGTTTTTGATTGTGCTGGTCAACACTGACCACGACGGTTGCCGCTTATTTGCTGAGCGTTTACGCCAATCAGTGGCTAAGGAGCCGATGCTTGCCGCCGCCGATACGCTGCTTAACGTGACGATTAGCGTGGGAGTCACGCTTCACGATGGCCACCCAGACTATAACAACTCCCTCCAGCGGGCTGACAAAGCCCTTTATCAAGCGAAGCGTAGCGGGCGAAATCGAGTTGTCGTGCAGTGATGATGTGGAAAGTTAGTGCACGCATTTTTGAGAGGTGAATTAGCGGTCTCTGTGTTTATTTGGTGCGTCAAAAGCCTGGTTGTGTGCTTTTTTGGTGCAGGTGGGCGCTTTTAACTGCTTGGTAGGACAAGCCAGAAGCGCTCATCGCTGCCATGGAGCGCACAATCGAGTGTTTCACCATTTTGGCGCATTAATTGCTTCTATAAGTTAAAGGCTTAGTGAAAAGGAAGCGATAGCAACCCATGATCCTGTGCGAACTCGCCAAACCACGCATTGCCTCCGGCCACCGCTTCGATGCAGGCCGCCACTGGGCGGCCTCGTTAGCGCTCACCTTTGCCCATCGCGATGGCGCCACTCGCATGGTACAGGCGCGCCATCAGGGACCACTGCGGGTGCAGCGCCCTTTCTATCCCGAAGGGCGTGGTGAGGCTTGTCATGTTTATGTGCTTCACCCGCCGGGCGGGTTAGTCAGCGGCGATGCCCTCACCATTAGCGCTCATGTAGAGAGCGGTGCTCATGCGCTGCTGACGACCCCGGCTGCCAATAAACTCTATAAAGCCGACAGCCAGGGTGTGGCATGGACGCAGCACACTCGACTCAGCGTAGAAGATAACGCAACTCTGGAGTGGCTGCCCCAGGAGACCATCGCCTTTGATGGTTCCAAGGGCGAGCAGCGCACCCAAATTGATCTTCACGGCAGCGCCCGCTGCCTGGGCTGGGAAGTGATGGCACTGGGCCGCCCCGCCAGTGACTTACCCTATGTTTCTGGGCGCATTGAGCAGCACTTCCGTTTAACCCTGGATGGCAAGCCGCTGTGGCTAGAGCGTCAACCGTTAGACCCGTTGCACCCACGCTTTGTCGGGCGCTGGGGGCAAGGTGGTGCCACGGTGCAGGCCACGCTCTGGGCGGTGGGGCTTGCCGACGCGCCTGCGGCCATTGAAGCCTTGCGTGAAGCGCTGCCGGATAACCTGCGCTGGGCGGTTACCGTCCGCTACGGTGTTCTGCTGCTGCGCTATTTGGGCAACTCGCGCAACGAAGCCTGGGCATTATGCGAACAGGCCTGGCAACTGCTGCGCCCCCGGTGGATTAAGCGTGAAGCGCATACACCACGAATTTGGCTAACCTAATTGGCATCACTGCGATGCACTGCTGGAGAAATGCCCCATGGAATTAACCCCGAGAGACAAAGACAAGCTGCTGCTGTTCTCAGCCGCCCAGTTGGCGGAGCGCCGCAAGGCGCGTGGTTTAAAGCTTAATTACCCGGAAGCGGTGGCGCTGATCAGCTTCGAGATTATGGAAGGCGCCCGGGATGGCCGCAGCGTGGCGGACTTGATGAGCTATGGTCGCGAGATCCTTAGCCGTGAGGATGTGATGGACGGCGTCGCCGAGATGGTCGACGAAGTGCAGGTGGAAGCCACTTTCCCCGACGGCACCAAGCTGGTCACTGTCCACACACCCATCAACTAGTTTTTAGCAACCAGGAGAACGCCTGATGATTCCCGGTGAGTATCAGTTAAAAGAGGGTGATATCGAACTGTGCGTGGGGCGTGAGCGGATTAGCGTCGAGGTGGCCAACACCGGCGACCGCCCGATCCAGATTGGCTCCCACTACCACTTTGCCGAAGCCAACCCGGCGCTGGTGTTTGATCGCAGCAAAACCCGAGGCTTTCGCCTGGACGTGGCCGCAGGCACGGCGATTCGCTTTGAGCCCGGCCAGACCCGCGAAGTTACGTTGATTCCCTACGTCGGCAAGCGCGAAATTTACGGCTTTCGTGGTGATGTCATGGGTGCGCTCGACGGAGGTAAACAATGAAACCGGTTAACAAGATCAGTCGGCAAGCCTATGCCGATATGTACGGCCCCACGGTGGGTGACCGCGTGCGCCTGGGCGATACCGAGCTGTGGATTGAAGTCGAACAGGATGCCACCCACTACGGTGACGAAGTGAAATTCGGTGGCGGCAAGGTCATCCGCGACGGCATGGGCCAAAGCCAGCGCGCTGACGTTACGGTGATGGATACCGTGATTACCAACGCGCTGATTCTTGATTGGTGGGGTATCGTCAAAGCTGACGTGGGCATTCAAAATGGCCGTATCGCCGCGATTGGCAAGGCGGGCAATCCTGACGTACAGCCTGATGTCGAGATCGTCATTGGCCCAGGCACCGAAATTATCTCCGGTGAAGGCAAGATTCTGACGGCAGGCGGTATCGATTCCCATATCCACTTTATCTGCCCCCAGCAGGTCGAAGAAGCGCTGATGAGCGGTGTGACCACCATGCTCGGCGGCGGCACCGGCCCGGCGACCGGCACCAATGCTACAACCTGTACCCCCGGCGCCTGGCACATTGGTAAAATGCTGCAAGCGGTCGACGATATGCCCATGAACATTGGTTTTCTGGGCAAAGGTAACGCCAGCCTGCCTGAATCCCTTGAGCTCCAGCTCCAAGCAGGCGCCATGGGGCTCAAATTGCACGAAGACTGGGGCACCACGCCCGCCTCGATCAACAACTGCCTCAACGTGGCGGACGCTTACGATGTACAGGTGGCGATTCACACCGATACCCTGAACGAATCGGGCTTTGTGGAAGATACCCTGGCCGCGTTCAAAGAGCGCTGCATTCACACTTACCACACCGAAGGCGCGGGCGGCGGCCACGCCCCAGATATCCTCACCGCCTGCTCGAAAGCCTACGTACTGCCTTCATCGACTAACCCAACGCGGCCCTACACGGTTAACACCATTGATGAACACCTCGATATGCTGATGGTGTGCCACCACTTGGATCCCAATATCCCCGAAGACGTGGCCTTCGCCGACTCACGCATTCGCCGGGAAACCATCGCCGCGGAAGATATTCTGCATGATCTCGGCGTGATCTCGATGATCGCCTCTGACTCCCAGGCCATGGGGCGGGTCGGTGAAGTGGTCTGCCGTACCTGGCAAACGGCGCATAAAATGAAGGTGCAGCGCGGGCTACTGCCGGAAGACGAAGCCCTGGGTGCCGATAACCTTCGCGCCAAGCGCTATATCGCCAAGTACACCATCAACCCGGCGATCACCCACGGTATCGCCCACGAAGTCGGCTCTATCGAAGTGGGTAAACTGGCGGATCTGGTGCTATGGAAACCGGCCTTCTTTGGCGTAAAACCCGCGATGATGATCAAAGGCGGCATGATTGCAGCAGCGCCCATGGGCGACCCCAACGCCTCGATCCCCACCCCGCAGCCGGTCCACTACCGCTATATGTTCGGCGCTTTCGGTCGTGCAGCCAGCCAAACCCGGCTCAGCTTTGTCAGCCAGGCCGCACTGGATGCAGGCATCAAAGAGACGTTGGGGCTAAATAGCGAACTCGCCGCGTGCAAAAACGTGCGTCAGGTGCGCAAAAAAGATATGAAGCTCAATGATGCCTGCCCCGATTTAACCGTCGACCCGCAGACCTACGAAGTGCGCTGCGATGGTGAAATTTTAACCTGCGAGCCCGCCACCGAACTACCGCTGGCTCAGCGTTATCATTTATTTTGAATAGCGCACTATGACCGCCAGCAAGTGCAGTGCCGGGGGTAGGTCTACGTGAGGGCGCTGTAAATACATCCCTGTACGCTACTTTTGCCATCCATGGCAAAAGACCCTCACTACGACCTACCCCCGGCTCGGCTGCTGGGTGCTTAACTGCAGGTTCTGAACAGGACGATACCAATGCTTAAACTCATAGAACGCTTAGGGCCGATAGAAGAAAGCGCGGCGAGCGACACACTCACGCTGCCTTTTGAGCTACGTATTCGCGGGCGCTTGAAAGCGCAAAGCGATAGCGGTCGCGAGCTGGGACTGTTTCTGGATCGTGGCCCGGTGCTGCGCAGCGGTGAAGGCCTTAAAGCCGAAAGCGGCGAAGTGGTGCGTGTCTGCGCCGCCGTAGAACCGGTGGTGACCGCGCGAGTGAGTACTGGCTTATCCCTGGCGCGGCTGGCCTACCACCTGGGCAATCGCCACGTACAGCTGGCGCTGGGTGAAGATGACAAAGGCGGCTGGGTACGCTTCCCGCCAGACCACGTGCTGGAAGAGCTCGCCGAGCTGTTAGGTGCCGAACTAGAGCACCACAACGCCACCTTCGACCCGGAACCGGGTGCTTATAACCAAGTGGGTGGCGGGCACTCTCATTCCCACGGGCACGATCACTCCCATGACCATTCGCACGACCATGAGCATCACCATGCCCACTGAACTCGCCGCGCTAGAAAGCCAAAGTGACGAGCTAGCGCTGCTGGGGCTGATGCAGTTGGTGAGCCCTGCGCTGCCGATTGGCGCCTTTGCCTTCTCACAAGGCCTGGAAAGCGCCTTTGAGCTGGACTGGGTGCGCGATGAAGCGAGCCTTGCCGAGTGGCTAAACGGCGTGCTGGAAGATGGCTTAACCCGCTGCGAACTGCCGGTGCTGGCGCGGTTGCACGAAGCGTTTATCCAAGCAGATTCCCCGTCAATTGGTGAGTGGGATGAGTGGCTGGCTGCTACCCGGGAAACCGCCGAGCTGGCCGCCGAAGATAGCAGGCTGGGTGCCTCGCTTAAGCGCCTGTTGGGAAGCCTGGATTTATTGCCAAGCGAGGAAGTGTTGGAAAGTGAAGACTTACTAATGCCCTTGCTTCCGCCCCAGGCAGGCTACGTCACGCTGTTTGCCTACACTGCCCACACCCGCGGCGTGTCTGTACGCCACACCCTGCTGGGCTTTGCATGGGCGTGGCTGGAGAACCAGCTGGCTGTGGCCTGTAAAGCCTTGCCGCTTGGCCACACCGCTGCCCAGCGAGTGATTGAGCAACTGCGCCCAGCATTAGTGAATGCCGTTAATCAGGCGTTAACGCTTGAGAATGATGAACTAGGCCCGGTGCTACCCGGCTTGGCCCTGGCCAGTGCGCTGCACGAGACCCAGTATTCGCGCCTGTTTAGAAGTTAAAGGTTTAGACGTTAACTAGCTTAGAAGTTAATCAGCTTATCGATTGAGGAGAGAACAATGACTCACTGTTTACGAATTGGCGTGGGCGGCCCGGTAGGCTCCGGCAAAACCGCACTGCTCAAGCAACTCTGTTTAGCGCTGCGGGATTACTACGACATTGCCGTGGTCACCAACGATATCTACACTCGAGAAGACGCCGATTTTCTGCTCAAGCACGATGCGCTCCCGGCGGATCGTATTTTGGGTGTAGAGACAGGCGGCTGCCCGCATACCGCGATTCGCGAAGACGCTTCGATGAACCTTGCGGCCATTGATGAGCTTCATGCGCGCCACCCGAAGCTAGAGCTGGTGATGGTGGAGTCTGGCGGCGACAACCTCTCGGCCACCTTTAGCCCCGAGCTTTCCGACCTGACGCTTTACGTTATCGATGTCTCGGCCGGTGACAAAATTCCCCGCAAAGGTGGGCCAGGCATTACCAAATCGGATTTGCTGATCATCAATAAGATCGACATCGCCGAGCAGGTACACGCCTCATTAGAGGTCATGGAACGCGATTCCAAGAAAATGCGCGGTGAGCGGCCCTTTGTGTTTACCAATCTTTATGACGGTGTAGGGCTTGAGGAAATTATCCGCTTTATTCTGGATAAAGGGATGCTGGATGAGCGGCGCCCGCAGGCTGATGTAGCGGCTTCCGTGAGTACAGGGGCAATCTAGAAAGTTCGCGATGTACAAAGGCCGCCAAATGTTTGGCGGCCTTTTAGTGGTAGCTGGCTGACTGATGCACTAAGCGCCGTGGCGTTAAATAACGGCCAACATGCCGCCATCGACATAAATGATCTGTCCATTAACGTAGCTCGACGCCGGAGAGGCGAGGTAAACTACGGTGCCGACAAGGTCTTCGGGTACTCCCCAGCGTTTGGAAGGGGTGCGATTAATCAGCCAGTCATTGAATTTTGGGTCATCGGCCAGCGGCTTGGTCATTTCCGTGATCATGTAACCTGGGCCGATAGCGTTGGTCTGAATGTCATGCTCGGCCCATTCTGCTGCCATGGATTGGGTCAATAAACGCACCCCGCCTTTGGAAGCCGTATAAGCCCCCACGGTTGACCGCGCGACAGAACTCATCAGTGACCCAATGTTAATGATTTTGCCGCCCTGGCCGCGTTCAATCATTTGCCTGGCAACATTACGACCCAGTAGAAACGTGCTGGTCAGGTTAGTGTTAATGACCTTTTCCCATTGGTCGAGTTCGACCTCAAGCAGTGGGCGACGGAGTTGCATACCTGCGTTGTTGACCAGTATGTCGATACTGATCCCATCGTCTTTCAGCGCTTTAAGTGCCTGCTCAATGGCGGCTTCGTCGGCAACATCAAACGACGTTGTAAGCACATGATGGCCTTCCTCGGAGAGCGCGTGCCGTGCGGCTTCAAGTTTGTCGTGATTACGCCCATGAATAATGATTTGAGCGCCTGACTGCGCCAGCCCGCGTGCCATCGCAAGCCCTAACCCGCCAGATGAACCGGTAATTAGCGCCGTGCGGCCTGTTAGATCGAACAACGTCATCGTTTTCACCCCCTATATCATGGTTTTGCGATCAGCGTTTAAAGACTAGCTCAGCCACGCTCGGGTTGCTCAATTGACCCGCGTAATCGGCTGGCGATTGGGGTCGACATGCCAAGGCAAAGCAAGGCGGGTATTACGTTCCAATTCGGCAATCACCTGGGCGCCCAGCAGTAAAATGATGGCGCCCACCTCCAGGCTAATCAGTACGACCACCAGCGCCGCCAGTGAACCGTAGACGGCGTTAACGAACGAGAGATTGGCGAAATAGTAAACCAGCAGCAGCCGAACACCCTCCCACATCAGTGCTGCCACAAAGCCTCCTATGATTGCCCGACGTAAGGCAATTCGCACCACCGGCAGCACTTTATAGATAGCGCTAAACAGCAGGAACACCCCGATAAAACTGGCCAGGTTAAGCACCGGCTCTGAAAAACCCGCCAAAGGCAGTTCCCGTTCAAATAACAGCATTACCAGCATATTGAGCGAACTGGCAAGGGTGACCACCAGCGTAAGAACCATTAGCGCCGCCCCCAAAACCACCATAAAGGCATAGGGCAACATCACCGAAACCCAGATGCTGCGCTTGATATGTGGGCTATCCGGCGCATGAAAAATGATCGCCAGGGCGTCTTCGAGCATACGAAAGGCGAATGAGCTGAATAGGAGGAGAATGGGAAAGCTAAGAATGCCGATCACATCCCGCGAATCCAACAGGCTGCGAACGGCTTCCAGCAACACCTCCGCATGGGCAGGCGCCATATGTCGCGCCTGTACGGCCAGCACATTGAGTAGATGTTGCTGATCCACCACTTGGGTTAACAGCACAACGAGTACGGCAAAAAGCGGCACGATAGAGAGCAGGATGTTGTAGCCTACCCCGCCTGCCAGCAGGACACCGTGATTTTTCAGGAAATTGCGTAATACGCGCCAAGCGAAGTGAGCCAACCGAGGGAGCAGGAGCAAGACAGCGCTAACAAATGGGTGGTTTCGAACCATGCTTGCCATTCTCCTTGGACATTGGGCCCTATCGCCATGATACGCTGATGGCGATAGCAAATAACAAGGAAGTCACGAATTGTCTGATTTGGCTTTAGGAGAGGGTAGTAAAAGGCAGGAACTAAACAACCGCCTTGCAAACAAAAAGGTCGCCCTGACCAGGCGGTGGAAGGGTCAGGGCAACCGAAGATTGTGGTTAAGCGTCTTGCTTAAAACGGGCCATCCCTGGCCACCACACCCCCACCTTGGACCTTTGCTCCTTGAATAACCTTAACTTAGGTTATGAACCTAATTATTAATTGCTAATTATTTGAATATTAAGTGAAAAAGCAAAAAAATGGCTAAAGTTTGTGCGTTTTAGGTCGATAAAGTCTCCCTACAACTACTAAAAATTTTCCACTCAAGACTGACTCTGGAACTTGCTCACAAATGGCCACTCCTTCTGCTCCCAAACGAGCCCTTGGTTTACAAACCAAGGTGCTGATACTTGTACTGCTCCCGCTTTTCTTAGTCACGCTCGCTCTGGTTGGGTTTCAAGCCTATAGCAGTATCGGAGACTCTCGTGCGGCGCTAGCCGAACAACGTGAACTGCTGATTGAAGAGCGCCGCAATGCGGTACGCGACATCGTTCAATTGGCTACTACCGCTATAGCCCCAATTTATGAAAATGCTGGAGCCAACGATGAGGTTGCCAAGCAGCAGGTAGCTGAGTTGGTGCGCTCCATGCGCTTTGAAGATAACAACTACATTTTTATCTACGACTATGACGGTAACAATATCGTCACGGCACCTGCGCCAGAGCGTGAAGGTACCAATATGATTGACGCACAAACCCCCGATGGCACCTATCTGATTCGCGAGATCATTAAGGTCGCACAGAGTGGAGGTGGCTTCTATAGCTATATGTGGGATTACCCTGGTACCGACAGAATCGAACCCAAGCACTCCTTTGTTGACCGCCTTGAAAAATGGGACTGGCTGATTGGGGCGGGTGTCTACGTTACTGATGTTGATGATGTCGTTGCCGAACTTGAGGCCGCCGCTGCCGCAGATTTACGTAAAGACATAATGTTTGCCGCGTTATTGGGGCTGGGGCTGTTTATTGTCATCGCTCTGCTAGCCTACGGCTTGGTGCATCGCACGCTGGGGCCGATCAAACGTACTGCCGCGGCTATGCAGGATATCGCTCATGGGCGAGGTGACTTAACCCGTCGCTTGTCGGTCGAAAGCGGCGACGAAATTGGCAATCTTGCCGTTCAGTTCAACGCCTTTGTGGCGCGTATGCAGGAGACTCTGCGCGATGTTCGTAGCAGTACGCTTAGCGTGCACCAGGCGGCGGGGGAAATCTCACAAAGCTCTGATGAGCTTGCCACCCGCACCGAGCAGGCGGCGGCCAATCTGCAGGAAACCTCTGCTTCCATGGAGGAAATTACCTCCACGGTCAGCCACAGTGCCGACAATGCCCAGCAGGCCAATACGCTGGTGCTGTCTACCGCCGACGTAGCCCGCGAAGGTGAAACTTCGATGGAGCAGGTTGAGAGCACCATGCGTGATATTAACGACTCCGCATCGCGCATTAGTGACATTATCAGCATGATCGATTCAATTGCCTTCCAAACCAATATTCTGGCGCTCAACGCCTCGGTTGAAGCCGCAAGGGCTGGTGAGCATGGGCGCGGCTTTGCCGTAGTGGCACAAGAAGTGCGGCTTCTGGCCAGCCGTTCCAGCGATGCTTCCAAAGAGATACGTGCACTTATCGATGCGTCAGTACAGCACACCAACTCCGGCGCAAAATTAGTGCGCAGCGCAGGTGATACCATGCGCGAGATTGTCTCCAGCGTGGCGAAAGTCACCGATGTGATCGGTGAGATCACCGCCGGTGCTAAAGAGCAGAGCAGTGGTATCGGCCAGATCAACACCGCCGTGGCTGAAATGGACACCATGACCCAGCAGAACGCCGCTATGGTGCATGAGTCGACCACCGCCGCCGCCAATATGCGCCGCCATGCTGAGCACTTGAACCAGCTAATCAACTCCTTTGTACTCGGTGAAGATGGGCCGCAGCATCAGGCGCTAGCCTCTCCGGCCCCTCAGCAGCGTGGGGGGGATAGTGGCCTTAAGCGTCCTGCGCTTTCGTCACACGCCTCATCGCAGCAGCCCTCACCGGCAAAGCATGCTGCCGATGAGTGGGAAGAGTTCTAACGCTCACTCTTGCTGTGGATCAGCATTGGGGATAATGACAGCAGATAGTAGACGGGTATAAAAACGGGGCTTGCCAAATGGCAAGCCCCATTGCGTTAACGCCGTTGTAGATGATGCTGGAACAGGTGAGCGTCGTTAATTGCCTGACCAACCCAGCATAATCGGTACGTAAACCACTAACAGCAGCACTCCGATTAGCCCCAGCAGGTAAGGAATGATCGCGCGCGTAATGCGCTCCAGCGGCAGCTGCGTGATTGAGGACGCCACATACAGATTAATCGCCACAGGCGGTGTAATCATGCCAATGGAGAGCCCCACCACGATAATCAAACCAAAGTGGATCGGATCAATCCCCAGCTGCAGCACCAGCGGCAACAACACCGGCGTGAGAATAATCAGCGCACTGGCGGTTTCGATAAACACCCCGGTGAGCAGAATAATCCCCACAATCAGCAGCATGATCACGTAAGGGTTGGTAGAGAGTGACAGCACTGCCTGGGCAATCGCCCCCGGCACCTGCCAACTTGAGAGCGTCCAGCTCAGCACGGCCGACATGGCAATCACCAGCATAATCACTGCGGTAGTCATCGCCGAACGGATCAGCAACTTGTAAACCTGCGGCAGGGTTAGGTCACGATAGACAAACAGCGACACCAACATGGCGTAGTTCACCGCCACCACCGCCGCCTCTGAAGGCGTGAATATCCCTGAGAAGATACCGCCGAGGATAATCACCGGGGTCATCAACCCCCAACTGGCATCTTTAAAGGTGTTCCAGATGGTGGCTAGCGAGAGCGGAGTGCCCTTGGGGTATTGGCGCTTGTAGGCCTGGGCTATTGCAATGGCCATCAACCCCAGCCCCATCGCCAACCCCGGCAAAAAGCCGTTAAGGAAAAGCTTGGAGACGGATTGCTGGGCGATGACCGCGTAGATGATCATCGGCACCGAGGGCGGGATCACCACCCCGATGGTGCCGCTGGCGGCGATCAAGCTGGCCGCCGAGGCTGGGTCATAGCCTTTGCGTTTGAGCTCCGGTACCAGGCTGGAACCCACCGCTGCGGTAGTGGCCGCACCGGAGCCGGAGATGGCCGCAAAGAACATGCCCGCCATCACCGAAACCACGGAAAGCCCGCCGCGCATAAAGCCCACTAACGAATCGGCAAAGCTGACCAATTTTTCGCTCACCTTGCCCTGGGCCATTAAATCCCCGGCGAGGATAAACATGGGAATCGCGACCAGCGCAAAAGAGTTGATGCCCTGGAACATCTGCTGGGTGACCACCATCAGCGGCACGCCAGACTGATAAAGGGCGTAAAGGGTGCTGGCGCCAATCGCAAAAGCAATCGGCACGCCCAGCAGCATAAACAGGAAGAACAGCCCAAACAGCAGCAGCGTCATAGCGGCTCCTCCTGAGCGTGGGTCGTCTCATCGCCCAGCAGCAGTTCAATGATATCGACCAGCGCATACCACGCCATGATCGCCGCACAGATCGGCATGACTGCGTAAACGTAGGTCATCGAGAGCCGCAGCGAGGCGGATTTCTGGAAGCTCTGTACCTGCATATAGCGGTAGCCGATCACGATCAGCGCAATCATAAACGCCAGCACGATCAGCAGGGCGGCAATGCGGGCGATTTGGCGCAGGCGGCCGGGCAGGGCATCCACCGCAAAGGCCACGGCAATATGCCGCCCGCGCTGGAATGCCAGGGTGCCCGCCAAAAAGGTGATCCACACCAGCAGAAAGCGGGCGACTTCCTCGGTCCAGCCGACGGCGGTGAACAGAACCCGGGAGACAATCTGCAGGGTAATCACCCCAATCAGCGCTGCCATGCCCGCAAAGACCACGGGCTGGATGATGGCATCCAGCCCGCGCTCGATTCGACGCAGCAGCTTTAACAGCGGTTGAGTCGTGGTGGTCACTTACTTGAGCGCCTCCTGGATGCGCGGCAGGTAATCACCGAACTGCTCGCCGTACTTCTCATACACCGGCGCCACGGCAGCTTGGAAGGCTTGCATATCCGGATTATCGTTGATCTCCATGCCTGCATCACGCAGGGCTTGTAGTTGCTCGCTCTCCATCTCTGCGTTCACCTGACGCTCATACTCCGCCGCTTCCTGTGCTGCCGTTAGCAGTACCTCTTGGGCGTTTTCCGGCAGCTGGTTCCAGACAGGCATACCCATCACAAAAATCGCCGGGGCGTAGGTATGGCGGGAAAGGGTCATGTAGTTCTGGGTTTCATCCAGGTTGAACGAGTGGATCACGTTCACCGGGTTTTCCTGACCGTCGATGGTGCCCTGCTGCATGGCGGTAAGCGCTTCGGTCCACGCCATAGGAATCGCATTGGCGCCTAGCTCGCGGAAGGTGTCGGTGTAGACCGGGTTCTCCATCACGCGAATGCGCAGGCCATCCAGGTCTTCCGGCGTATTGATCGCCCGCTCGCTGTTGGTCAGGTTGCGGAAGCCTCGCTCGGCGTAGGCCATGCCTTTCAGGTTCACCTCGGAGAGCTTGTCGAGCAACTCCTGGCCAATCGGGCCATCGAGGACTTCGTAAGCGGCTTCGGGGGAGGGGAACAGGAAGGGCAGTTCAAATACCGCCATCTCTTCCACAAAGTTGGCCACCGGGCCGTTGGTGATCACGCCCATATCCACGGTGCCGATCTGCATGCCTTCCAGCAGCGTGCGTTCGTCACCCAGGGTGGCGTTGGGGTAGATCTCGATATCGACCTTGCCGTCGGTGCGCGCTTCCACCAGTTCTTCAAACTTGGTGGCGGCGATGTGGAAACCATCCTGCTCGTTGACCACATGGGCCAGGCGCAGGGTAACGGGGTCCATATCAGCAAAATCAGCGGCGTTCGCGGCGCTGACCAGCGCCAGTGAGATGCCCAGTGCCAGCGTGCTACGTGCAAATGTGTTCATTTTATTGTGTTCCCGATTTTTCTAAGGTGCAGAAGTGCTTCCAAAGCATGCACTAGACAAGGGAAAAGGGTCAATTGAACAAGCCCGCCAAACCGCTTCGCGGCTGGACACAGCCGCCCCACACGGTTACGATACGCACCCACAAGCGCCCGTAGCTCAGTTGGATAGAGTATCGGCCTCCGAAGCCGAGGGTCGCAGGTTCAAATCCTGCCGGGCGCGCCAAATTGTTAAGAAGAGGCCTGCGAGAAATCGTGGGCCCTTTTTTTGGGCTGCTATCGGCCAGGAGCTGACGTGATGCCCCGATCACGCCGCGAAGCGGCGGAAAACGGGCCCGTTGAGGCCCTGGTTATCTTTTGACTGGCAAAAGTTTCTCTTTGATGATGCCATTTCTAAATATGGTTTTTTTTGTACCTTTTTGTAGGTACTCAATAACACCAACCAACTCTTTTGAAAAATCAATCACTATCTTTTCTGTGTGGGGCTCAGACAGGCTATACGTCACATCATAGCCTTTTATTTTGTAACGAAAATCAGGCCCTCTTATCCATCCGGAACTGAACCGCTCTTCTTTCTTGAACTCACCGTACTCACTGCTAGCAATCGGTGCGAGTTTCCCTGCTAACTGATGTAGAGAGTACGTATCCCCATTGTCGTCATTATCTATGAAAATCTCATTATTAAGTCCTGATATAGAAAATTCCGAACCAACATCAATTCCCATTTTGTCTTTTGCCCAGCCCGCATCGAGCAGTGGACAAATATTAGTGATATTAGCTGGCATTCGAATTGTCACGTTGCTGTGAACTTCCTTGATAAAAGGTGAACCATCAACATCTTGCCAGTCAGAATCGTTTTGTTCACGAACTACTAAAAGGTCAATTTTATTATGCTGTGCTTTAGAAATAGCGCCTGATTGATAGCCCTTTTGGGTAGCAAAGACAGCTTTTAGATCCGGAATGTCTCTTACTTTCCCTATAAGAGCATCAAGCTTTTCCAGCGTAATTTTTGAGTTATAATCCTTGCACTCTATGACTGTTTTATAAGTGATACCTGCTAACTCATACTCCCAATAAATATCGAATTCACGCTCAACACCGCAAGAGTCTAATATTTTTTTATTACGCTGAACCTCAATATTCCTTTGTGCTGTTAGCGTTTCGGCATTCAAAAGGGCTTGGTGTAGGAGTCCGACAAACTGCTCATATTCTCTGCCATTATTCGCCATTTGCTATCCTCCAATTTTATAGATAACGCCGCCCAGCACGCGCAGGTAAGAAATGAAGGCGAAGCCGCAATGTAGTAGCCGTCGCCGTGCCTGGCCTTGTTAAATTATGTGACAGCGTCTCTCACCCAGTCTTTAACAGATGTATATAGTGTTGCGTGGTCTACACCACAAATTTCTATAAATTTTGCCGCTGATTCAGGGTTGGGATCAATTAAATATAGCTTCTTATTTTCATTTAGACGTAAATTTTCGCTTAGCAATATCCTCGCTTCTAGGTCAAGCGGTGGACAAGAGTACCCAGCGACCACAACCCGATCAGCTTTTTGGAGTGCCTCAGAAGCTACTTTCCATAGACCTGCCATTGAATTGTGCATCATATTTCTTTTCCCACTCACTGGTGGAACTATAATCGGTTTCATGTAGACCCGTCGCTTATTCTTGGTTGATAGCGACGTAGCAATGTCAGGTGAGTTAGTAACATGAATTGCCCGTGATGGCGAAAAAAGCGCACTTGGATTTGGTTCGGGGGAGGTATGTTTAGATTGCCAATTCATAGAACCATGAAGCTTTAATACTGAAACACCGCCGTGTTCTTTATCGATGTTCTCGAACTGAGAGAATCCGTTTATATGGCTAAACTGTGAAATATCATTTAACCTATAGCATCCTGGCATTGAGAATATTTCACGCCCATTCTTTGAAGCTATCTGATCTAAAGTCCGCTCTGCCAAAAGATCATAGTTAAATGTTATAATTGTTAAGTCTTCGGGTTTATTAAGTTTTTTAAGCTCGGAAAGAAGAAATCTATAATAAATTGACCTTGGCTTTGTCGAAACGTTATTAGTTGTTTTTGCCAAAACAACTGTAAGTAGCTTTAGAAGGTTAAGGAATCCTTTGTGATATGCGCTACCTGAAGGTGAATCTATCGCTTTTAGATACAAATAGGCGGCTGAAGCTTCCAATGAAGCGGTTAAAGTATGCGAATAGTCTCCAACAAGGTCCGACAATGCACCCACGACCTGCTTATGACCTTTCCTCTCAGCTGCCCTAGCAATTTGAAAGAAATCAGCATCTAACGGTGGTCTCTGTGCTAGCGGTTTAGATCCTCCAGCTGATCTGCTAATACCCGCTCCTAACAATATTACGGTTTTCATATACTTCCTAATTTAACAGTTTATTAGTGAGCATAAACATCAATAGCTTCCCCATAACACCTTGTTTCATATAAGCTTTTAAAAAGCCACTCCAGATAAGCAAGCATTCATACTTCAAAACCTGCCAGAAAAACGCGCATTGTGAGCTAAAGACACATACGAATACCCGATCTCAGCGAAGACCGCTAAGGGTTGTTTTCAGTCTTATGCTGCATAGATATACGCGGCCTTTTAGCTTTCGGGCACGGCCCAATTCTTACTGAAATTAGCCTAGCACAAGCTGCCGAAGTAGGCTGAGGCTCGTAAGCTTTTCTTTTCAACGCTCCTTCGTGGCTTGCTGATGAGGGCATACATTTTTCTAGCGTTAGCGCGACGCTGTCTTGATCAGATGGGAGCTGGGGAGCAAACACGAACCCCGCGTAAGCTTTTGAAAGCCAAGAGGTGAAGTCATGTACTTATGGTCATCACACTGTTAGCTGCCAGTATGAGGGATGAGGGCGAGAGGGGGCTAAATGCTAGATCAAGCACAAGGCTTAAGCCGATATGAAGTCGTTCCAGCGCCTTGCCAAATAGTTATGCTCATCCATGACGGTATTCCACACCGCGATGCGGCTCATTCTTGTCTGGTAGTCTCCGCCGTCGCGGATTTTTCGCCTCGATGAATCATATCAGCGGTGCCATCGGGGCCTGGCAGGCTCTTGACGGCGCCGGGCCATCCAGAGATCCACCAGTGGAGGTAGTCATAAGCCGCACCTAGCGGGCGACCCATCGGCAACACATCAAATTAAGCAAGCCTAAGGTAAGCGTGCCGCAAACAGTGAGGGCGCTTCATAGGAAGCGCCCTCACGGTAACGGTAAAGAGGGTGCGTTACTTAAAACTCGATGGTCGCCGAAAGCTTGAAGGTACGCGGTTCGCCTTGAATCAAATAATTCGCAAAGGACGTCGAGGCGCCTGACCAGTAGTTTTCGTCGGTAACGTTGTCGATGCCTGCGCGCCAGATCCAGTCAGCGCCGCCGACTGGCGTGCTGTAGCGCAGGCCAAGATCGAGGCGTGTCCAGGAATCCAACTCCAAGTCGTTGGCTACATCGGCGTACTGCGAGCCCGTGTGCAGAACGCGACCAGTGGCAGTGAGGCGCTCGACGAAAGGCGTGTCCCATTCGCCACCGAACACAAAACGATACTCAGGAACGCCCGTGGCGTCATTTCCTTCGTTGCCATCCTGTGCTTTGGTGAGTTCGGCATCTATCCAGGTCGCGCTGCTGAACAAGCGCACTCCTGTCGTCGGCTCACCGTACAGGCTTAGCTCCAGGCCGCGATTACGCTGCTCGTTATCCAGGTTGCCGACGCCATCGACGACCGCTGCAGAGGGTAGCTCGATCTGGAACAGGCTAATGCCACCGCCTAGGTTGCCGTAGTCGAACTTAGCGCCCACCTCTTGCTGCTCAGCATGGGCAATGCCCAGGTGCTGGCCAAAGTTCAGCGCTGTGGTATCGGTGACCGTGCCGCCATCCTGCAATGCTTCGACGTAGTTGGCGTAGAGCGAGATATTATCCGTGGTCTTGAACACCGCGCCGACGGCGGGGGTTACCCGACGATCGGCATAGCGATTACTGCTGCCGTCGTTAGGCCGTTCGTCGATCTCGAGTTCCTGATAGCGTGCGCCCAGCGTCAGCAACAGTCGGTCATCGATGAATCCAAGTGTATCGCTCAGCGTGACTCCTTGGGAGCGTGTGCGCGTCACGCTACCTCCCACGAAAGGCGTGCCATCAGGGCGAGATAAATCGACAGGAGCGTAGAGGTTGGTCGTGCCTGCCGCGAGGAAATTCCAGTCCGTGTCGAACTTGCGATAGGCGCTAGAGTAGCCAACGGTTATGTCATGGCTAACCGGGCCGGTCAACACATACCCACGAAGCCCCGCTTGGCTGGCAATGTTGTCGATATGATTGTTGGTCTCGAAGTCGTTGACCCTGGCGTTACCTGCATCATCGGTAAGGCGCGGAGTCGCCGACACGATGCCTTCCTGCGTGCGGTTACCCCCCAAGGCCGCGAAAGCGGTCCAAGTGTTGGTGAGGTCATATTCGCCCCTGACCATGCCGAAATTGGTTTCTAGCTCGGTTCCACCGAAAGAAGGGGTGTAGTTCAACGAGGAATCCGGCGCAGCGGGCACCTGAGTGGCCACGCCGGTATTGACGCTTGAACGGCCGCCATCCAGGGTGAGCTTTTGATGACCGACATCGAACAATATCCGGCCTTGATCGCCACGGTAGTCGAGACCAACGACAACGGAGGTATCGCGCTGGTTTTCGTCATCAATGGCGGTATCACCACGGCCGCGCATGGCACTTACCCGGGCCCCCCATTGCTTTTGATCACCATAACGCTGGCTAGCATCGACGCCCGCTTCACCGTAGCCATCGGAGCGGTAGCCACTGGATAGATTGAGCATCGGGTCATCCCCCGCATGCTTGGGCTCGATGTTGATGGTGCCACCAATGCCGCCGCTCCCACCGATGGGAATGCCCGACGTAAAGGCGCTGGCGCCTTTGAAGACTTCGACGCGCTCGGCAAGGTCGCTGTTGATGATTTGTCGTGGCAGTACACCGTAGAGACCGCCATAAGCCACGTCGTCACCGGTCAGGTTAAAGCCGCGCACCTTGTACGCTTCGCCATAGATGCCAAAGCCTAGCCCTACCGATACCGAGGCATCGTTCTGAAGCGTATCGCCCAGTGTCTGGGATTGTTGGTTCTCCATTAGCTCACTGGTATAACTGATGACGTTGAAAGGCACGTCCATCGTGTCCTTTTCACCGATCAGGCCCACACGGCCACCCGCTGCGATTTGGCCACCGGCGAAGGCCGGAGGTGGCGTATCGCCATAGGTCGGTACGGAGCCCGTGACAGTGACGGTATCCAGGGACTGATTGTCAGCACTCGTCTGCGCCCAGGCGGTCACGGGCGTAATACCCATCGCGATCAGTGTCAGTGCGCGCAGAAGCCGTGCTTTGCGGCGCTTAGTCGCTGTGTTGGAGGTGTTCCCAAGAGTCATAGTGTCGATCCAATCGTTTGTACAGCAGCACTCGGCCGCCGCGTTTTTTATGAAGCCGATATAAGAAAGCGGAGGGCTTGGCTTTCATGCCATGATCACCTATCCGACGTGGATCTATATAATAAACAAAATGAGATGTATTAGCATATGCGGATGGGATTTTTTCCGTACTGCCTTGCAAAAAATGCGTATTGACGTCTAAATGTGATCCCTTTTTTCTGATGCGCTCGCTGTTATGTGCCACCGGTCGATCCTCTCTTTCTTGGCTCGCTGCTGTTTAACGGTGGCTTGCTTGCTGCCCTTGTCTAATGCCCACGCGCAGTGGGCCACGATCAACTGGACCATTGCCGAAACGCTACTGGCCATTGACGCGCCGTTGAGTGGTACCGCTCAACAAAATGGCTACCATGAGTGGGTAGGGGAGCCACGGATCCCCGATGGCGTTGCAGATATTGGCCTGCGATCACAGCCCAACCTCGAGCTCATGGCGCAATCGCCACCGACGCAAACGTTCATTTCGCCGATGTTCGCCAGTTTGACAGAGCGTCTGGAGAGAATTGCCCCCGTCACGTCGTTCTCCCCCTATTCACCCGGCACTCATACCTGGCAAGAGATACAAACACTCACCCGGCAGCTAGGTGAGTTGACCGGCCACCGGCTGCAGGCAGCGCAGCTAATCAACGAAACGCATGCGTTGATGGACACGCTTAGCCAACAGCGCCCCAATGCACCGCCGCTACTGATGGTGCAGTTCATGGATGCCCGTCATGTCAGGATTTTTGGCGACAACAGTCTCTATAATGCCGTGCTTGAACGAATCAATTTGACCAATGCCTGGGAACGGCCCACCAACGCCTGGGGATTTTCACTCGTGGGTATCGAAGCGCTCTACGACTATCCTGAGGCCACGCTGGTCGTTGTCGAGCCGGTGCCCGCTGGGGTCGAAGACGCACTGGCGAAAAGTGGTTTATGGCAACATTTACCCAGCGTGAAAAACGCCACTCTATTGCGCTTACCACCGGTATGGAGTTTTGGCGCGCTGCCTTCCGCTCAACGCTTTGCTCGGGAGCTGGTTTCTGCCCTGCGACCTTAATATTGCGTTTTTTGAGGGCAGTTATGGCGGGCGACCAGGGACTTTCGATGCCGACCCGGCCGCGAACCACATCGGAAGAGGCTTGATCCTGGTTGTTCCATAAGGCGCGGCAGGGTTGCTGACACTTAAGATTGATAAGGCAGTCCAACCATCTATGCAATAAAGCCCTAATAGGTGCATGCAATCTTTCTGCAGCTTCCATAAAGCTAGGCATTCCATCCTTCCAGCTTGCCAACACGGAAAGTAGGTCGTGGAGGCTAATACCAGCAAGCCTTCTTCAACGTATAACCGATACTCTGCAATAGATCGCCCTGCTAAACCATAGCCTAAAGTCGCATTGAGATTAGTGTTTCCACTGCTAATCTGGTTTATATTGTGAACGCATTCATAATACTGAACTGGTGGCGATATGAGTGGGCGTGGTGCGGAACGAATTCTTGAGCTAGTTGAGTGGTTAGCTCGACAAGAACGGGCTAGATCTCTAGTAGATGTGGTAGATGCACTTTCACTACCGAAAAGTAGTGCGCTAATGCTACTGCGTACTCTTGTAGAAAAAGGCTATGTATCGCGTGGAAGTTCCGGTTTATATCAATTGCAGCGCTTACCTGGTGAGGCTGGGGCTGATAAGTATGCCTGGGGCACAATCGTCAGGAAGATAACACCATTAATTCAGCAAGGGGTTGATCTTACTGGTGAAAGTGGATTTATTGGTGTTTTTGATAGTGAAATGCGTGTCAAGTACCTTAACAAAATATTGCCCGCCCGAGAGATTCGTTACGATAGAGATATTACTGTTTCTAGAGATGCGTTTCAGGTGACGAGTGGGCAAGTTCTTCTTGCGCAGCTTAGTGGTGCTGATCTGAATAAATACTTTTCAGATACTGGCTTATGCGGTCTGTCCAAGAGACAAGAAGTTGAGAATAAACTTAAGGAAGTAAAAGAATGCGGCTATGCCGTGAATCTCAAAGGTACTGTGGAAGGTGCTGCAGGGGTTGCAGCGCCGATTTTTGATAAGCATGGAAACTGCTTGGCAGCAGTGAATATTGCGGGGCCCCACGATCGTATTAAAGAAAAGAAAGAACTAATTATAAAAGTCGTCACCGATTTAGCCCAAAAAGCTTCTAGTTCGCTGGTGCTGAAACGCAGCGATGTGTAACACAACTATCACAAAAAAGAGGTAAGTATGCTTAAAGCAATTATAAAAACTACTTTCGTGGGCACTGCACTCGTGTCGTGCGTTGGTCTTGCTTCCGCTCAGGATTTTCCAGAGCGGCCATTGGAATTCATCGCTGGATACGGTCCGGGCGGTGGTCATGACACAATGATGAGGACGATGGCGCGCCTGATCGAGCAAGAAGATATGCTCGACGTTCCAATCAACGTCGTTAATAAGGATGGTGGAAACTCTGCTGTTTCAATTGGCTATCTTAATGCGCGTGAAGGCGATCCCCACTATTTAATGGCAATCACTTCCTCGCACATTTCAACACCACTATCCACCAACATTGGGCTTGATTATTCCGATTTCACTCCGATTGCACGACTTGGAATCGATCCGGAACTCCTCGTTGTCAACGCACAAAGTGGTATCAATTCTCTTGATGAGCTTCAGCAATCTGAAGAGATGCTAAATGTTGGTGGTACCGCAACCGGTAGCATCGAGCATATTGTTACTATGCAATTGGCTGAATCCACCGGTCTCAATCTCAATTTTATCCCCTTCCAGGGCGATGGCGAGGTTGTGACAGCGCTACTGTCAAACCAAATTGATTTCGCAATTACCAATCCTGGTGCGGTGACCGATTACCTCAACAGCGAGAAATTTAAAGCAATTGCTGTCAGCACAGAGGAGCGGATCGATAGCCTTCCAGACGTCCCCACCTTTGTGGAACAAGGTGTGGATATCACGATTAGCCTATTCCGCGGTGTGACCGCGCCTCCAGGTATCTCAGATGCAGAGCGTGAAGCATTGACGGAGATCGTAACGAATCTGCTTGAAAGCGAAGCTTGGCAAAAAGAGTACGTTGAACCGAACGCGATCGTGCCACTCGTGATTACCGGCGAGGAATTTGCTGATTATCTAGGTGAGACCGAGACGGTCTACCGGAAGGTCCTTGGCGAACTGGACATGCTGAGTAATTAACCCTATGGCCCGGTTTTGCTGGTAGCTGGCCGGGCCATCTCTCTACTCCATCGCAACGAGCTATTAACGCACGGGAGGTTCCATGCGAACGTCCGAACTCGTACTTATTGTATTTACAATAGTCTTTTCGGTATTTCTTGGCTACCAAAGTCTTGAGTTCAATTATTTTTCAAATCAGGGTTTTGGGCCTGGATTTGTACCGCTCAACTTTGCTTTGGCAACTCTGGCTTTGGGTGTTTTGATCTTTTTAAAGTTTGGAAAGAGAAGGGCGCAAGTAGATGGTGACACTTTTCAAGTAAAGGAGCATTTAAAAGCGGCGATTTCTCCAATATTTGCTGTACTGCTTCTTATTGTTGCTATTTATCTGATGCATTTTGGATCTGTTATAGCTCCTCTATTCGTTGTAATGATGGTGATCTCGAAGACTTTACTGAGGCATTCATTAATCCGTGCTTTCGTTATGAACTTGATCACACTTGGTGCAATTTTCGCAATCTTCAATCTTTGGTTGGGGATTCCTGTCACCTGACTAGAACAGGGTGTTCTTTATGGAAGCGATAAGTAATCTAATGATGGGGTTTGGTGAAGTTCTGACCCCATATAACATAGCTATAATTTTTGCGGCTGGGCTGATCGGGACGGTCGTGGGCGCTTTGCCCGGGCTTGGCCCCTCTGCGGGCATTGCTCTGATGCTGCCGCTGACTTTTGGAATGAATCAGGTATCGGGACTTTGCCTTTTAACCGGCGTCTATATGGGCACAATGTATGGTGGTCGGATTACTGCCATTCTTATCAATGCGCCTGGGGATGCGCCCGCCATCGTCACAGCCCTTGAGGGCTATCCAATGATGAAGCAGGGGAGAGGTCCCTTAGCGTTGGGTATTTCGGCGATTGCCTCATTCATAGGCGGCTTGTTCGGTTTGGCGGTTCTTATTTTCCTTGCACCACTAATTGCATCCTATGCGATCTATCTTGGAGCTCCGGAATATTTTCTCCTTATGGCTATAGGCCTCGCCACTGTCATGCTGCTCGCTGGCAGCAGTATGCTCAAGGCATTATTCGTGACGTGCCTCGGCGTTTTGGTCAGCACTTTTGGAAGTGATTATGTCTCAGGACAAATCCGGTTCGCCTTTGTACCCGAGATGATTGAGGGTATAGATTTCGTGGCAATTATCATCGGCCTCTATGGGCTGGGCGAAGTGCTTTATAACCTCGAAAAAAAGCTAAAGCTCAACCTTGGAAAACCCAGTTTCCGTATGAAAGAGTTCATCCCAGGACGCGCTGATCTTAGTGAGGCTTCAGGCCCAACTATTCGGGGGTCCATCCTGGGGACTGTTATCGGAATCGTTCCGGGTGCTGGTGCAACGGTAGCGACCTTTCTCGACTACGCACTTGAAAAAAAGCTATCACGGACTCCAGAGAAGTTTGGCAATGGTTCGATACCTGGGCTTGCTGGTCCGGAGGCTACCAACAACGCAGCTGTTCCTGGCTCCCTCATACCTTTACTCACTCTCGGTATTCCGGGGTCAGGCGGTACTGCTATCATGCTTGGGGCACTGATCATGTTCGGGATGCAGCCGGGACCGCTTTTGATGACAAATTCTGGCGATATTGTTTGGGCGATGATCGCGGGGCTTGTGCTGGCGAACTTTTTCCTGCTCTTATCTAATGTCCTTCTTATTCCCGTCTTCGTGAACCTGCTACGAGCAATCCAGAATAACTTGGCTAACGTTGTCATTGCGCTATGTGTGGTAGGCGCTTTTTCATTAAGTTACAGCCCCTTTAATATCTGGATCATGCTCATCTTTGGTGTGCTCGGCTATTTGTTGAAAAAGAATGACTATCCCACTGCGCCGTTTATTCTTGCTGTCGTGTTGACACCATTGGCTGAAAACTATTTCCGTCAATCCGTCATGCTCGGTCAAGGCAGCGCAATGATCTTTATTGAGCGACCAATTTCTCTAATCATTCTCTCGCTGATGATTCTCATCGTCGTGGGGACTGTATTTGGCCGCTTACGCGCCAGAAGTATGCGAGACATGACTAGTGCCGATGAGTAAAGGTGTACAAAAAATGAGCTGGCAGAAACATGCGTTCGATGGTAGGTCTGATGGACCGATGCAAGGCGTCCGCGTTATCGACCTATCACGCCTCGTGGCTGGAAACATGACGTCGTTGCAACTCGCTGACTTTGGTGCCGATGTTATCAAAGTTGAGCCTCTTCCTTTGGGCGATCCACTACGAGCGTGGAAACAAGGAGGTATATCTACTTTCTGGACTGTTTATGGGAGAAACAAGCGCAGCATTGGCCTCGACTTCAGGAAAGAGGGGGCCATTGAGCTGCTGAAGCGGTTAATAGCAACTGCCGATATATTAATAGAAAGCTTTCGGCCTGGGACGCTTGAAAAAATGGGGCTGGGTCCAGAGGTTCTTCACGAAGTATCTCCCAAGCTGATCATACTCCGAGTTTCCGGTTTCGGTCAGAGTGGCCCTTACTCTTCTAGGCCTGGTTTCGGCACACTTGTTGAAGGGATGTCTGGTTTCGCTTCACGTAATGGTGAGGAAGGTGGTGATCCTCTTCTGCCGCCGCTGGCTCTGGCAGATATGATTGCAGGGCTTTATGGTTCTAATGCTCTTTTGATGGCATTGCGCTCGCGCGCGACTTCGGGCAAAGGTCAAGTGATCGATCTTGCGCTCCTAGATGCCATGACATCAGTATTAGGGCCAGAAGCTTTAGACTACCAGCTCTTGCATAAGCCAAAGCCTCGTGTGGGTAATGGTTCAAACACTTCAAGCCCTCGCAATGTCTACCAAACAAGTGACGGAGGGTTTATTGCGCTCTCGGCCTCAATGCAAAAGACTGCCGAGAGAGTGTTCCGATGTATTGGCCGTGAAGACCTAATCACTCACCCAGACTTCTGCACAAACGAACAGCGTGTTGCCCGTAGGCACGCAGTCGATCAGATTGTTGGTGGGTGGATCGGTGAGCGGACGATGGAAGAGGGGCTCGCCATATTCGATGAGCACGGCATTACGGCGGCTCCGGTCTACGATATTGAAGACATCTCTAAAGATCAGCATTTCAGGAAACGTGGCATTTATGTAGAGCTCCCCGATGATGATCTGGGTGGGGCGGCCATGCATGCTCCTGTCCCGAGGCTGTTATCCACACCAGGGGGCTTTCACCGAGCTGCACCTCGGATTTCGGAACACGCTCGTCAAATATTGACCGAAGCCGGTTTTGATGATGCTGAGTTCACCGCCCTTCTTGAATCAGAACTGATTAGCGAGAGTGTACATGACAATAAGTAGCGCATCTTGGCGATCCCTTCTTTATGTCCCAGGCAACAACGATAAGTTTCTTGCTAAGGCTCAAACTCGTGGCGCAGACGCCTTGATCATCGATCTTGAAGATAGTGTGCCATCTGACTATAAGCAGGCAGCAAGAGAAATGGTTGCTGCAAAGCTATCGGACCTAATTCAAGGACCTGCCCAAGTTTGTATTCGTATAAACGGCGATCTTGTTAATATGGCGGATGATCTCCGTACTGTGGTACGGCCAGGAGTTGCAGCAATCTTCTTGCCCAAATGTGAAGATGCTGGAAAGGTGAGATTAGTTGCCCAAGCATTGGACTTGCTAGACCCAATGAATAATGTCGGTATCGTTCCACTTATCGAAAGCCCAGGCGGACTAATTCACGCTTATGATATCGCACGAGCGGATAAGCGTGTTGTGGCGCTTCTACTCGGTAGCGAGGATTTTGCGACGAGTTGCCAAATAACGCCCTCGGAACAAACGCTTATTGGTGCAAAACAGCAGATTGTTTATGCCGCCAGGGCTGCAGGAATCTCCCCGCTTGGGTTGCTCGATAGCATTGCAAATTTTACGTCAGCCGATCTAGAAGACCTTGCAGTGCGGTCTGCGGCTTTTGGGTTCTCTGGGGCGACATCAGTCCATCCGGGTAACGTTCAAGCCCTCAACCGAGGATTTTCACCTAGTCAAGAAGATGTTGAATGGGCGGAGCGCGTCATGGAAGAGCTGGATAGAGCAGAAAGAAAAAGCCTAGGGGCAGTAACCCTTAATGGCCGTATGATCGACAAGCCGGTTTATGAACGAGCGCAATCTATACTTGCTCGCCGTCTTCCAGGGTAAACTCGCAAAAATTGCCAGCTCTGCAACCAGCTGCAACTGCTCAGAGGGAATGCATAAACGATTACTAGGCACCCTGTCGGGTGCCGCTCTATCCATACTCGAAATAAAAGGTACGAGCTTTTCGCGCTATTGAATAACGTTAGATAGCACTATCCTTTTTGAGACGCGATGTCACCCCATCTTCAATAGCACCCGAGTTTAGAGTCAGAAGTAACTTTCTCGTGTTTTATCATCAGTTGCTCGGTATAGGCTGACGGTGTCAGCCCTCCAAGACTCTTCTTTGGTCTTTCTTCGTTGTACTCCCGCGTCCATGCCTCGATGACGACCTGGGCGTGATGAAGGCTGGTGAACCAATGCTCATTCAGACACTCATCTCGAAAGCACCCATTGAACGATTCGATGTAGGCATTTTGGTTGGGTTTTCCAGGTTCGATTAAAAACAGTGCAACGCCACGTAGATGAGCCCACAACAGCATGGCGCGCCCACAAAATTCCTTTCCATTATCCGTACGAATGGCGCTAGCTAGGCCACGTTGTAAAGCCAGATGATCTCGAATTAGTGTTAACGAAAGCCCGCCAATGGCACGTTCAGGCACGATTACCACAGCTTCATGGGTAGCGTCGTCGTCAACGGTGAGGTTTTTTATCGCTCGCCCGTCTGCCTTACGGTCAAACACAAAATCCATTGACCAGACCTGATTGGAGGCGCCAGGGCGGCCTAGCGGCTTACGCTCAGACGTGGGAACCTTCTTGCGCTTGCGGCGTATTACCTGCAACCGAGCCGCGGCGTAGACGCGCTCGTCGCTCACTCAGACCACGTGACACCATAAAGCGCACCACGTCTCGGCGTGCCGGGGCACTCACTACTTTTTTCTCAGCGCCTCGCGAGTGACCTCCATCTCCAGTAGCGACTCAGTGAGCAGCTTTTCAAGCGTCCATTTTCGGCTTTGAGTTCTTTGAGTCGTTTGGCATCGGGCACGATCATGCCGCCAAACTTGCTGCGCCAAAGGTAATAACTGGCTTCCGAGAAACCGTGCCGACGGCATAGCTCCTTGTGGGCAGCCCCGACTCGGCTTCGCCCAGGAAACCAATGATCTTTTTTTCGCTGAAACGCTTCTTCATGTCCAATCTCCTTACGCTTAGGATTGGACTCTAAAGTGTAGCGCTACGGGCCGAGTGACTTTCTCACCTTGAGCACCGAAAGCACGGGCCAAAACACCGAAGTCGGGATTCTGATAGTCGATAGCGAAATGCTTACCATCGTAGTAGGCATCCTGAAAGGCATGTTCATTGCTAAGGCCTTCATCGTTGATGACGACGGCCACCAATTTGATCTTCTCGCGCACGCAGTTTCCAGCTCGCTGGTAAAGTACCTAAAACCTATACAACCTTTTACAGCCAGTATCGGCACATGCAGTTTGAGTGTGGTGCTAGCCTTTGCTAAAGCCAGCAATCACTATTTTTCACCTTCACTTGTACGGACAAATCGATGTTTTCCCGATAGGCACTAATTGTTTACGCTTTTTTTACCTTCTAGATGACGAGGTGGGTGCCCTTGATACTGCCAAAGCCAGCCTTTGGGGATGGGGCCCTTGTTACGCCCGCCTTGGCACTTCTGCTCCCATGCATGCGCTAGTATGCCTACTGAGCGAGATAGGCAAAATAGGCCACGAGCGAGTGGCGCAGGAAAATCCAGTTCGGCATACACCGCTGCGGTAGCACCGTCGATATTGAGAGGGATAGGTTTACCCTTGGCTTTGCGCAGTTGTTGCTCGATTTCTCGGGCGATAGATGCAAATTGCCCACTAATCTCGCCGCGCTCCGCGGCCTCGTCTATTAACTGCAGCAGGCGGGGCGCACGGGGGTCAATAGGGTGAAAACGATGCCCGAAGCCGGGCACGATCTTGCCATGTTTTTCTCGCCAGGCGTCTAGACCTTCAGCTGTGGCATTGGTTAATGGCTCGCCGCGCTGGAGGCGTGCATGAATAGTTTGGTAGAGCTCGACTGCTTGCTCCCCCGCACCACCGTGAACATCGTCGAGCACGTTGACTGCAGAAGCCATGGCGTTATTGAGACTGCTGCCACAGGTCATTGCCATACGTGCGATGGCGATACTGGGTGCCTGGGGGCCATGATCCACCGCGCTCATCAACGCCGCCTCAAGCAATGCTGATTGCGCCTGCGAGGGCAGCTCGCTGCGTGTCATTAGCCACACCATATCGGCGAAACTGATACGACCTATCAACTCTTCAATGGCGTAACCGTGATAGCGAATCTCGCCCGGCTTCATGTCGATGATCTTGGTGTGCCACCATTTAGCGGCTTGAGTGTCTTGGTGGGTGTTGTTCATGCTTTTGCCTCCTGATGGGGGGATGAGTGGGGCCTTAACCAGCGCGCATTGTCGGCACCTAGAAAGGGAGGTGGCGTCGCCACACGCGGAGCCTGGCCATCGATCCGGTAACCTCCACTAACGATCTCAAGAGGACGACCGATTCCAGCTTCTTCGAAGCGCTCGATTAGGCCTCGCTCACGAACATGGGGATGATTGAGCGCTTCCTTGACGCTGTAGACGGGGCCAGCGGGTACGCCGGCCCCTACTAGGGCATGCCACCAGTATTCAGTCGTATTTTCGCTCAAGGCAGCCTCGATCAGCTCCTTCAACTCCTGACGATGCTCTAGCCTTGCCTGACGCTTGGCGAAGCGCGAATCTTCGATCCAATCCGGATGATTTAGCAGATGGCTAAGTGCCTCAAACTGCTCTTGTTTGTTGGCGGCGATGTTCAGTAGGCCATCCCCTGTACGAAAAGTACCAGAGGGACTAGCTGTGACGTTGTCGTTGCCCAATGGGCTAGGGGCACAATCGGCTACTAGTAGGTTCGAAACCGCCCAGCCCATGGTGGACAACACCGAGTCGAGCATTGCCACATCAATAAAACGGGCCTGGCGCTCAGGTTCTGCAAGAGCTGCGTTGATCGCCATGGCGGCGGTCAGCCCGCCGATAGTATCAGCTAACGGATACCCGACACGGTAGGGCGAGTGTTCCGCATCCCCAGTGATGCTCATTACCCCAGACATGCCCTGAATGATTTGGTCATAGGCTGGAAACGTAGAAAGAGGCCCTTCCTGGCCAAAGCCTGAGATGGCGCAGTAGATCAGCCGTTCGTTGACCTGCTTCAATGTTTCGTAACTCAATCCCAGGCGTGCCATTACCCCAGGGCGAAAGTTCTCCACCAACACATCGGCTTGCTTTACCAAATCAATGAACGCTTCACGGTCTTCGGTCTTTTTCAGGTCGAGGGTAATAGACTCCTTGCCTGCGTTCTGTGCCAGGAAGGAGACACCCATTCGTTCGTTGTTAAGGTGAGCATCTGCACCTAGCTGCCTAGCCAAGTCGCCGCCGTCAGGACGTTCAACTTTAATGACTTCGGCTCCCAGGTGGGCGAGCTGATGACAGCAAAACGGGCCCGCCAGGACATTTGTCAGATCAAGAATTCGGTAGCCTTTAAGTGGTGCTGCCATGTTATTCCCTCTAGTGAAACTTGTTCTCTCTAGGAGAATAATGGCTCGTTTGCTTTGTTGCAACAACGTTTCGTCTGATGCAATATCATCCTTTAGTAAAAATCTTAAGGAGTCATCAGTGGCCCAACGACGTGTGGAAGCAGTAGAGCGAGCGCTCACTTTGCTTGAGGTCTTCAATGAGCATCAGCCTGAACTTTCACTGACGGAACTGTCACTGGCCACCGGCTTCTACAAGAGCACCATCCTGCGTCTTATGGCCTCCCTAGAGGTGTTTGGCTTCGTCGTTCGAAATGAACGCGGCATCTATCGAATCGGCCCCGCCTGCGCGCGCTTGGCCCCATTGGCTGGGGAGGGCTTGCGTCTTGAGGGGGTGGTGCGGCCAGTGCTGATTGCACTTCGCGATATAAGCGGTGAAACCGCTTCTTTCTATATTCGCGATGGCGATGAGAGGGTGTGCCTTTATCGAGAGAATGGGCGCCATGAGGTTCGCCACCATTTGGAGCAGGGAGCTCGCCTGCCTCTTGATCGTGGCGCTGCGGCAAGAGTGCTTTGTGGTGGTGTTTCAAGAGAGGTGCAGGTCTCTAAAGGCGAGCGGGAACCTTCGCTGGCAGCGGCCGCCATCGGCATCTTTCGACCTGACGGCGAGTTGTTAGGGGCTCTGGCGGTGTCAGGACCTCGCGAACGTCTTACCGATTCCTTAGAGAATCACCGTCAGGTATTAATCGAGAAAGCTGCAGAACTTGAAGCGTGCCTACCGCATGGGCCTGTCTCTTTCTAGTTTGAGAAATCAAAGCACCATTGGAAGGCACACATGAAAAGGCTCGGCACTGGGTAAAACCCAGAGCCGAGCATTTGCTTGTTATGCTTCAATCGCCTTCATTGACGCTTGATGGTTCGGACTTCATCCGCCTGCGTAAGATCGGGCCGACGATATATGGCAGGATCAGCCCTAGACCTGCGAAAACCCATAGGCCAATGGCTAGGCCGCTGTTCCACAGGATAGACCATTCACCGTTGGAAAGATCCATGGCATGGCGCAGGTTCTTCTCCATCTCCGGGCCAAGCAACAGGCCGAGGATGATCGGCACCAGTGGAATTTCCAGCTTGCGCAGTATGTAACCGCCTACCCCGAAGGCCACCATGAAGTACAGATCGAAGGTGGTGTTGCTGATCGAATAGATGCCTACGAAGGCGATCATGGTAACGATCGGTAACAGAAACATCGGGGGAACCGACAATAGCTTAACGAAGATGCCCACCATCGGAATATTGAGTATCAGCAGCAAGAAGTTACCAATCAAAAGCGCCGCGATGACACCCCAGACAATGTCGGCATTCTGAGTAAACATCAACGGCCCAGGCGTGATGTTGAGCGAGATCAACAGCGCCAGCAGCACTGCCGTGGTGCCGCTACCCGGCACACCCAGCGTCAGCATGGGCACCAGCGCACCACTAGAAGCACCATTGTTGCCGGCCTCCGGGGCAGCAACGCCACGTGGGTCCCCTTGCCCGAAATAGCCCTTCTTGCCGACTATCTTTTTTTCCAAGGTGTAGCCGATGAAACTACCCAAGGAGGCGCCAGCTCCCGGCAGTACCCCGGCAATGAAGCCAAGAATCCCGCCACGTATGCTCGATGGCATGATATGTCGGATATCCGACCAGGAAAGGTCGATCTTGTTTACGCTCATCTTCTGCTTGCCTCCCCCAGCCTTTTCCTCAATGAAGAAAAGCAGTTCGGAAATGGCAAATAGACCCACGATAGCGAGAATGAAGTCCACGCCTTCGTAGAGTTCGAGCACACCAAAGGTGTAGCGCTGGACCCCGGTATTATCAATGCCCATCGTGGAAATCATCAGGCCAAGGCAAGCCGCCACCACCATTTTCATCGGGTTCTTACCGGTGATTCCACCCAAGGTTGCAAAAGCTACCAGAAAGAGAGCGAAGTACTCGGCGGGGCCGAAACTCAGGGCAAAGTCGGCCAGCACTGGAGCCACTAGTATTAGGCCAATGGTGGCTATCAGACTACCCACGAAGGAGGCGACTGCTGAGATTGCCAGCGCTTCGGCCGCTTTTCCCTTTTGAGCCATTGGGTAACCGTCGAGACATGTCATCATTGCCGGTTCGTCACCCGGAATATTCAATAATATTGATGAAATGCGCCCGCCGTACATGGCCCCTGCATACACTGACGTTAGCATGATCAAGGCAGTTTCTGGCGCCAGTCCCAGGCTGAAGGCCAGCGGGATTAGAATCGCCACCCCATTGGACGGCCCTAGCCCAGGGAGGGCGCCGATAAGCGTGCCGAGGAAGGCACCCATCAAACCAAATATTAAATTCTCTGGCGCTAGTGCTACGCCGAAGCCATCAATCAGAAAGCCCAGTGTTTCCATTAGCCCACCTCCATGAAAGATAGCACTCCAAGCGGCAGCGATAGGTCGAGCGCAAAGCCGAACAGCAAAAACACGACCACGCCAGCTATCGTGGCGGTGACAAATGCGCGGATTGGGGCGCTACCCATACGCCAGCAAAGTGTGCCTACTACCAGGATCGTACTGAAGATAAACCCAAGCGGTTGGAGAAGCATGGCATACAGTACAAGCACTACTACGGCAATGATCAACTCAATGCCTGTGCGGCTCCAAGGCCAAGCATTGTCCGGGTCTGGCTGTACGACCATATATAAGCCGGCAAGGCTTAGAACGACGGCCAATAGCAAAGGGAAGGTGTCAGGACCTACCCCCTCACTACCACCAAACGGTTCGGGTAGCTGAGAGGCGCCCCAGCCGTACGCGACGGCCAGGACGATCATCAGTACGCCGAAAATACGGTCATTAAGCGTCATTATGGGATCAGCCCGATGTCCTTTGAGAGTGTTTCAATGTCGTCAATCTGGTCCTTGACGAAGGTTTCGAACTCTCCCGCGCTCATGTGGAAAGGCATGAGACCGTTTTGCTGCATGACCGCTTCCCACTCATCGCTGGAATATATGGTGTCTATGGCATCAGTCCAATACTGCTTGGCATCGTCGGAAATACCCGCTGGCATATAGAAACCACGCCAGTTGGGGCCCTCCACATCAATGCCTTGCTCTTTGGCGGTGGGGATATCACTGAGGTCTCCAGGTAGGCGCTCATCGGCGAGTACAGCGAGTACCCGCAGGTCGCCGGACTCCATGAACCCTTGTGCTTCAGAGATATCGCCGGTGAAGGCGTCCACATGGCCACCGACCACTTGAGTCATAGCTTCACCACCGCCGGTGTAGGGTAAATATTTGATACGTGGCAGCGCTTCAATCTCGGCTTCCTGAGCCATCATCAAAACCTTGAGATGATCCCAACCTCCTTTTGAACTGCCACCAGCGAAGGAGACGGATTGTGGGTCGTTACGCAGGGCATCAATGACGTCTTGAAGTGATTCATAGGGAGCATCTTTACTGACCGCAATGATGCCGTAGTCAGCACCTAGAGCACCTATCCAGTTGACCATATCGACGTTAAGGCCTTGGAACTGTCCCTGTCCTAAACGCGTAGTGGTGGCCGTGGAAGCGGCTACCAGTAATTGATCATCACCTTCCCGCTTGCTGACGACATGGGCATAAGCCACGCCACCGCTAGCACCTGGCATGTTGACGGTTTGTACGCTTCTCGGTACGAGGTCCAAGTCTTCCATTACATTTCCAACACTGCGGCAAGTAAAGTCCCATCCGCCACCTGGGTCGGCAGGTGCTAAACACTCAACCTTTCCTGCCGGTTCGAAAGCCTGTGCGTAAGTGACACTGGCCGCTGCAATGGATGCTGCAATGAGAAGACGTCGAGTCGTTGTCATGGTGTTACCTCAAACAGGTTTGTTTCTCTTGTTAGAACTTATTCTGTCTGATGAAACATATGGCGGCCCATAGATTTCGTCAAGCCTTGCGCTGAAAAGTGCGACTAAAGTTGATGTAATGGCGTGTGCAGGAGATCGAACAGTGATCGAGACTATTTTTGCGGAGGGGAACTAAGTGGGCAGCGTGAATCCGTGCCCACTTGGAAGTGGGTAATCGCTCGTTGTGCGTGTTTATATTTATTAGTGTTTCCCGCGGTAATCTGCAGCAAATCCTGCGTGCAGAGCAGAACGCGGATTTATAGCGATGGCGGTTCAGCTCTAGAAGGATAAGTGGCAGGCACTGCCACGGCCCAGGCGTAATCGTAGTGACAGGTTCTCTGTCAGGTATGGCTAATCTATTATCGCTACAGCTCTACACCACCCAGCCGATGCGCGCTCAATCAATACCGGGAATGCCGAAAAGGTGAAGCCGTGTGTTGGCAACTCATTGAGCCGAGCTAGTTTCTCGATATGGCAATACTCCTTATCGCGTCCTGCGTAATGCCCTGGAAAGAATGCATCTGCGTCACCTTTACGAAGCGCCTCGGCCATCATCGGTATAGGAATATCCCATCCCCAACCATCAGTACCCATCATGCGAATACCTTGCTCAATCAACCATAACGTCGCCTCTCGGCCCATGCCGGGGTGGCGCATCGCCCAGTCGTGTCGATCAAAATCCATCCAGCGGTCGGTGCGAATTAGCACGATATCAAACGGTTTTAACGTGTATTCGATGCGCGCCAGCGCTTGCTGTAGATCATCGACGCCAATGACCTGCCCAGCTTCCATCCATGAAAAATCCAATACCACGCCGTCGCCGTGGCACCACTCCAGAGGAATCTGGTCGATGGTGCGTGCTGGCTTGCCCTCAGAGGTTGGGCCGTAGTGAATCGGGGCGTCCATATGTGTGCCTGCATGCGAGGATAGGGTGATCCGCTCACTGGCCGAATGGACGCCAGGCAACGGCAGGTCACCGGGGTCCACTCCATAGGCGGAGGCCCGCTGTCGTGCCATCGCGTAGTGGTCGATGTACTCGATGTGCTGCTCTTGGGTATCAAATGATGCGTTACGAATGGGTAATGACAAATCGATGATGTGTTTGCTCAAGGGAAACCTCCTAATGAATTACAGACGTGATGAAAAGGAATCGCTATCGGCCAGCCAAAGCGGGGCATCGAAGCGATGTTCGATAATCGTCTCAAGATGGTGAGCGAGGGTGAGGACACCTAGATCTTTATGGCGTGGCCCCACAAGCTGCAACCCAAGCGGTAATCCGTGCTGGCCCAGAGCAAAAGGCAGGGATAGAGCAGGCACCCCACAGTAATTGAACAGAGGGGTAAACGAGGCGTGGGATCGTTGTGATGCGGGTTGTCCTCCGATGACGCCAGGGTGCGAGGCCACTACTGGCCAGGCTTCCACCGGCGTTGTGGGGCAGATAAGAAAGTCGAAGCGTTCGAAAAAGTTATCCAAGGCCTGAATGAGCGTTTTTCGACGCAGTTCGTCCGCAGCATAATCCGCCCCGCTTATGCTTAAGCCTTGAGTGATCTGGTCGGCCAAGGCGGGGTCCAACAGGTCCGGCGTATCACGAAGCACATGGCCAAACTGAGCAGCCAGGGCCGCTTGCTGTTGGCGTAATAAAGGATACTCGAATGTATGAGCGGGCCAGTCGGGAGCCGCGTGTTCCAGTGTTAGCCCCGCGTTAGCCAATGCAGCGATGCAGTCATCGAAGGCTGTTGCAACGTCTGGATCGAGGCGAAACCCACAGCCTAGGTCGCTGGTCCAGCCAATACGAATAGCCTGGGAGTCGAGACGTTTTAAGGCGTTGGTGAAGGGGCGGTCTACGGTGAGCTGGGGGGGTAGCGGATGACTACGCGGGTCGCGACAGTCATGAAATACCGCTCCGTCGAGTAGCCAAGCACAGTCCTCAACATCTTTGGCCAATACGCCGATGTCGGAAATAGCATAGCTGGGGTCATCGAACCCATAAGGGTCGGGAATCAGACCATGCGTTGGCTTGAAACCAACTAACCCGGTATGGGCAGCAGGCCGACGTATAGAACCACCCGCATCGGTCCCTAGCGCTAGCGTGCCCAGCCCTGCAGCGACAGCCGCTGCCGCGCCCCCTGAAGAGCCGCCGGGGGTGGTGTCTAAATCCCAAGGATTACGGGTCGTACCATGCAAGGAGTTACTGGTATGGCCTTTGCAAGCAAATTCTGGGCAATTGGTGATGCCGATGCATAGAGCGCCGAGTCGTTTAAGGCGTGCTACAACGGCACTATCGCAGGGGGCTACATGATGCCGATAAACTTGCGAGCCATAGGTCGCAGGCCTGCCACCCAGCCAGAGGTTGTCCTTGATACTAAACACACTGCCAAGCAGCGGAAGTGCTTCGCCTGCACGTCGGCGTACTTCGATAGCCTCCACCTGACGCATCACATCAGCGTGGTCAGCGTCTACGAAGGCGATCAGTGAGGGGTTGATAGCCTCAATGCGAGCTAGGGTGGACTCGGCGAGTTCAGCCATTGTTAGTCCACCTTGGTGGATAATGTCATGCAGGGTCTTGGCGCGCAGTTGATGAATCATATGGATTTCCTTGCCGACGGCAGGCCACTTAGCAACTCCGTACAAGGGCCGCTGAGGCCTGACAATGTCGTGGTGTAAGGTTTGCCATCACCGTTCACGTGGGAGTGGGGCAGATTCAGTCTGATCAGGCCTTCTAGAAGAATTACCCCGCTTGCGATGCCATCGAGGAGTGGCACAGGAACCAGTGGTTGCAAGCGACGCTGAAGGCCTGTCATTGAAGCGCCAGCAAGCACCACGGCCTCGCTGCCTTCATTTACGACCAGGTCCATGATAGCTGCGCGAAGGGCAGCCTCGCTGCCTGCGGGAGCGGCGTGATGCGTTTGTACCGTGGCCTCAATAGCACGTAGCCCGGCAAGCCGTTCACGCAAGCCATAGTTCAAAATGCGTTCACGATAAAGGGGAAGGGTATTGCGATCCGGCATCACCACGCCGAACCGGTTGCCGACAAGGCACGCCTGCCAGCAGGCAGCCTCGGTCATGCCGACCACTGGAACGCTTAGTACTTCACGCAGGGCTTCCACGGCCGTATCCAGCGAAATTGCCACCAGAACGGCGTCATAAGGGTCTTGATGGTGTGCCACGGCATCCAGAACAGCATGACCAGCGATAACGTTGCTGGCTCGGTTCGAAACCAGATCCGCACCGAAACGGGCTGTTACCGCACTGATCTGAACATTGGCTCCCGCGTAACGCTCGGCCTCGGCCAGCAGTTTTTGGGTGACCGTGTTGGAGGTGTTGCCATTGACGAGCAGCAGCCGAGTCATTGTCTGACTCCCGCTTCGAAAGGCAGCGGAGGTGGGCAATGTCGCAGCCAGTGCTGGGCTATCTGTTCACGGGTGGCATACCAGATAGGTAGCCCATGCAGGCTTGCGAATAGATCGCGAAGGCCATCAATGCGTCCGGGACGACCAATGATACGAGTGTGCAAGCCAATGGTGAGCATGCGCGGTGCCTGTTCCCCTTCACGCAGCAGGGCCTTCACGGCGTCCATCACATAGTCATGAAAATCGCGGGCGCGATGAAAGCTATGATTGACGAAGAAGCGCATGTCATTGGTATCGAATGCGTAGGGGAGTACCAAGTGGGCGCGTTCGCCGTGAGTGACGTAATAAGGCAGGTCATCGTTGTAGGCGTCGCTGTCGTAGAGGAAGCCACCATGCTCTATCAATAGACGGCGCGTCTGGACGGACGGGGAAGATTTGGTATGCCAGCCCACCGGCGCGTTGCCAGCAATATGTTGGAAGGTCGCCACGCAGCGGTCGATTAAGGCACGTTCCTCTGGTTCCGACATTCCAGCGTGGGATTCCCAGCGCCATCCATGACAGCAGAGTTCATCGCCGCGCTGTCGTGCATAAGCCGCCACCCAAGGAGTCGCCTCAAGGGCGCGGGCACAGACATTCAGGGTGACGGGCACACCGGCTTCCTCAAAGACTGACATGACGCGCCAATAACCGGCACGCGTGCCATATTCGAAGTGACTCTCCATGCACAGGTCTGGAGCGTCTTTGATCTGACACTGCACCTCATGCGTGTCCTCGTTGCTCGGGTCGCCCGCGCGCAGACTAAATTCGGCACCTTCTTCCAGATTGAGCACGAAGGAGAGCGCTAGCCGAGCGTTATTGGGCCATTCAATACGAGGGGGCGAGGCGCCGTAGCCAAAAAAATCCCGGTCGATGAGTAAGGGTAAGCGTGTCTCCATGCTCATCGCTCCCACAGATCGGCATAGTGTGCTTTCCAAGGAGCAAGGCGCTGGTAGCGCTGCGCCAAGTCGAGCAGTAGATATTCCGACTGCCAAGGACCGATCAGTTGCAGCCCGATAGGCAGGCCTTCATGCGACGGCTCGACCGGTAAATTGATGGCAGGATTGCCTGCGGCATTCACCCAGCCAGTGAATACCGCATGCCCCCGCGGGCCGACTGGCTGGCCGTCGATGGTCGGCGGATAGGCTTGGCTGGCAGGCCAAGAAAGGGCGGCGATGCTGGGCATCAGCACCATGTCAGTGTCGGTGAAAAGCGTATCCACTTGGCGGCGCAGGCGAGATACAGCGTCCAGAATATGCCACAACCGGCTGGCCGGTAGATGGGCGCCAGCGTTGGCCATATCTTGGTACTTAGGCGAGGCATGTTCCAGCCAGATGGCATGAGTCTCGGCGAGGTGCGCTAGGCCAATCTGCCCAACTTCGCTCCATATCTCGTTAAGCGCCGCTAAGTCCAGTGGGAGCGTATCGAACACGACCTCCAGGCCCATACGGGTGAAAGTGGTTGCTGCCTTTTCAACATGTCGACGTATCTGGGGATCGACAGGGCTGCCCGGCAGCGAGGAGACACACAAGACGCGTGATGCCGTGGTTCGCCGACCAGGATTTTCCGTCCATGATTGTCGGTCCTCTAGACAGGCGCCTTCTAGAACATTCAGCATTAGAGCAGCATCTTCAACACAGCGCGCCAGTGGGCCAGCGACCTCGAAATCGAGCAATATCTGAGGAAATCCATCGGCTCTGGGGACCGTTCCAATGGACGGTTTTAGCCCAACCAGCCCGCAATGAGCGGCAGGACGCCTGATCGATCCCCCCCCGTCTGTGCCTAATGCCAGCGGCCCGATGCCGGCTGCGACGGCAGCAGCGGCCCCGCCGCTTGAACCGCCCGGCGTCAACGCAGGGGCCCAAGGACTTCCCGTCACGCCATATACCGGGTTATCGGTATAGCCTTCTAAGGTGAATTCTGGTGCGTTGGTCTTGGCGAATAGCACAGCCCCGGCCTGACGTAGCCTGGCAACGGGCAACTCGTCGCGGTCTGGTATCCAGTCTCGTAGGGCGGCCGTGCCCCAGGTGGCGGGTACGCCTGCCAGCAAAAGATTATCCTTGATGCTGATGGGCACTCCGTCCAGCGGACTCAGTGGCCTTCCCTCGATGTAACGTAAGCTGCTGCGTTCGGCGGCTTCCTGAGCGTCGTCGGCCAGGGCGATGACCGCATTGATCCCAGGGTTAACGGCTTCCAAGCGTTCGAGAACTGAATCAAGGGCCTCCTTCGGTGACCACTTTTTAGTGCGAAAGCCAGCGACCAGCTCCGTTGCCGTGCATTGCCAGAGTGCCGTCATCTCATCATCTCCGGGAGCCACGTCACAATCGCCGGTACGGCGATAATTAAGCCCGCAAACAACAGCATTAGCAGTACGTAAGGGACGGCACCCTTCATAACACCGCTGATACTTCCATTGTCGGGACGAATTCCATGCACGACGAACAGGTTCATGCCGACCGGCGGGGTAATAAGACCCAGTTCACACATCAAGACGACAAAAATACCGAACCAGATCGGGTCGATACCCAGCGCTAGCGCCATGGGATAGGTAATAGGAATGGTGGCTACCTGCATGGACAGCACATCCATGAACATGCCCAGCACGAGATAGAACACCACAAGCGCCAGCAGGAACATAACCGGTGTCAGGCCAAGGGAGGTGACCCAACTCGACATGGTGCTGGCCACTCCCGTCAAGCTGATGGTTAGGTTAAGAATGAAGGCGGCAGTGATAATCAGCAAAATCATACCGGTTACCCGGGCCGTTTGGATGAAACAGGTGCGAAGGGTCGTCCACGTCAGCTTGCGCTTGAGCCCGGCAAAGATAAGAGCTGTCACCACACCGAGGGCGGCGGACTCCGTGGCGGTGGCGAGGCCGCTGTAAATGCTGCCCATGACAATAAAGAACACAACCAACGGGGGAATCAAGTCAACAGAGGCACTTAGCCGTTCTCGCAAGCTGTAGTTTGCTTCTTTGTTTTCATGGCGGGTTCGCATGAGGCTGGATACGGCAATGTAGGCCATGAAAAGCAGGGTTAGCGTGATGCCCGGGATGATGCCCGCCATGAATAATTGGCCAATGGAGGTGTTGGTGAGTGAGCCATAGACAATCAAGTTAACGCTCGGCGGGATCAATATCCCTAAAGCACCACCAGCGGCCAATGAGCCTAGTGATTGATTAATGGGATAACGGCGTTCATTTAACGATGGCAAGGCCACTGTGCCGACGGTCGCGGCAGTGGCGACTGAGGAGCCGGAGGTCGCAGCGAATAGAGCACAAGTACCGATGTTGGAATGCAGCAGTCCGCCAGGCAGACGCCCAAGCCATATCGACAATGAGCGATACATGCCATCGGCAATGCCTGCACGTAGCAGAATCTCACCGAGCAGCACGAATAGCGGAATGGACGTCAGCAGACTGTCGTTCTGTACTCCCCACACTACCGGAGAGATGGAGTTCATAAAGGGAAGGCCATAGGCCATGATGCCACCAATGATCCCAATAGCGGCCATCGACACGGCAATCGGCAGGCCTAAGAGCATCATGGCGACCATTAGCGCAAAGGCAATGAAGATATAGTCCAAACTCATAGCGACGGACCTCGCTGCCGTTGCGATGCACTATCCAGCTCATCCGCCAGTTCCTGTTTGGCGCTCTTAGGCTGATACTCCTCGTCAAGGCGGGCAAGCTTACCGCTAATAAGCAGCCATACACTTTTCACAGCCAAGCCAATAGCCGCCAGCATGAAAATGGCCTGTCCGATATACCATATGCTCTGAGGGTAGATGAGGGGCGTCGCCCAGGACGTTTGGGCGACGCTGCGATAGTCCAAGGTGTCTCCGATGACGTTCCAGGCCAGGTAGCCCAACAGGCCAGCGAAGCTGGCCATCAGGATGCTTGATAAGCAGTTGAGCACGGCCCTGAACAAGCGTGGCAGTCGTTCATGGATGATATCAATTCGAATGTGATTGCGACCAAACAGCGCCAGGGTGAACGCCAGTGTAGCGCCCACCGCCAAGGCATAGCCGCCCAATTCATGGGAGCCCTGAAGGGAGAACCCGAAGAGCTTACGCAGTAGTACCTCCAGCGTTATCAGCACCGAGAGGGCGAGGAAAATCGCACCGAAGATAACGGCCAGCATGTTTTCGAGTCGCTCGATCATGAAAGGCTCCTTATTGGATTACTCGAGACCGATGACCGGTCCAACATTGGCTTCCCAGTTTGCCGAGCAATCTGGATTCGCCTGATCACAGATATCAGCCCAGGTGGGTAGCGAGATATTCAGGAGTGCCTCACGCACTTGAGCAAGGTCAGCTTCCGTTGGTTCGACATTAACGAGATTGTATTCAGTGCCGGTTTCGCATGGTTGCTGGCCGCTGTTGCAGTTAAGTGCATCGTTGTAGAGCGATTCTGAATATGCCCAGATTTCATCATTGAGCTCATTGAAAGCGGCTTGAAGGGTTTCTTGCTGACTGCTATCCAACTGATCCCAGGCATTGAGGGAAATAGCATAACCATTCATGGCGCTGCCCATGCCAAGCGTCAACTGATGCGTAGTGACTTCTGGCCAGCCTGCTGAGTTGGCGGAGCTAGGGCCTGTGATGGCACAGTCGACGGCGCCAAGCGACAATGATTGATGAACCTCTGGGAAGCTCATCGGCACGGCTGTAGCGCCAACCGACTCAACGAATTTGGCGAGGTTCTGGTCGTAGACGCGTACCTTTAGCCCCTCGATGTCAGAGAAGCTGGAAACGGGCGCATCACAAAACAGAATTTGCGGACCGAACGGCCAAGCCCCGAGAAGCTTAACGTCAAAGCTTTCCTGAAGTTGCTCGTCAAGCACCGGCAAATAGGCATCTGTAACAGAGCGAGCAGTAGCGTAATCAGGGTTCAGGCCAACCAGGTCAAGGCCGGTCAGGACGGGTGCATCTCGCGAGTTGGGCGACATTCGCAGCGAAACGAGATCGAAAAGCCCCGCTTTCATAATGCGCAACTGCTCGGTATCTTTAATGCCAGTCGTGTCGACAGGCTGATAATTGATTTCGATGGGCAACCCAGTGCGTTCAGCAAAGTTCTCAAAGAACGGCTGCTCTTTCTGACTCTGTATCTTTCCGGTCGCGAGGGGTTGGCCGAGCACTTTCCACTGAATAGTGTTTTCTTGAGCGGCGGCCGAGCCGATGAGTGAGACTGACATTAAGCCAGCGGCAAGGAGAGTAGGTAGTCGTTGCATCTTGTCGTTCTCCAGCAGAAGGGGATAGATGTTGTCAGATATTGCTTCAGATTGAGAACAATCGTGAGAACAATGAGCGATGCTTTGCATGTTATGTGCCAACTGAACGACAAGCGCCGCGCATTACTGATTTATATTGTCTATGGACGGCTAAAGTCAGAGAATGAGCAGGCGAGATGTGAGGTTTTCTGGTGCATTAAGGCGCCGAGATGCACCATTCAATGGCAAAAATATTATTTTTGAGCCTTATCTTTAAGTTGTTCGACTCAATGTTGTTGAGCGCTGTAAACTGGATTTGTACACAATATTGGAAGCTAAAAATGCAAAATGTGGAGGCTGGAAAGCCCACCATCGAAAGCATCGCCGAGCGTATCAACAACGCTGTGATGGAGCATCGACTGGCGCCAGGCAGCAAGCTTTCTGAAACACGCATGGCAGCCGCCTTCAATGTCAGCCGTACCAAAATCCGCCAAGTGCTTGCTGTCCTGGCCAAGAAGGGGTTGGTAGAGGTATACCCCAACCGTGGGGCCTTCATCGCTAGCCCAACCGTGCAGGAGGCACACGAACTTTTTGCCACTCGTCGGTTACTAGAGCCAGAAATTATTCGCAATGTGATTACACGGGCGCAAAAGGCTGACCTAAAGCGGCTACATGAGCACCTTGATAAAGAGAAGACCGCGCGGCAGCAGAAGAATCGTCGGGCCATTATTCGTCTTTCTGGCGATTTTCATCTGCTCTTGGCGCGGATCTCGGGGAATCGATATGTCGAAAACATGATGGGAGAGTTGTGCCCACTGACCTGCTTGATTATTGCTATGTACGACCTGCCCCAAACCCCGGCTTGTCCCGAAGATGATCACGACAGGATTGTTGCGGCCATTGAGAAGCGTGATGAAAAGGCCGCCATTGAGCTTATGCTGCATCACTTAGAGCATATTGAGAGTGCGCTTCACCTAACCAGTAACCACCGAGACGATGTAGACTGGGATCAAATCCTTGGTTAAATCTTTCCAGTAATGAGGTTCAGCTTGGCATAGTTTGTGCTTTGTTTTGTTGACACTATTGTTTTCATAATTGTTAACAGATTTTGTCTCGAATCGCCTAACAGCGAGCCGGGTCTTAACCAGGAGCTAAGCCAAGTCCATGTCTCAACCTCGCATTCGATTCGGTATCCTTACGCCTTCTTCCAATACCGCCTTAGAACCGCTGACCTGCGCAATGCTCGCCGATATCGAACCGGTGAGTGCCCACTTTTCTCGCTTTCGCGTCACTCAAATTTCGCTTGAGCCTGAGGCGTTGGATCAATTTGATGATCGTCCTATCCTTGCAGCTGCCAAGCTATTAGCCGATGCCAAGGTCGATGTGATCGGCTGGAGTGGTACCGCTGCGGGCTGGCTAGGTTTTGAGCACGACATCGAACTCTGTAGGCGCATTGAGGAATTGACTAATATTCCGGCGACTTCTTCAATTCTGGCGCTTAACGAACGCCTCAAAGAAGACAGCATTTCAAAGCTAGGGCTTGTATCACCGTACGTCGCCGATGTTCAGTCACGCATTATCGAGAATTACCAAGGCATCGGGATTAGCTGCGTTGCGGAGAGTCATCTCAACATCAGCGATAACTTTGCTTTTGCCGAAGTAAGTCAGGCTTGCTTAACCGATCAGGTTGAGACCGTGGCTAAAGCGACCCCTCAAGCCATTATTACTTACTGCACCAACCTGAATGCTGCCCAACTGGTTACCGAGTGGGAATCGAAACTAGGCATTCCAGTACTGGATACGACGGCTACCGTCGTCTGGAAAATGCTGCGCATGACGGGAGTCGATCCGAAGGAAGTGCGTGGTTGGGGCAGTTTGTTCAGTCAGGAGGCTTGATATGGCGAACTTTGATTGCATCATTCGTAATGCTCGCTGTGCTACGGCGTCAGATGTGTTCGATGCCGATATTGGTATCGTCGACGGTATTATCACTGCTCTAGGCAAAAAGCTGAGTGGGGGTGAAAAAGAAATCGATGCTGGTGGACGTTGGGTATTACCAGGGGGGATCGACGGACATTGTCACTTTGACCAACCTACCGAAGATGGCACCGTCATGGCCGACGATTTTCTCTCCGGAACGCGTTCGGCAGCCTGTGGGGGCACGACAACGGTTATTCCTTTTGCCCTGCAGCGTAAGGGGCAGAGCCTACGCGAGGCGGTGGAGGACTATCATCGCAGGGCAGAAGGCAAAGCCACGATTGATTATGCCTTTCATCTTATAGTGACCGATCCTACTCCACATGTGCTAGACGAGGAATTGCCAGCGCTCATTGCGGAGGGCTATACCTCTTTCAAAATCTACATGACCTATGACGAGCTCAAGCTAGCTGATCGTCAAATTATCGATGTACTCGCGGTGGCGCGCGAGGAGGGCGCGCTGGTGATGGTTCATGCTGAAAATGCAGACTGCATTTCTTGGCTAACCGAACGGCTTCTTCGGGCAGGAAAGACCGCGCCACGCTATCACGCAGAGTCACGCCCCATGCTCGCTGAACGAGAGGCGACTCATCGAGCTATTACATTCGCAGAGTTAGTCGATGTGCCAATTCTGATTGTCCACGTCTCGGGGCGAGAAGCTATTAAGCAGATACGATGGGCGCAAGGGAACGGCTTACGCATCTATGGCGAAACCTGCCCTCAGTATCTTTTTCTTACCGCTGAGGATCTAGGCGGCGAGGATGACGTTGAAGGAGTTAAGTGTATTTGTAGTCCGCCCCCTCGAGATAAAGCTAATCAGAAGGTGGTTTGGGACGCATTAGAGTCGGGGACCTTCCATGTGTTTTCTTCGGATCATGCTCCTTTTCGTTTTTCTGGTCATGAGGGAAAGCTTGCCACGGGTAGCGCGCCTAGCTTTGATCAGGTAGCCAACGGAATTCCAGGTGTTGAGACTCGTCTCGGCTTACTCTTTTCGCATGGTGTTGAAAAAGGGCGCATTGATATCAACCAGTTCGTTGCCCTGACATCAACGAACGTGGCCAAAATGTATGGGCTTTATCCGCGTAAGGGGACCATTGCGATTGGGGCGGATGCTGACTTGGTAATATGGGAAACCGGGGGCCAAAAAGTAATCAATAACAACGATCTTCATCATAATGTTGATTACACCCCCTACGAGGGCATTGAGATTAATGCATGGCCGATCATTACGATGAGTCGAGGGCGCGTTGTATGGCGCGACGGCCAATACTTAGGCCAGCCTGATCTAGGGGAATTTCTACCTTGTGCTCGACCGACCATGGCCACTCCAAAGCCCTTTTGGGAGGAGCGCTGATGGAAAGTTCTAACACCCTTCTCGGCAAGGCATTAGTCGACGCATGGCGTAGTGGCAAAGTATTGGGGGCTACCGATGCAAAGCGCTTGGCTCCGAAAACGGATCAGACGGCTTATAGCATTCAGCGGGAAGTAGGTGAGGCGTTAGGATGGTTTGCCAACGCCAAACCAAAAGCTTGGAAAGTAGGTGGTACGCTACAACGACCCACCGCTTCACCTATAGCAGATCAGCATATGGTGAAGGGTCCTTTCTCTATGGCCTATAGCGAACGCCATACTATGATCGGTATAGAGGTGGAGTTGGCTATACAGCTTAACTCGCCCTTACCGCATGGGTCGACGTTGAGCGATGCATACAACGCGGCAGGATCGGTAATGGCTGCTATCGAAATTTGTGACGTTCGCGCCGAGTGTTGGCAGGAATTGCCAGATACGTTCCTGCTGGCTGACCATCAAATGAATCGTTGTTTGATACTGGGCGAGGCTGTTAAAAACGGCTGGAAGCCATATTATGCAAATAGCAGTGTTAGTATTAAAAGCAATAAGCGTGACATTAAGGGTAAGCAGCTACGCCATCCTCTAGACGATCCGTTAAGTTTAATCCCTTGGTTGGCAAAGCATGCCGCATCGCAATATCCGCCGGGACTTCAAGCGGGTGACATTATCACGACAGGGACTTGGGCTGGCATTTTTGAGGCTCACCCTGGTGAAATAGTTAAGGCTAGTTTTAGCGATATTGGTGAGGTTGGCTTATCAGTAGAGCAGTAACCTGAGATTTTGAATTACGCGTCTCAAAATCGCTTCCATCAATCTCCATGGCTGACCAGCCGAAGAGCGCAAACCAAATTAGCGTAAAGATGAAAGTGGGCGCGACGTCAGCCTATTCTCTTTAGCCATCCGATTTATAGAGGCCAAGAATCTCTGTGTAGGCCTTTGTCGCTAGGCGTTTGAAACCATTCGTCGAAGCAATAAAGGCAGCAACAACACCAATAGCGTGATGCGTAGCAGGTGGTGAGTGGTAACGAAGGCGGGATCGATACCTAAGCTCAGCGCGACCAAGCTTAGCTCTGGGGCTCCGCCTGGCATGTAGGCGAGTAGCGCCGCCGCGGCAGAGTAACCGGTGAGCAAATGTCCTACCCAGGCGGCGAATATCGCTAGCAGCAACAATACCAGGGCCTGTATGACCGCCATCAGCATGGCCACCCCCACCTCGGCAATCGGGGCACCCGCAAAGCGCACGCCAACGGAAATGCCGATGACCACCTGTGCGAGCGCAATGATCACCGGTGGCACGGCCGCATGCGTGAGGCCTGAGAAGTGCAGCGCTGCGGAGACAAGGGCCGGGCCAAACAGCAGCGGGCTAGGTAGGTGAAGACGCTTACCCAACCACATGCCGACGATGCCAGCCGCCAACAGCCACGCGATATCAGTGGAAGCGGGCATCCATAACCATTGCGATAAGGCTGGCGCGGTGCTGCTAATGTCCACATGGCCGATAAATTGCAAAACAGGCGGGATGGCCACCAGCAGAACCAATATGCGCACCGCATGGGTAATGCCGATGATGCGCAAATCAGCCCCCGAAGAGAGCGCCATCCCGGTTACTGTAGAAACCCCGCCAGGCACGCCTGAGTAGATTGCAGTTTCCCAGGAGTGGCCCGCCACGCGGTGGGAAAACCACACCGAGAAAGCCATCATCACCGCCGTGGCAATCAGCATAATCGCTAGGCTACCTCCCCATCGCGTTGCTTCCCCGGACATGTCGGCGGTGAACGCTGAACCAAGCATGACCCCAATGACGACCAGCACACCCTGGCGGCCCTTGCCCGGCGACCTCATCGGTACGCCAGTCAGGGAGGCCGCCGTGGTGGCGATCATGGCCCCTAATAGCCAGGGAAGCGGCAATTGCAGCCAATAAGCCAACCCGCCCCCGACAAGTCCGAGTGCTAATGTTGGTAAGAAACGGCCTAAGGGGGCCAAGTGTATTGCTCGCATCGTTTTCAACATCACAGGTTTGCAAATAAAAGCCCTGGCGATCGTTATCACGGGCCAGGGCTAGCTATCTATTCATTGTCGGACAAGAAGAGCCGTTAACCCGCGCTTAGCTTGCGGGCAGCCAATAGCTTCGGTATCAACCAGGGCAGTACCAATAGTAATACCGCCGCAACCCATAGCCCCAGTGAGATTCCCGATTGCCATAGAATCCCGACGTCGCCGCCGCTGATAGAGAGTGCACGGCGCAGGTTCTGCTCCATCAACCCTCCCAGCACGTAGCCGAGAATCACTGGCGCCAGGGAGAAGCCCAGCTTACGCAGCAAATACCCAAACACGCCGATGACCAGCATCAAGTAAATAGCAAATAGATCGGAGTGCAACTGATAGACGCCGACGAACGCCAGGATAGCAATGGCGGGTACGAGCACCCAGCGTGGAATAGTCAGTACCCGGGCGAATACACCCGCTAGCGGCAGGTTAAGCATCAGCAATACGATATTGCCAATATAAAGCGATGCGATAAGACCACCCGCCACTTCAGGCCGCTCGGTAAACATCATGGGCCCAGGGGTGATGTTATAAAGCATCAATGCACCCAGCAATACCGCGGTTGTACCGGAACCGGGAATGCCTAAGGTTAGCATGGGCACAAAAGAACCTACAGCGGCCGCGTTGTTGGCCGACTCCGGCGCAGCCAGCCCGCGCATATCACCGGTGCCAAAGGTATTGTCCTTGTCGGAAAGACGCTTTTCAGTGGTGTAAGAGACGGCGCCAGCAACAGAGGCGCCGGTACCGGGGAGGACGCCGATGATAAAGCCAATCAGACCCGAGCGGATGATGGCGCCCTTACATGCCAGCACTTCCTTGAGGCTAACAAAAACACGCCCAAGTGGCGGCAGCTCGCCATCGTTATCGGTGCTGTGGGAATTTTCGAGCATCAGCAGAATTTCGCTGATAGCGAAGAGACCAATAATCATCACGACAAAGTCGATGCCGTCATAGAGCTCGGGCATGCCGAGGGTATAGCGCAGTACGCCGCTGCCGGAATCAATGCCCACGGTGCCAATCAGGACACCCAGTACGGCACCAATCGCGGTCTTGATTGGATCCTTGCCCATCATCACCGACATGGAAGAAAACGCGAATATCATGAGCGCAAAGAATTCCGCCGGGCCGAACATCACCGCCACATTTGCCAGGAGCGGTGCAAACAACGTCAGGCCAATAATGGCTATGGTCGCGCCGATGAATGAGCTCACTGCTGAAAGCCCTAGGGCGGGGCCCGCAAGTCCTTTCTGTGCCAGCGGGTAGCCATCGAGAGTGGTCATGACCGCCCCCGCATCGCCAGGCACATTGAGCAGAATGCTCGACATGCGGCCGCCATATTCGGCGCCGGTATAAACCGCGGCCAGCAAGATCAGTGATGACTCGGCAGGCAAGCCAAGGGTATAGGCAAGCGGCATCAGAATGGCGATGCCATTGATCGGGCCGATACCCGGCAAGGCCCCAAATAGGGTGCCAAGCAAGGCGCCAAGGAGAGCCAGCCCCAGGTTGAGAGGGGTCAGCGCAACACCGAACCCATCGATAAGGAAATCGAACATCTTAGCGATCCTTTAAAGGAAGGTATCGAACCAGTAGCCAGAAGGCAGGCTGATCCCGAGGGCGGTGGTGAACAGAAAATAGCCGATAACCGACATGATGACGCCGGTGATCAGTGCTTTACCCCAGGTCGCATCAAAGAGTCGCGCCAAGGCCGTCACCACTAGCAGCGATGAGACGATAAACCCAAGCTGTGTGAAAAAAACCGCATAGCCCAACAGCAAAGCCAGCACCAGTAACAACTTAAGCGCCAGTGCTTTGTGGGGCCATGGACCGTTGGGGCCCGGTCTGAAAATCATCACCAGTGAGAGTATTGTCAGCAGAATTGACAGCCCTACCGGGAAGGCCTTGGGGCCTACGGGTTCGTAGCTAAAGGGCATTTCCAGTTGCACGGCCTGGACGGCGATAAACGCCGCCAGACCGATTAGTGCAATGCCCAGCACTCGGTCGGCGGCGATCTTCATTGGGTCAGACCTACTTCTTCTGCCAGCCCTTTAAACTCAGTGACCTGTTCTTGAACGTAGCTGTCAAAATCCTCACCGAAGCGAGACATTGGGAACAGGCCCCGTGCCTCACGTAGTTCGGCGAATACCGGATCCTCTGCCAACTGCTGCATGCGTTCAACCCAGGCTTGATAGGCTTCATCGCTGACTTCCGGGCCCATGTAATAGCCACGCCAAATCGGCCACTCCACGTCGTAGCCCTGTTCGGCTGCAGTTGGAATATCGGCGTAGGGGCCGCCCATCCGCTCTTCGGAAAGAGCCGCCAGGACGCGGATTTTGCCACCCTCAAGCTGAGACCTAAGTTCTGACAGATCGCCAGTGAACACCTGAATGTGGTCGCCTAACAGTGCTGCTAGTGCCTCACCGCCACCCTCGAAGGCCACGTAACGAAGGTCTCTGGGCGACATATCCCCGGATTTGGCGATCAGCGCTGCCTTCATCCAATCCTGGCTACCTACTGTGCCACCGGCACCGAAGGCGATCTCGTTGGGATTTTCTTTCAGGGCGGTCATCAGCTCGTCTAGGCTCTGCCACGGTGCATCGGCACTGACGACAATCGCGCCATAGTCGACGCCCAGGGCGCCTAGCCAGCGAACCTCGTCAGCGTCGTACTCGCCAAACTTGCCTAGCGCCAGGTTCACGGCAGCACCAGTACTGGCCGCTACAATAAGGCTGGGATCATCAGTACGCACACCGTTAACATGGTTGTAAGCCACCGCACCAATGCCGCCGGGCATGTAGCTAACCATCATCGGCTTATTTATCAGCCCCGTTTCTTGGAGGCCATTGGCGGCTAGTCGACATGTCAAATCGTAGCCACCGCCGGGTTTGGCGGGCGCGATACATTCGGTAGAGTCGGGAATGGCTTGAGCCTGAGCTTGGCCGATAAGCAATGCGCTGCCCATTAAAGCAAGGCCAGAGGCGTAGCGTAGGGTTGAGTTGATCTTCATGACGAACTCCTGTTCTCTTGTTGTATTCGGGGGCAGGAAGGCCCGAACCCGGTCATACTAAGATGACCAGCGCAATGTTAGGCAGGCAACCTTTCATCAACCTGTCATTTCCCTTATTACCCCTTGAGACTTTAGTCATATGCGCCTAATCATTGTTGAAGACGATCCGATGATCGCTCGCTCGCTTTACAATGCATTATCACCGCTGGGTAATAGCGTCGACATTTTTGCCCATGTGAGAGACGCGCGAGCGGCGCTGCACAATGGCCACTTTGATCTGATCCTGCTTGACCTGGGGCTGCCTGACGGAAATGGTCTCGAGTTGCTGAGTGAATTGCGTGATCGAGGTGATCGGACGCCCGTGTTGATCCTGACCGCTAGAGACGGCATTGACGACCGAGTCCGCGGCCTTGATCTAGGCGCGGATGACTACCTCGCCAAACCGTTTTCACTGGTGGAGCTTGAAGCCCGGGTACGCGCCTTGCTAAGGCGCAGCCAGCAGCGTAGCGATAACCGTCTGGCGTTGGGCCCTTTGTGTCTTGATCCCATTGCTGGCGCTGCCACGCTCGATGGGGTAAAACTCGAATTACCTCGCTGTGAGCTACGCTTGCTTGAAGGGCTCCTGCTACATGCAGGCAATATCGCCCCCCGCGAGATGCTGGAAGGGCGAGTGTTTAGCTTCCGTGAGGTAGGTTCTAATGCGCTTGAGGTTTACGTCAGCCGGTTACGCAAGCGTCTTAAGGGGAGCGGTTTGCATATCCGCACGTTTCGTGGCCTTGGCTATCGACTCGAGGAAGCGTCGACTTGACCCAAGTGATCGGCACGTTAAAGGCGCGCTTGGCTGTCTGGTTGCTGGTCATGGTGTCTGGGCTGGGTACGTTGTTGCTGATGGAAGCTTATTATTCCACTCAGCGCGCGGCCGAGCGTGCTTTTGATAGCCAGCTAGAAGCGGCTGCGCTGACGACTGCCGACTCGGTGCAATGGGAAGGCAGCGACCCCGTCGTCAGGATTCCTCCCGCCGCCCTGCAAATTCTGGCCACTTCCCACCAGGAACGGGTCTTCTACGCTGTGCTCGACCATAACGGACGGCGCATTTCGGCCAATCTGGCTATCTCCATACCCTCGGCCGGTCTTGAAGCAGCGGCCATCGAGCCAACCTGGCTTGACCTGACGCAGGTGGGCACTCGCTGGCGGCTGCATGGCCGCGAATACGACTCGGCGGGATGGGACATTCAAGACCCGGTGCAAATCTGGGTGGGCCATACGATGAGTGGACGTCAGGTATTAGCCAATGAACTATTTGAACGCGCGATCATTCGTTTTGTCGCCATGGTACTGCTGGCGGGCATACTGATGCTGTTGGCAATGCGGGTTGCACTAAAACCGATGCGCCAGTTGCGCCACCGGTTAAGGCGACGTCAAGCCGATGATATGCGGCCACTCAATGCTAAGGTGCCAGAAGAATTGCGTGAAATGGTCGAGGCGCTGGATACCCTGTTTACCCGACAGCGCGAGAGCCGCGATAACCTGCTGCGCTTCACGGCCGATGCCAGCCATCAGCTCAAAACTCCGCTAGCCGGCCTACAAAGTACCAGTGAGTTAGCCCTGCAAAGCCGCGACCCCGATGAGTGGTATCGTGCCCTTTCAGACGTACATGATGGCGCAGAGCGCACCAGCCGCTTGGCCGGTCAGCTACTCAGTCTTGCGCGCCTTCGCCATGTGGAAGAGGCCGAAGAATGCTTGCCGCTCGATTTAAGAAAGACGCTACACGACAGCGTGCTCGAATGGGCCCAGCGCGAGGTGGCCATGCAGCATGACCTAGGTCTGGCTGAACTGCCCGCCGAGCCTATGATCATACATGGGCAAGCGTGGGCGCTGCACGAGCTACTGGGCAACCTGATCGACAACGCACTGCGCTATACCCCTCCGGGTAGCGAAATCACGCTGGGACTAAACGCTATCGGCAATCACATCATGCTTTATATCGAGGATACCGGGCCTGGGGTCGATCCAGAGATACGTCACCGGTTGTTGCAACCCTTCGAGCGCGCAGGGCGCCAGGATACACACGGCTCAGGCCTGGGTCTGGCTATCGTAGATACCATCGCGCAACGCCACGCGGCTAAGCTTCAGGTCAAAGAACGTCCGCCACATGGACTGCGCATTGAAGTGCATTTTCAGGCGGCGGGGGAGGAAAGCTGATGCAACGCTTATGGCTAACGGCTGTGCTGGTGATGTGCTTTTTTTCGTCTTCTCAGGGTCTAGCAGCGACACCCTTGGTGGTAGAAGCCGCCTTGGATAGACAGGTGGTCGCGCCGCTGTTAGCTGCTTTCGAGCAGGCCCATCCGGGTATTGAACTGAGCTACCGGGACCGAAGCACGCTGGAGGTGGATGCCTTGACGGCGGCGGCTGATCCACCCCCCGACGTAGTGATTAGTTCAGCCATGCCTTGGCAGATGAACCGCGTCAATCAGGGGTATGCCCAACGGCTGGATTCTGAACTGGCCAATGAATGGCCCGAATGGGCGAAATGGCGTAACGAGGTGTTTGGGTTTACCTTCGAGCCGATTGTCATGGCTTACCGGCTTGATTTAGCCCGCCACATGTTGCCGCCGCAAACCCATGCAGATCTGCACAATTTGCTGAGTGCTCAGCGTGACACTTTACAAGGCAAGGTAACCACCTACTCGCCCTCAAAAAGCGGCATCGGCTACACGTTATTTCAGCAAGATGCACGCTATACAGACAGGTTCTGGGATCTGGTCACCGCATTAGGCGATGCCGATGCTCACCTCGAATCCAATACCCGCTCAATGCTGGAAGGGCTTTCAGAGGGGCGTTATTGGCTGGGTTATAATCTGCTGGGCTCCTATGCAATGGTGTGGGCCCAGGAGCATCCCGAGGTGATCGTGCAGGTGCCCCAGGACTATGCTTTAGTCGTGATGCGGACCGGCTTTATCCATCGTGACGCGCCACATCCTCGTGCTGCGCAAGCTTTTATGAACTTCCTGCTCAGTCGCGACGGTCAGCGTGTGTTGGCGGCTCAAACCCCGCTTTTCAGCGTGCGGCCCGATATTGTCGGGCCCTACACTGCTCAACGTCTCCGCGATCAAGTTGGCGACCGCCTCTATCCCATCCCGCTTAACGCCTCGGTGCTTGCTTTCGTTGATCCTCAGCGCCGCGATGCTTTCATGGCTCGATGGCAACGTGAATTTAATCGCTATAAAGGGGGTAATGACGATTAGGCATTACAATATATAGGATAAATTAATCCCCAAACTCGCTAAAGATTCTTTTAAATATATGATTTATTAGGATGTCGTTTTTAGATCCAGGATGCTGGCGAGTTACTTTAGCGATAGTGACAACCACGGCAGTGAGAGCAAGCTTTTGGTTTCTAAACGATTGTCTATTTTTTAGTAAATAACTCTTAAATAATGTTTTCTAAAAACAAAATATAATGCCGCCAATTAGCTGATGCTGCAGGGATTCTGTCAATCCAGGAACTTATGAAACTATCAGCGCACTTGCCCTTGCACTACAGCTAAACAGCTATGTGAAACCAATAGATTCATTAAATAAGTTGTCTTTCTTGCAAAACACCGATGTTTATTAGGTTAGCAATTTCTTGATGTACCTCATCGTAAAAGGCAGCCGAAACATTACTCAGCGGTCTGCGTTTAGACGTAAGTAACGCAATCTCCCATTCGATACTTGGATCCAGGGGCCTTGAGATTACATTAGTACCCGGCAGCAGCAGCTCCGCAATGGGGTCAATAACGGCAATGCCGACCCCCCGGTCGACCAGCGCACAGACCCCACGCATGGGACGAATTTCGGCCGCAATCTTCCTCTTTATGTCAATGGTTTGCATGATGTAATCGACCCTGGATCGCAGTGGGCTGTCGGGCATTAACTCGACGAACGTCTGATTTTGTAGGCTTTTGATCGGCACTGTTTTCTGTTTGGCTAGAGGGTGCTTGCGATGCATGATGCAACGAGCTGAACAGCGTGCCAGGCTGGTGACACTGGCGCCGTAGGTGTCGGCTTCCAGTGTAATGCCCAGGGCCATATCGCAAGTATTGTTGTCGATCATCTTGAGTAGTTCCTGCATTCCGACATCGACCAGCCGAACGCCAACGTTCGGGTGGCGCTCCTTGAAGCGTTTGACCACATCGAGCAAAAACGTATCGCAGAAGAGCGGTTGTGCAGCGATCACCACATTGCCCATTTGGTTATTAGCGATAGCTTCGGCATCTTTCTGGGTATCGCGAATGCTTGAGATTAAGCGTAGCGCCGAGTCATGAAAGGCGAACGCTTCAGCGGTCGGTTCAATCTGATTGCGCGTTCGCTTGAATAGGGTGAAGCCAACCTCTTCCTCAAGCCCCGTGAGAAGGCGGCTGACCATCGATTGGCTAATCGCCATTGCATCGGCGGCGGCCTTGGTAGTGCCGTGCTTCATGAACGCATCAAAGGCTTCGACCTCTTTAAGTTTCATTTCTTCTCCCAACTCCTTTAAGACCGCTCCAAACATTGTTGGCGCTCGTTAATTTTACTTACTAAGCACACCTTCTTAAGCCACCACACTTCACTTTCTTCAAAAGCAAATCGCTCTCAAATGGGGCGTACTGGCATGCAGCTTTGCTACATGACTAGAACCATTATGCATACTAAAGCGATTTATTGAAATATTATTCATAGCTTCCTATACTGAAAATGTTCGTATGGCGTGGCGCACTGATGCGCTATACGAAGTGAAAGATACAATAATCGAGGAGACAGGAATGAAACGCATCTTGAACTTCGCCGCCGTGAGTCTGATGGTGACTTGTACGGCCCATGCCCAAAGCTACCCGACTGAAGCCGTTACTCTGGTAGTGCCCTATGGCCCTGGTGGTGCTTCCGACCTCGCTGGCCGTGCGTTGGCTGAGTCCGCTCGGGAGTTCCTCGGCGAGCCGATTACAGTGTCAAACCAATCTGGTGCTGGCGGTATGTCTGGTGCCCGGGCTGTATCGGAGGCCGAGCCCGATGGTTACACCCTGTTGCTGGCTCGCGTGGGTATGGCGCTGTCACCCGCGGTGAATGCTAACAGTAGCGTCGATTGGGACGAGTACACCTTCCTGGGTCCGTTGGAAGCCACACCGATGATTCTAGCGGTGGCCGAAGACTCTCCCTACGAGAGTGTTGAGGAATTGCTCGAAGGAATCGAGAGCAATCCAGGTGCCATGGCCTATGCGGCTTCCGGCGCGACCGCGATTGATGGCTTTACCGTGCAGACGCTGCTTTCCGATGCCGGCATGGATCCGCTCACTGCGGCTACGCTGGTGCCGTTCCGTGGAGGTGGTGCTTTGGCTACCGCGTTGCTCGGCGGGCATGTTGATTTCTTGGCCATCGCTGCCGGGTCACTCATGCCGCACATTGAGAGCGGTGATATGCGCCCACTGATGGTCTACTCACCTGAGCGCATGGACTCGCTGCCTGATGTCCCGACGGCTGAAGAGCTAGGCTATGAACTGGCCGGTCAAGTGGTTGGCTGGAGCGCGCTGTATGGCCCGCCCAACCTGCCGGATGAGGTAGTGACCACGTGGGAAGGCGTATTAGAAGAGGTCGCGGAGAGCGATAGTTGGCTGAGCCGCGCTGAAGACCGTGGTTCGATCTCCACTATCGGCAGTGTCGATATGTCGACTTATGCCAAGGAACAGTATGAGTTCTATCGTAATCTTGCCGAAGAGTTTGGCTACCTGGAGTGATCAGTGGCGGAGAAAAGACATCCGGCTGATAAAACTATAACAAGCATCGGGAGGGGCATATGGGTATTACACGCGGCGTGATGGTAACGGTGCTGTTTGGGATTGTGCTGTTTGTGATGATTCCTATCTATGTGCCCCGCCCCAGCTTCATTCCCGGGTTTGCACCACCCCCGGATATGTGGCCGCGGGTAGTCTCGATGCTTGGAATGGTGCTCGGCCTACTGTTGCTTGGCCTGTCGCTATCGAAGAAAACCGAGGCAATCGCCGACCCTGACTCGGCCAGTGAGATCCGTGGCAATACACCATTAAGGACATTGCTGGCACGTTTCGGCTTGGCAGTACTGGCTTTCGCGGTGTTCGTGATTGCTGTCGAGCTGCTTGGCTTTCTTCTGGCCTGTATCTTACTTCTTGGGGCGGTACTCGTAATGACAGGCTACTGGCGCCATAAATGGATATCGCTGAGCGTTGCCGTGGTGCTCCCGCTTTTGCTCTATCTGTTCTTCTCCAACGCGCTCAATACGCGCTTCCCTGCCGGCACTTTGCTTAGAGCGTTTGGCCTCTAACGCACCGCGCATTACAGGAACCATCACCATGCTCAATGACCTGTTGATTGCCTTTCAGGCAGTCGCAACGATCGAAAATTTCCTGATCATGGCCGCGGGTATCTGGGGCGGCGTGATCATCGGAGCCATCCCTGGCATGACTGGGACTATGGCCGTAACGCTGGCGCTGCCATTCACCTTTTATATGCAACCAATCCCCAGCATTCTGCTGCTGGTCGCGCTCTATAAGGGGTCGACTTACGGCGGCTCTGTTTCAGCGATTCTAATCAAGACACCCGGTACCGCCTCAGCAGCTTGTACCACCTTGGATGGTTACCCGCTAGCCCGCCAGGGTAAGGCTGGCAAAGCACTTAACATGGCGCTCTACTCGTCGTGTATGGGCGACTTTATTTCTAACATCTCGTTGATCTTTATTGCTGCACCACTTGCCCTACTTGCATTGCGAATCGGACCGCCTGAGTACTTTATGCTAATGGTGTTCGCGCTGACTACGGTGTCCGGCGTCTCGGGGCGCTCGCTTATTCTGGGTCTAGTATCTGCTTGCCTGGGACTGCTGTTAGCCACCGTTGGCGAGGATATGTACGGCTCCTTCCGTTTCGATCTCACTTTGGATATGCGGGGTGGACTAGCCGTGGCTCCGGTGTTGATTGGGCTGTTCGCGATTCCCGAGCTGCTCAAAATAGTGGTATTTCGCAATACGGGGACCCAGAAGGCCATGCAATTGGGCGACAATCGGGTTACCCGTGAGGAATTTCGCCGTTCTCTAAAATCAATGCTTAAAGGCAGCATGATTGGTGTGGTCATGGGGGCAATTCCCGGTATTGGACCCTCAGCGGCGGCGTTTTCTTCCTATGGGGAGGCACAGCGCAGCTCCAAGAACGGCGAAAATTTTGGTAAAGGCGAGATCGAGGGCATTGCCGCTTCTGAGTCAGCTAATAATGGCTGCTGCGGCTCGACCATGATCCCGCTTCTTGCCTTGGGCGTGCCAGGTGATGTGATCACCGGGGTGATGTTGGGCGCCTTTATGATCCACGGCCTGACACCGGGGCCTATGCTGTTTGAGACCAACCTCCACGAGGTCTACATGTTATTTATTGGCATGCTGTTCTCGTCGGTACTGCTGTTCGGCGCTGGCAAAGCCACTATGCGCTTTTTCTCGCACATTTCGCGGATTCCTCCGGGGCTAATGGCACCCATCGTGCTGATTCTGTGCCTATTTGGCATCTTCTCGATTTCCAACAGTATGTACGACGTCATCGTGCTACTGGCCATGGGCGTGTTCGGATTCTTCATGTTCTTGTTCGCAATCCCAGCCGCACCGTTTTTGATTGCCTTTATCCTGGGGCCAATGTTGGAGGAGAACCTCCGCCGTGCCCTTGCCATGTCCAGAGGAGATCCGAGCATTCTGGTTTCATCACCCATTACCTGGCTGTTCGCCTCGCTGGCGGTATTCGTAATCGTGATTACGGTTCGCCAGCAGCTTATGAAAGCCAAGGCCTGATTCCTCTCACTTTCTAACAAGGATTAGACGTTATGTCTGCCAGCGCCCAGCGCCAAGATCATCCTCGTCTTGCATCTGCCGTTTCTTATCTTGACGAGCTGATCGGCTTTGATACGACGAGTGCCAATTCTAATCTCGACATTATTGCGTACTTGAAGCGTTACTTTGACGAGCTAGGTATGGAAACCACGGTGCTTTATGACACAAGTGGCGAAAAAGCCAACCTGATCGCCAGAATTGGTCCAAAGGATGTGCCTGGTATCGTACTTTCCGGGCATACCGATGTGGTGCCGGCTAACCCTGACCGTTGGTCAAGCGCTCCTTTCGATATGGAGCAGCGGGGTAGTCGGTTATACGGGCGCGGTAGTTGTGACATGAAGGGCTTTGCAGCTTGTGTAATGGCGGCGGCGCCGGCACTGATACAGGGACCACTGAAGCGTCCCTTCTATTTCTGTTTCTCCCATGACGAGGAAGTGGGCTGTCTGGGTGCTCCGGCAATAGCGAAGCACCTGGCTGAGTTGGAGGTTCCACCAGGCCTAGCGATCATCGGCGAGCCTAGCGAAATGCATCTGATCAACGGCCAGAAGGGAAAAATTGCTATGCAGGTCACGGTGCGAGGCGAGGGGGGGCATTCTTCCTTTTCGCCACAGCACGTCAATGCCGTGGAATATGCGTCACGTATTATCGCCATGATCAGTGACCGATCACGACGATACGAGCGCGAGGGGCCGTTCGACCATGACTTCAGCGTTCCCCATGCCACTGCGTTGGCTACTTTGATCAACGGTGGGGTGGCGACCAATGTGACGCCTGATACATGCGAGTTTGTTTTCGAGCTCCGGAGTATCGACCAGCAGGCTGCTTGGGTCGATATGCAAGCGTTAATTGACGAGGTGGAGGCAACTTTGTTGCCAGAGATGCGGCAAGTCTCTTCAGCAGCTGGCATCGAGTGGCAGGAGCGTTTTTCTTACCCCGCTATGGACGATGCCACTGGCAGCGAGTTATTTCAGCGCCTTGAGCCAATTTTGCCTCCGCGTGGCGGCAAGGTCTCTTATGGTTCCGAGGGCGGTGTGTTCGAGATTGACGGCGGCATTCCATCCGTGATCATTGGCCCGGGCTCTATCCGCCAGGCACACAAGCCCGATGAATTCATCGAAATTGATCAATTGACCCAGTGTCTTGAATTCTTCGACACCCTTGGTGACTGGATGACACGCGGATAAGGAAGCTATTTATGGCCATCAACGGCGAACGCCTGTGGCAGAACCTCGAGGCGCTGTCGACGATTACCGACCCTGACCAACCTTGGACACGCCGTGCCTTCACGGACCGCTATCAGGAAGGGCGTGACTGGCTCAAATGTGCCATGCAGTCCGCTGGTCTCGCTACTCGACTAGACGATGCAGGCAATCTGATTGGCACTCTGCCCGGCAGTGAGCCTGCGCTAGCGCCTCTGGTTTTAGGAAGCCATATCGATACAGTACCCAGTGGTGGGCGCTATGACGGAATCCTCGGCGTTCTCGCTGGCCTTGAAGCTGTGCAGAGCCTAGCAGAATCGAGAATTCAATTGCGTCATGATGTTGAGGTGATCGACTTTCTCTCCGAGGAGCCCAGCGAGTACGGCATCTCATGCGTCGGTAGCCGCGGAATGGTGGGGGATCTTTCACACGAAATGCTCAATTTATGTGAGCCTGGCGGTGAGCGATTGGGAGATGCCATTCGTCGTATGGGTGGCACCCCGGAAGCCTTGAGTGCTCCATTGCGCAAGCAGGGTGATATTGCGGCTTTTTTGGAGTTGCACATCGAACAGGGACGCGTGCTGGAAGAGAACCACGTGCCCATAGGCGTCGTGAGTGATATCGTCGGTATTCACCGCTACGACATTGTAGTTTCTGGTCAGGCTGATCACGCAGGCACTACACCGATGGAGCTGCGTCGTGACGCACTGGCTGAAGCCGCAGGGTTGATCAAAGCCATTCAGCAATCAGCACTGGATCAGAGCACCGGCGACAATTACCTGGTAGCCACGGTGGGCCGCCTTAACGTCTTCCCCAATGCTACCAACGCAATTCCAGAGCGGGTTGAGATGGTACTTGAAGTACGTAGCAATGATTCTCATCTGCTCCAGAGCTTCTTTCATCCGATTCTCGATCAAGCAAAGCGCGATGCTTCAACGCTTGGTATTGAGATTGTCGCTACACCGCTTAGCGAGGGTCTTCCCACTCCTTGTGCAGAGCTCATTCAATCAAAGGTTTGGGAGGCCGCTCAAACCACCGGTTTGAAGGCCATGAGTTTAACCAGTGGTGCCGGTCATGACGCCGTCTATATGGCAAAAATCGCGCCGACTGGCATGCTGTTTGTTCCGTGCCATGAGGGTAGAAGCCATTGTCCGGAAGAAAGTATCACTCCACAGCAAGCAACCAACGGCTGCCAAGTGATTCAAGAAGCCCTAAAAAGCCTCGATAACGATTTAGGCTGAAATGTGGGTGCTTTCTGAATAACTGCCCGATATTTAAAGGTGTTGCCGAGTGACCTTACCCAGCAAGAGTGGGCACAGGTTTAAGCGATCATTCGGCTTCAACTACCTCTGGGCTGGTCATACCAATTCACTGTGCTTGCAGTTGCCTGTTGTCGATCTTGTCATGGTTCACCTCATCGTAGCGTATTACATTTTTGAGGTTTCCACTGTTACTGGGCAAGATCATGACTGCGCCTTTTGATCTGATACATATGGCTGTCTGCATGGTTTAACAAGGTATCGGCATCTCTGCCGTCGGCGGGATAGCAGGCCACGCCGATACTGCAGGTTGGCATTCTGACGTCGCCGAATTCAGCCCCGAGTGGCTCGTTCATTACCATTAGGATCTGCTCGACCTTTTCCTCAACGGCGTTCGTTGTCTTTATATCTGTTAACAGAATCGTGAATTCATCACCGCCCATGCGAGCGACCGTATCCGTCTCACGAACACAGCCTTCCAACCGTCTAGCTACCGTGCAGAGCACTCGGTCTCCCACCGCATGTCCATGAACATCATTAATGCCTTTGAAATCGTTAATATCCAGAAACAGTAACGCCAAGTTGCTCTGGTAGCGATGGGCCACGCTTAGGCCCGAGACTAGCCGATCATAGAATAGCGCTCGGTTAGTCAGTTTGGTCAGCGGGTCATGATGGGCGAGGTGGCGTAGTTCTTCTTCGGCCTGCATAAGGGCGGTCACATTTCGCGCGACACCGACCCGCACTCTCTCTTCCTCATACCAGCGGGCAGACCATAGGATGTGGACGATATTGCCATCTTTGCTGATATAACGATTGCGGAAATCGATATGGGGCTTGCCGTTCATCACCCGGACAATGGAGACCTTCGTGGCCGCTAGATCATCAGGGTGCATGTAGTGGGTGATCAGGGTGCCTATCAATTCGTCGGGAAAGTAACCGAGCAGTGACTCACAGGCATCACTCACAAAGATGATCTGGTTGTCTGCATCGACAACGAAGATCGTGTCCAGCATCAGATGAATCAGTTTGGGGTAAAGCGCTTGTAAGTCAACGGCCATAGGTGAGGAGGATCCGGTTAGCGTCTCTCGACTATAGAGCAATCGCAAAGGAGGGCGATAGCCATTATCTCGAAAACTACTTCGGTGGATGACCGTTGATCTGGATTGCTCATCACGAAGGTTGCTACGACAATGAGCTGAGCAGGCTTCTATTCATGCAGCAAGCGGCCGTGGAGGTGTCAATATGAAGACCTTGTCGAACATGGGGTTTGCCATTTTCGGTGCCGCGCTGGTCGCCATTAGTTACGGGCTGGCGCGTTTTGCATTTGGCCTGTTTGTACCTTCCATCAGCGCCGAGCTGGCACTCACACCCTATCTTATCGGGGTCATCGGGGCGCTTCCGTTTATCAGTTTCGTGCTGGCCACACTGGTAGCGCCGCTTGCTGCGCATCGACTCGGGGCGCGTAACCTGGCGGTGCTCTCGGGTGTGTTCGGCGTTGCTGGCCTGGGGCTGATCAGTCAGGCCTCGGACGCACTATCGCTCGGGGTGGGGGTATTTATCTGCGGGATTTGCACCGGGTTGATGATGCCCGCGCTCACCGCTGCCATGCAGGCGCTGGTGAGCCGGACGATGCACGGGCGAGTCAGCTCCATCATGAATGCAGGTACCAGCGTCGGTATTATCGTGGCGGTGCCGACGGTTGTATTTCTCTCTGATGCATGGCGCCTGACCTATACGATATTTGCGGTTCTGACCACTATGGGGGTCTTAGCGGCGTGGTATTTCATCCCTTCAGTGTCTCGAGTAATTCCAGCCAATGCGGCACCACCGCCGCCTATTACCCGGTTGCAGTGGTCGCGGCTCATTCGGCTTTCGCTGTTCGCCTTCGCCATGGGGTTTGTTTCTTCCCCTTACTGGCTTTTCGCTCCCGATCTGGTGGTTACCCTTGGGGCATTGCCCCCTGGTCAAACCGGCTGGCTTTGGTTCGCAGTCGGTATTGCGGGGCTTGGCGGTGCTGTGGTGAGTGATTTAGCCGACCGCAATAATCCTCCTATTACCCAGGCATTGATGTTGATGATGCTCTCTTCAAGCCTGGTATTGCTGGCCGCTAGCCCAAGCCAGCTAGTGCTGGCGATGTTTTCTGCGATGGTTTTTGGGCTTGCCTATATGAGCCTAACGGGGCTGTACTTAATGACCGGCATTCGGCTACTGCCGGGGCGTCTATCCATGGGGCCGGTGCTACCCTTTATGGCCTGTGCGCTTGGTCAGGCAGTGGGCTCTCCGGTGGTTGGCGTGCTGGTCGATGGATTTGGGTATGCGAATGCCTTTGCGATCTTCTCCGTGATAGGCATCCTGGTTGCGGTTTTATCGCCCATGTATCCGGGCCATATAGACTATTGGGCTGAGGAAGAAGAGCCACAGCCGCTACCGGCTGAAGATACCGGCCTTCAAGCAGCCTTCGATCATCAGCTGCTGGACGAAGATGGCGAACCTATTGAACCCGTTTCAGAAGAAACCGGTACGGCCTAATCGCTGTGTTGCAGTCATCCCGGCAACAACCCAGAGAAGGATAATGACTTGATGATGTCTGATAGAGGAAACGTAGTACTGCTAGATGGGGGCATGGGACAGGAACTTAGAAAACGCAGCAGCCGACCTGTTTCGCCGCTGTGGTCCGCCCAGGTCATGCTCGACGAGCCCCATTTGGTCACTGCTGCCCACCGTGATTTCATTGAGGCAGGCGCCCAGGTGATTAAGCTCAACACTTACAGCGCCACCCCACTTCGCTTGGCTCGTGATGGCGACGCCAGAATGTTCGAGCCGTTGTATACGGCGGCGCTTAGCGCTGCCCATCAGGCGCGTGAGGAAAGCGGTCGGGCGGTGCGCATTGCGGGCTGCCTGCCGCCATTGGTCGCGAGTTATCATGCAGGTAGTGTGCCGGACGACGCCACCTGCCTAAGTGATTACCAACGTATAGTGGCGCGCCAGGTAGACGGAGTCGATCTTTTTGTGTGCGAAACGATGTCGCTTATCCGTGAGGCACGTGCCGCGACCATCGCAGCGATGGAGAGCCAGCGCCCGGTATGGGTGGCTTTCACTGTGGATGACAGCGATGGTACGCGTTTGCGCTCGGGGGAATCGCTAGTCGATGCGGCCCGCGAGGTCGCGGCCCTTGGCGCCGAGCGAATAATGGTCAATTGTTCAGTGCCCGAAGCGGTGACGACTGCCATGGGTGAGCTTGCTACGCTCAACGTGCCGTTCGGCGGCTACGCGAACGGCTTTATCTCTGTGGTGCCGCTCCAGCCCGGTGGCACCGTCGATAAGCTAGCGTCGCGCACGGATCTTGATCCTGCCGCCTACACTGAGCATGCAATAAAATGGGTTGAACAGGGGGCAACGGCCATTGGCGGCTGCTGCGAAGTGGGCCCCGCTCATATCGCCGCTTTGGCCAAGCGCTTGAGCGAAAAAGGGTAACGACTAGCAGCAGCTAATCAACGTTTTAGTATGTTTATTTAAGTTCGTTAGTTTTAATTTAGCCGAGTAAAGACGTTCTATTATTTTCTATAAACCCATTGGCATCACGTAGTAGTGATGCCACAAACTTCAATTTTTCATGATTTTTGATTAAAAGAATGAAGTCTTTTTTATCTGATATCCGCCTATCCCCTTACGCAGCTTAACGGTGAAACTGTTTTTCGCGCTCGGGCTGCCAATAAATAGCATCGATACGCAGCCGTGTTTCGGTATTATTAGGTAGCGGCCATTCGATAATGTCACCTACTTTTAGGCCGATCAGTGCCGCGCCAATGGGCGCCATGACCGAAATGCCATCCGCTACGCTTTCCAGAGAGTGCGGGTAAACCAGGGTCCGAATCATCTTAATCCCACGCGTGAGGTCAGTGAAGCGAACCTGGCTATTCATACTGACCACGTCATCCGGAATATCCTCGGGGTCGCAGACTTCGCCTCGCGATAACTCTTCCTCAAGTAGCTCTGCCACGGCCATGTCTTTATCGGATGCATTGTCGATCAAGCGCTGGAGACGCTCGGCATCGAGACGATTAATAATAATGGCAGGACGTTGGCCCATGATGATACTCCTTAGCAAGTAATTAGTTTGAACCAATAAAAAACAGTCCTTCCCCAATAAAGGAAGGACTGCGTGCTTTTACAGTATAAGCGTTTTATAAAATAAAGACGATCAGGTGGCCCCTTGTTCAATCATAGCGTCAGCCACCTTTCTGAAGCCTGCAATATTTGCGCCTAGTGCCAAATTGGTTTTATCCCCAAACTCTTCGGCGGTGTCGGCGCACTGGCGGTGAATATTAGCCATAATCTGTTTTAATTTCTGGTCGACTTTTTCCATCGACCACTGCTCCATGCTGCTATTTTGGGCCATTTCTAACTGGCTGGTAGCAACACCGCCTGCATTGGCCGCTTTGCCAGGCCCATAGGCAATTTTAGCGTCTAGAAACAGGTCGACGGCCTCTTTGGTAGAGGGCATGTTGGCTCCTTCACTGATACACGTTATGCCATTAGCGAGTAAGATTTCCGCATCGCTTTCGGTCAGCTCATTTTGCGTCGCGCAGGGGAAGGCCGCATCGGCATGAATACGCCATACGGCATGCCCACCTTGGGGGTAGTCACGTGCAGAAATGTAGTGCGCCTCAGGATGCTCATGTAAGTAGGCTTCTAACGAGGTTCGCTGCACTTCTTTAAGCTCTTTGAGTAAGCCTAAATCAATTCCGTTTTTATCGTGAATGGCGCCACGTGAATCGCTGCAGGTGATCGGTTTAGCGCCCAGTTCGTATAGCTTCTCAATGGTGTAGATGGCGACATTACCAGCGCCGGAAACGAGACAGGTCTTGTCGCGCAACTCTTCTCCACGGGCAGCCAGCATGTTTTGTGCAAAGTACACCGCACCGTAGCCGGTGGCCTCTTTACGGCCTAGGGATCCTCCCCAGTTAAGCCCTTTGCCGGTTAGCACGCCTTCATAGCGGCCGGTGAGCCGCTTGTACTGGCCAAATAGATAGCCAATTTCACGCGTGCCGACGCCGATATCGCCTGCAGGTACATCGCAGTTGGGGCCAATATGGCGGTAGAGCTCGTTCATAAAGGCCTGACAAAAGCGCATAATCTCGTTATCTGATTTTCCCTTGGGGTCAAAATCGGCGCCCCCTTTCCCACCGCCGATCGGCAAACTGGTTAGCGCATTTTTGAAAATTTGCTCAAAGCCGAGAAATTTGATGGTGCCCGAGGTAACGCTGGGATGGAATCGTAAACCGCCCTTGTAAGGGCCAAGTGCCGAGTTGAACTGAACGCGATAACCTTTGTTGACCCGTACGCTGCCAGCATCATCTACCCAGCATATGCGGAACATAATTTGCCGTTCGGGCTCGACTATTCGCTCAATAATGCTGTGTTGGTGATAGTAATCACTCTGCTCGATTAGCGGGCGCAGGCATTCGAGTACTTCTTCGGTGGCTTGATAAAATTCTGACTGTGCAGGGCTGCTTTTATTAAGCCGTGTCAGCGTATCGTGAACGTAGGGCATCGTGGCATATCATCATCGTTATTCAACAGAGTATTGGCTGGCCAGAGCGTTCGAATATTTAACTGGTAGCATGCTTCTGTGCATAGCCTATGCGGGTTCGGTATGTGTAAATATGATGGGAAATTCAGACTAAAGTATGTCCCCGAAAAATTCACTTCACCTGTTTTTCAAAAACCAGCAAACGATGGCTAAACGTTTGTGCGTCAAGTGAGATTTCTACCGCGTCTAGATGCGCTACCAGTCAAAATCCTTAATCCATCCTAATTTCTCCGCGGCAGTCTGCTATCTCAATATCAATAAACAGCAGCGAAGATGATTTTCGAATGTTAATTAACTTAACAGAAGCGCTTTATCTATCCCTATAAACTCGCTGGCCTCATTTATTAGTGACGCTGCAGTTAATTGAGGAACGCCATAAACTTCCACTTTTTTGCCATGTTTAACACGGATTTTTGCGACTAGAAGATCAAAGTCGCCATCGCCCGATACCAACACAATAATATCTGCCTGTTCAGCGTACTCTATCGCGTCAAGCGCGATGCCTACATCCCAATCACCTTTTGCTGAGCCGTCCGAGCGCTGAATAAAGGGTTTTAACTTTACCTCAAAACCAATCGCTCTGAGTATATTTTGAAACTCTCGCTGTTTTTGGTCACCTCGGTCTATGGCATAGCAAACAGCTTTCACGACCTCTCTGTTGGCGGTTGCTTGGGCCCAAAACTTGTTGTAATCAAAATTGCGGCCATAGGCTTCACGCACGGTGTAATAAACATTTTGTATATCAATAAATATGGCAACTTTCGTCATTGATTAAGCAACCTTCTTCTCATTAGCTATTAAGTTAAATAGTTTGGGTGATTAAACGTACCTTGCCACGTTGTAAAACACCACGTTACTGCTGTTCCATATGTTGCAATAAATGGTAGTTTATTATGAGTTTTTGGTTTTTTGCCTCTTAAAATTTCCACATGCCCTTCGCTAGATCATCAATACTGGTAGTATCCTGGTGATTATTAAACAAAAAGTAGTTTCAGAAAAAAGAACATATCCGATGCCATTTTTTTATGGGACTGTTATATATTAGTAAAGACCAGTGTTGATATCCGTTTAGGTTTGCATTCATGAAAGCCCAGGAACAGGATCGTCTGTTCGCACTCCGCCAGCTAAACTTGCTGGATACCTCCCCAAGTGAGGGTTTTGATCGAATAACGCGAATGGCTAGCCAGCTACTTGGTTTGCCGATTGCCGCCGTTTCGTTTACCGACGAAAACCGCCAGTGGTTCAAGTCCAGAGTGGGGGTCGAACATTGGGAGATCCCCCGAGAAATGGCTCCCTGTGGAGAGGTTTGCGATGCCTCACAAATCCTTGTCATTCCCGACCTTATTGACTCTGACCACTATCGAAATAGCTACCTGGCAAAGAGCGGTATCCGTTTTTATGCGGGCGCACCGCTTATAACGCGAGAAGGCCATACCCTGGGCGCGATATGCGTGCTCGACACCCAGCCACGTGAGTTCTCCGAGCAGGAGCAGGCAATGCTACGCGATCTAGCCGCTCTGGTGATGGCGCAAATTGAGCTGCAGCACGCTTTTGGCAGGGTTGATCCGTTAACAGGCCTTCCTAACCGTAACCAGTTTGCTGAAGATTTGCAGGATATGCAGCGGGATTTACCAAAGGAATGGAGAGTGGCGCTGTTGACCGAGGTGGTCGATGTTAGCGAGATCAGTGCACTTCATCGAACCTTGGGGCCCACTTACCTCGACGACTTAGTGAGAGTTGCCGCCCGTTGCTTGCAACAGGCCATCGGCTCGGGGGTGAAGCTCTACCACTTGGGTGGTTGCCAATTCGTACATCTGGTAAACCACGCGAGCGATACATACTTATTGACGGAGGCGCTGCGGCTGCGTCAGGCGCTGCTAGCGCTGGAATCTGCCCGCGCAGTGCCGGTATTGGTTCGTCCCACTGTAGGTATCGCACCATTTTGTCTGGGCGAGATGGCGGCTGCAGATATTTTGCGAAGCGCCTACGCCGCTTGCCTAGATGCTCGCCAGGCGAGAAAGGGGGCGGGGCTATTCTCCTTGGAACTGGATACCGATTACCAACGGCGTTATATGCTGCTGAACGATATTGGTCGAGCGCTAGAAAACGAGGATGAGCTTTACCTGGTTTTTCAACCGCGTCTCTGTCTTGATAGTGGTGAATGTACGGGAGCTGAAGCATTGTTGCGCTGGCGCCATCCAATCGTGGGTGATTTATCGCCCGACGAGTTTATCCCATTGATTGAACATACGCCTATGGTTAAACCACTCACGCAATGGGTGTTGCGGCATACCATTCACCAGGCGGCGGTGTGGTATCGACAGGGTGAGACACTGCGGATTTCGGTTAATGTGTCAGCGACCAATCTTGAGGAAGAGCATTTTACCCTGCGATTACTGGGAGAGATGGCGCATATGGCACTACCGAAAGCCAACCTGGAGGTGGAACTGACTGAAAGCGCGCTAGTTGGCCAGGGCGAGATGGCGATTGAACAGCTCAAGGCGCTGATAGCGGCTGGGCTGCGGGTTGCCATTGACGATTTTGGAACCGGTTACAGCAGCCTCTCCTACCTGCACGAAATTCCCGCCCATACCGTGAAAATTGATCGCCGCTTCATCACCCATCTAGACCATGATGAGCGCGCCGCGACGCTGGTCGCCTCAATGATTTCAATGGCTCATAACCTGGGCTACCGCGTGGTGGCTGAAGGGATAGAGAACGATGCTGTCTACCGTCGACTCGTTCAGTTGGGTTGTGACGAAGCCCAGGGGTACCTCATCGCCAAGCCGCTATCGCCAGCGGCGTTCGAGAAGTGGCTGCATCAAGAGTAGCGTGATATCGCTACCGCACTGGGAAAGAGCTGCAGTGCATGACGAAACCGTCGTCGTCAAAGGCTTGGACTGTCAGCCGCGCCGCTACCATCCTCAAAAGGGCGATGAGGCAACTCTAGCCGACCACTGTAAGTGCGTTTCATAGCATTGGATGATCCTTCCATAACGAATATCAGTAAAATACGTTTTTAGGGCTCGGCCGTTATGTTAGTTTGAAGGCTAATAAAATTAACTTTTGGTTGCGCAATAAGTTCCGTTCGGGAGATGCCTATTAATATGTTGATATATATTGTTTTTTTGATGATTTTTGTGGGTGTGACCGTTGCTTTATATCAGGTGTATGAAATTCATTACAATATCAACGTCGGCAACGATAAGAAATTGTCGAAGGCCGGTAAAGGCCGCTTAAAAATGCTTTCTGAGCAAGCCAAAGTCGCCACAAAAACCCATGCGCGAACAGATTTTGACCGGATGGCGGCTAGCACTCTTGGGCCTGAATTCTTCGATCGGGATATCGCGTTGGTAGCGTTTGCTGAAGAGGAAGCAGGCAGCTATGCAATCCCTTTATTGCGGCGTAAAAAAAGATTGAGCTTTAACGGTGATACAGAGGGAGCGGAGGGAATCCGCATAAGAGTACGTCACTTGCCGTTTTGGAAAACAACGCTGCCGCATATCAATATACGAGCAGCGTTGATTACTCTGGTGATTGTTAATTGTTTCCTGGTTCAGCTATTAGCGGCCATGACGGTCTATACGATTAGCTACCCAGTGTCGATTCCCTTACTGGCCTGGCTAAACCAACCTCTGGTCGTCATGCTGGTTATTTATGCCCTTATCTTCATGTCACTGCTTGTTTCAAAGTTTGATAGGTATATGCACGACCTTTATCAACTTGGAAAGCTGTTTAAAAAAGACGCTGTTTAGGCATCGGTGCAGCGCGCAATCTCATTACCCCGCTGTTCCCCAGTAGCGTACTTTCTGCCCAAGCGGCCTGGAACCTACTCCAAGGATTGGAAACGCTGTCACTACGAAATGAGCGTACCTGTTCCAATGCCTTAGCGGTGGCCAATCATCTGGAAGGGCATCCATTCGTCACCTGGGTGCATTACGCTGGCACTCACTGGCCCAGCGTTATATGCACGGCCATGCCGCGGGGATTCTTAGTTTTGGTATTGAAGGTGGGCAGGCCGCCGGTGAACGCTTCTACGATGCGCTGGCGTTGATTCTCCGCCTGGTGAATATCGGCGTTGCCAAAAGCTGCTCTTCCATTCCCGCCTCAACCACACACCGCCATCTCAATGCCGTAAAAGCCAAGAGACGGCGAGGGCTAACTATCAAACGCCTTTGGACGCTGCCAGGGTATACAAAAACTCAAGCCCCAGCGTCGCGGCGGCAAGTGACGTAATGTCGCCGTGGTCATAGGCGGGGTTCACTTCCACCACATCCATACCGACTAGCTCCATGCCTACCATGCCACGAATTACTTTCAGCATCAGGTCGGTAGACATACCGCCGCAGACCGGCGTGCCGGTGCCAGGGGCATAGGCGGGGTCGAGGCCGTCGATGTCCAAGGTTATGTAGGCGGCGTGATAACCCACGCGGGCACGAATGCGCTCAAGCACCGCCGCTGCACCGTGGTCATTGACCCAGTCGGCATCCAACACCTCGTAAGGGTGGTTGTGGCGGTCATAGCTGGTGCGAATGCCAATTTGCAGTGAGTGCTCGGGCACCAATAAGCCTTCTTTTAAGGCATGATAGAAAATCGTACCGTGGTCAAAGCGCGTGCCTTGTTCGTAGGTATCGGTGTGGGCATCAAAATGGATCAGCGCCAGCGGGCCGTGCTCTCGGGCATGGGCGCGCAGTAGCGGCAGACTGATGTAGTGGTCGCCGCCCAGGGTGAGCATCTTTTTGCCCGCGCTTAACCAACCGTTGGCGTGAGTTTCCAGGTTATCGACCAGACTTTCGGGCTCGCCATACGCGTAATCAACGTTGCCTGCATCGCAAACTTTGAGGCGATCTTCTAGGGCGAAATCCCAAGGCCATCGCTTGCCTTCCCAAATCAAGTTAGCGGTGCTTTGACGAATAGCATTCGGCCCCATACGGGTGCCTGAACGGCCCGAGCAAGCAAGATCAAAGGGAACGCCACTCACCACAACATCTGCGTCGGTTGCCTTAGGGTCCGATGCTTTTGCTACGCCCATAAAGGTAGAAATCACATCGCCATAAAGGCTGGGCATGGTTTGAGTTTGTGGGTGAGTCACCGCTGTGCTTCTCCTTGCGTGCTGGATTATCGTTGATAGTCGCGGGTGGGCGAATAAGCAGCAGACAATAAGCAATTACTGGTGATAACTTAAATGAATGTTTAGAATTTAATCATTCATGATGTGAATAATGAGAGGCTATGCGCTCACTACGTCATTTCGACCTAAACTTGCTGCTGGTGTTTGAGGTGCTGATGCACGAGCGTCACGTCACTCGTGCGGCAGAAACGTTGCATTTAAGTCAGCCAGCCTTGAGCCATGCCTTAAAACGGCTGCGGGAATCGCTGGATGATCCGCTGCTTGTGCGCACCGAAAAAGGTATGCAGCCGACCCCCCGGGCACTCGCGCTGCTGCCTGTGGTGCAACAGGTGCTGGCGATGCTGCGACAAGGGTTTGCGCCCCCCGCGATGTTTTCGCCTGCCAACAGCACGCGCCGTTTTACACTCGCCACCACGGATTACTTTGAAGAGGTCATGTACCCGCTCTTTTTAAGTCAGTTGTTGGCCTATGCGCCGGGCATTAGCTTTTCCATTGAGCTAATTACCCCGGACATGCTGAGTGAGGGGCTGGAACAGCGCCAAATTGATATGGTGGTGGGGTTGGATAGCCAAAGCGCGCTGCCTAGCGGTGTGATTCAGACCCCGTGGATGGATGAGGAGTTGGTCTGTCTGGTGGCTACTCATAATGATCGCGTAGGCGATGCGTTGGATATTGCGCAGTTTGCTCAACAGCTTCATGTGGAGCTGGCGGATATTAGCGGCCTACGCCCCAGCAATATCGATAGTTGTCTGGTGCAACACGGCTTAACCCGCCGGGTAATTTCAAAAAACCTCAACTATATCGCTGCAGCGAGGGTAGTGGCGCTAACTGAGGCGATCATGACGCTACCACGCCAAATGGCTGAGCGGTTCGTCGCTATGCTACCGGTACGCTTGGTGGAGCCACCTAAGGAGCTACCAACGCTGAAAATGACGTTGATTCAGCATGGGCTGTATGCCAATGATCCTGCCAACGTGTGGCTCTATCGGGTGCTTAATGAGTTTGCTAACGACTTTAGACGTTCGGGGAACCCTGATGCACACTAGGGGATGTTGTAATTAAACAACCCTGTTGTATCAAAGGTTGAATAGTATCTGGCAGCCACCCCGTTAGATCCTAGACTGCTATGAAGGCGTTATCACAGACGCCGTTAAAGGTGCATTGCCCGTTGAGCAACTGCGGCACTGCAATAAGGTTAAGCAAGGGAGAAAGCGAGTGAAAATAGGCGCACCAAAAGAGAGTGCCCGGGGGGAAGCGCGTGTCGCGCTGACTCCAGAGAGCGCTAAGCAGATCCAAAAATTGGGCCACGAGTGTTTGGTAGAAAGCGGGGCTGGCCTTGCGGCGGGCTTTAATGACGACACTTATCGTGATGCAGGCGTTACCGTGGTGGAAGGAGCCGACGCGCTCTGGAACGACGCTGATGTGGTCATTAAAGTCCGCGAGCCCTCTGATCAAGAGGCCGAGCGGTTGCGTGAAGGTCAAACGTTGATTTCCTTCTTCTGGCCAGCGCAAAACGAAGCGCTGCTGGAGAAGTGTAAGGCCCAGGGCGCTACCGTTATTGCCATGGATATGGTGCCGCGTATTTCGCGGGCACAGAAGATGGACGCGCTCTCCTCCATGGCCAATATCGCGGGCTACCGTGCGGTAATTGAGGCGGGCAACAACTTTGGTCGCTTCTTCACCGGTCAGGTAACCGCAGCGGGTAAAGTGCCCCCCGCCAAAGTGCTGGTGATTGGTGCAGGTGTGGCCGGTTTGGCGGCGATCGGCACTGCCACCAGCCTGGGCGCCGTAGTGCGTGCCTTTGACGTGCGCCCCGAGGTTTCCGAGCAGATCGAATCCATGGGCGCGGAGTTCCTGTTCCTCGATTTCGAAGATAGCCAGGACGGTTCCGAAAGTGGTGGCTACGCCTCGCCTTCAAGCCCAGAATTCCGCGAAAAGCAGCTTGAGTGCTTCCGCGAACAGGCGCCGGACGTGGATATCGTGATTACCACCGCGCTGATTCCCGGCAAACCTGCGCCCAAGCTGTGGCTGGAAGATATGGTCGCGGCGATGAAGCCAGGCTCGGTGATTATTGATTTGGCTGCCGAGAAGGGCGGTAACTGCGACCTGACCAAGCCTGATGAGCGCGTGGTATCGGATAATGGCGTAGTGGTCATCGGCTATACCGACTTCCCTTCGCGCATGGCAACGCAATCATCGCTGCTCTACGCCACCAATATCCGTCACATGTTGACTGACCTGACGCCCGACAAAGAGGGTGAGATCAATCACAATATGGACGACGACGTGATTCGTGGTGCCACGGTGACGCATCAGGGCGAAGTCACTTTCCCGCCGCCGCCGCCCAAAGTGAAAGCGATTGGCGCGTCAAAACCCAAGAAGAAAGAGAAAGAGCCCACGCCGGAAGAAAAAAGGGCCACTGAGCTAGCCGCCTTTAAAGCGCAAACCAAGCGGCAGGTAAGTCTACTGGCTGTTGGCGGCGTACTGATGCTGCTGCTGGGCCAAGTGGCCCCAACGTCCTTTATGCAACACTTTATTGTCTTTGTACTGGCCTGCTTTATCGGCTTCCAGGTGATTTGGAAAGTGAGCCACTCGCTGCATACGCCGCTTATGGCGGTGACCAATGCGATCTCGGGCATCATTATCCTAGGGGCAGTTTTGCAGATTGGCTCCGGCAGTGTGGTGGTTGGTGTGCTGGCGGCGATCTCGGTGCTTATCGCGTCAATCAATATCGTGGGTGGCTTCCTGGTGACACGCCGGATGCTGGCCATGTTCCAAAAATCCTAAGCGGCGGAGAGACGATATGTTAGGTCAAGGATTCGTATCTGCCGCGGCAATCGCGGCAAGCGTACTGTTTATTCTGTCGCTAGGCGGCTTGAGTAACCAAGAGAAAGCCAAACGAGCCGTGTGGTACGGCATCGTGGGCATGGCGGTGGCGGTGTTCTTCACTGCTCTCGGCCCAGGCATTGGCGGCTACTGGTGGCTAATCCCGATGATGCTGATCGGCGCTGGCATTGGCGCCTACGTGGCGGGCAAGGTCGAAATGACCGAAATGCCCCAGCTAGTGGCGGCGCTGCATAGTTTTGTAGGCTTGGCAGCGGTACTGGTAGCGTGGAGCGCCGATTTAGAACGCCGTCGGGTAATGGCTGCGCGGGCCGCTGAGGCGTCGATGGATCAGTTTTCCGCTTTTGCGGCGCTGGTCGCTACCAAAGCCCCTGACGAACTGATGTTCCTCCAGGTAGAAGTAGTACTGGGCATCTTTATCGGCGCGGTGACCTTTACCGGCTCGGTGATTGCCTTTGGCAAGCTAGCGGGCAAGGTCGATGGTAAGCCTCGCCAACTGCCCGGCGGGCATATGCTCAATGCGGGAGCGGCGGTGCTGTCGCTGCTGCTAGCGATTCTCTACCTGAACGGTGCTGGCTTCTGGACGCTGTTAGTGCTCGCGGCGCTGGCGTTCTTTATCGGTTACCACCTGATCATGGGCATTGGTGGAGCCGATATGCCGGTGGTGGTCTCCATGCTTAACAGCTACTCCGGCTGGGCGGCGGCCGCTATCGGCTTCACGCTTTCTAACGACCTGCTGATTGTCACCGGCGCGCTGGTGGGTTCATCAGGTGCGATTCTCTCTTACATTATGTGTAAGGCGATGAACCGCAACTTCGTTAACGTGATTTTGGGTGGCTTTGGCGGCAGCCAAGGGCCTGCGGCAGAGATCGAAGGCGAGCAGGTGGCCATCGACGCAGGTGGCGTAGCGAGTGCCCTAAACGATGCTGATAGCGTGATTATCGTGCCGGGTTACGGCATGGCGGTGGCCCAGGCGCAAACGGCGGTGAGCGACTTGGTGCGCAAGCTGCGCGCTGCGGGTAAAAACGTACGCTTTGGTATTCACCCGGTTGCAGGCCGTTTGCCAGGGCATATGAACGTACTGCTGGCCGAGGCCAAGGTGCCTTACGACATCGTGCTGGAGATGGACGAAATCAATGATGATTTCGCCACCACCGACGTGGTAATCGTGATTGGTTCCAACGACATCGTGAACCCCGCGGCTGAGGAAGATCCCAATAGCCCCATCGCCGGTATGCCGGTATTGAAGGTGTGGGAGGCCAAGCAGGTGTTTGTCAGTAAACGCGGCCAGGGTACCGGCTACTCGGGTATCGAGAACCCGCTGTTCTTCAAAGAGAACACGCGGATGTTCTACGGCGATGCCCGGGATAGCTTGAATACGCTGCTGCCTTTGATTGACTAAGGCTATTCAACGTAGCTGCCTAGGCAACGTAGCGAAAAGCTAAGGTATTAAGCGCCATTAAGTATTGAGCCCGCGAGAGATCGCGGGCTTTTTTGTTTCTGTGCAGTCACCGGCACTCCTGCTATGGTCGGATACCGCCTTGTCTATTGAGCATTCGCTACTATGAATCAACGCCCCAACCCCCGAGTATTACTGCGTTTATTGGGTCTACTGCGCCCCTACCGCACACGGTTAGCCTTGGCGGGCTTAGCGCTGCTGCTGGCATCGGGCAGTGTGCTACTGCTGGGGAATGGCTTGCGCTTAGTTATCGACCGCGGCTTCCTCGCCGCGGATCAGCAGGCGCTGGCTCAAACGCTGGGGTTAATGCTAGCGGTGGTGACGGTGCTGGCGCTTGCCTCTGCGCTGCGTTACTACCAAGTCACTTGGATTGGCGAGCGCTTGGCTGCCGACTTGCGCCAGCGGGTGTTCGATCATTTGCTCACTTTAGAACCGAGTTTTTTTGAAAGCTCAAGCGACGGCCGTGCCGCGGGGGAGATCGCATCACGCCTGACCGCGGACACCAGCGTACTGCAGAGCCTGTTTGGCTCCTCGGTCTCGCTGGCGCTGCGTAATTTGGTCATGCTGGTAGGCGCCGTGGTGCTAATGCTGATTACCCAACCGTGGTTCTCGGCGATGGTGCTGATCGGGATTCCGGCGACGCTGTTGCCGATTGTGTGGTACGGCCGTCGGGTGCGACGACTTTCGCGCACCAGCCAGGATCGCGTGGCCGAACTTGGCCGCTATGCTGAGGAGGCGCTGAGCGGTATTAAAACGCTCCAGGCGTTTACCCACGAAGCGGCGGATAAAACCCACTACGGTCAGCGCGTAGAGCAGGCGTTCGGCAGCGCCGTGGAGCGCACCCAGCAGCGCGCCTGGTTAACCGGTGTTGCCATGCTGGTGGTGTTTACCGCGGTTGGCTTAATGCTCTGGCAGGGCGGACAGGCGGTGCTAGACGGCACCATGAGCGCAGGCGAGCTCTCGGCGTTTATTTTCTATGCCGTTCTGGCGGCGGGGGCGATCGCCACCTTGGCTGAAGTCGCGGGGGATGTGCAGCGCGCAGCAGGCGCGGCGGAGCGCTTATTGGAGCTTCTCGATACGCAGCCCGCTATCCAGTCACCCGCGAATCCGCATCACCTACCGCTGCCATCACAGGGTGACATTGTGCTGGAGAACGTCAGCTTCACCTACCCCGGTCGGGAAACCCCGGCGCTTGAAGGGTTTGATCTGCATATTAAGCCGGGAGAACGGGTAGCGGTGGTGGGGCCTTCGGGGGCAGGTAAAAGTACCCTCTTGGCGTTGTTACTTCGCTTTTATGACCCTAGCCAAGGGCGCATCAGTCTTGATGGCAGTGATATCCGCACCTTAGAGCTTGCTGCCTTGCGCAGTGTCATGGGGCTGGTGGCGCAAGAGCCGGTGCTGTTTAGCGGCTCGGTGGCCGAGAATCTGCGCTACGGGGACCCTGAGGCTGATATCGATAGATTACGCATTGCTGCACAGGACGCCAGCGCCCTCGACTTTATCGATGCGCTACCCCAAGGTTTTGATACACCGCTTGGGCCCGGTGGCGTGCAGCTCTCCGGCGGACAGCGTCAGCGGCTCGCAATCGCTCGGGCGCTGCTTAAAAATCCCGCCGTGCTGCTGTTGGATGAAGCCACCAGCGCGCTGGATGCGGAGAGCGAGCGGTTGGTGCAGCAGGCGCTGGACAGACTGATGGTGGGGCGCACCAGCATCGTGATCGCCCACCGGTTGGCGACGGTCATCGCCGCTGACCGTTTGCTGGTGCTGGAGGGTGGGAAACTGGTAGCGGCGGGTACCCACGCTGAATTAATCACCACCAGCGCGCTCTATCGTCATTTAGCCGCGTTGCAGTTTGGCGGTGAAACATTATAAAACGGTCTGATATTTACCGAGGAGGCCGACTCCTCCCAACCTTCTGTGAGGTCGACGAATTAGCATTAATTAATGGATCGGTAAGTGCCAGGTAGTATCTGTCGCCGATTTAAGTGTCGTTTTTTGCAATATAAGTGTCATAATTTTATCGGTTTCGGTTGTCTGCGGTGGGCTTGAGGACTCCTTGAAAGATAGAGTGCTCGAGGAGTCTCTTCCATGGAACGGCTGGATGACCCTTCGCGTTAGGGCTGACAACCCCTGGTTTGGCACTAGCCGGTAGCTGGCCAGGATAGGTTGAAGCGTTGGCTCTACGATGCCTCGAAGGGGGCGTTCTCGGCCCCCTCGACGTTCAGTTGTCTTCATTAAATATGAAAAACTATAGCTGTTTCTTGTATTTCTTGATACTAGCAATGAAGTTTAAAATAAATACAAGAATGACACCAAGCATACTCCCAAAGACTAAGCTAAGAGCAATTATCAATGAAGACCTTGGTGACTCCGGGCCGTTAGGCTGATAGGCCCAATGAATTGCCGAAACAATATCGATCTCACTTGGCGAAATAATGTTAGCGGACAGTATTTCATTTTGAGATCTGAGGTTGTTGTATTCCTCAATAAAGGGAGTCTGGTTTTCTCGGTTAGTAATGGTTTCAATTGTACGGTTGTTTATAAGCTGCTGGAGCTGGCTTTCTATATTCCTGATTTCTTGTGTATTAGCATCCTCTTCGAGGTTTTGTTCTATCACCTCGCGTTCCGCGCGAAGAGCATCAACGCCCATGAAGTAAAGTGGGAGACCTCCTCGTGAGTTTATCTCCGTATAAATAACATCCCGATCTTGTGTTTGTCTTCCTAGGTCTCTAGGGGTGGTAGGTTTTTCGATGCCTAGATTAGAAGCGATCTGCTCGGCATGTTCAAGAATACGGACCCTTTCTTCACGAGAAGCAACGACAGATTGTTTTTCTGCTTCCAGGCGGTCTTCTAACTCTGCAATTCTGATTTTGTCTTCTTCTTGCAGTATTTCTATGCGTGCAGCTATATCATCTTGGTGGGCTCTTAGGTGAGCATCCATCTTTGCTTTGTTTCTATTAATTGCATTGTCAACGGCTCGGGAGGCCCTGTCTACAAGGACCTGGGAATACATTTCCTCTGTCCACCTGAAATACTCGTTGAGGATCTGCGGGCCATTCGTTTTTTCGTTGTATTGAAGTGACAGGGTGCGAGGGGCCTCATCTTCTCTGGGGGGAGTGATGCTAATTTGATTAAAAAAGAATGACCTAATCTGAGAGTCAGTGTCTAACTCATCTTGTATTATAGAGTTAATGGCATCAGGTTTTATTTCGTAAAAAGACCTGAAGTTCTCATAGCTTGAAAGGCGTTGGCTAAATTCTTCAAGGGCCTGAGATTCTGAGTAGCTTGTCTCCGGCATACTATTGAGAACGTTAAGCCCGCCATGTGTGGAAGAGTAGGTTATATCGGTTGAATAAGTTGGAGTTGATATAAAATAAATATATAAAAATCCAATTAGCACACAAAAAAACAATGCTCAATGCTATCCATTTCCATCCAGCGTAGACTGCAAGTGCTATGTCTCGCAAGTCTATCTCATCATCTCTTCTTTCATTATACTCGGCGTAGTTTTCAGAAGCGTTCATTCTTGGTCCTTAGATTTTGCAACGAGAATATAGGATAAGGAAAGGAAATGTACTGATAAAAAAATAGAGCCGCCCATGATAGGCAAGTTATCACTTGCCATGCTTGAGTATGCGTAATATCCAGATGCTAAGAGTAAAAGTGAGAATATTAAAGATGGTCGCCACATTTTAGAATATATGAGAGCGAAGCCAGGCACCGAAATTGTTATGGGAATTACTAAAGCTGCTTCTAATAGCTTTCCTTCTTTTCCTTTTTTCATCCTAGTTCTCGTGATTAATTTAATTAATGTAATGCTAACTAATTAGCATTATTTTCATAACCCCATGCTTATTAATTGTATCATTATCAAAGCAAGATTTGGATAAGGTGATTGGGCTTAGGGAGGCGGAAAGGACTGTCGATCTAGGCTGGAGCAAGATGCGCTGGAGTAGAGGACTGGTTGGAACACATGGAAAGGTGGGTAATTTCAGCTTCGTGGTCTGCGGACAGAGGGAGATAAAAAGGGCCCTTTAAAGCCTGAATTCAACTAAAGTGCAGCACCTACGGTTTCTAGTGCTCCTGAGTATTCACCTAAGAACACCTGTGGTGGTGGTCGGTATCCCAGTCGCTTTCTTGGTCTATCGTTTAGCTTATTGACGACACTTCGTAGCTTGGCATTGGTCACTTTTTGGAAGTCAGTACCTTTAGGAAAATACTGCCTAATCAGGCCATTGGTGTTTTCATTGGTACCACGCTGGCATGAACGGTACGGGTCGCAAAAATAGGTCTTTTATGGCGCCGTTCTTCCATCTCTATTAGGGCGCTGCTCGATGCCTACTCGGTGAGGGATTTTGCCTAACCCCGTCCGCTTAGCCAATTGGTGCTGATAGCGTCGCTGGCGTGGCAGTCGGAGCCGTTTCCATAAGGTTCCGCCGTGTTTTTTGTCGTCCCAGATTAACGCATAGATCCATTGATGGCTTACGCAGACCCCGTTGGCATTGGCCATAAAACCACAGATTTGTTGAGGGCTCCATTCGTCCATCAATTGACCAGTAACCCAGCGAATCAGGCTTAGCAGTCGTTTAGTCACTTTTCATGCGCTATGTCGACGCTGATCACTTGCTAATTGGGCCTGTTCAGGCGCATAACCATTGGTCAGACCATTACGTTTTGTCTCGCGGCTAATGGTGCTGCTGTGGACGCCAATGGCCTTGGCTATCTGTCGCTGGCTGATGCCGGTCTCAAGATAGGCAAAAATTTAGTATCGTTGGATTTGGGGCAGCTGTCGGTATCCCATGCTCTGCTTCACTTTGGTCGGTAAAGTCGAGAGAGTACCGGCGCTGGCCCTCCTTCCTCTACTTTGTGATCCAAAGTGCTGCGGTTATTCTATGAATCCAGGAGACGGGAGTTTCTATGTCGAATTTTTTCCAACGCCTGAACGCTGTCAATGCCCCTTCGATTGGTTTGGGCTGTATGAACCTCTCCCACGGTTACGGCAGTATCGTGCCGGAAAATGCGGCCTTACGGGCGCTGGATGAGGCCTTTGATATGGGCTATCGCCACTTTGATACCGCCACGCTGTATGGTGCCACGGCCAATGAACAGGTGGTCGGGCGCGCCCTGGAGGGCAAGCGGCACCAGCTTTTTTTGGCCAGTAAATGCGGTATGGCGATGGACCCCGAGTCAGGCAAGCGGGTGATTGACGGCCGTCCGGCAACCCTGCGCAAGCAGTGCGAAGCAAGCCTCGCGCGCCTGCGTACCGATCATTTGGATCTCTACTACCTGCACCGCTTGGATCGCCAAGTCCCCATTGAAGAGAGCGTGGGGGCGCTGGGGCGCTTGATGGAAGAGGGCAAAATTGGAGGCGTGGGGTTGTCGGAAATCTCTGCACTAACGTTGCGCCGTGCAGCAGTTGAATACCCTATCGCAGCCGTGCAGTCGGAATACTCACTGTGGACGCGCAACCCTGAAATCGCCCTGATCGATGCGTGCCGCGAGGTGGGTGCGGCCCTGGTCGCGTTTAGTCCTCTGGGGCGAGGCTTCTTAACCGGCGCCATCCAAGACCCAGCGCGTCTCGAAGAGGGCGATATGCGCCGTAACATGCCGCGCTTTAGCGCCGATAACTATCCGCATAATTTAAAACTGTTTGAACGCTTAGCGGCGCTGGCGCAGGCTTTAAGCGTCACACCGGGGCAGCTGGCACTGGCGTGGCTGAAGGTCAAAGGCGACGATATTATCCCCATTCCGGGTACACGCTCCCCTGACCACATGCGGGAAAACTTGGCGGCGGAAACGCTGCGCCTGGATGTCACCACAATGCAGCAGTTGGATGCCATGATGACGTCAGAGCAGGTCGCGGGGGCGCGCTACAGCGAGGTGCAGCAGGCGGATATCGATACGGAAGAATTTGAGTCACAGTAATTCACGTAAATTGGCGATGTATAAAAACTATTAGAACGGTCGCAAAAAGCAAATTGTGCCTATGAAAGATCTGCTTTAAAACAGTACCAAGTGAGTGAAGCGCCCTTTTCCTGCATAGCAGGCAAAGCAATAGCACCATGGTAAGGGCGCTCACCGTCAGTTGGCTTGGTAGCGGCTCTTTCACCATAAACAAGACGAACGCAACCAAGACACAAGCAGTTAAGACAAAATGACGTTAGAGGGAGAGAGCTATGAGTGGTAAATGTCCTGTAATGCACGGTGGTAATACCTCCACAGGCACGTCTAACAAAGACTGGTGGCCTGAAGGGATTAACCTGGATATCTTGCACCAGCATGATCGCAAAACGAACCCGATGGATGCTGATTTCGACTATCGGGAAGAGGTCAGAAAGCTCGACTTTGACGCGCTCAAACAAGATGTCCACGCGCTGATGACTGACAGCCAGTCGTGGTGGCCAGCTGACTGGGGGCACTATGGCGGTCTTATGATCCGCATGGCATGGCACTCTGCTGGCACCTACCGTCTTGCTGACGGCCGTGGCGGCGGTGGTACCGGAAGCCAGCGTTTTGCACCACTCAACTCCTGGCCGGATAACGTCAGCCTCGATAAGGCGCGTCGTCTACTGTGGCCGATCAAGAAGAAGTACGGCAATAAAATCAGCTGGGCCGATCTGATGATCCTGGCCGGTACTGTTGCCTACGAATCCATGGGCCTGCCCGCTTACGGCTTCTCGTTTGGTCGTGAAGACATTTGGCATCCGGAAAAAGATATCTACTGGGGCGATGAGAAGGAGTGGCTGGCACCTTCCGACGAGCGCTACGCGGACGTTGAAAAGCCTGAAACCATGGAAAACCCGCTGGCTGCCGTGCAGATGGGCCTTATCTACGTTAACCCTGAAGGCGTTAACGGTGTCCCCGACCCGTTGAAAACCGCGCAGCAGGTACGCGAAACCTTCGCCCGTATGGCGATGAACGATGAAGAGACCGCTGCTCTGACTGCCGGTGGCCACACCGTGGGCAAGTGCCACGGTAACGGCGACGCAGCAGCGTTGGCCGCAGAGCCAGAAGCTTCTGACGTTGAGAACCAGGGCTTTGGCTGGGGCAACCCCACCATGGGTGGCAAAGCGAGCAATGCCGTGACATCGGGCATCGAAGGCGCTTGGACCACTAACCCCACCCAGTTCGACATGGGCTATTTCGACCTGCTGTTCGGACACGAGTGGGAACTGCGCAAAAGCCCGGCCGGTGCCCACCAGTGGGAGCCGGTGAACATTAAGGAAGAGGACAAGCCGGTTGATGCCAGCGACCCCTCTATTCGTCACAATCCGATCATGACCGATGCGGATATGGCCATGAAGATGGATCCGACCTACCGCGCCATTTGCGAAAAATTCATGGCGGATCCAGAGTACTTCAAGCAAACCTTCGCCAAGGCGTGGTTCAAACTGACCCACCGTGATTTAGGCCCGAAAGCGCGCTACATCGGCCCGGAAGTGCCCGCTGAAGACCTGATCTGGCAGGATCCTATTCCGGCTGGCAGCACCGACTACAGCGAAGAAGTGGTTAAGCAGAAAATCGCTGAAGCTGGTTTGAGCATCAGCGACATGGTCAGCACCGCATGGGACAGTGCCCGCACTTACCGCGGCTCCGATATGCGTGGCGGCGCCAACGGTGCCCGCATTCGCTTGGCGCCTCAGAAAGATTGGGAAGGCAACGAGCCTGCGCGTCTCGCCAGCGTATTAGCCGTGTACGAAAAGATTTCTGCTGATACCGGCGCTAGTCTTGCCGATGTAATCGTTCTAGCGGGCAGTTTTGCGATCGAAAAAGCCGCCAAAGCCGCAGGCTATGACGTTCGCGTGCCTTTCCTGAAAGGCCGTGGCGACGCTTCTGCCGAGATGACCGACGGCGAATCCTTCGAGCCGCTAGAGCCGCTGGCTGACGGTTTCCGTAACTGGCAGAAGAAAGACTACGTCGTGAAGCCGGAAGAGCTGCTGCTGGATCGCGCGCAGTTGATGGGGCTGACCGGGCCAGAAATGGTCGTGCTACTCGGCGGTATGCGTGTGCTGGGTACCAATTACGGTGGCACCAAGCACGGCGTATTCACGGATCGTGAAGGCCAGTTGACCAACGACTTCTTCGTCAACCTGACCGATATGGGCAACACCTGGAAGCCGGTGAGTAAAAACACCTACGAAATCCGTGATCGTCAAACGGATGCCGTTAAGTGGACCGCTTCTCGCGTTGACCTAGTATTTGGTTCTAACTCGCTGCTGCGCTCCTATGCTGAGGTCTACGCACAGGATGATAACGACGAGAAGTTTGTTAAAGACTTCGTCGCTGCCTGGACGAAAGTGATGAACGCGGATCGCTTTGACGTCGCGTAAGCACTTAACACGTTAGTGCTAGTAAATAACCCGCTTCCCAGGATGCGGGTTTTTTTATTGCGTGTTTATATGCTCAATTCTGGAATGAACGTTGCTAGTTATTTTGACGTAACCGAACGAGACGCTTTATGAAACGCAGTAAATGGATATGGCTAGTATGGGCAGTCGTCTTGCTTTGCTATGTGGTGCCTTACACCTTGTTGAGCCAAGTGTCGCAATGGTACGGCAGCTTTCTGTTTTGGGCATTTGCCGGGTTAGTCATCATTGCTCTGAACGTGTTTATCACCAAAGATTTCAAGGAACACAGTGATGACTGAATCGCTCATTTGGTGGTCCATTGCTATCTACTTATTGGTCGCTATAGGCATTGCCATTCTGTCGCGCCAAGGCCCTGCTGAAAGCATGTCGGGTTACTTTTTGGGCAACCGACAAATGAACGGCTTTGTCTCTGCGCTGAGTTACAGTGCCACTACCTACAGTGCTTTTATGATGGTGGGTTTGGCAGGCCTTACCTATGCCGGAGGCGTTGGCGCGCTAGGCTTTGAAATTATCTATTTTGCCGGTGTTTCGCTAGTGGCTATCTTTGGGCCCAAGTTTTGGGCGGTGGGCAAGAAGTTTGGCTTTGTGACCCCTAGTGAAATGCTGGGCCATCGCTACAACAGCAAACATGTTGCCATGGCTGTCTCAATTGCCAGCTGCATTTTCCTGGTTCCCTACTCGGCCGTTCAGCTCGCTGGGGTGGGTTACCTGCTACAAGGGATTACCGATGGAGCGATTCCCTTTACCGCCGGGGTGTTGATGGCCACGGTGATCGCTATCTTTTTCTCCTATATTGCGGGAATTCGTTCAGTCATGTGGACCGATTCGCTTCAGGCCATCATGATGATTGTGGCCTCAACGCTGGTGGCTCTCTTGGTCATTCAGGGCTTGGGTGGTTTCAGCGCGCTGTTCGATACGCTGGCAACAGAACGCCCCCAGTCGCTCACGGTGCCTGGCCCGGGGCTGTTCAGCTTTGTCACTTTCCTGGGGCTCACCATTCCGTGGTTCTTCTTTAGCCTGTCTAATCCGCAAGTCAGCCAGCGCTTGTTTATGCCCTCTTCGCTTCGTTCAATGCGCCACATGCTGATTGGTTTTTTGGTGTTTGGCTTTATTTACACCCTGGTCTCAGTGCTGTGGGGCTTCTCTGCCCTGGTCGCCTTTCCCGGTCTTGAGAGCGCGGATTTAGCTACACCAACGCTGCTGGCATCAACGCATGTACCGCCAGTGCTGGGTGTTATCGTGATGATCGGCATTATGGCGGCGGCAATCTCTACCATTGATTCCATCATGCTAACGCTGGCCTCCATGTTGTCTCGCGACGTTTATGCCAATTTAAAAACAAATGCCCAACCGAATGTCAGTGAAAAGCGCCAACTCCTGGTGGGTAAGTGTGTTGTACCGGTGATTGCCCTGATGGCACTGGGATTTGCCGAGCTGAAGCTGGATCTGATTGCGGTGCTTTCGGTGGCGGCATCTTCCGGGTTGGTGGCTATGGTGCCTGCCATTATTGGCGCTTTTTACTGGAAACGTGGCACCGCTATCGGTGCTCTGGCCAGTGTGGTGGGCACCAGTGCCTTTGTGCTGCTGATGTACGCCACCGGCAACTCGCTGCTGGGTTTACCTGCTGGCGTATGGGGCATCGTGGTAGCCAGTTTACTGTTTGTCGGCTTAAGCCTGGTGACAAAACCTCATCCTGCATCCAGGGATGCCTTCTTTATCGCCATCGCTGAGGAGCTGGCTAAAAAGCGCCCTAAGCCCATTTCCTAAAGAGCTATGTTCTTAAAGGCTAGGCACCTCAATCCCAAACCGTTAGCTGATTACGATAATCATCCTGTGCCTGGCTGGCGCTGATCGGGGTTAACCACACCTTGGTGCCAGGTAGGCATTGAGACAGGGTCGCGCAGGCCATCGGGGTGAGGGCACCTAGGCGCGGATAACCGCCAATCGTCTGGCGGTCATTCATTAGTACGATAGGTTGGCCGTCTGGCGGAACCTGTACCGCTCCAAAAGGGATACCTTCAGAAATAATCCCCGTGAGTGAGCCGTTTAGGGCTGGGCCGGTGAGGCGAATGCCCATCCGGTCGGCGCGGTTATCCACTGTCCAGGGCTGGTTGAACGCCTGAAATAGCGCGCGGCCGCTAAACGAGGCGATTTGCGAGCCGAGCACGATGGGTAAACGGTAGCCTGACGCTGGCATTTGCGGGCCTTGCCCTTCTGCGATACGGCGCGCCGCTGGGGCGGCACCTTTCCAGGTCAAGCGGTCGCCCACTTTTAGCGGTTTGCCATCTTCATGCAAGCCGCCTAGTTGTTCGCGGGCGGTGCAGGCGCGGCTGCCCAGCACCTCCGGCGCGTTTAGACCACCGGGAAAAGCGAGATAGGCGCGCAGGCCTTGGCGCGGCTGGCGAAACACTAAACGCTGGCCGGGTAGTAGCTTAAAGCTTGTATTGGGAGCGAGCGGCTTGCCATCCAGTTGGGCATCAAGATCAGCGCCGGTCAGCGCTAGGCGAACCTCGCTTTCGGTTTCAAAGCTTAAGCCACCGCCCATGACAATTTCCAGCGCGGCGCTGTTTAAGGCGTTGCCCAGCAGCCAGTTGGCCCATCGAAAGGAAATCCAGTCGGCAGCGCCGCCCTGAGTAACGCCTAAGTGGCCAACGCCAAATCGACCGGCATCTTGAATCAGCGCCAGTGGTCCCGCCTGTTTAACCATCATCCCTTTTTGCCTTTGATGCGTAGCGACTTGACTCATGAGCGCTCCTCCATGGGCGTAGTGTCGCCGCCGTCTGCTGCAAACTCTGACCGGGAGATCGCTCTAAATCGCACCTTGTCGCCCGGACGAAACAGCGGCTCGCCGCGTTTGGCGTGCTCGAAGAGCGGCACGTTGGTGCGACCCAGAATATTCCAGCCACCCGGTGAGAGCAGCGGATAAATCGCGGTTTGGCGGTCGGCTATGCCTACGCTGCCTGCGGCGACTTTGCGGCGCGGCGTTTTTAAGCGCGGCGTAGCGAGCGATTCGTCTACCAAGCCCATAAAGCCGTAGCCGGGGGCAAACCCCAGCGCGAACACGCAGTAGTCGTGGTTGCAGTGCTGCTCAATAAGCTCTTTGACGCTCAGGCCTGCGCGTTTGGCGACCAAAGGTAGCTCTGGGCCCACGCTTTCGTCGTACCAAACGGGGATATCGTGTAGCTCACCCGCTTGCGTGTCGACGGGTTTGAGGCCTGAAAGGGCCTGGTTAATCAGCGTGAAAGCCTTGGCATGATTCATTTGCTGGCAGTCGTAGTGCAGCAGTAGCGTTGTGTAAGAGGGCACTAGGTCAATTAACGCAGGGCCGAAAGCACTGCGCAACGCTTGGTCAGCGGCAATCACCCAGGCCATATTTGTTTCGTCGATGGTGTCGAACAGGCGCACCATCAGGGCATCCATGGCGGCGGTTTCAATAATGGGCTTCACGCCTGCTCCAGCGCCTGAAAGGCTTCACGAATAGCGCGCACAGCGGCCACCGATTCGGGGTTGTCACCGTGAACGCACAGCGTATCGCAGGGTAAATGCAGCGTTGTGCCGTCGAGCGCGGTGAGCGGCTCGCCTTTGGCCAGTTTGATGGCTTGGTCGACGATGGTGTGCTGATCGTGGTGCACGGCGTTGGGCAGGCGACGTGAGGCCAAGTGGCCGTTGGCGTCATAAGCGCGGTCAGCAAAGGTCTCGAACCACAGGGTGATGCCCAGCTTGGCGGCTAACTCACGGTGCGGCTCGGGGTCGGCAGTAGACATGATCATCAGCGGCAGGCTGGAATCGTAAGCGCGTACCGCGCGCATGACGCCTTCGAGCAGCGCCGGATTGGCTGCCATGTCGTTGTACAGCGCACCGTGGGGCTTGATGTAGCTCAGCCGTGTGCCTTCCGCTTGGCATATGCCCGCTAACGCACCTACTTGATAAAGCACCATATCTTCCGCTTCTTCCGGCGAACAGGCCATGGAGCGCCGCCCAAAGCCCATCAAATCCGGATAACCAGGATGCGCGCCAATGCGGACGCCATTTTGTACCGCTAGCTTGACGGTGCGGCGCATCACATGGGGGTCGGAAGCATGGAAGCCACAGGCGATGTTGGCGCAGTCGACGAAAGGCATCGCATCGGCATCTAGGCCGATAGTCCAGTTGCCGAAACTTTCGCCCATATCGCAATTAAGCAGGGGGATGGCCATAGCGACTCCTGTCGTTGATGCAGTGGGTGCGTTTACTTGGCTGGCGCTGAATTGTAATCCACCCCTAATATATAAACATGGCTTGCCCAGTGCCAACCGTTTGGGGAAATAATCACTAAGGACTGCTAACGGCTGGACACGACGCACTTATCACTTTACTGGTCGGCGTGATAACAGCGTTGGTTAAGGGGCACTGCTGGGGATGGTCTCAATGTTGCATGATTATATGTGATTCAATCGATGCAAGGGTTCATGGTATTGGTACGAGTTCCAGGTTTGTGGTCTTAAAGCGCTGCCAAGCCTATCCCCATACCACCGAAGTAACGCACTACTAAAATGAACAAGAGGGTACTTACGATGCGCAAAACATTAACGTCCACGCTGCTACTGGCCACGGCCTGCGGTTTAACGGCGACGGCACACGCCGCGGAATGGACCATGGCTACACCTTATGGTGATGCCAGTTTTCACACCCAGAACAACAAGCAGTTCGCCGAGGACGTGGCCGAAGCTACCGATGGCGAGTTAACCATTACTGTGCATAGCAGCGGTGCGCTGGTAGCACACGGGGAAATTAAACCGTCGGTTCGCCGTGGCACCATTGATGCGGGCGAGGTATTCCTTTCCATTCTTTCCAATGATGACCCTATTTTTGAAGTGGATACTTTGCCGGGGGTAGCGGGCAGCTACGAAGACGCCTACGCACTGTGGGAAGCGACCAAGCCGATGATCACTGAGCTGTTTGCCTATGAAGGGCTGATTCCGCTCTACGCGGTCGCTTGGCCTGCGCAAGGTATCTATACCTCTGAACCGCTTACTGACCCCGAGCAGTTTGAAGGCTTACGGGTTCGTGCACCCAACATCAATACCCAGCGTTTCATCGATAACTTGGGCGGTAGCCCCACCGAAACCGAAGAGTCCGATATCCCCACCGCGTTTAGCACTGGCCGTGTGGATGCCATGATCACCTCAAGCTCTACGGGTAATTCCATGGCGGCGTGGGACTACGTCACCGATTACACCAACGCTAACCTGTGGCTGCCAAAAAATATTGTCTTCATTAGCCAGCGTAGTTTCGATGGCCTGGATGAAGCGACGCAAAAGGCTTTAATGGAAGCCGCCGAGCGTGCTGAAGAGCGTGGTTGGGAGATGAGCCGCGAAGATAACGAAGCCAGCTTGGCCGTTTTGAAAGAGAACGGTATTTCTGTTTCTGAGCCTAACGAAGCCATTTCAGAGGCGCTTCAAGCCGCTGGCGATGAGTTATTTGAAGACTGGCAGTCACGTGCTGACGATGAAGCCAAACAGGCGTTGGAAACCTACCGCGAGCAACGCGACAGTTAAGCGCTGTTTTAATGTCTCTTACAGCGGGGGCAACGCCTCCGCTGCCTTTTCCCGTGTGCTTTTTCCTAAGTGCTGTTTCCCACGTACTTCGTGAGGCTGCGACCATGAGGTTTAAATTCGACAAGCTCTATCGGCTGGGTGCTTGGGGTGCGGCGGCCTGCATGGTCGCTATTTGCGCGCTGATCGCGCTTCAGGTGACCTTCCGCTTGCTAGATGCCCTGCTGGTGCTGTTCGGGCTGAGCCGCCTGGGTCTGGGTATTACCGGTGTTTCGGAAATTGCTTCTTATTTATTGGTGGGGGCGACCTTTCTAGGACTGGCCTACACCTTTGTGCATCACGCCCACATTCGCATGACGCTGTTGATAACTCGACTGCCGTCAGCTATCCGTGTGTGGTTTGAAGTGTTTTGTCTCATCATTGCCCTGGTGATCAGCCTAATGCTCAGTTACGGCCTAATTGGGCTGGCGAGAGAGAGCCTGCAATACAACGATGTGTCTTCAGGATTCGTGTCAATCCCGCTCTGGATTCCCCAGCTTGTGCTCGCGACCAGCGTAGGCCTGTTGTGTTTGGCGCTGGCAGAAGCTCTGTTTATGGCGCTTCGGATTGCCATTCGTGATCCGGCGAGCTTTCGCGAAGCGACTGCCCCAGATGAAAGCGAGGGCCACTAAATGGCGACGTTAGCTATGTTATTGAGTACGTCGTCTTGGTTGAGTACGCCGCGGTTAGCTAATTCATTATTAACCGGGCCACTGTTAACACTGCCTCTGCCTTTTAAACTGGAGAGATCCTCGTGCTGCTACTAAGTATCGTCACCATATTCACCCTCGTGATTCTGCTAGGGAGCGGGGTGTGGATCGCCTTTGCACTGATTGGCACTGCCTGGATAGCGCTAGCGTTCTTTAGCTCATTCTCGCCAGGCTCTATTTTGGCCTCAGATTTTTGGGGTGCCAGCTATGGTTGGGATCTCACTGCGCTACCCATGTTTATTTGGATGGGGGAAATTCTGTTTCGCTCCGGGCTTGCGGACAATATGTTTCGTGGCCTGTCACCCTGGCTAAACCGCCTGCCGGGGCGTTTACTGCATACCAATATTATTGGCAGCGGCATGTTTGCAGCAGTATGCGGTTCTTCGGCTGCCACCTGTGCAACAGTGGGTAAAATGACCCTGCCAGAGCTTGAGCGGCGGGGATACGACAGCAATATGGCAATTGGCACCTTGGCCAGCGCCTCGACCCTGGGGCTTTTGATTCCCCCCTCAATCGTACTGATCGTCTACGGCGTGGTCACCGAGCAGTCAATCTCCAGGCTGTTTATGGCCGGTATTGGCCCGGGGCTGATGATCCTGGCGATGTTTATGAGCTACCTCATTTTGTGGGCGCTGCTCAAGGGCAACCGCGAAGGGCTTACCGGTAGGGATGAATCTGGTATGAGCTTTGCTGAAAAGCTGCGCAATACTTGGTCGCTGGTGCCTATTCTGTTGTTGATCGGCGGGATTATCTTTTCGATCTATGGCGGGTTAGCGTCGCCCACCGAGGCCGCAGCGGTGGGCGTGGTGCTGTCGATTGTGATTGCGCGCTTTAACGGTCACTTTGACCGCGACATTTTTAAAAGCTCGCTGTTTGCCGCCGTGCGTACCGCCTGCATGATCGCTTTTATTATTGCCGGTGCGTCGTTTTTGACCTCGGCCATGGGCTTTACCCAGGTGCCCATGAAGCTGGCGCAGGCGATCGGTGAGATGGGGCTTTCACCCACCATGTTGCTGATTGCGCTGACATTACTGCTGCTGGTGATGGGCTGTTTTCTCGACGGCATTTCGCTGATCCTGCTAGTCACCGCGATTATCATGCCATTGGTGAGTGCCGCCGGTTTCGATCTGATCTGGTTTGGTATTTATCTGGTCGTGGTGGTCGAAATGTCACAGATTACCCCGCCGGTTGGCTTCAACCTGTTTGTGATTCAGGGGCTAACCGGTAAAGATATTCTGACCATTACCAAAGCCACACTGCCGTTTTTTCTACTAATGCTGGTGGCGATTGCCTTAATGCATATCTTTCCGGATATCGCTCTCTATCTACCTGAAGCAATGAATCGGTGAGGCGCTCGTATAGGAAAAGTGTTAAGCACGAACTTGAAACACGCGCTGACCGGAGCGCTGGATGGCATATATGTTCTGACCACCCATCATGACTGAGGTTATGGACTTTACTACATACCCCGTTAGTCTAGGCATGGTCATAAATAGAACGTGTAAGTGTTTACGCTAACTGTGAGTACGTTGTAAGTCACAGTGCTTTATATAGATCAGTGATGAATACCCCGCTGCCCCAGAATTAGAAAAGTGAGTGCAACAATGCACACAAAAAACGACGCAGCCGATATATTCCGCCAGTTGGCAGAAGGCGTAGGGAACAGCGGGAGCCCCCGCTTTTATGCCACGCTGGTGGAGCGCCTTGCAACAATACTAGGCGTTGATCATGTGTTAGTGGCCGATGTAACTCAATTGCATCGGGCGGAGACGTTGGCCATTTGGTCAAATGGCAACTTGATGAGCAATGTTACTTACACGCTGACCGGTACCCCATGCGAGACTGTGTTAGGACGCGAAATCTGCTTTTATGATCGTGATGTTCAGTCGCGCTTTCCTGACGATAAACTGCTTTGTGAACTGGGTGCCGAGAGCTATTTAGGGCGGGCGCTCTATGCGCCGGATGGCGCGCTGATTGGCCTGTTAGCGGTGCTCAAAAACGCTCCCATGCAGTTGGGGGAATTAGCCAATGAGATACTACAAATCGCCGCCGCCCAGGCGGGTGCAGAGCTGTGCCGACAAAAAGCGGAGCAGGCATTAAGAGAGAGCGAAGAAGTCGCAAGGGAAAGTGAGCGCCGTTTGGATACGCTGCTTAACCACCTGCCTGGCATGGCCTATCGCTGTCTGAATGACCGCCATTGGACTATGCAACTGGTGAGCCAAGGGGTCGAAACGCTGACCGGGTATCGGCCCGACGAATTACAGGGTAATCGGCTGATCAGTTTTGCTGCCCTGATTCATCCCGACTATCAGGACAAGCTCTTTCAGGAGGTACAGTTGGCCATTGCCAACAGACGCCCTTACCGTGTGGTCTACCAACTGCGCCATCGCGACGGTGGTTACCGCTGGATGTGGGAGCAGGGACAGGCCGTCATCGATGAGGCGGGCGAAATCGTATGCTTGGAAGGATTTATCTCTGATGTGACCGACCAGCAAGAGTCGCAGCGGGTACAAAACGCTGTGGTTCAAGTGGCTTCTACGGTCACTACCCAGGTTGGGGACGGTTATTTTCAACAGTTGATTGCAACCTTGGTTAAGGTACTGGAAGCCGACGCCGGTTTTATTGCACTGCTGCATACCTCACCCCAGGGCAATGACAATGTCTATGGACAGGCAACGACTGTCAGCATGGTGGTTGAAGGGGCGCAGCGTGTACAGCACACCTTTGCGCTGCGAGGCTCGCCCAGCGAGCAGGTCGTGCTGGCGCGTGAAGCGGTCATGCATGACGGCCCGCCACTGTTATTACCAGGCACACTGCTACCTACAAGAGCATGGATTGGGCGGCGTTTGGATAATGCCAACGGCGAGGCCATCGGCGTGATGATGGTATTTTACCGCCAGCCGCTGACCACCAATGCGTTCGCCACCTCTGTACTGCAAATCCTTTCGACCGGTGCTGCGGCAGAGCTTGAGCGGCGGCGCGACCATCGTCACATGCAACAACTGGCCTATACCGACAGTACCACCGGTTTACCCAACCGCGCCCGTTTTATGGAGTTGCTAGCGCAAATGTGGCAAGTGGCCCAGCAAGGCGAATGCGGGCTTTCGCTGCTGTTATTGGATATCCGACGTTTTAAAGAGGTCAATGACCTCCACGGCCATCAGGTAGGCGATCAACTGCTGGTGACAGTGGCCGATCGTTTAGCGCAGATTAGCCGCTCCTATGGTTCGCTGGCGCGTTTAGCAGGGGATGAGTTTGCCCTGCTGGTGCCCGATACCGCCCACAGTGACATAGGCAACCTTGTCGAGCAGCTTCGCTTAGCAGTGAAGCCGCCGCTTCATCTTGAGCGGCGGGTCTTTCACCTAGATGTCAGCATCGGTTTTGCTCATTACCCGCAGGATGTGAGCGAAGCAGGTGAGCTATTTAACGCCGCCAGTATCGCCCTTCACCACGCCAAGCGGCGCGAAAAAAGTATCTGTTCCTACACCCAAACGATGCGTCATGCGCTGCAGCGACGCCAACGGATGACCGAGCGACTTAGCGCAGCAATCACTGAAGATCAGCTAGAACTCTACTTTCAGCCCCAGGTGAACCTTACCAGTGGTCGTTTGACCGGTGCAGAAGCCCTGTGCCGCTGGTATGACGCCGAGTGGGGCTGGGTGAGCCCCAGTGAGTTTATTCCCCTGGCCGAGGAACGCGGTTTGATCCGCATACTGGGGGACTGGGTACTAAAGGAATCTGCCAGGCAGTTACTGGCATGGCGTAACCAACCTCGGGGAGGGTTGCCAGGGAGACTATCGATCAATATTTCCGCCCAACAGTTTGCCGACCCAGAGCTCCCCCGTCACATTGCGCACCTAACTGCCGGTGTTTCGCCCAGCGCTATCTCCCTGGAACTCACCGAAAGTGATTTTATGCGCGACCCGGATCAGGCCGTTGAGATCACCCATACCATGCGTCAAGCGGGCTATGCACTCGCTATCGACGATTTTGGCACCGGCTACTCGTCGCTTTCCTACCTGCGGCGCTTCGCCGCCGACGCACTGAAAATTGATATCTCCTTTGTGCGCGAAATGCTCGAAAACAAAAATGACCGCACCATTGTTCAGACCATCATCGCCATGGCAAATGCGCTAGAGATGAAAACCGTGGCGGAAGGCGTAGAAACGCTCAACCAAGCGAATTTGCTTGCCGAAATGGGGTGCAATGAGGCGCAGGGGTATTGGTTTGGCCGCCCTCTACCGGCGGATAAGTTTGCGGCGGTATGGTTGAATACTTAGCATTCTCTTAGCGTCATCGTCTTGTCATCACCTCTGGCATACCCTACGCGCCGCCAACCCGCGATAAAAGGAGTGCCCCCATGCGCCTGGCCCTGTTTGATCTTGACGATACCCTCCTGGATGGAGACTGCAGCGACCGCTGGAACTTATGGATGATAGAGCAAGGTTGGATCAGCGATGTCGAAGCCTTTATGACGCGGGCTGAGCAAATGCACCAGGCCTATCATGCGGGGAAACTAAAGCTTGAAGAGTACTTAGCCATGACTCTAGCGCCGCTGCGTGGGCGTCGGGTGCTAGATGTGCAAAAAGAGGTCGAGCGCTTTGTCGCTACGCACCTGCAACCGCGTATTTTTGAACAAGCCTGGGCCTGCCTGGAAGCGCATCGCCAGGCAGGCGATACCCTGCTACTGATTTCCGCCTCGTCACGCCATCTCGTCGAGCCGATAGCGACCACCCTGGGCATTGAACACGTGTTGGCGGTAGAGCCAAGCGTGGAGCACGGCCTCAATGAAGCCGCGCGCTATACCGGCGGTAGCGAGGGTATTTTTTCGTATCGCGGCGGCAAGGTGCTGCGTCTAAAACAGTGGCTGACCGAACAGCAGATCACCCCTAGCCACACCACCTTCTATTCAGACTCCCGCAACGACCTTCCGCTACTGCAGTACGTGGATTGCCCGGTGGCGGTCAACCCGGACCCGGTATTGGCCGAGGTAGCTAGTGTTGAAGGGTGGCGGCGCTTAGACTGGCGGTCGCCTCCAGGCGTTTCTTCTAATGTTTTGCCAGGGAAATCGGCGCATGCCTGATGCTGTTAATACACACCTACAAAATGAGGAGCGGCCTTGAGCCCTGCCGCGCTGACCCTGGTGCTGGTCTCGGTGTGTATGCACGCCGGGTGGAACGTGCTGGGCAAACGCAATGCGCCATCATTAGCCTCTTTTGCCCTGGCTTACGGTGTAGGCGGTGCGGTGTTGCTGCCGCTGACGTTGCTTGGCCCGGCGCTCACTGCATTACCCAGTGAATTCTGGGTCTGGCTGACGCTTTCTGGGTTATGTCAGATGCTCTATATGGGCGGCTTGGCCTGGGCCTATGCGCGTGGAGAAGTGAGCGTGCTTTATCCCATTGCCAGAGCATTACCGGTGGTGCTGGTGCCTCTAGTATCTCTCGCGCTGCTGAGCAGCCGCGTGCTGGATATGTGGGATGGCCTGGGAATGGCGCTAATACTGGCCGGAGCTCTCTGCCTACCGCTTAGCCATCCTGAGGCGCGTCGGTTCTCTACCTATTTAACGCCCGCCATGGGCTTTGCGTTGTTGGCGGCTGCGGGAACGGTGGGCTATTCACTCATCGATAAGCAGGCCTTAGGGCTGATGCAAGGCGCTGGGCACACCGGGCTCACTGCCGGAGCCGTCTTTATGGTGCTTCAGGCGGTGATGACACTGGCTTGGGCGGTACCGCTGCTGGTGTTGCTGCCTGCCGAGCGGAGTCGACTTCCTGCACTTCACCAGCAAGGCCTACCGATGCTAGTCACCACCGGACTGATGATGACCTGCACCTATGGCTTGGTATTGATCGCCATGGCACTCACTGACGAGGTGAGTTACGTGGTGGCGTTGCGCCAGCTTTCTATTCCGGTGGGTGTGCTAATGGGTGTGCTGTGGCTGAAGGAGCCAGCATCCAGGGCAAAAGCCGTCGGCACTCTGGTGATGGTGGTCGGATTGGTGCTAGTGGCGTTGTAATTGCCGGCCCATACAGGTCAGCTCAGCGCCTGATAAATCAGATTAAAACCGACTAAAAACATCGCTAAAATCACCAGCCGATAGAATAGCTTTTCGTTGACGCGGCTTTGCAGCCAGAGGCCGTTGCGCACGCCGATCCAGGCGATCGGCACCAGCAGCAGTGACGCCCAGGCGCTGGTGACGTTGATTTCGCCAAGCCACATATAGGGCGCTAGCTTGATCACGTTGACCACCGCAAATGACACTGCGCAGGTCGCAATAAAGGTCTCTTTAGACAGCTTGCGCGGCAGCAGGTAGACGTTCAGTGGCGGCGCGCCCGCATGGGCCATAAAGCTGGTAAAGCCGCAGACACTTGCTGCGGGCAGCGCCCAGCGGGAAGAAATAGGCTTCTTGGCCACGGGCTTCAGCAGCATGTAAGCGGCGAACAGCAAGGTGATAACGCCCAGCACGAGGCGTAAGCCCTGTTCGCTCAAACTGTCAAATAGCAGTGTACCCACTGCCACGCCAATGAATAAGCCCGGTACAAAGCGCCAGACTTCAGTGGCGTCCTGCTTGCCCCACCATGCTTTCACCGCAAACACATCCATCACCAGCAGTAGCGGCAGTAGTAAGCCCGCTGCCTGGGCGGGGCTGATCGCCAGCGCCATTAGCGGCACCGATAGGGTGCCGAAACCACCCGCAAAACCGCCTTTTGAAACCCCAGTCAGGTAAACGGAAAATGCAATTAACAACCAAGCGATGACGGAGTAGTCGGGGAGCATTGAGGCCTCTGGATAAATGAGATAGCTAACCGTAGGAATAGCGAACAATAAAAAGCCCCGCATTAGCGGGGCTCGTAAGCATAACATTAGATAAATGTTAGCGGGCGAATCGTCTACCTATCAAACGTTCATCAACCACTCGTGGTCGGGGTCGTTGTGGAATTTCCATGCCCGCTTGGGGCCTGCCATCACATTTAAGTAGTAGAGCGAGTAGCCATGGGAGGCGCCTACTGGATGGTAGCCCTTGGGTACTAACACACAGCAGCCGTTTTCCACCGCCATGGTTTCATCAAGGCTGCGGTCATCGGTGTAAACGCGCTGAAAGGCGAAGCCCTGTTCAGGGTTAATCCGGTGGTAGTACGTCTCTTCCAGCAGTGTTTCGTGGGGTAAATTATCCACATCGTGTTTGTGGGGCGGGTAACTCGACCAGTTGCCCGCAGGGGTGAATACTTCAACGACTAATAAGCTATCGGCGGGTTCGGTTTCCGGCAAAATGTCGTGAACATGGCGGGTGTTGGTGCCCTGGCCACGGGTGCTTTGCTTGATGTTGTCAGACGCGATCAGGCGTGGGGCGTGATTACCATGCCCTGGGGCTGCGCACACCGCTAGTTCTAAGTCTGTGGTTGCTTCCACCGAGTAGCTAACCCCGTTGGGTAGGTAAACCGCGTAGGGTGGAATCTGTTCAAAGATATCCATGCGCTCGCCGATATCTTCAAAGCGGTGCTCGCCGCAGGTTACCGTGGCGCGACCGGTGAGCAGCACCAGGCACACTTCCTGATCACTGCTGCTGGCCTCCAGGCGCTGGCCCTTTGCGAGTTTATGCACCCGAAAACCAACATGCGTCCAGCCAGCCGATTCAGGGGTAACGTCGATCACTGTGCCTTGGGTGTCTGGGGCGGTGGGGCGTACCAGTAGGGAAGCCATACGTTGCTCCTTTATTTATCAAGGTTGGAATCAGCCTGAAGCAGGATTTTGCGACCTTCCCGCAATGAGCGCTCCGCTGCGTCGGCTAATCGCAATGCTTCCAAGCCATCCTGGGCGCCTGCTAGAGGGGCGCGCTTTTCTCGCCAAGCTTCGACAAAGTCGCCAATCTCTAATCGATAAGCCTCGGCATAACGCTCCAAGAAAAACCACTTGGGTTTCTCCTCCACTTGCCCTGCCTCGCCGGTAAAGCGTAGCCGGGTGTCGCTTTCGTTTTGGGCCTGGAGCATGCCTTGGCTACCAAAGGCTTCGATACGCTGGTCGTAGCCGTAGTTGGCACGTCGTGAGTTGCTAATTTGGCACAGCTTTCCACTGGCGGTGGTAAGGGTGACCATGGCGGTATCCACATCGCCTGCTTCACCAATGGCTGGGTCGATAATGCTACTGCCGACGGCAAAAACACTTTCTATCGGTTCATCTAGCAGCCAACGGGCCATGTCGAAATCGTGAATCATCATGTCGCGGAACAGACCGCCGGACTCAGCAACATACTCGGCGGGCGGGGGAGAGGGGTCGCGACTGATGATCGTCAGCGTTTCCAACGCGCCAATGCGCCCCTGGGTAACGGCCTGTTTAAGCGCCGCAAACTGAGGATCGTGGCGGCGGTTAAAGCCTAGCGCGCAGGTCACCGGGTGTTCGCTGAGTACTTGAAGCGCGTCGCGAGTGCGGGCTAGATCCAGGGCGATGGGTTTTTCGCATAGAATCGCCTTACCCGCGCGTGCGGCACGCTCCAGATATTCCGCATGAGTAGGAGTGCTGGAGGCTATCAGCATGGCATCAATGGTGTCGTCCGCGAAGATGTCATCAACTGAGGCCGCTTTGCTGGCGTACTGCTCCGCCAACGCTTCTGCAGCAGGCTGATGAAAATCAGCCACGGCTGCTAGCGTAACGTTTGGGTGCGAGTGAATGGCCTGGGCGTGTACCTTGCCGATGCGTCCAGCGCCGATGAGTGCGAGTTTCATAAGCTCTCCTGTTTTGTTTTTGCTGTTGGCTTGCTTCTGGTATTTAGGCCTTGCGCTTTTTGTCTTGGCCTTTTTCTTTGTCGCGTGTTTTGTCTTGCCGCACACCCAGAGCAATTGCCAAGGCTTGGGTCAAGCAGAGCGATGCGGTCAAACTGCGGAAACTTTTCACTTCGGCTTCGTTGACAACGAAGGTTACATCCGCGAAACGGGCCAGCGGGCTGAGGTTCGAATCGGTAATCACCACAATAGGTAGGCCACGCTGATGGGCGTCTTCGCAGGCTTTTTGGCTCTCTTCTGCATAGGGGGAGAAACTGATGGTCATTAGGGCGTCGTGTTGGCTCATAGCGCGCAGTTGCTCGCTGTACATCCCTCCCAAACCATTGACCAGCAAAGCAGGTTTATCCACATGCGCGAGGGCATAGGTCATGTAGCTTGCGATCATAAAACTTCGCCGGGCGCCCATCACATGAATCGCATGCGCCTTTTCAAAAATATCCAGCGCCTTCTCTAGGCTCTCTGGATCGATACGGCTGGGTAACTGCTCCAAAACAGCACGATTGGCATCGGCGAACTCCCATAACAGTTGGGTGCTATCCGGTGTTTCTCCGGTGGCGCTGCGTACCGCGCGAATTCGCTCAGTGTAGTTAGGCAGCTCATCGACCAGGCGGCTGCGAAACAGCTGCTGCATTTCGGAAAAGCCCTTAAAGCCCAAGCTATTGGCCAAGCGAATTAAGGTGGATGGAGTGACATCCGCCTGTTCGGCAATTTTGGCCACCGTCGCCAAAGCAACCTCCTGGGGGTGATCAAGTACAAAACGCGCGGTCTGCTGTAAGCGTTTGCTTAGCGTGGCGTACTCGGCGGTGATCAGGGTTTCCAGCTCACGGTAGCTTTGTGGTGGTTGTGGCATACAAATTCCTTCGCGTTAGCTCATGTACCACCCATTAACTCATGCACGACTGGGCAGTAGCACTGAACAAAGTGGCTGGTTGTTATGCAGTCTAGTTGAATGGAATAAATATTCCATTTATACCAAAGTATAGAATAAATAATTTGCAGTAATTGCTATTTGGAATCTATATTCCATAGCGCCAAGGCATTTAATGCCACTTCCCTACCAACAACGATAACGTTATGAGGAATTATTTATGGCACGTCTATCTCAATGGCTTCTAGCTACTGCCGCCACCACGGCATTAATGGCAGGTGCCGCACAAGCACAAGAACCGCAGCAAGACGCGAGCCGTTTCGTCATGGTGACCCACGGTGTCCCCTCTGATCCTTTCTGGTCAGTGGTCAAAAACGGCGCAGAGGCAGCCGCTGAACTAGTAGGTGCTGAGTTGGAGTACCGTGCACCGTCTACCTTTGATATGGCCAAAATGCAGCAACTTGTAGAGGCAGCGGTAGCCTCTAACCCCGATGGATTGATCCTCTCCTTTACCGATGAAAATGCCCTGGGCGGCGCTGTCCAAAATGCGGTCGATAACGGCATTCCAGTGATCACCATTAACTCCGGTGGCGACGTGGCGAGGGATTATGGTGCCCGCCTGCACATCGGGCAGAGTGAATACGAAGCAGGCAAGCAGGCTGCTGAACGCATGCAAGAAATGGGCGTCGAGAAAGGCGTCTGCGTTAACCATGAACAAGGCAACCAGGGACTTGATCAGCGCTGTGATGGCTTTGTCGAGGGCTTTGACGGCAATGCTGAGCAGCTAGCGACGACCTACGACCCCACCAACATTCGCAATGCCATTGTCGCTTACCTCAATGAGAACAGTGATGTGCGTGGTGTGCTGACCTTGGGGGCATTGGCCGCTGAGCCGATGATTCAGGCCATGCGTGAGCAGGGGGCAACCGATATGTTCACCCTGGGCACCTTTGATCTTTCACCCGGTATTTTAGAAGCCTTGGATGCGGGTGAGCTGAACTTTGCGATTGACCAACAGCAGTACATGCAGGGCTACTTGCCCGTCATGTTCCTAGATCAGTTCGTCAAGAACGGTCTACTACCCGCTGGGGATGTTGCCACCGGCCCAGGATTTGTCACTCAAGAAAACGCAGCACAGGTCATTGAGCTGAGTAGCCAGGGCATCCGTTGATAACGACCTAATAGAAAAAGGCTCGACGGTGTCGAGCCTTGGGAGTCGATCGCTATGAATTCCACTGAAACGAAGCAATCTGTTGCGCCAGCAGCGGCTGATCAAGATGAGCGTATCCAGAGAGTCTCTTTCTGGAAGAAGGCGCTTAATCGCCCAGAACTGGGGGCTTTGGCCGGTGCCGTGTTGGTGCTTGCCTTTTTTATCGCTGCTTCCAGCGGCACTGGGATGTTTACCCCAGCAGGTATTATTAATTTTCTTGAAGTCGCCGCTCAGCTCGGCATTATCGCCACGGCGGCTGCATTGCTGATGATCGGCGGGGAGTTCGACCTTTCGATTGGTTCAATGATTGGCCTAGCAGGCATTCTGATTGCTATTCCTGCGGTGGAGTATGGCTGGCCACTATGGGCCGCCATTTTATTGGCGTTCGCCTGTGCGGGGCTGGTGGGCTGGATTAACGGCAATCTGGTCAATAAAACAGGGTTGCCATCATTTATCGTTACTCTGGGCTTCCTGTTCATTCTGCGTGGTTTGGCTATCGGTACTAGCCGGTTGTTGACAGGACGTACTCAGGTGGGGGGAGTTCAGGATCATATCCCCGGAGATTGGTTCGCGGCGCTTTTCTCTGGAGAAGTCGCTACGGGACTATTTAGCTGGATGGCGGAAAATGGCTGGATGGCGACCAACTTTGCGGGCAACCCTACGGTCTCCGGTATTCCCGTCTCGATTGTCTGGTGGCTGGGCTTAACCGCTGTAGCGACTTGGGTGCTGCTGTGCACGCCTTACGGCAACTGGATCTTCGCCAGCGGTGGTGATGCTAACGCGGCGCGCAATTCAGGCGTCCCCGTCCATCGCGTCAAGATTTCACTGTTCATGTTCACCGCTTTCTCCGCGACTATCTTTGCCTGCATACAGGTAATGGATACCGGTTCGGCGGACACCATCCGTGGCTTATTAAAAGAGCTGGAGGCCATTATCGCGGTGGTCATTGGCGGCGCTTTGCTGACCGGCGGCTATGGATCTGCCATTGGTGCTGCCCTCGGTGCGCTGATTTTCGGCATGGTGCAAATGGGCATTTTTTACACCGGTGTGAATACGGACTGGTTCCAGGTCTTCCTGGGCGTGATGTTGCTGGTGGCGGTGCTGTTTAACAATTACATGCGCAAAAAGGCGATGGAGGCTAAATAACATGACTACACGCACTCCAATGATTGAAATGCGCAGTGTCAGCAAACACTTCGGCAGTGTTATCGCCATCAGTGATATCTCGATGCAGGTCTATTCCGGTGAGGTGATGTGCCTGCTGGGGGATAACGGTGCTGGCAAGTCAACGTTGATTAAAACCCTTTCCGGTGTTCACCAGCCCACCCATGGCGAGATGCTACTGGATGGCAAACCCGCCCGTTTCAAGTCCCCGGCTTACGCACTCGACGCCGGTATCGCCACCGTTTTTCAGGATCTGGCGATGGTGCCTTTGATGTCGATCACTCGTAACTTTTTTATGGGCCGCGAGCCGACGGTGGGCTGGGGCCCTTTAAAGCGGATTGATTGGAAGTATGCCGACCGGGTTGCCAAAGAGGAAATGGCTAAAATCGGTATTGATGTACGCGACCCAAGCCAGCCAGTGGGCACGCTTTCCGGTGGCGAACGCCAGTGTGTGGCGATTGCCCGCGCTGTCTACTTTGGCGCCAAAGTGCTGATTCTGGATGAGCCAACATCAGCACTCGGGGTCAAGCAAGCCTCCGTTGTACTGCGCTACATCGCCAAAGCCCGTGCGGATGGCCTTGCGGTCATCTTTATTACCCACAACGTTCACCACGCTTACCCCGTGGCTGATGCATTCACCCTACTGTCACGCGGCGGTAGTTTGGGCTCCTTCCGCAAAGAAGAGGTCAGCCGCGAAGAGGTGCTCAATATGATGGCGGGTGGCGCTGAGCTTGAAAGCTTAGACGCGGAGCTCGCGGAGTTCCAGCGTGACGATAAAGCCAAAAAGGCCAATTTAGCCGAACAAGACACCCAGCCTTCGGATGAAACAAGCGGCACTGCCCCCCCTTCCGCGCGAAGTGTTGGCGGCTATTAAGGAGCCATGATGAATACACCAACACCATCATCTCCGTTCACGCTGGCCGTTTGCGCTGAAATGATTTTCCGCGATTTACCGGTGTTGGAACGAATTAAGCGCATTTCTGAACTGGGCTTTCAAGTCGAAATCTGGGACTGGACCAAGCACGACATTGACGCACTGGCGAACAGCGGGGCGACGTTCTCATCCATGACTGGTTATGTCACCGGCACCTTAGCGGATGCCGCCGGAGCCGATGAGCTGCTACGCACCGCCGCAGAGTCGGTTGAAGTGGCCAAGCGGCTCGGCATTCCGCGTCTTAACCTACATGGTACGGGTTTGGATGGTAATGGGCTGCCCGTTCAGCCGTGCCAACAGATGACCGGCGCTATGTGGCTCAAAGCCCGGGACACGCTCAACCGGCTGGCGGATCTCGGCGAGCAGCACGGCGTCACCTTTGTGCTTGAAAACCTCAATACCGACGTTGACCACCCCGGTGTGCCGTTTGCGCGCCTGGAAGATGTGCTTGCTCTGGTGGAGAGTGTTGATCGGCCTAGCTTACGCATCATGTTGGACGTTTATCACGCCCAAATTGGCGAAGGTAATTTGATCGAATTGATTCGCCGCTGTGGGCCTTACATCGGAGAAGTGCAGGTGGCTGATGTGCCGGGGCGTTGCGAGCCAGGAACAGGCGAAATTAACTACCCAGCCATCGCCAACGCGCTGAACGACATAGGCTATCGCGGCACCGTCGGGCTGGAAGGCTGGGCCTCTGGCGACGATGACCTCGCGCTTGATCGATTCCGTGCTGCCTTCTCCTTTAGATAAGCCTTATCGATAGCCACCCAAGACGCTTGTATGCCCAGTGTCATCTTTTGCCCGATACCACGAATTTGTGACGTGGGGAGACGTTTATGCTGAATAACAATAGTCAACACAGACCACTTGACCTGATTTGTCTTGGACGCGTGGCGGTCGATCTTTACGCCGAACAGATTGGCAGTCGTTTAGAAGACGTAGCCAGCTTTGCCAAGTACCTGGGTGGTAGCTCGGGCAATATGGCCTACGGCACTGCGCGGCTTGGACTGAAGTCCGCCATGCTTTCGCGAGTCGGCGACGAACAGATGGGCAACTTTGTACGCGAAGAGCTGGAACGGGTGGGGGTAGATACCACCGCGTTACAAACCGACCCCGAACGTCATACCGGTTTGGTACTGCTAGCGTTAAAAGACCGCGAGAGCTTCCCACTGCTGTTTTACCGCCGCGACTGTGCCGATATGGCCATCGACGCCGACGCCATTGACCCTGAATTTATCGCCCGGGCCAAGGCACTGGCGATTACCGGCACGCATCTTTCTACCGATACCACCCGTCGCGCCTGCCGCAAGGCACTGGACGCCGCCGCCCATTATGGCGTGAAGCGGGTGCTGGATATCGACTATCGCCCCGTGCTGTGGGGGCTGACCAATCCCGGCGATGGTGAAACCCGCTTTATAGCCGATGATAAAGTGACCACCGACCTGCAGCGCTGGCTGACGGATTTTGATCTGATTGTGGGCACCGAAGAGGAGTTTCATATTGCGGGCGGCAGTACGGACACCTTAACGGCCCTTCGCGCGGTGCGTGAGGTTAGCGAGTCTACACTGGTATGCAAGCTGGGGCCCATGGGCTGTGTGGTGTTTGAAGGCGCCATTCCTGACCGCATTGAAGACGGCATTCTGGTCAAGGGCGTACAGGTGGAGGTGCTCAATGTACTGGGTGCCGGTGATGCCTTTATGAGTGGGCTGCTGCGCGGCTGGTTACGCGGCGAACCCTGGCAAACCAGTGCCGGTTATGCCAACGCCTGCGGCGCGCTGGTGGTCTCCCGCCATGGCTGTGCTCCGGCCATGCCCACCGAAGATGAGCTGTTCGATTATCTGGAACGCCATGATGAGGTACCCCGTCCGGATATCGATCAACGCCTAAACCATTTACACCGCGTCACTACCCGAGTACCTGCACAGTGGCCAGAAGTGTTGGGGTTGGCATTTGACCACCGCCGCCAGCTCACCGATATGGCCCGTGAAGAGTATGCCGACAGCGCTCGCCTTCCTAAGCTTAAAAAACTCCTGGTCACCGCCGCTGAGGAGGGCGCTAAACTGGGCGGCATTTCCACTCCTGCCATTCTGGTAGACGACGTGCTGGGTCAGGATGCACTCAATCAAGCCAGCGGAAAAGGCTGGTGGATTGGTCGACCCGTGGAGCTGCCGGGCTCACGTCCGCTGCGCTTCCAGCATGGCGATGATTTAGGTGCCTGCCTGCGCAACTGGCCCAGAGAGCAGATCATTAAATGCCTGGTTTTCTACCACCCCGACGATGAGGTGGCGCTGCGACTGGAACAGGAAGAGCGACTACGCCAGCTTTACCAAGCGGCCTGTGCTTATGGGCTGGAACTGCTGATTGAAGTCATTCCGCCCGCGAACATGCCCAATGACGATACCACTTTGCCGCGCAGCCTTCAGCGGCTCTACAACCTAGGTATTCGCCCTGATTGGTGGAAGCTGCCCTCAATGGCTGACGCTGCCTGGCAGGCGGTGGGAGAAACGATTGAGCGCGAGGATGCTTACTGCCGTGGGGTCGTACTGCTCGGGCTCGACGCCCCTATGGACGATATGAAACGCGGCTTTGAAGCAGCGGCCCATCATGCCTGCTGTAAAGGCTTTACCGTTGGCCGCACGCTGTTTGCCAGCGCGAGTCGTGACTGGCTAGCGGGACGTATCGACGACGCAGGTCTGGTGCAACAGGTCGCCCAAAACTATGCCGAACTGATAAAGGCATGGCGACAATTAAGGCAGCCACAGTCGCTGGCTCACACGGAGGAGGCGTAAGATGAGCACCATTCGACTCACCATGGCCCAGGCGCTGGTCAAGTACCTCGCTGCACAACGCATTGAGATAAATGGTCAGGAAGTGGCGCTGTTTGAAGGCGTGTTCGCGATTTTTGGTCATGGCAACGTGGCAGGAATGGGGGAAGCGCTTTACCACGAGCAAGACATGCTGCCCACCTTTCGCGCCCACAACGAACAGTCCATGGCCCACGCGGCGATTGCCTTTGCCAAGGCCAATGGCCGCCAGCGCCTAATGGCGGCGACTAGCTCGATAGGCCCAGGGGCGACCAATATGGTCACCGCCGCGGCGCTCGCTCACGCCAACCGTCTGCCGATTTTGCTGCTGCCGGGGGACACCTTTGCCACCCGCGAACCGGATCCGGTGCTGCAACAGGTGGAGCATTTCGGTGACCCAACCATTAGTGTTAACGACTGTTTTCGTCCGGTATCGCGTTACTTCGACCGTATTAATCGCCCGGAACAGCTGCTGACAAGCTTGCCCCAGGCGATTGCTACCCTGCTTGACCCAGAGCACTGTGGCCCGGCGACCCTGGCGCTGCCCCAGGATGTGCAAACCTTTGCCTACGATTACCCGGAAGCCTTTTTTGTCCCCAGGGTGCATCGCATCCGCCGCTCGCCGCCGGATGCTTACGAGCTCCACCAAGCTATCGCCGTGCTTCAGCAGGCCAAACGCCCGCTGATCATTGCCGGTGGCGGCGTGCATTACGCTGCTGCCTGCGACGCACTGGCCGAGTTTGCCAAAGCGCGGGGTATCCCAGTAGCCGAAACCCAGGCCGGAAAAGGCGCGCTAGCCGATAGCCACCCTTGTGCGGTAGGTGCCATTGGGGTGACCGGCAGCGCAGCCGCTAACCAGTTAGCGGAGCAGGCGGATGTCATTGTGGCGGTGGGTACGCGGTTGCAGGACTTCACCACCGGCTCCAGAGCGCTGTTTGAAAGCAGCGATAAAACGCTGATCGCCCTTAACGTTGGCCGCTTCGACAGCCTCAAGCATCAAGCACTGCCGCTAAGTTGCGATGCCTTGGTCGGGCTGGGCCAACTCGACGCGGCGCTGGGAGAATGGCGTGGCGGTGATGAATGGCGCGAACAAACTGGCACGCTCAAGCGCGAATGGGCCGAGGTAGTGCACAACGTGACCGCCGACCAAGGGCTGGCACTGCCCACCGATGCCCAGGTGATCGGTGCGGTTAATCGCCAGGCTGGCAATGATACCACCGTGGTATGCGCCGCCGGTGGCTTGCCCGGCGAGCTGCATAAGCTCTGGCAATGCTCCGGCCCCGGCAGCTACCACGTGGAGTACGGCTTCTCCTGTATGGGCTATGAAATAGCGGGCGGGCTGGGCGTCAAGATGGCCAAGCCAGAGCGGGAAGTGGTGGTGATGGTCGGCGACGGTAGCTACCTGATGCACAACTCGGAGCTGGCGACCTCGGTGATGCTGGGCCACAAGTTGACGGTAGTGGTGTTGGATAACCGGGGCTATGGCTGTATCAACCGCTTGCAGCAGGCCACTGGTGGCGCCGGGTTCAACAACCTGCTGCAAGATTGTCGCAGTGTGGAGGCGGGTGCACCCAAAACCGATTTTGCCGCCCACGCCAAAGCGCTGGGCTGTGAGTCTGAATCGGTAAGCGGCATTGCGGAGCTGGAGCAGGCGCTGGTGCGCGCTCGCAGCGCCACCTCGACCTATGTGATTGCCCTGGACACCGATCCGTTACCCAGCACCCAAGAAGGCGGTGCCTGGTGGGACGTCGCTGTGCCCGAGGTCTCCGAGCGGGAAACGGTCAATAAAGCCTATCAGGGCTATCGCGAGGCCAAGCAGCGCCAACGCCATTAATACCAACAAACATAATCACAAGGAATACGCTATGCCAACGGTTACTTTAGGCATCAACCCGCTCACCTGGACGAACGATGACTTGCCCAGCCTGGGCGGCGCAACACCACTGGAAACCTGTTTGAAAGAGGGCCGCGAAGCAGGCTTTAGCGGCTTTGAACTGGGTAACAAGTTCCCCCGCACGCCCGACGCCTTGAATCAGGTGCTTAGCGCCCACGACTTGGTGCTTGTGTCGGGCTGGTACTCCGCGCGCTTGCTGGAACGCACTCCTGAAGAAGAGATTGAAGCCATTCAGGATCACATGAACCTGCTCAAGCAGTGTGGCGCCAAGGTCATGGTGCTGTGCGAAGTGACCCACTGTGTACACGGCGATCAGGAACGCCCGCTCTCCCAGCGTCCGTACCTCTCCGAGGCTGATTGGCAGCGCCTGCTGCATGGCCTGGAGGTAGTCGGCGACTACCTGAAATCCCAGGGCATTCAGTTGGTGTATCACCACCACTTAGGCACGGTGATCGAAAGCCAAGCCGACGTTGAACGCTTAATGGACAACACCGGTGAAGGCGTAGGTCTGCTGCTTGATTTTGGTCATTTGCGCGGTGCTGGCGGCGACCCACTCGCCATCGCCAAACGCTACAGCCAGCGTATCCACCATGTGCACTGCAAAGACCTGCGTTTCCCGGTGCTGGATGCGGTGCGCAACCGCGACAAAAGCTTTTTAAACGGCGTGTTAGACGGCCTATTTACGGTGCCGGGGGATGGCAATGTGGATTTCCTGCCTGCCTTAACCCACCTGTGCGAACAGGGCTACCAGGGGTGGTTAGTGGTTGAAGCCGAACAAGACCCGGAAGTCGCCCACCCACTGACATACGCCCGCCTGGGTTACCGCAACTTGCGTCAACTTGCCGAGCAGGCAGGCTTCGACGTTGCCAGCTAAACATAGCCAGCGCCGCCTTTTAATCAGGAGCCTATATGCAAACGTTATCCCACTATCTTAATGGTCAGCTCTCCGCCGGTCAGAGCCAGCGCACTTCGCCGGTTTATAATCCAGCCACCGGTGAGCAGAGCGCCCAGGTGGCGCTGGCCACCGCTGACGAAACACGCGAAGCGGTGCGTATCGCCGATGAGGCTTTTATCGCCTGGTCAAAAACCTCGCCGCTGAAGCGTTCGCGTATCCTGTTTAAGTTCAAGGCGCTGGTTGAGGAGCATACCGATGAGCTGGCGCGACTGATTTCCAGTGAACACGGCAAGGTGTTTTCTGACGCCAAAGGCGAAGTGACCCGCGGCCTGGAAGTGGTCGAGTTTGCCTGCGGCATTCCCCACCTGCAGAAGGGCGAGCACTCAATGAACGTTGGTAGCGGCGTGGATAGCTACTCGATGATGCAGCCGCTGGGCGTGTGCACAGGTATCTCGCCGTTCAACTTCCCCGCCATGGTGCCCATGTGGATGTTCCCCATCGCCCTGGCCTGCGGCAACACCTTCGTCATGAAGCCTTCAGAAAAAGACCCCTCTACGCCGCTGCGCCTAGCCGAGCTGCTTAAAGAAGCGGGTCTGCCGGATGGTGTCTTTAATGTCGTCAATGGTGATAAAGAAGCGGTGGACGTTCTGCTCACCGATGAACGTATCCAGGCAGTCAGCTTTGTGGGTTCCACGCCCATCGCCGAGTACATCTACGCTACCGCATCAGCCCATGGCAAGCGCGTTCAGGCGTTGGGCGGTGCTAAAAACCACATGGTGATCATGCCCGATGCGGATCTCGATCAAGCCGTAGGAGCCCTCATGGGCGCGGCCTATGGCTCGGCAGGCGAGCGCTGCATGGCGATTTCGGTGGCCGTACCGGTGGGCGAAGAGACCGCCAACCGCCTGCGTGAAAAACTGGTGGCCGAACTGGATAAATTGACGGTCGGGCCTGGCCTGGTCGATGGGCCAGACAACGATATGGGGCCGCTGATCACCCGCGAGCACCGCGACAAAGTGGCGGGCTATATACAAACCGGCGTGGATGAAGGCGCCGAGCTAGTGGTTGACGGTCGCCAGACCACGATTGACGGCGCAGGCGATGGCTACTTCATCGGCGGCACCCTGTTTGACCATGTGACGCCCAGCATGCGTATTCACTCCGAGGAGATCTTCGGCCCGGTGCTGGCGATTGCTCGCGTGGCGAGCTTCGACGAAGCGGTCAGCATGATCAACGCCCACGAATACGGCAACGGCACGGCGATCTTTACCCGCGATGGCGATGCGGCGCGTCAGTACTGCGAGCAGATCCAGGTCGGCATGGTCGGCGTCAACGTACCGATCCCGGTACCCATGGCGTTCCACAGCTTCGGGGGCTGGAAGCGCTCGCTGTTTGGCCCGCTGCATATGCACGGCCCCGACGGTGTACGTTTCTACACTCGCATGAAAACCATCACCCAGCGCTGGCCCAGCGGTATTCGTGAAGAGACCAATCACTTCACCATGCCGACCATGTAAACAGTCTACGGGGCACGTCACCATTCAACGCCGGGCTCAGCCCGGCGTTATTGTTTTAAAACAGGGATAATCACAATGAAAACCCTAAAGATTGGCCTAATCGGCACCGGCTTTATGGGCAAAGCTCACGCCATCGCCTTTAATGCAGCGTCCAGCGTTTTTGAACTGCCCGCTAAACCCGTTTGCGAACTGCTGGCGGATGTCGACCTCGCCACGGCCGAGAGCCGAGCGCGGGCGTGGGGATTTGCCCGCGCCACCGGCGATTGGCGCGCCCTGGTGGCCGACAGTGACGTGGACGTGGTGGATATCTGCGCGCCCAATTTCCTGCATAAAGAGATGGCGCTGGCCGCCATTGCCGCCGGTAAACATGTTTACGCCGAAAAGCCGCTGGCGCTGAGCACGGTAGACGCCGACGAGATGGTCGTTGCGGCTGAAAAGGCGGGCGTCAAAACCCTGGTGGGCTTTAACTATATTCGCAATTCCGCCACCCAGCTGGCCCGCCAGATTGTCGCTAGTGGTGAAATCGGTGAGTTGATTCATTTTCGTGGGCGGCACAACGAGGATTACCTGCTCGACCCGGAAAAGCCCCACGACTGGCATACACAGCGGGCAACGGCAGGTGCCGGTGCGCTGGGCGATGTGGGCTCGCATATCCTCAATATGGCCGAGTTTTTAACCGGGCAGCGCATTGCCGAGGTATGCGGTCAGCTACAAACCGTTATCCCCACTCGGCCCAAGGCCGACGGCAGCGGTATGGCGGCGGTAGAGAACGATGACCAAGCCCAAGCCATGCTGCGCTTTGACCAGGGATTAATCGGTAATATCGAAACTTCACGGGTGGCGGCTGGCCGCAAAATGGGCTTGGCCTACACGCTAACGGGCACCAAAGGCGCCATTGTGTTTGACCAGGAGCGCATGAGCGAACTGCAGCTATATCGCCATGGGGATGCCCACGGCAGGCGCGGCTTCACCACCCTGTTGGCGGGCCCCGAACACCCTGACTATGCGGCGTTCAGTCCCGCGCCGGGTCATGGCCTGGGCTATAACGATCAGAAGATTATCGAGGTGCGCGACCTGGTCGAAGGCATCATCAACGATCGCCCCCTCTATCCAGATTTCCGCGAAGCCGCGCGGGTTAATCGATTAATAGAGGCTATTGAAACGTCAGATCAGACGGGGCAGTGGGTGACGGTACCGTAGTTGCTTCTGCCTTGAGCGCCTGGGCTTTTAAATAAACGCCCAGGCGCCTGCCGGGAGGAAAAAGTTACAAAATAATCAGCGTCGCGAGTCCTAAGAAGGATAAAAAGCCGACCACATCGGTCACGGTGGTTAAAATCACCGCGCCGGATAACGCAGGGTCGATCTGAAGCTTTTTCAACACCATGGGGATGAGTACGCCGGATAAATTGGCGAGGCTCATATTGATAAAGATGGCCAGGGTGATCACCAGCGTAATCATGGTGTCGCTAAACCAAATATGGGAAATCAAGCCGACCACTAATGCCCACACCAAGCCGTTACTCATACCCACCCACATCTCTTTGTTATATAGCCAGCGGACGTTGTTACCTGCGAGCTGACCCAATGCCAAACCGCGTATGACGACGGTGAGGGTTTGACTGCCCGCAATACCCCCCATGCTCGCTACCACCGGCATCAAAATAGCCAGCGCTACAATTTGATCTAAGGCCGCTTCGAATTGGCCGATAACGAAGGCGGCTAAAAAAGCCGTTAACAAATTAATACCCAGCCAAATGCCGCGACTTTTTGCGCTGCGGGTAATCGGGGTAAATACTTCCTCTTCATTACTGACACCTGACATATGTTTTAACGTCATATCAGCGTCTTCTTGAGTGATCTCTAAGACGTCGGCGGCATTTAACTGGCCGACCAATAACCCATCACTGTCGCAAACGGGCACAAAGTGCAGCTCTTTAGAGCGCAGTAAAGCCGCCGCATCGCTGACTTTCATTTGATCATTTAGGGTGAAAAAGTCATCCATATAATCATCAACCACCGCATCTTGTGGTTGCTTGATTAAATCAATCAGAGTCAAGGTGCCGAGTAAGCGTTTGTCTTTATCCGTAATCATGATCTGCTGCGACTCATCGTCGAGCAGATGGTGGATGCGAATATAGCGCTGCACAGCCTCTAACGACACGCCCTGCTTTACATTGACCGTCTCGGGATCCATGTAACGGCCAACCACGTCATCTTCATAGGCGTGAAGATTCTCAACCTGGGCGCGGATCTCTTGCTCTAAGCTGGCGTAGACGCTGGTTTTTATGGCTTCATCAGCAACATCTAAAACTTCAGCAACTTCTTGAGCATCCAAGCCTTTAACAATTTGCTCTACATCGCTGGCCGATAAGTCTTCGATGTAGTCAGCACGGATATCTTCGTCAACTTCAGCGAGAACCTCGCCGATTAAATCGTCGGGAACATACTCCCAAAGGAAATCTCGCGTTTTGGCCGGGAAGGACTCCAGCGTTCGCGCAATGTCTAAAATATCGAGTTCAGAGAAATACGCTTGTAATGCCGCTGTGTCTTGGTCATCTAGCAGGTTTTGAAGGTAGAGTAGCTGCTCTTCGGAATTGGTGTATTTTTCATCATCGCGCATAGAGTCCGTCCTTATTGGAAGCTAAGTGTTAAAGAAGTGCAAACTCCTGGCGGCTCGCTTTATGAATGTTATAGACAGGTATGGTTGAACGCCACGCGAACACCATAAGCCATGCGCTGCTGGGCAGAAACGGGTGCTACGTCGGTGCCAATCATCTCATCATCGGCGTCGGCCCAGGTCAGCGTGCCGTGGGTGAAACCCAACGGCGCCAGCGTGCGGCCAATCCACTGTGTACCGGTAAAGCGTTGCGTCTCGCCGTTCTGGTCGGTAAGCACGCTGATAGCGTTACCCTGATCCTGATGTAGGCGAACGATGTACCAACCCCTATCGAGTCCATGTACCTCAACCTCGGGTAGCGGCGCTGGGTATTGGGCAAGTTCGTCAAGGGTGAGATGTGCGGGAAGCGTTGAAGACATGGCGTATCCTCATGAGTGAACATCTTATACGCCAAGACTAAAGGGTGTGCATTATTTGTACAGCAGTAACCGTCTGATCGGCGTTGTTGAGGCGCTGGGTCAGACGGTTTGGGGAGGGTGTTTTATGCGTTATCCATTTCTAAACAGGAAACTATAGGCATTTAATGCAGGTACGCCGCCCAGGTGGGCGTAGAGCACCTTGGAGCCTGCGGGGAATTCACCGTTACGCACCATGTCGATCATGCCGTGCATGGATTTGCCTTCGTAAACGGGGTCGGTGAGTACGCCTTCCAGGCGAGCACATAGGCGAATGGCTTCCAGCGTGCCTTCGTTGGGCAGGCCGTACTCGGGGCCGCCGTAGCGGGTGTCCAAAATAACATCGTCATCGCTAATACCGCCTTCCAATTCCACCAGCTCGGCCGTATTACGCGCAATGCGCAGGATCTGTTCACGGGTTTGCTCAGGCTTGGCAGAGGCATCAATGCCAATCACTCGCTGGGCACGGCCGTCGGCGGCAAACCCCACCACCATGCCCGCCTGGGTGCTGCCTGTAACCGAGCACACCACGATATAGTCAAACGTGAAGCCCAGCTCTTTCTCCTGCTGGCGCACCTCTTCGGCAAAGCCCACAAAGCCTAAGCCGCCGTAAGGATGCTCGGAGCAACCAGCGGGAATCGGGAATGGCTTACCACCGCGCTGGCGCACATCTTCCATGGCCTGCTCCCAGCTGGGGCGAATGCCGATATCGAAGCCCGCGTCATCCAAGCGTACATCGGCCCCCATGATGCGCGACATCTCGATATTGCCCACACGGTCATACACCGCGTCGGAGTAGTTGACCCAGTTCTCTTGCACTAATACGCACTGCATACCCAGGTGAGCGGCAACGGCGGCTACCTGGCGGGTCTGGTTGGATTGAATACCACCAATCGATACCAGCGTATCGCAGCCTTTTTCCAGCGCTTCAGGAATCAGATACTCCAGCTTGCGGGTCTTGTTACCCCCAAAGGCCAAACCGCTGTTGCAGTCTTCGCGCTTGGCGTAGAGCTCTACTTCACCGCCTAAATGTTCGCTTAGCCGCTTGAGCGGCGTAATGGGAGAGGGGCCGAAGGTGAGTGGGTAACGTGGGAAGCGTTCGAGGTTCATAGCAATCTCCAGCTTTAAAACAGTGGGTGCGATATAGGGCGGCTAAGGTTGTTGTGAACAATTGGCGTGCTCTCTGCTATTTATAGTAAGTGTTAGTCATAGTTTTTGTGTTGCAAAGTTGGCTGGTTTAATGCAATAAAGGTTGTCAATACATGTCTTGTGTGTTCTTAAATAGTGTTTTTATGTGAAAAAGGTAAATAATAGTGCGTTCAAAAGCCTTCCGTTCACGCCCTGAGCCTGATGATCAGGCCGCTGAACTAGACCGAACAGATCGGCGTATCCTTAAACTGCTTCAGGACGATGCCACGCTCTCCAATGTGGCACTGGCAGAGCAGGTGAGCTTGAGCCCGGCGGCGTGTTTACGCAGGGTGGAAAGGCTCAAACGGGATGGAGTCATCAGCCGGGTGGTGGCGCATTTAGACCCAGAGCAGCTTCAGGCAGGTATGGTGGTGTTGATTGGCGTGGTGCTGGATCGCTCGACGCCAGAGTCCTTCGCCGCCTTTGAAGAGGCGGCACAGAAGGTGTCAGGTTGCATGGAGTGCCATGTGGTCACCGGGGAGTTTGATTACTTTATGCTGGTGCGCACTCGGGATAGCCAAAGCTTTAACAAATTGCATGCCGAACAACTGCTTTACCTGCCCGGCGTGCGCCAGATCCGCTCGTTTATGGGGCTGCGACAGGTAGTCTCTACTCATAAGGTGCTGGTTTAGGCGTGTGTTAAGAAGAAGACGAAGGCTCCGGCCGGGTGGCCAGCCAAACGGCGATCAGCATTAGTAGAGTGATCACGCCCCAGCGTGTCCAGCCGGGGCCGAGTGACCAAGCTGTGATCAGAGCACTCAACGCTATGATGCTAACAGCCGCCAACTTAGCGCGCCGGGGGATGGCACGCTCTTGCTCCCAGGTAACCAGCAGTGGCCCGACATAGTGACGAGAGCGGATCCAGGCCTCAAAGCGTGGTGAGCCTTTGGAGGCACAGTAAACAGCCATTAGCATAAACACGGTGGTAGGCAGCAGGGGCAGAAAAATGCCTAGTACACCGATGCTAAAACTCACCCCTGCCAGCACTACCCACATGAGGCTGATCAGTCTCATTCTTGCTCCCAATTTGGCACGCGGCGACGTATACATTGTCCGTTACGTATGGATAAGTATGGACTTATATTATGGCTTTGCCACTCGCCGGGATAGTATGCGTTGGCAGAGTCGCAGGGATCCCTCAATAGGGTTTAGGGGATAAGTGTTTAACACTCTGAGTGTTCTTCATCTAAATGCAGGCGCTCCGTCATCGTGCTGTCATTAAGCTTCTTTAGTGTCTCCTAACGTTTAATCGTTGGCTTACAAACGATCAGGGGGAGACCAAAATGAGTAAAGAGATCGAAGATCATCGCCTGTTTAACCGCAGTGGCAACCAACCTTTTGCGGAAGTATTGGCGCGCCATGTATCCCGGCGCGATGTGATGCGTGGTGGTTTGAGCATGGCGGCTGCCTCGATGCTTAGTTTTGGCGGCGCTGCGCAAGCACTTGCCTCAAGCGGCTCCCACAAAACACCTCTGACACTGGCTTTTGAGGCGGTTAAAGGGTCACGCACCGATGCCGTGGTGGTGCCGGAAGGTTATGTTGCCCAAGTCTTGGTGCCGTGGGGCACGCCGCTGAACCAAAATGTTACCTGGCAGCCCGAACAGCCGATGACCGCTGAGCATCAGGCCGAGAGTGTGGGCATGCACCATGACGGCATGGCCGGTTTTGCTCTGGATAACGACAACGCCTCGCGTCATTTTGTGCTGGCGCTCAACAATGAGTATATCGACCAAGCTGCGCTATGGGCGCCCCAAGGGGGCCCCACTAATGCAGATGGGGGCCAGCGGCCTGCGGATGAGTCGCGCACCGAGATCAACGCGCACGGTGTCACGCTTGTCGAAGTCGAAAAAGACGCCAACGGCCAATGGACGCATGTGCCGGGGTCGCGCTATAACCGCCGCTTCACCAGCGCAACGGTGATGGAGCTTTCCGGACCCGTGGCGGGCAGTGATTACGTCAAGACGCAGTTTTCACCGACAGGCCTGCAAACCCGCGGTACGAACAATAACTGTGGTAATGGGGTAACGCCCTGGGGCACCTACATTGCCTGTGAAGAGAACTGGCCTGATATCTTCGTCAATCGTGGCGAACGCTTTCAGGACGATGCTCGCATCGGTATTCCTACCGACAAGAGCCGCTATGGTTGGGATACTTCGGCAGGCGATGCCTCTGAACAGAGCGACGAATTTGCTCGCTTCGACATAACACCGCGCGGCGAGCATGCGGAAGACGATTACCGTAATGAAGCCCGTACGTTCGGCTACCAGGTGGAGGTCGATCCTTATAGTGACGTATTGGCGGTTAAGCGTACGGCACTTGGGCGTTTCCGCCATGAAGGGTGTTGGTTAGGCAAGCTGGAAGCCGGCCAGCCGGTGGTCTATTACTCCGGGCATGATTCTCGCAACGAGTATGTATATAAATATGTTTCGGATGCTGCCTGGGATCCCGCCGATGCCAACCGCCCCGGTGAAGAGTACGATCGACTTGCCATTGGCAACAAATACCTGGATAACGGCACCCTCTATGTGGCCCGTTTCCATGCTGACGGCAGCGGTGAATGGCTGCCGCTAACGCCTAGCACCCAAACACGCGATGGTCGCACACTGGCGGCGGCGTTGGGGCTATCCGAGGACGATGCGGCAGGTATCATCATCAATACCTGCGATGCAGCGGATTTGTTGGGCGCCACGCCGATGGATCGTCCGGAGTGGGCTTCCGTCGATCCTGCGTCCGGTGAGGTGTATCTCACCCTGACCAATAACTCACAACGCATCGGTGAAGATACACAGCCAACCTACACCAACAACGGTGACCGCTTGGAACAGGTAGGCGTTGGTTATGACTTGGCGCCTACCAATGCCGCCAACCCACGCGCTAATAACGAAGCGGGGCATATTATCCGCTGGCGCGAAAGTCGACTCCCGAATGCCTTCACTTGGGAGGTGTTTGTATTTGGCGCGGCGTCTAGCGATACAGATAACCACTCTGGGCTGACCGAAATGAATCAGTTTGCCAGCCCCGATGGGCTCTGGTTCGATGAGCGTGAGGACGGTCAAGGTATCCTCTGGATCCAGACTGACAACGGCTATGAAGGAGTGACTGAGTACACCAACGACCAGTTGCTCGCGGTTGTGCCTAATGGGCTGGATGATATTCAAGGCACTGGCCCGGTGGTTAACAGCAGCAACCAGCAGCAGCTTAAGCGCTTTGCAGTAGGGCCGAACGGCTGCGAAGTCACCGGTATTTTTGCCACGCCGGATAAAACCGCGCTGTTTATTAACATTCAGCACCCCGGTAACTGGCCTGCCGATGGTAGCGCGCTGACACAAGACGCCACCGTTGCGGCCAGCGGCCAAGTACGCCCTAGGGCTTCGACCGTTGTGATTCAGAAACGCGACGGTGGACCGATTGGGGTTTAACAAAAACCAAGCGTTGGGCTCAAAGCCTAGTCGCTATATTAGGTGCTAAAAGCGTTATTAAGGGCTTCATTAAAAGCTTCGAACCTCTCTCGGGTTCGAAGCTTTTTTATTCTAGGCCTGCTGAACTTGCCGCTTTTCCTGCCGGGTTTCTAATGCGTGAATGGCATCGACTTTCAATGGAAGCTGGTTGGCCCAGAGAATATCTTCACGACAATGGCCAATATCCAACAGTACATGGTCATCGTAGGCCAGTAGCGACAGTATATGGCGGCGGAAAAGCCGACGCCGCTGGAAATGCCACCAGCCCATATCAAGCGCACGAATTAGCCTCATCGACGGCATGGCTGGCATATAAAAATGCAGTTGTGGCGGCTTGGGGGGCGGTGCCAATTGGCTCGCTTTTTCCCAGGCATTTTGAGCATGTTGGGTAAGCTCTTCATTCTTCATTGCGCACCTCCATTTTCACAACAGCTGTACAGTCAATGTCGCCAGGGCGCTAACTGGGCAGCTGTGATCTGTGATGAATAAGTGGGAGGGTCGCGACCTCTGGTTATTAGCTTGGCGCTTCGTGTTGGATCAATCAAACGAAAAGAACTACACTGAGTGTTAAGTTTTTCTGAAAGGTGGGCGTGATGAATCAACTATCAACCATCGCTGTCAGCCGGGCTGCCTTACCGCTACTGGATAGCGAGGTGCTGCGCACCTTTGTGACGATTGCGGAGAGCGGCAGTTTCACCCGCGCCGCACAGCAGCTATTTCGCACCCCTTCCGCGCTGAGCATGCAGATCAAACGCCTGGAAGAGACTCTGGGACAGACGCTATTTGTACGCGAAGCACGTTACGTACGCTTGACTGCCGAAGGTGAAGTCCTCCTGGGCTATGGACGGCGACTACTTAAACTCAATGCGGAAGCCGTTACCCAATTTTTAGCCCCCACCATAGAAGGGCGCGTGGGGCTGGGGATAACCGACGACGTGGTTGGGCGTATCCTGCCCACTGTGCTCGCCCAGTTTGCCCGCTCGCATCCAGCGGTGCAGGTCGATGTCGTGGTGGGGCGCAGCAAAGATTTGCTCGCCCAGTTGGATGAAGGGGAGCTGGATTTGGCGCTGGTGATGAGCTTAGAGCCTGGTCAGGCGGCGCGCGGCGATGTCGTCCATAGCGAACCGTTAGTGTGGGCGGGTCGTGAGGATGGTGTTGCCGTTCAGCGAACGCCATTACCGGTGACCTTGGCGCAACAGGGGTGCGCGTGGCGTAGGATAGCGCTCAATGCCCTTAATCATGCCGGGGTTAATTATCGGATCGCTTACTCCTGCGACCACTGCGCCGGCCAGGAGGCTGCCATGCTGGCCGACCTAGCCGTGACGGCTTTTCCGAAAAGCTTGATTCGGCCGCCGCTCAAACGGCTCCACAACGAATCACTTCCGCCACTAGGGGATTATCAAGTGGCGCTGGTGAAGCGTGCAGGCAGTGGTGATGCCAGCGAGGTATTGGCTGAGCGCGTGGTGGAGGCTTTTCGGGAGGGGTGAATTCATATGGAAAGCCAGCCACTAGCCACTACCTTTGCAGGCTTAATTCCGCTGATGGTCGCCACCGGCGGGCTATGGCCACCATTCGTGCAAATCGTTGGTTTTGGACTACCCTTAGCGACGCTGGTGCCGTTTTTCTTAACCCCTGCGCTTTATCGGCTATGGGTATCGAAGCCAGTTGGCTCATGAAACGTGCAGCACGAGATACTTTGCCAGAATATTTTAAGCGGGATAGCCCGCGTTATGTTAACGATCTGTAATTAATATTACTATTTTAGTAATCTATGAGAGGGTTGTGGCGTAATATCTCGTGGTGGCAAAGGTGGGCCTTTCAATATGCCTACTGACGTTTAGCACCATGACCGCACGACTATTTTACAAGGATGAGTAAATAGCATGTATCAGCACTATGGACAGCCAGGGTCGGAACCTGATGAGGAGCGGCCAGGACATGCGGTGGCGATTCTCAGCAAGCAGGCAAGTGTCCCTGGCATTCACATCGTGGACGTCAACACTGACTATCAGCGCTTGTGGGGTGGCAGCCGCGAAGAGTGGTTGGGTGCAGTACCCATCGTGGTTGAGCAAGAGGCGGCCAATCAAAAGATTGTTGCCCAACTGGGCGATGAGATAAATGCCAATGCTAATGGTGGCTTTGAAGGCATCAGTGGCCGTGAGGTTTCCCGCCGTCATGATGGCTCACGGCGGCATATCGAGTGGCGAATCACCGCGATGGGGCCGCGCTATAACAGCGCCACGACGCTAGTGTTAACTCAGTGCGATGTGACCGAGCAAGTGGAAAAAGAGTCCCAGCTTAAGCGGCTTGCCACGACGGATATGTTAACCGGACTGGTTAATAGATCGCAGTTTGATGCGCTACTGAAAAGCGAAGTCAACCGGCAACACCGCTATGCTCGCCCCCTCTCTTTGATCATGCTGGATCTCGATTATTTTAAACAAATCAATGATAGCCACGGCCACGATGTCGGCGACCAAGTGCTGAAATCGATTGCCGGTTTGCTTAAGCGTAACTTGCGCAAAGCGGATTACTGCGCGCGGTGGGGTGGCGAAGAGTTTATGCTATTAGCCCCTGAAACCTCTCTTGAACAGGCTGTGCGGCTTGCTGACAAAATTCGAGGCGCGATCAAGCACACCGACTTTCCTATTCAAGGCAGCGTCACGGCAAGTTTTGGTGTCGTCGAAGTTCATTCGCAAGAATCGGTCAAAAGTGTAATGAAACGAGTGGATAACGCCCTTTATCTAGCCAAAGAGAAAGGACGTGATCGCGTTTCAACGGGTGGCTTATTAACACCGGTGAAGCAGGCTTAAGCCGGGTCGCGATCAATCGCGAACGCTGACCATGCCTGACGAACGGTCATAATTTCCAAGCGATTGATGTTGATATGGGCGGGCAGCGTAGCCAAGTAGTAAAGCTGCTCGGCAATATCTTCCGCTTGTAGTGGCGTCGTACCCCGGTAAAGTGCGTCCGAAGCGGCCTGGTCGCCTTTAGTTCTGACCAGCGTAAACTCGGTTTCCGCCATGCCCGGCGCCAGGTCAGTAACCCGCACGCCAGTACCTAACAGATCGCAGCGCAGGTTATAGCTGAACTGTTGAACAAAGGCTTTCGACGCGCCATACACATGCCCGCCTGGGTATGGCCACTGACCCGCTACCGAGCCGAGATTGAGAATACTCGCGCCTTTACCGGTTTTCAGTAGCAGCGGCAGCGCCGCGTGAGTGACGTTGACCAACCCGGTAATATTGGTGTCGATCATGGTGTGCCAATCCTCCAGCGCCACCTTTTGCGCCGGTTGCGGTGCCAGTGCCAATCCCGCATTGTTGATTAAACACGTGAGCGGCAGAAACTCCTCTGGCAGATTACTAATCGCCGTTGTTACCGCGTCACTGTCGCGGACATCCAGCGCCAGTGTTAGCACGGGCACCTGCTTGGAAAGCTCCTCCTCGAGTGCTTTTAGGCGCTCTACGCGTCGCCCGGTTAATATCAACGACCAGCCCGCTTTGGCAAAGCGCTGGGCAGCCGCTTTGCCAAACCCTGACGTCGCTCCGGTAATAAGTACGCTAGGCATTGCAGTATCTCCATGTTATTCAAGCTATTTAAAGGCAAATAATTAAAGGCGATGGGTGCGTTCTTACATCACTGTAGGCAACGCAGGTTCAAGCCTTTAGAGCCAGTTAGCGTCTGCCATTGTGACATCGCGGTTTTCCACTAAGCCTGTCCCGTTGGCATGTAACGACTGGCCCTACAGCCTAACCGGTTGACTCACTAGGCTGGCAAGCACGCTATTTCTAAACGGGTTAATTAGGGTGCTTGCTATGAATACCAATATTGCCGCTTCACATCCACCCGAAAGCGGTGTGGATAATACTTATGTACACACCCTAGACCGCCAGTATGTGTTCCACTCCTGGGCGCAGCAAGGAAGTTTAGACCCCATGGTGATCGCGGGGGCTGAGGGGTGCCGGGTGTGGGACTACGTAGGGCGCTCGTATCTGGATTTTAGTAGCCAGTTAGTCAATACCAATATCGGTCATCAGCACCCCAAGGTGGTCAGCGCGATTCAAGCCCAGGCCGCGAACCTGTGTACCATTGCCCCCGCCCATGCCAACTTGGCCCGGGGCGAAGCGGCCAAGCGTATTATCGCCAAAGCGCCCGCTGGCTTTAGTAAGGTGTTTTTCACCAATGCAGGGGCTGATGCCAACGAGAACGCTATTCGTATGGCGCGTCTTTATACCGGGCGAAGCAAAATCCTCTCCGGCTACCGCTCCTATCACGGCAATACCGGTTCAGCGATTGCCGCCACCGGCGATTGGCGGCGGGTGCCCAATGAGTATGCCAGTGGCCACGTGCACTTCTTCAACCCTTACCTCTATCGCAGCGAGTTTTGGGCGCGCAATGAAGAGGAGGAGTGTGAGCGGGCGTTGCAACACCTACGCCGGGTGATTGAGTGCGAAGGTGCTAATGCGGTCGCGGCCATTCTGCTGGAAACCATCCCCGGTACTGCTGGCGTGCTGTTACCTCCGAAGGCGTATCTTCAGGGGGTCAGAAAGCTCGCCGATGAGTTTGGCATTGTGCTGATCCTCGATGAAGTCATGGCTGGCTTCGGTCGCACGGGGCGTTGGTTCGCCTTTGAACATTACGACATGACGCCGGACTTAATCGTCTTCGCCAAAGGGGTGAACTCGGGCTATGTGCCCGCCGGGGGCGTGATTATCTCTGAACCCATCTCACGCTATTTCGATGACCACTTTTTTGTCGGCGGTCTGACGTATTCCGGTCACCCGCTGGCAATGGCGGCGATCGTCGCGACCCTGGATGCGATGGAAGCTGAGGGCGTGGTTGAAAATGCTGACGCGGTGGGTAATGGCCCGTTAGCCGCAGGCTTGCAACAGCTTGCCGAGCGATACGCCATCATCGGTGATTGGCGCGGGGTTGGTGTATTTCATGCTTTGGAGCTCGTTAGCGACCCGGTTTACAAAACGCCACTGCCAGGGGCGGAGGTATTGAAACTCAAGCAGCAATTAATGGAAAACGGGCTGCTGGTCTTTACCGTTGAGAACCGCATCCACGTGGTACCGCCGTGTATCGTGACGGCGGCTGAAGTGGAGGAGGGCTTAGCCATCCTGGATCGCGTGTTGAAAAACTATACGGCATCACGCTAGAGGCGTGGTTAAGTGCTCGTTTTAAGTGTCTGTTGTTAAAGTGCTTAGGGCGTTATCGTAGGCGAGACCCAGGCGCTGTATGCCTGGGTCGATACGCTCCCTCTCGATGGCGCCAAACCCTAGCCGGAAAAAGCGCCGCGGCGGGGCGGCATCGAAAAAGTGCTGGAAGCCGGGTTCAATCAGCACACCCCGCTGGGCGGCATGCCAGGCTAGCCGCTGAGTATCAATGCTAGCGTCCGCTTCCATCCAGAAGGCGCTGGAGCGATTGCTGCTGTGGCTGAGGCAGCCGGGCAATGCCTGATCAATGGCAACCCGCATCGCGTCTCGCCGCCGGTCGATCTCCTCCACATGAAGTTTGAGGTAGCGCTCGTAATAGCCTTGAGAAATAAACTGCGCCAGCTGGTGCTGTAACGCGGCGGGTGGGTGTCGGTACATCATGCGGCGCAGCGCTCGCAGCTCGTCGATCACTTCGGCGTCGGCTACTACATATCCCATGCGCAGCCCAGGCGAGAGCGCTTTGGATAAGCTGCCCATGTAGATGATTCGGGCGCTCTGCGCGCTGGCTTTGAGCGCTGGCAGCGCGAACTGGTCGCCATGAATCTCGGCGTCGTAGTCATCCTCAATCACGATTTGGTCGCGATGGGGTAGCTGGGCCAGCAGAGCCTCGCGCCGCTCGCGGCTCATGGTCACTCCGGTGGGCACCTGATGACTGGGCATGACGTACAGGTAGTCACACTGCTGAGACCCCTCAAGACACATGCCTTCCATATCCACGGTTTGGTACTGCAGGCTGGCGCCGCGCTGAGCAAACACATTCATTGCCTCGCGGTAACCGGGGGATTCCAGTGCGACGCGGGTGCCCTGATGGCAGAGCAGTTGCGCGATCAAATAGAGTGCATTTTGCGTCCCCATGGTGATCAGAATCTCTTCTGAGCGAGCAAAAATTCCCCGGCGCGGCAAAATACGTTTGCGCAATTGCTCAATCAGGAGCGGGTCGTCCTGGTCAACACGATCGCGCAGCCAGGGTTTATCGCGTTGCGAACTCAATAAGCGCCGAGAGACATCGCGCCACTGGGCTAACGGAAAAAGCCGCGTATCCAACTGGCCGTAAATAAACGGATAAGCGTATTCCGACCAATTACCGGGTTTGAGGATTCCCTGGTAGTTAGTAGGGCGGTGAGTAATTCGTTTGTGCCAGTTTGGTGCACTTATTGCGCCGTTAGTGGTTTCGCTTAATGCTGTTAGTGATAAATTAAGTGTTGATTGAGGCTCGTTATAATCAGGGTGCAAATAGTAGCCGCTACGGGGACGACTTATTAAATAACCATCCTCGACCAGCTTTTCGTAAACAATGGCCACCGTATTTCTCGAAATCCCCAGCTGTTGCGACAGCTTGCGGCAGGAGGGCAGCGCGTCCTCGCAGGGTAAACTCCCCATACGAATCGCTTCTAACAGCGTTTCGCGCAGTTGTTCTTGCAGGCAGGTGGAAGCATTAGGATCGACCTCAAGACACAGCGTTGTCATGCACTCCTCCCTCTCAAACAAACCCTTTCTTTCTTAAACCTAAGCATCTTTCATGCCAGCTTTATGGTGGCCAACTGTCCTTTCACTTTACGCCAACTGGCTCTAATCGAGAGGAGGATAAAAAAACTAGGGTGAAGTCACTTTCAACTTGTAACCGTTTGGTTAGCGATGATTGTCCACTCTAGGGGTATAAGGCGATGAAAAAAGTAGCTGTTTTAACCACCGCACTAAGTGTTGGTGTCCTTGCTTTAGGCGTCTCATTAGCTGTGTCTGCTGCGGACTTGGAAGAAATAGAGAGCCGTGGATACATGAGCGTGGCCACCGAAGATAACTACGCGCCGTTCAACTTTATGAGTGGTAGCGACCCGGATGGCTTTATCAAAGACATCTTGATTGAGCTGGAAGACTACGCTGACTTTGAAGTCCGCCAGGATATTTTGCCGTGGACAGGGCTTTTGGCGTCGGTTTCATCGGGCCAGTACGACATGGCACTTACCGGTGCGTCGGTGACCGACGAACGCCTGCGGGTGTTTAACTATGCGCCGCCATTTGCCTCTGCCCAACACTTCTACATCAAGCGGGCAGGTGATGACCGTATCAACAGCGTCGAAGATTTAAGCGGTATGACGCTAGGCGTTCAAGCGGGCAGTGCACTGCTATCGCGCCTGCCAGAGCTCGAGGTAATGCTGGAAGAGAGCGGTGGTGAACTGGGCGACGTAATGCAGTATGAGGCCTATCCAGAAATCTACGCTGATCTCGCCAACGGTCGTGTTGATTACGTAATTAACTCCATTGTGCCGGTTAATGACCTGATCCGTGAGCGCCCCGACGTTTTTGAGGCGGGTCAAGCCGTTTCCGGCCCAGGCTTCGTGGCCTGGCCGATGCCTAAAGACAGCCCAGAGCTGCTGACCTATATCACTGATTTTATGAGCCACCTGCGTGATTCTGGCCGCCTAGCCGAGCTGCAGGAAAAGTGGTTTGGCGAGTCCTTTGATGACCTGCCGACAACCCCTATCACCTCAGTGGAAGAGTTCCACGAAATGGCCGGAATGTAAGCCATCACCTTCGCCTGCCGCCCAGCCTGGGCGGCGGTTTTTTTATCGCGAATTAGGGGGTGAGCATGGACAGTAGCGCATGGGGGCTTCTCATCCAGGGCGCCTGGACAACGCTTTGGATATCCGGCATATCCATTGCCATCGGTGTGGTCATGGGGCTGCTGATTGCCTTGCTCAGAGTGGCCAAAATCCCCGTTCTGCATCAACTGCTAGGCGTTTACATCAGCCTGGCAAGGGCGACGCCGCTGGTAACGTTAGTGCTGTTTATCTTCCTAACCGCACCGACCATGGGCATTAATCTCAACCGAAATGTGGCCGGTATTATTGCGCTAACTCTCAATACCACTGCTTTTAACGCCGAAATTTGGCGCTCTGCGTTTAACAACTTTTCCAAAGAGCAGCGTGAAGCGGCCCTGGCCATTGGTATGACGCCGTGGGTCTATTTTCGCCGTATTATGCTGCCGCAAATCACCATCACCAGCCTGCCGGGCTTGGTCAATGAGATGTCATTTCTAATCAAAGGCAGCCCGGCTATCGCGGTCATCGGTGTGGTCGATCTGACCCGCGTGACCAACCGTATCTCGGCGGTGACCTACGACCCTCTGCCGCCGATTTTAGCGGCCGCGGTGCTGTATATGCTGATCATCAGCCTGCTGGTCTGGCTTCAACGCCTGGCTGAGCGCAAAGCCAGTCGATTGGCCGTCTAACCCGGCCATTGGGGAGCCTTTATGAGTAATTGGGACATTCTTTGGTCGTCTTATGAGGTATTTTTAAGTGGCTTTTATAACACCTTAAAGCTATTTGGTTTATCCGCTGTGCTGGCTTTTTTAATGGGTAGCGCCATGGTGTTTTTATTGGAGGGCTCTCGCCCACGGTTAAAGATTCCGCTGCGGATTTTTATCGATGGTATGCGCATGCTGCCATTTTTGATCCTGGCCTACCTGCTGTATTACGGCCTGCCCAGTGCAGGCATCCGCATGAGTGCCTGGACAGCCGGGATTATCGCCCTGGTGATCTATCACGGTGCGTACTTTGCGGAAATTCTGCGCGGCTGCCGCGCTACCTTCGCCCAAGGGCAGGTAGAGGCAGCCATCGCTCAAGGATTTTCGCAGCCCCAAATGTTTATGCGCATTATCTTGCCGCAACTGATTTTGAAAACCCGCGGTTTGCTAGGTAATCAGCTGATTATTCTGCTCAAAGACACTGCCTTTCTGGTGATTATTACCGTGCGCGAACTCACCGCGGCGGCGAGCAGCCTGTCGAGCACTTACTTCATTCCCATGGAAGCGTTCATTGTGGTGATTGGCTTCTACTGGCTGATCAGTATTGGTTTAGAACTGTTTATCAAAATGATTGGCCGTTTTGGCGCCAAGCGAGGATTTGAAAATGCCTGAGACCGCCGCTGTTAGTATTCGTAATCTTTCCAAAAGCTTTGATGGCACCGAAGTGCTGCGGGATGTATCGCTGGAAGTTCAGCCCGGAGAAGTGGTGAGCATTTTGGGTTCATCGGGGTCGGGTAAATCTACCCTGTTACGCTGTATTAACTGGCTTGAGCAACCCGACCGAGGCGACATTCGTATCGACGGCGACCGCATAGGCGTAAGTGATACCGGTAAGCCGATGTCGCGTCGTGAGCTGGCAGGCATGCGTGCGCGCTTGGGCATGGTGTTCCAGGGCTTTAACCTCTGGCCTCATTTAAGCGTGCTGCGCAATGTCACCGAGGCGCCTGTTCATGTTCAGGGGCTAAGCAAAGCCGAGGCTGACGAGCGGGCCATGGCGCTGCTTGAAAAAGTCGGTATGGCCGACAAACGCGAGCAGTACCCCTATACACTCTCTGGTGGTCAGAAACAGCGGGTAGCGATTGCGCGGGCACTCGCCATGCAGCCCAAGGTGATGCTGTTCGATGAGCCCACTTCAGCCCTCGACCCTGAGCTGGTGGGGGAAGTGCTTGGGGTGATCAAAGACCTTTCCAAAGAGGGCTACACTATGGTGCTGGTGACCCACGAAATGGAGTTTGCCCGGGCAGTCTCCGATCAAGTGGTCTTTCTCGATAAAGGCATCATTATTGAAAAATCCCACCCCAGCGAGTTTTTTGAGAACCCTAAAACCGACCGGGTACGGCGCTTTCTGGAACTTGAAGCGCCAGCGGTGTGAACTCACTGAGTCTGGCGCTGGTTTGAGCATTACCCCAACTGTCGGCGCCAGCGGTTCTCAATGGTATCCAGCTCTGCCGGGCCGTACTGGGCATGATCATGCGGTCCGTAGTGGGCCCATAATTGATCGCCGTAATCGAAGTGCCACCACTCGCTAGGCAGGTTGGTGAAGCCTTGCTGGTGCAGGGTGTGATACAGCAAGCGGCGGTGATCCCGCGCCTTATGTTGCTGCGGGGTAAGCATTTCCAGCGTTTCAAAATAGTCGCTATGGGAGGCTGGAAGCGCCTCGTCAAACAGGGTGCCCATATCCAGCGGCAGGCCATCGGCATCACAGAGTGTGACATCGACGGCACCACCGGTGAGGTGCGGGCTGGGGGCTAAAGGGTCGCGGCTGGGTACCGAGACAAACTCCCGTGTGCGCTCCAATAGGTCCGCCTCGCTGAGATCTGGATGGTGATGGTGGATAGCTTCATGCAGGGTATCAAACAAGTACTGCTGTACCCGCCATGGCCGCCAGCCATCCAGTACGATCAACCCGATGCCCTCGGGTAAGCTTCGTGCGGCCGCGAGTAGCGCCCGATAAACCCCCTCACGAACGAAACACTCCGGTACTGCACCTGGAATGCCCAGCCGAGCATAGGCGGGGAACACGCTGACCGGTGCCGGGGCGAGGCTCATCGGTACCAGAGGCTCGCCGTTATCTTTAATAGGGGCACGGCGCAGCTCTTCCCAGCGTGGGGATGGGTGGCTGGGTATAGGCGGCAAGGCCTTCAATAGCGTGTTCAAAGGCATTGTCTTATCCAAGCAAGGTAGGTAACCACAGCGTCAGCGGTGGAAAAAGAATGAGTAGAATAAGCACCGCAATGGCCGTCAGTACAAAGGGCCAAATGGTTCTAAATAGCGACACTATCTCTAGGCGACTGACCGCGGCGGCCACGAACACACAGGCGCCCAGCGGCGGTGTGATTAAGGCAATGGTAATGTTTAGCGTGATAATGACGCCCAGATGGATGGGGTCGATACCTGCCATCATCGCCACTGGCGCAAAGATAGGCGTCAGTAGCATCAACGCCGACACCTCTTCCATAAACATGCCCGTTATAAAAGTGATGGCACTCAGTAGCAGTAGGATTAAGACGGCGTTATCTATGTAAGGTGTTAAAAGCGAGACAAATTGCGTAGGCACTTGCGCATAGGAGAGCAGCCAGCTAATCGTCGCCGAGGCCGCCATGATGAGAAAAATCGCCGAAGTTAAGCGTGCCGTATCGAGGATGGCTTGCCAGCACTGTTTAAAGCGCAACCCTCCCAGCACAAACCCGCATAGGGCCACATACAGCGCTGTCAACGCGCCTGATTCTGTAGGCGTAACGAAGCCCAGCACGATGCCAGCAACAATAATAAAGGGAGCGATAAGCGCGGGCAGAGCGGCCGCGAAGGCTATGCCAAGTTGGCCGATTGAGGGCAGCTTTCCGCTTTTGGGTAATCGGTGGCGCCATGCATACCAGGCGTTCATGCCCATAAAGGCAACACCCAGCATCAGACCCGGTATGACGCCCGCCAGAAATAGATCACCGACTGAGGTGTTGGTCAGTGAAGCGTAGAGGATCATAAAGATACTGGGAGGAATAATCGGGCCGATCAGCGAGCTCCCAGCTGTTAAACCAGCGGCAAAGGCTCGTGAGTAGCCCTCCTTCTCCATAGCAGGTACTAACAGCGACCCCAGTGCCGAGGTGTCGGCCACCGCCGAGCCATTGACGCCAGCAAAGAAAACGCTCGATACCACGTTAACGTGGCCCATACCGCCCCGCAAGTGTCCCACTATCAGGCGGGCAAACCCCATCAAGCGCTCGGTTAAGCCACTGACGTTCATCAGGTTGCCTGCAAAGATGAACAGTGGAATCGCCATCAGAGAGAACACGTTGATACCGCTAAAGAATTGCTGGGGCAGCATACGTGGAATCATGGAGGGGTCGACAAACAGAAAGCCCACTATCGCCGTGGTCAGAAGCGCGATGAAAAGAGGCAACCCAAGCAAAACGTGGCCGAGGAAAACCGCCAGCATGGTCGCAATCATAGGGAGTCCTCAACGGTTTTACATGGAACGTCCTCTACGGTCTTGAGTGGCGTGGGTCCATAGAGAAGCGCATGCCAAGCCAGTAGCAGAAAGCCAACGGGTAGTGAGAGGAGGGGCACCGTACGGCTAATGCTAAGCCCAGACGTGGTAAACATGCTGACCGAGAGCGCATAACGATAGCTGACCCATGCACCCCCCGCTGCAATCAGTAGGGTAAGTAGCCATTGGTAAACGTTCAGCAAACGAGCGAAGGGCGTTGGCAGCAACTTTTCCAATAGACCAACACGCATGTGGCCCCCTTCCGACCAGACGGCGCCAGCCGCGAGCATCACGGTGGCGATGATCAAAAATCGCGATAGCTCATCTGTCCAAATAGGGGCGCCACCGGCGATGTAGCGGGCAAACACTCCAAACAGAATGGCCGCAACATTGAGGCATAGCAGCGCGCCCGCTAGGGTTAGGGACACCGGACGGCTGATCGCCAAAAGACGGGATCGAAGCGTATTAAACATGGCAGCCTTTCATAAAGCACAGGAAATGGGGCCGGCAAGGTTCCAGCCCCTATTGTGAAAACCGTTAGTCGAGCAGTTCGCTCATGCCTGCATCTTCCAGCGCCATATCGATCCAGCGTTGCTCGATACCCCGTTCTCCTAGCCAATCAAGATAGGCGGGCTGGCCAATCTCACGGAAAGCACTGAGCTCCTCTTCAGAGGGACGAATCACTTCCATTCCTTGCTCTTCCAGATAGGAGATACGTGCTTCAACCTGGTCCTCGTTGTGCTCGCGAGCATTGTGATTAGCTTCGGCGACGGCCTCCATAAAGGCGCTGCGAAGCTCATCGTCCCAGCCTGCGATCATGTCGCTATTGCCGACCAGGAACTGGTCGGAGTACTGGATATTGGCTAAGGTCAGGTAGTCCTGAACTTCGTAAAGGCTACCCAGGATAATATACATCGGCGGGTTCATCTGGCCGTCCGCTACCCCTGTACGCAGCGCCATGTAGGTCTCTGTCCAGGGAATGGGAGTGCCGGAGGCACCGAAGGATTCATAGAGGGCTACCTGGCTGGGATCCATGGCGCGGAAGCGTAACCCTTCGAAGTCGTCAGGGTGGCTGATAGGCCTTTCGTTGTTAGTGAATGCCAGGAAGCCCCCCTCTTCGACGACCGCCAGCATATCGATACCGGCACGTTCCTGCAGAGCATTGCTGACTGCCTGCCAATACTCCCCTTCATCGAAGAAGCTACGCGCCGCCGCAAAGTCGTCGAACAGAAACGGAATAGCGCTGACGAATATCTCATCAACAAGAGGCGAGACACCCGCGAATGACGCCACGTTAAGCATCGGCGTATTCATGGTTTGCTCCATGCGCTCCTGCTCTTCGCCCAGCATGCTATTGGGGTAGAGCTGTAGCTGGATCTCACCGTCAGTTTTTTCGTCTACCAACGTTTTAAGATTCTCTGCAAAGACGTGGACAGCATTCTTTTCCGGGTCAGGGGCGCCGTTGTAGCTTAAATTAATCGTGGTTGCCGCAAAGGTGTTTCCTGCCATAAAAGCAGAGCCAATCAGGCACGCTGAAATGAGGCGTTGGAGTGAAAAGTGCATCGGTTGAGTCAACATAGTCAGTCTCCTGGTTTATTGTCGTGAGCTATGGGGCGCTATGGGCGGGTTGTTGGATTTATTAAGGAGTCCCTACTCAAAGATTAGGTATTGATGTGTTGACTATGCAATACCCAAGCTGTGGCTTTTATTGCAACAGTCGTGGCGCATCGGCCGAGAAAAAGCGCATGCCTTTGTGCAAATGATCGATGCACGTGGTTGAGGCGACTGGGAGTTGCTGTCCTTTCAGGCTAACAATTTGTGCCCGCGTGCCGTTCATCACCGGGTACTGCATCGGCAGGGTGAAGATCTCGCCGCGCTCAATCTCATCCGCCACGGTGAGCTCTGGCATAAACGTAATGCCGATGCCTGAACGCACGAAATTCTTTAACACCGAAACAGAGTTGGTATGCAGGCGTGCTTCAAGATGAATGCGCTCCTGATGAGCCACCATATTGACCATTTGCCGCATACCAAAAGGATTATCCATTAACGCCAGGGGCCAATCCTTTAAGTCATACAGCGACACGGGACGATCCAGCTTAATTAATGGGTGATTGGGGGGCACGATAACATCGAGCGGCTGGCGCGTTTCTACATGGCAGAAAAGTTGCGGGTCTACCGGCGGTGCATAAAGTAGCGCTATATCCACTTCACGATCTTTGAGTAACGACATCGCTTCATTGACACCCGCCATGCGGATTTCGACATTGATACCTGTAAACGCTGACATAAAAGTACCTAACGGTGCGGTGATCAGGTCAGCAATAAAACCTTCTCCCACGGCAATGCGAACTTCCCCTTTCGCAAGGCTCTGAAGTGCCATTAGCTGGGATAGCACCGCCTCTTCTGAAGCCCGCTGGGCATGGAAATGATGCACCAGTAGCTGGCCCGCTGCGGTTGCGCGCATCCCCCTACCGTGCCGCTCGCATAGCTGGGTATCCAGCTCTTCTTCTAGCGCTTTTAATTGGCGGCTAACGGCAGAAGCATCGATATTCAGATGGGCCGCGGCGCGCCTGAGCGAGCCACGGCGAATCACTTCATTGAGGTAGGTTAATGCACGCTGGTTAAGCATAAAACACGCCTGTGGTGGAGTGTTTTATATCTTACCGGAAGCCTGCCCTCACATGTCATGGTTAGGGCTAGGTTAGCGGTTGGTTGGCTGGTTGGGTGCGGGCGTTTTTATCCTCCACCGAATCCGCCAACATATCGGCGGTAATCGCGGAGAGCGTCCAGCCGAGGTGGCCGTGACCGGTATTATAGAAAACCGTGGGTAATTTACCGCGACCGACTTTGGGTAGCATATTGGGGAGCATCGGGCGCAGGCCCGCCCAGGGCACCACGCGGCGGGTGCTGACGCTGGGGAAGCACTCTTCGACCCAGCGAATCAACGGGCGGATGCGGTTGTCGCGGATATCGCGGTTAAAGCCGTTAAATTCGGCGGTGCCAGCGATCCGGAAACGGTCATCGCCCAGACGGCTGGTCACCAGTTTGGTTTCATCATCGAGCAGGCTGACGGTAGGGGCAGCCTGTTGAGAGGCGGCGTCATCGAGCTGCACGGTAATCGAATAGCCTTTGACCGGGTAGATATTGACCCGGTCGCCTAGCTTGGCGGCCAGGGCGCGGCTGCCTACGCCTGCGCATACCACCACGCTATCAAAGGTTTCGCGCACTGGTTCACCGTCAGCCTCGCCTTCAAGCGTGGCAGTAATCCAGGCGTGCTGTTGATCGGCGCCGACATCCTGCACGCTGTGGCCATATTTCAGCGTTACGCCGCGCCGCTCGGCGGCTTGTGCCAGGCCGTGGGTAAACTTATGAATATCGCCTGTGGCGTCGCTTTCGGTAAAGAAACCGCCGTAGTAGTTGCCCGCCAGGGTGGGTTCGATGGTGCGCATCTCGTCGGGGGTGACCGCCCGCCGCTCCAGGCCGCCTTTGCTGAGCAGTTGAGACACCTTGGCGGCGTGGTCATAGCCCGCTTTGTCGCGGTAAATATGCAAAATGCCTTTCTGCTTTAAATCAAAATCGATCTGCTCGTCTTTTGCCCACTGAAACAGGTGCTCGCGCGCCGCAATGGCTAGTCGCGCTGTTTCGGTGGTATTAGCAGAGTAGCGGGGGATGGAGGCGATAAATTCGCTAAACCAACTGAGCTTGTGCCAGCTTGGGCGGGGATTAACCAGTAGCGGGGCGTCGTTTCTAAGCATCCAGCGTAGGCCCTTGATCACGGTCGGCCAGTGGTTCCACACTTCCGCATTTGACGCAGAGAGCTGACCACCGTTGGCAAAGGATGTCTCCATCGCCGCATAGCGATGCTTTTCAAACACGGTGACATCATAACCACGTTTGGCCAGGGCGTAGGCGCTGGTAATGCCGGTGATACCACCACCGATAACGGCAATGCGTTGCATAACTCTCTCCAGATTGTATGAGCGTCGGGGTTCCCGCCTAACGGCGTAGCTGCTGCTGGGCGTACCCCTTCCGTCATGGAACCTGAGAGATTCACGCATCCGCTGGGTGCGCTTGCTCCTTCGGTGGGCTGAGTGACGCAGTCATCAGCCGCTCTTCGGAAAGTGATGGTGATAGCGGTCCGGTTGCCTGAGAGTTTCCGGGGCTGTTGCTCCTTCGGCGCTGGCGTCATCATTTGTTGATGCGCCAAGCTCTCCCGCTATCACGTTGCTGCTTATTGTTTTACAGGATTAGTTCTAACGCGATCAGTTTTAGCATGAAAGTCGACCATGGTCGTGAACGCTTATTCCACGGGCTGAGCACGCTCGATGATTGCCGCGCAATCCAGCCCGGTGGGCAGCGTACCTATATTGAGGCCACAGCGGTCGGTAAGCCGACCTGCGCAGAACGCATCGGCCACATAAGCAGGGGCGTGTTGGACCAGCAGGGCGCCCTGTAACGCCAGGGCCATGCCGTCCGCCAACTGGCGGGCGCGGTATTGGAGCGTTTGACTATCTTGCATCTGCCGCTTTAATTGGTGGATAAAGCGATCAAGATGCCCATTGGCACCTTGCGCTTTGGCAAGCTCGGCGAAGTAGGCATCGAGCACTTCGGGCTGTTTTTCAATCGCGCGCAGTATATCCAAACACTGAACGTTTCCGCTGCCTTCCCAAATGGCGTTGATGGGCGACTCGCGGAACAGGCGCGCCATTATGTGGGTTTCCATGACGCCGCTGCCGCCAATCACCTCCATTGCCTCGTAAGCATGGTGGGGTGTGCGCTTGCAGATCCAGTACTTGCCGACAGGGGTGGCGATTCGCGACAGTAGGCGCTCATGCTCGTTGTCCTGATGATCCATGGCCCGGGCCATGCGCAGCATTAAGGTAGTGGCGGCTTCGCTCTCAATGGCCAAATCAGCTAGCACATTTTGCATCAGCGGCTGCTTGCTCAGGCGCGCCCCAAAGGCATGCCGATGCGAGGCGTGGTGAATCGCCTGGGCGGTGGCTTGGCGCATTCCGGCAGCTGAACCAATCATGCAGTCGTAGCGGGTCATGGCGACCATCTCAATAATGGTGCGAACGCCGCGGCCTTCATCGCCCACCATCCAGGCAAAGGCGCCCCGTAGCTCCGTCTCGCTGGAGGCATTCGATACGTTGCCCATTTTACGTTTTAGCTGCTGTATATGAAGCGGGTTCTTACTACCGTCGGGCCGCCAGCGCGGCAGCAAGAAGCAGCTTAATCCGCCCGGTGCCTGGGCAAGTACCAGAAAGGCATCGCACATGGGCGCCGAGACAAACCATTTATGCCCCACCAGCTCAAAAGTTTCACCCGGCCCGCTTTGATCAATCGGGTAGGCGCGGGTGGTGTTCAAACGCACATCGGAGCCACCCTGCTTTTCGGTCATTGCCATGCCGAGAGTGAGGCCCTGTTTCTCATAATAAGGGACGTTGCGCGGGTCGTAATGCGGGGCGGTGACTTTATCGCCCCACTCTACGAGCAAGCTGGGCTGGTGGCGAAGCGCGGGCAGGGCGGCAAAGGTCATGGTAATCGGGCAGCCATGGCCCGCTTCTACCTGGGCCTGTAAAAAATAGCGGGCGGCACGGCTAACATGCGCACCCGGCTGAGGTTTTCTCCAGGGGCTGGCATGCAAGCCGTGCTCTATCGCCGTTTGCATAAGTTGATGATAGGCGGGATGAAACTCGATCAAATCGACCCGATGGCCTTGCCGGTCGTGGGTCGCTAACTGGGGTGAGTAACGGTTGGCCTCAACCCCCAAGGCAATCGCCTCGGCGGAACCCGCCCACTGACCAAATGTCTTGAACGGGGCGTCGTCGTCAGAGCCGCCTTCACGTTTAACACCTTCCTGAAGCGCGCGATCAGCTGTGTAGCTATTATAGTTTTCAAGCGGTGGCGGCTGGTTTTCCACTTGATGGGTGTTAGCTTGAAGTTGATCGGCAAGGGGATAGTGGTGGGTCATGGCAAGAACCTGGCGCGTAGCGACGTTAATGGTGTTTATTTATGGCTCTTATATTTTGTAACGCTTATGAGAGAGTAGTTGCTTGGCGTGAAAGGTGCGAAAAAGTGAGGGAGAGAGAAAGAGAATGTCTCCTGCTTTGCTCAGTCAGCGTATTTAACCGACAATGCCGCTTATCCTTCTCATTCTTGGGTACTATCGATGCAGCCAAACGGCTTTTTTGACGAAATCGGCGAAACGATCGGCGAAGCCATCCGCGTGGTGGTGGAGTTTCTGTTAGGCATTTTTACCAACTTCTTTGGGGCTTTCGGCGATTTTATTGACGGCCTGACTAGGTCGTTAGGGATCAATGACTCGTTTTTCAGCATTGCCGTCTTAGTGATCGGTCTGTTGATCCTGTGGGGCGGTTTGCGCGCATTCTTGCGCGGCTCTTTGGTCGGCGGTATTTTGCGCACGATATTGGGGCTGTTTATTCTTTCGTGGTTGATGATGTAAACGCCGGGCGCGCATAGCTACGCTAACTGTCTTTCAAGTTCGAAAATATGCGCATCCTCCGCGCCCAATTCGCGTAGCGCCTTGGCCAAGTTGACTAGGTACTCGCGATTGGGGCCGCTGGGGCCATGGGCATTGGCAATTTGCTGGGCGATCTCGTCAATCGGTGCATCGCCCAAAAAGGCCGGGTTGTCATCGCTGGCCAGATAAATAAGTCCTTCGCTCTGTTCGGTTTCGTCGCCCTTCTCGTCCATAAACGTCAGCGGTACTTTTTCCCGCAAGTAACCGTTCTTCTCCCGCACATCCAATGGTGCGAGCACTTCCGGGACAATGCGGTAGGCCATGCCGTGGCAAATCGAGCCTTCGGCGCGGATCAGCGTTGCCAACCGCCCAGGCGCTTCAGGCGTGCCGCGGTGGTCATGGGAGCCCTGCCAAAATCGCCGCTCCCAGCCGTGTATATAGGCCGGACGGCGCTCCAGGTAGGCAAAGTCAGCCTTCCAAATCAGCGAGCCGTAGCCAAATAGCCATATAGCCGCATGGCCTTCGAAGAAGTTTCTTTGCTGGTTAAGTGCAGTGGTATCAAGCATCGTTATCAAGCAACATATCGTCATCAAATAGCATCGTGGGCGACACCCTTGGTAAAGCAGCCATCTTACCATGTCACTGGTGATCTCTGACCCGATAGCTCACATGGCTCACTCAACCCCAATTGGTAGAGGCAAGCATGCGCGCGATTTTTTTAGTGGATAACGGCTCGCTACGAGCGCAGGCAACGCTGAATTTACGCCACGTGGCGGCTTCGCTTAGCGAGTTGTTAGGCGAAACCGTACAGGCGGCCTCATTGCTGCACTCCAACAAGATTCCCGCAGAAGAGGTTGATGGCATTCCCGCTACCACCCTTGGCCCCGCCGCTGAACGCAGTGCCGAACAGGGGGCAACGGAGATTATCGTGCTGCCGTTCTTTTTTGGTCCCAGTAAAGCGCTGACGGGTTATCTGCCTGAACGTATGGCCACCCTGCAAGAGCGCTTTCCCCACGTTAAAGTGCGCGTAGCCCAGCCCTTGGTGGATGAGTTCGGCGATAACGACCTGCGTTTAGCCCATCTGCTGGCCGATAACGTGCGCGACAAGCTTCAGCCAGGTGCTAAACCCCACGTAGCGTTGGTAGATCACGGCAGCCCGATCCCCGAAGTTACCGCTGTGCGCAACCGCTTAGCGGGGCAGCTTAGCGTGCTGCTAGCCGATGACGTAGCCTGCGTCGCCGCTGCCTCTATGGAGCGGCGCGAGGGCGATGAGTACCGTTTTAATGAGCCGCTGTTGGAAAACTTGCTGGTGTCACCCGAATTCAAGACAGGCCCGGTTATCTTGGCGATGCTGTTTCTTTCACCGGGGCGACACGCCGGAGAGGGTGGCGATATTGCCGAGATATGTGCGGCGGCTGAACAGCAGCACCCAGGGCTTTCCGTTACCACGACCCAACTGGTGGGGGAGCACCAAGGGATCGTCGATATATTGCACTCGCGACTGCGCCAAGCGCTTGATGATCAACGCTTTCTACTCGACATCCCGGCAATCGCCTGATGTGACTAAAGTCTGATGGGTGAATACAGGCCAAATAGCGCGTAGAATCGCGAGCCTTTCTATTCGTTGTAAGCTGTCGTTACTGACAATGCGCTAACCAGGGCTCCTTTTGTGATCGCTACCGCCAATATCACCATGCAGTTTGGGGCCAAGCCCCTGTTTGAAAATGTCTCCGTTAAATTCAATAACGGCAATCGCTACGGCCTGATTGGCGCGAACGGCTGTGGCAAATCCACCTTTATGAAAATCCTCGGTGGCGATTTGGAGCCCTCTTCCGGCCAGGTGATGCTGGATAGCAGTACTCGGTTGGGTAAGCTGCGTCAGGATCAGTTTGCGTTTGAAAACGAGCGCGTCATCGATACCGTGATCATGGGCAATGTAGAGCTCTGGTCGGTGGCTGCCGAGCGCGAGCGTATTTACTCCCTGGCGGAGATGAGCGAAGAGGACGGCATGGCCGTCGCTGATCTGGAAGTGCGCTTTGCGGAGCTTGACGGCTACACCGCCGAGTCCCGCGCTGGCGAACTGTTGCTGGGTCTGGGTATCCCCATCGAACAGCACACCGGACCGATGAGTGAAGTCTCTCCCGGTTGGAAACTGCGCGTGCTGCTGGCCCAGGCGCTGTTCTCAGACCCGGATGTACTGCTGCTGGATGAGCCCACCAACCACCTGGATATCAACACCATCCGCTGGCTGGAAGATATTCTCAAAGCGCGCAGCAGCACCATGATCATCATTTCTCACGACCGCCACTTCCTGAACAGCGTCTGTACCCATATGGCGGATCTGGATTACGGCGAAATTACCCTGTTCCCAGGGAATTACGATGATTACATGACTGCCGCCACCGCGGTTCGCGAGCGCCAGCACTCGGATAATGCCAAGAAAAAGGCCCAGATTGCCGAGCTGCAGCAGTTCGTGAGCCGCTTCTCTGCCAACGCCTCGAAGGCCAAGCAGGCTACCTCGCGGGCGCGCCAAATCGATAAAATCAAGCTGGAAGACATCAAGCCTTCCAGTCGTGTCAGTCCGTTTATCCGCTTCGACCAGAACAAGAAAATTCACCGTAATGCCGTCAATGTGGATGGCATTACCAAAGCCTACGATGGCCCGTCGTTGTTCGAACGCCTTTCCATGACCGTGGAAGCCGGTGAACGGATTGCCATTATCGGCCCCAACGGCATAGGTAAAACGACGCTGCTTAAAACCCTGGCGGGCGAGTTGCACCCAGACGCTGGCGAAGTGAAGTGGACCGAAGCTGCGGAGATCGGTGTTTTCGCCCAGGATCATAGCGACGATTTTGCCGTCGATGCCACGCTGTTTGAGTGGATGTCGGCATGGACTCAAGGTGGCGAGCAGGTGGTTCGCGGAGCCCTGGGGCGGATGCTGTTTTCCAGCGACGATATTGGCAAATCGGTGAAGGTGATTTCCGGCGGCGAGCAGGGGCGTATGCTGTTCGGTAAGTTAATCCTTACTCAGCCCAACGTGATGCTGATGGATGAGCCGACGAACCACTTGGATATGGAGTCTATCGAGGCGTTGAACCTGGCTTTGGAGAACTACCCTGGTACGCTGCTATTTGTCAGCCACGACCGCGAGTTTGTCTCTTCACTAGCCACACGCATTATTGATATGCAGCCGGAAGGCATTGTCGATTTCAGCGGCAGCTATGATGATTACCTACGCAGCCAAGGGGTCGCGTGACGCTGTTTTTAACAACGCTGATTTTATCAACCTAGTGTGGCAAGGCTATTCGCCGATAATTTGCTCAAAGGTGCTGTCGGTGGCGAGTTCGCGCTCGTCATTGAGCATTTTGCCGCTAAACACCGTCTGCATCTCTTTGGCGAGTTCTACGTAAACATGCATCTGTTGATTACGTCGCTTACGCAGCGGTGGTTTCACTAATAAGCTAATACCCTTGATGGGATCATGGGTTTCTCCACGCAGCAGGTCAGGCATTTCCCCCGGCGGAAAGGCGTTGGCGATAGTGACTGGGTTGGAAGGCTGTTGGCCGTCGATTAAAAATATCTTTTTGAGCGCGTCGTAGTGGGCGCCTTTCTCCCGTAGCCAATGGGTAAGGCGCTCGTCTGAATCTTCACTTGGCTGATCAAAGATAACAAATAGCGAGTGCTGCTTTACGTTTTTAGTTTTCTTGGACGATGATACGGGGGGGGCGGGTTCCTGCTCTTTGCCAGAGTTGTCTGTGTGTGCCGGACGAGGGGTAGCGGCTTCGGCTTTCTCCGCACGCCGCCGTCGCCGCCAGGGCACAATGATATAAATAAATATCGCTGTTGCCATCGCGCCTAATACCAGCGATGCGAAGGCGAGTACTATTATAGTCGTGGTGCGATCCATACTCTCAAAACCCTTTGTTTTTAGTCAGCGCTCAGGCTTTATTTAGCCGAAAAATATTGGCATTGAGGGCTAGTGCAAGTGCTACCCAGAGCCAGTAGGGCACCATAAGCCACGCGGCTAGCGTGCTAACCTGGAAAAACAGTCCAATGGCGATCGTGATTAACGCCAGTAACACCATGATATCTACCAGTGCAGCGACAATTTGTTTACGTCCGAAGAACAGCCACGACCACGCAGCATTGGCCAAAAGCTGTAACGCATAAGCCCATAAGCTTGCCGTGCGCCATGCAGAGTCATCGGCCATATAGATACGCCACGCCGCGATTGCCATCAACAAATACAGTATGCCCCAAGCGATGGGGAAAGCGATATCTGGTGGTGTCCAGTTGGGTTTACTTAGTTCGCGGTACCAATCATCAGGCCGAAAGCGTGCGCCAGTTGTGGCGGTAAGGCCGACGAGCAGTAGAGACACCAGTAGCGCTAATAGCGAACCAAGCATTCATCACCTGTGTGTTCAAACGAAAGAATCAAAAGCTTAGCAGTGTTTATCTAGTGCGCTCAACACAAAGCCATTAATGGAAGCAATCAGTCAATGGTATTGACTGAGTTTACCGTGTTCGTGCAAAGCAGTATTGTCATGACTAACAATCTGATGAAGCGCTTTTTATGAAATACTGCCCAACAACCGATGATATCGATGGTGCTTTTCTGGCGAGTCCGGGAAGTGCTGCTTGGCATCGGCATATGGCGATCTTAGTGCGTTCAGCCGGGCAGCGCGATTTCCCCTTGCGCCTGGAGCAAGTGCTGCGTGCGATAACCGGGTTCGATACGATTCTGATCAATACCTACAAAGGGCGTCATAGACCACTTCTGATTCATGATGATTACCCGCCTGAAAATCGCCCTCAAGCAATAGATCGCTACCTCAGTGGAGCGTATTTATTGGATCCATTTTTTACCGCCATGAGCGGTGGTCTGGATAGCGGTGTGTACCGTTTGCAGGAGCTAGCCCCTGATCGTTTTGAGTCCAGTGACTACTATGCCCACTATTATCGCGGGTTAGGGTTGGCGGATGAGGTGGGGCTCTTCGCACGTGTGGGGGAAGATGTCTTGATGGTGGTGTCGCTGGGCTTTCAGGCAAAAGCGCCCTTGAAGCGACGTGCGTTGCAGGTACTGAAGAATGTGGAGCCGATGATCGAAACTTTGTTAATGGAGTATTGGAAGTGGCAAGGCGTCCATTTTCAGTCGACATTGGAAAAGTATGCTCCGGTGGAAGCAGCCTTCGCAAGCTTTGGCCGAGAGGTTTTAACGGCACGTGAACAAGAAATCGTTCGTCTGTTGCTCGCGGGTCACTCCACCAAATCGGCGGCCCGGGAGCTGGATATCAGCGATGGCACAGTAAAGGTCCACCGTAAGCATATTTACCAGCGCCTGGATGTCTCCAGTCAATCCCAGTTGTTTCAGCTCTTTCTTGAACATATTTCTCTCGTCTCGCTGCAAATTAATGCGAGAAGCGACAGGAACTGAGTATGCCGAATGGCATATGAGGACACTGTTTGTGTGGCCAAAACAGATTAATGGCTGCCCCCATCTACCCGGCAACTGAATAAACGTTTCTGGGCATCCTGATCGTTGCAATTGTTTGATGCGACGGCAGAGTGTTCAATTTACGTATACCCCAATGAGGGTATTTTTTTTAATTTCTTATGTTGCTAGTTTTCTTATTAAATAACGATAACGATTTTCTAAAGTATAACGGCGTCAGCACACAATAACTAACTAATTAATTAAGGTGATGACCATGCTAGATAAAAAAGTAACGCGCTTTATCTCTGCTATTGTAGTTGCTTCGAGTACAGTGGCGTTGAATGCTTCCGCGTCAGATTATCCTCAACAAGATATTCGTATGATTATCCCCTATGGGCCAGGGGGAGCCACCGACGCCATATTTCGGTTAGTCTCAAAAGAGGCCGAAAAATATTTAGGCGTTTCAGTAGTGCCCGTGAACATGGCGGGCGCTGGGGCAACGACCGGTTCACGTCATGTGAAAGAGGCGCAGCCGGATGGTTATACGCTGTTAGGGAGTCACGATACGATTGCGCTTTCACGCCTAGCGGGCACGGTCGATTACTCTTACGACGCCTTCGAGCCGGTGGCACTGTTGACGCAAACCATCGTGATACCGATGACCTATGCCGACCATCCCGTCGACGATATGGCTGAAATGGCCAGCTATATCTCAGAACATCCGGGGGAGGTGGTGTTTGGAATGACGCCCTCTTCTGTGGATCACTTCTATTGGGTGCAGCTGTTTGATGCAATGGGCGTCAACCCAGAAGATGTTCGGTTTGTCGGGTATCAGGACACCAACGAGCAGATTGCAGCGCTGATGGCGCACGAAATAGATTTTGTTAACGCTGATATGCCGTCCAGCCGGGCTTTTTTCGAGAGTGGTGACTTCCGACCTTTAGGTGTTTCTCATGATCAACGTCTGCGCGGTTTAGAGGACGTACCGACGTTAAGAGAGCAGCAGGTGGACTTGGTCAGTGCGACCAATCGAGGTATTTTCGCGCCCAAAGGTACGCCTGATGATGTGTTGGAGGTATTGGCGGATGCTTATTCTAAAGCACTTGAGAATGAAAGTATTAGAAGTCGTATAGAGAATGAGTTCGGTTCGGTAGTGCATTTTTTGCCAACGGATGAATACCAGCAATTCTTGGATGAAAACGAAGCCGCACTTACACGAGCCGCTGAGAATATTAATTTCTAAATAAAGTCTTAACTAATGAAGTGACGATATCGCCCTGTATAGCTGTAGAGATAAGCATACAGGGCGATTGTATTGTTAAGCCGTTATTATTAGATCAAGTGTTGAGGGACATCCAGATAGTTTTGATTTCCGTATATTCGTCTAGGGAGTGCAGAGATTTATCCCGCCCATTCCCAGACTGTTTCACCCCACCGAACGGTACCGTCATGTCCGGCCCCGCCCAATTGTTAACGTAGACTTGCCCGGAGTGTAACTTGCGTGAGACGCGCATAACGCGATCAATGTCCTGGCTCCATACGGCGGCAGCCAAGCCATAGTCGCTATCGTTGGCAAGTGCCAATGCCTCTTCTTCGGTATCGAAGCCAAACACCGACAGCACCGGCCCGAAGATCTCCTCGCGACCTATGGTCATTGCTGGGGTGACATCGTCAAACACGGTGGGAGGAATAAAGAGCCCGGAGCTATCCAATGGCTGTCCGCCGGTACGAAGCGTGGCACCCTCTTCCTGCCCCTTGCGGATATAATCCAGCACCCGCTGGTATTGAGTGTCATCTACCATCGCCCCCATAAAGCTCTGCGGGTCGAGTGGGTCGCCTGGTTGCATGGCAGCCGCAGCATCCACCACTTTCTCAACGAAGGCATCGCGAATGCGGTTTTCCACCAACAGCCGCGAGCCAGCGATACAGACTTCACCTTGGTTATGAAAAATCGCAGCGGCTGCGTGCTGAGCGGCAACGTCTAGATTTTTGCAGTCGGCAAAGATGATGTTGGGGCTTTTGCCACCGCACTCCAGATAAACGCGTTTTAAATTGGACTGGCCCGCGTACTGCATGAGCTGTTTGCCCACTTGGGTGGAGCCGGTAAAGGCGAGGCAGTCGACCTCCATCGACAGGGCCAGCGCTTTACCTACAGTATGGCCATAGCCGGGGAGTACTTGGAACACCCCGGCGGGTAGGCCCACTTGTTGGCTTAGTTGAGCAAGGCGTAGCGCCGATAAAGGCGATTTTTCTGAGGGTTTGAGGATAACGCTGTTACCGGCCGCCAATGCCGGTGCAATCTTCCAGGCGGTCATCATGAGCGGGAAGTTCCAGGGTACGATGGAGACCACCACCCCGAGTGGCTCGCGCACAATCAAGCCGAGGTGATGGTCACCCGTCGGGGCCACCTCGCCATAAAGCTTATCGATACTTTCGGCAGTATAACGCAGGCATCCAATGGCGCCGTCGATATCTCCCAGCGCACTGGTAATCGGTTTCCCCATATCCAGAGTGTCTAACAGGGCAAGCTCGTGTCTATGGGCCTGCATTAACGCCGCCAGGTCAAGCAGCGTGGCTTTGCGCTGAGCTGGCGCGCGGCGCGACCACTCTCCCTGATCAAAGGCCTGCCGAGCTGCGCGGGTAGCCAGCTCGGCATCAGCGTCATCACAGCTGGCGACCTTGGCTAACACCTCGCCGGTGGCTGGGTTCACCGTGGATAGGGTGGCGCCGCGCTGCGCATCGACAAAGGTGTCGTTGATATAGGCACGGGTTTCAAAGGAGAGTGTGTCTGCCAGTGATTGCCACTCGGCTAGGTTCGTTGGGACAGTTTTGCTCATTGGGTAACCTCAAGGTCGTTAGCGTTATGCAGTAGCGCGTCGCAAAGCACTTGGGTGCCAAGTGCACACTGCTCCGGTGTTGAGTACTCGGCTTCGTTATGGCTAATGCCATCGCGGCAGGGAATGAAGATCATCGCGGTGGGCGCCACCCGTGCCACATACACCGCATCGTGGCCCGCACCACTGAGCATACGGCGGTAAGCAATGCCTCGTGCTCTTGTGGCCTGCTCGATGGACGCAATGCACTGCTCGTTGAAGGCTACTACTGGGGAGTTCCAGAGGCGTTGCGGCGTTACTTTGACAGCAAAGGTCTCTACCAAGGCCTCTAGCTCGCTATAGAAGCGAGTCTCCAGCGCGTCTAGCTGATCATCGTGCACATGACGTAGGTCGACCGTCATGGTGACCTGGGCAGGAATTACGTTGCGAGAGGGCGTATCAATCTCCAAACAACCAAAGGTCACCTTGCTGTCACCGCTGGTGTCGGTGGCGGCGATGGCGTACAGCCGATCAATGAGCCGGGCGGCAGCGGCCAGGGCGTCGTGACGATATGCCATGGGCGTGGTGCCCGCATGGGCAGCGTTGCCTTCAATCGTCAGGTCAAACCAGCGCATCCCTTGCACCCCGGTGACCACACCGATATCTAAGCCCTCCTCTTCAAGTACCGGCCCCTGTTCGATATGCAACTCCAGAAAGCTGGCTAACCGAGGCTCGCCAATAGGCAGGCTGCCCTTCATGCCTGTCTCATCCAGGGCCTGTCCAAAACTGACCCCCTGTTCGTCCTGACGAGCGAGAGTCTCCTCCACGGTAAACACCCCCGCATAGGTGCCGGACGCCATCATTGCAGGGGCAAAACGGCTGCCTTCTTCATTCGTCCAAACGATCAGTTCCAGAGGTCGTTCAGTCACGATTTGATGATCGTGCAGGGTGCGAAACACTTCCAGACCCGCGAGAACCCCCAGTACGCCGTCGAAACGCCCCCCTTTCGGCTGGGTATCCAGGTGGCTACCGACAGCGGCAGGGGTCAGATCGTCACGTGAGCCGGGCCGACGAAAAAAAAGATTACCTACTGCATCACTGCGGACGCGGCAGCCAATATCGGCGCACCACTCGATCAACTGCTGCCGACCAGCAGTATCTTCGGGTGTCAGTGCCAAGCGGTTGCTGCCGCCATTGGGGGTAGCGCCGATCTCTGCCATGGCCATTAAACTTGACCATAATCGCTGGCCATCGATGGAAACTTGCATGGCGTGTCTCCTGTTGTGTTTGTTGGGTTAAGGAGATCAACCATAGGAGGCCTTCCGCGCAGCCGATATACCCCAATGGGGATATATTCCCGACACTGTTATCCCCGCTAGCCTGTGAAGCCACCTCTACAACGGCTTCCTAATAAGCGAGGGCATAAGAATGACTCAACAGCAGGCGAAAGCCTCTTACGATGCGCAAGATCTTTGGCAAAAAGATAAAAATCACTTTATTCACCCTTTCACCGACTTCAGCTTGTTCCACGAAAAGGGCTGTGACTTGATTACCGACAGTGATGGTATCTATGTCGAAGATGTACACGGCAATCGCTTTATCGATGGGATTGCGGGCCTGTGGTGTGTCAATGTGGGCCACGGCCGTGCCGAAATTGGCCAGGCGATGGCCGAGCAAGCCACTCGCATGGCCTACTTCTCCACTTTTAATAACCTATCCAATGCTCCGGCCACCGAGCTGGCGGCTAAGCTCGCCGAGCTTGCGCCTGCCCATCTGAACCATGTGTTTTTTAGTTGCGGTGGGTCAACGGCTAACGATGCCACCATCCGGCTCGTGCATTACTACTTCAATCGCTTGGGCAAGCCGACTAAAAAGCGGATCTTATCGCGCACCAATGCCTACCATGGTACTACCTACATGGCGGCGAGCCTGACCGGTATCGCCAGCAATAACTGGCAGTTCGATACGCTTGATCTGGTGACCCATCTGAGCGAAGCCAACTGCTATCGCCGTCCAGAGGGGATGAGTGAGGCCGAGTACTGTGATCATCTGGTCGATGAACTTGAGCAGACCATTGAACGGCTAGGGGCAGATAACATCGCCGCCTTCATCGCCGAGCCCATCATGGGCGCAGGCGGCGTATTGGTGGCGCCGCAGGGCTATCACTCCCGAGTACAGGCCATATGCCGTGCCAACGAGATTCTTTTTATTGCCGATGAAGTCGTCACTGGCTTTGGTCGCTTAGGGCACTTCTTTGCCTCAGAAGCTGTGTTTGACACCCAACCCGACATTATCAACGTGGCCAAAGGGCTCTCCTCTGGCTATGCCCCACTGGGGGCAACCCTGATATCAGACGACCTTTATGCCGTGCTAAGTACGCCCCAAGGCCCAGGCGGAGTATTGAGCACTGGCTTCACCTATTCCGGGCATCCTGTTAGTTGTGCTGCAGCGCTTAAGAATATCGAAATCATTGAGCGTGAAGGCATTTGTGAGAATGTTTTAGAGGTTGGCCCCTATCTTGAGTCACAGCTCAAAACCCTCGCCTCTCATGAAACGGTAGGCGACATACGTGGCAGTCATTTCATGATGGCGATTGAAAATGTGGCCAATAAAACGACAAAGGCGTTGCTCCCCGTTGAGGCGCGCGTGGGCGACCGCGTGGCCGCTGAAGCACAGAAACGTGGTTTGATTATTCGGCCGGTTGGTCATCTCAATATCATCTCGCCGCCCCTGATCTGGACGCGCCAAGTAGTCGACGACGTCGTCGCTATTCTCGACGAAGCGTTTGCCGCCACTACGCGCTCACTTAAAGCGGATGGTTACCTATAAATACTGCTATTCGGGACGGGCGTTATCGCCCGTCTTCCGTAGTGACCTATGACAACGATAAAGGGGAATAACCAATGGAAGAGTATGGAGTTTTAAGCCTTATACCCACGCTAGTGGTGTTAGTCATGGCGATTATTACCAAGCGCACGATTGAGTCCCTTCTGGCAGGCGCGCTAGTAGGCTTATTAATGTTTCAACCACTCAATGTCATTACCCAAGGGTCAGATATTCTGCTATCGGTATTGGGTAATGACACGGTGACGTGGATTATTCTGGTGTGCGGGCTATTTGGTAGCTTGATTGCCTTGCTGGTAAAAACTGGGGGGGTGTTAAGCTTTGGTGATGCCGTAACCCGACGCATCCACACCCGTCGACAAAGCTTGTTAGCTACCTGGGGGCTGGGACTAATAATTTTTGTCGATGACTATCTCAATGCGCTGACCATTAGCGCTTCCATGAAGAAAGTCACTGATCGCTTTAATATATCCCGTGAGAAGTTGGCCTATATCGTTGACTCCACAGCAGCGCCGATCTGCATTCTCGTACCGTTTTCCACCTGGGCTGTGTTCTTTGCCGGTTTGCTGGAAGAAAACAATGTGGCTGGTAACGGCATGGAGCTGTACATCCAAGCCATACCGTATATGTTTTACGCCTGGATAGCAGCGGCGTTGGTGCCTTTGGTGGCACTGGGCATTATCCCCAACCTTGGCCCAATGCGAGCAGCGGAAGCCCGCGCTGAAGCTGGCCAGCCGCAGCCCGACGGCGCTGATGACAGCGCGCTGGAAATAGAAGATACAGGCAAAAAACGCCCTCATCTGCTCAATTTTCTGCTTCCCATTGCGACGCTGATTTTCTTCACCTGGTATTTTGAGATTGATGTGCTGCGAGGCGTGATTGTGGCGCTTACAGTGACGCTAGTGCTTATCGCTGTGCAACGGCTGTTAAGCTTCAACGATACGTTTGACACCGCGCTAGATGGTTTCAAAGCCATGATTATGCCACTCGGCACGCTGGTGGCTGGGTTTGTGCTTAAAGAGGTGAATGACCTGCTTGGCTTAACCAACTATGTGATCGAAAGTGTTCAGCCTTTAATGACCGCGGGTATGCTACCGGCGGTTGTCTTCGTCACCATGGCCTTTCTCGCTTTTGCGACCGCCTCCTTCTGGGGACTGTTTGCCGTGGCGATGCCTATCGTATTACCGCTTGCCAGCAGTATGGATGCGCATATGCCGCTCGTTGTAGGGGCTTTAATCTCCGCCAGTGCCTTTGGTAGCCATGCCTGCTTTTACGGCGATTCTACTGTCCTTTCTGCCCAAGGGGCGGGGTGTACGCCAATGGCCCATGCGTTAACGCAACTTCCCTATGTCTTAATAGCCGCTGCCGTGGCAACGGGCTTCTTTATAGTGGTGGGGAATATATGAAACACGCCACTACCATAACTACAACGGCCACCGAACCTCTGGCGCGTGAGCTAACACCCAGAGCATTAGGCTTTTCAATGCCAGCGGAGTTTGCCCCTCATGCTGCCTGCTGGATGCTGTGGCCCCAGCGCCCAGATACATGGCGCTTCGGTGCAAAACCTGCCCAGCAAGCCTTTGTCGATGTCGCGCAAGCGATAGCCGAAAGTGAGACGGTCTTTGTGGGTGTCAATGATGAGCAGTATGAAAATGCCAGCAACCAGTTGCCTGCGCATATTCGGGTTGTTGAGCTGTCCAGCAATGATGCCTGGATGCGCGATGTCGGGCCCACCTTTATTACCCACCCCGATGGGCGACTCGCCATGGTGGACTGGGAGTTCAATGCCTGGGGCGGGTTAAAGGAGGGGCTCTACTTCCCATGGGACAAAGACAAACGGATTCGTTGTAAAATCAGTGAAATGCTGGGTATTCAACGCTTCGAGGCCCCTCTCGTACTAGAGGGAGGAGCCATTCACGTGGATGGTGAAGGTACGCTGATCACCACGGAAGAGTGCTTGCTGAATCCTAACCGTAATCCGGAGATGAGCCGCGCCACGATCGAACACTGGCTGCAGGAGTATTTAGGCGTCAGTCACATCATCTGGTTACCGCGTGGCTGTTATCTCGATGAGACCGATGGCCATGTGGACAACCTGTGCTGCTTTATTGCGCCTGGCCATGTGGCGTTAACGTGGTGTGAGGATGAGGAAGATCCCCAGGGTGCTATTTGTCGGGAAGCATTGCGTGTGCTGGAAACCGCCACGGATGCTCAAGGCAGGCGGCTCGCTATTCATAAACTGCCCCAGCCAGGCCCGCTCCATATTGCCGACGATGAAGCCAGTGGGATTGATCGCCTGAACAGCTCGCACCCCCGCTTACCTGGGGATCGCATGGCAGGCTCTTACGTCAACTTTTATATTGGTAACTCGGTCATTGTAATGCCCTTGCTGGATCCTCATTACGATGAACAGGCTAAAGGCATTCTATCCCGGTTATTTCCCACGAAGAGGGTGATCGGCGTTACGGCAAGGGAAATACTGCTTGGTGGAGGGAATATTCACTGTATCACTCAGCAGCAACCACTCGTATAGCGTTTCGCAGGAAAACGCCCTGTTCAGTCACAAGCTGAACAGGGCGCGGGGGAAAGCTACATTTGGCTGTTACTGGATGCGGTCATAGCCATTATCCATAAACGGATAATCGGTGTAGCCTTTCTCGTCGCCGCCGTAAAAGGTTTCGTGGTTGGGCTCGGTAAGCGGTGCGTCAACCCGGAAGCGCTCCGGCAAGTCGGGGTTGGCAATGTAGGGTCGGCCAAAGGCAACGGCGTCGGTGGTATTTTCACTGATGCGTTTCTCGGCGCGCTCTGCATCATAGTTACCGCAGTAGATCAGGCTGCCACTAAAGCGCTCACGCATCTGCTCACGGAAACCGTCAGGGAAGGTGATATCGCCACCGGCCCAGTTGGGTTCGTTCAGGTGCAGGTAGGCAAGGCCACGCTTGGAAAGCTGTTCGGCCATGTAGAACGCCATCGCTTCAGGTTCGTCGTCGGTCAAGCCAAACAGTTCGATAAACGGCGTCATGCGGATGCCCACTCGATCAGCGCCATAGACGTCAATCACGGCGTCGACCACTTCCAGCGGGAAGCGGGCACGATTTTCCAGCGAACCGCCGTACTGGTCGGTACGCTGATTGGTGCCGGTCGCCAGGAACTGGTTAAGCAGATAGGCGTTCGCCGCGTGTACTTCGACCATATCGAAACCAGCGCGCTTGGCACGCTCGGCCGCCTTGCGGTAGTCATCGACAATGCCTGGGATCTCTTCAGTTTCCAGCGCGCGCGGTGTGCTGGTGGGGTGCTGACCCGCAGTGCCATCTTCAAACTCGACGAAACACTGCGCGCCTTCACCTTTCAGCGCACTTGGCGCAACGGGCTGTTGGCCGTCAGGTTGAACCATTTCATGAGAAACACGCCCAACGTGCCACAGCTGCAAGGCAATACGGCCACCTTTAGCGTGTACCGCATTGACTACGCCTTTCCAGCCGGCTTCCTGCTCATCCGTCCAAATGCCGGGCGTATACACATAGCCACGGGCAGTGGGAGAAATGTTGGTAGCTTCGCTGATGATTAGTCCCGCGCCAGCGCGTTGACCGTAATAAGCTTCCTGCATCTTACCCGGTACGCTATCGGGTGTGCGCGCACGCGTCAGCGGCGCCATGATTACGCGGTTAGGAATCGACAGGCTGCCAACCTGGATGGGGTTAAACAGTGTTTCGAAAGCCATCAATTAAGCTCCTTTTGAATGCTTCGATGAAATAGTACACACCAGAATAGACCAGTTTACTAGTAAACGCCAACCAGATATTTTAAAACGTATTTATGCACTAGGTAATCACGTATGGGACATCCAAAGTCAGAGTCTCTCTGGTACTGTTGCTGCTTATTACCAAGGATGTTGTTGATAGCATGTTAAAAAACGCGCCTCAGCGCCGCCCTTATCAGGTGGCGGAAACAATCAAATGCTGGATCGTGGATAGGCACCTGAAGCCGGGTGACCGGCTACCTAGCGAGTCGGAGCTGATGGAGACCCTGCAGGTGTCGAAAGGGACGGTGCGCGAGAGTACGCGAGTACTGGAAGCGCAGGGATTGGTCGAAACTCGCACAGGGCCCGGGGGCGGTGCTTTTGTGCGTGAGATGAGTGAGGCCAAAGCGGTATCGCTATTAAGCAATTACCTGTTTTTCAAAGAGATTTCAATTAAAGATATCTACCAAATACGCTTGGCGTTAGAGCCTGAACTAGCCGCTTCGTTAGCGGGAAACGTGACTGCCAGTGATATGGCACGCTTACGTGAAAGCCTACATAGCTACGCTGACCCAGCGGACGATAGCGAGACTGAACGTCAGCAACATCTTGATTCGCTGCATTTTCACTTGATGCTTGCCGAGTTAGCCGGAGGTAATCAACTGCTGACATTTATTATCCGGTTCACCATTCAGGTGCTCTCTGATCTGACGATTTATCACCGTCTCTATGAGCCAGTTACCCACGATTTAGGGCAGACTGGCTGTCGCTATCATGCAGAAATTTTGGATGCCATTGAGCTGGGCGATGCCGAAAGCGCCTATAACATCATGCGTGAGCATATGCTGGATGCCCAGCGGGTGATGAATCAGCAGGAGGCTCAGGTACGCCGAGGCTTTTTACCTGAGCCATTGAAGTAAGCAACGGTACATGCTGCGCTATGGTTCCCCCATCTGTTGTAAAAATGCCATGACCACCCGCGTTGCTGATTCGCCATCCTCAGCGGTAATGGCTTCGTCCGGGTGGTGACTCAGCCCATCTTTACAGCGCACAAACAGCATGCCGATGTCGGTCAATGCCTGCATGGCCAAGCCATCGTGGCCCGCCCCGCTGAATAGTCGCTCAGCAGGTTGGCCAACCTGAATGCACGCCTGTTCTAGGGCGGTCATCATCCAGTCCGCACAGGCCACCGCCTCGGCGCTGTAGGTATTTTCAACATTAATGGTTAATCCGCGGCGTTTTGCCACCGTCTCCAAAGCTGCTGTTACGGCTTCCCTTCCATCTTGGCGAGTAGCCGACTCTGGAGAGCGTAGTTCTACTGTGAACGTTACCTGGGCAGGAATCACATTGACCGCATTCGGATGAACCTCGAGCCTGCCCACCACACCGACCAACTCATCGGTTCTCTGCAGTACGCTATCAATGGCAAGCACCATTTCAGCCGCGCCGACTAACGCGTCATGACGCATATCCATCGGTGTCGTGCCTGCATGACCGGCTTTGCCGCTTAGCGTGACCTTGTGGCGTTCAATACCCGTTATCGCCGTGACAATGCCTACCGCATGATCACGCTGTTCCAGGACTGGCCCTTGTTCAATATGTACTTCTAAAAAACCTAGGGTGTTGGCAGGGTCGCGGGCGATATCGGGAATATCATCAGGCGAACAGCCGAAAGCTATCAAAGCGTCTTGTAGTGAGGTTCCTTCGGAATCCTGGGCTTCAAACTGATCTGGAGTCACGCTCCCAGCGAGTGCTTTACTGCCCACCAGCGTGGTAGGGAAGCGCACCCCTTCTTCGTCGCCAAAGGCGACCACTTCTATCCCGAAGGGCAGCGTCATGCCTTCGCGTTTAAGCGCTTCCAAGGCCAATAGCGGTAGGGCCACACCCAGCATGCCGTCGTATTTGCCGCCCTCTATCACTGAGTCTTGATGAGACCCCAAAATGAAGGTTTTCTCACCTGCCTGAGCTTTGGGGCAGCGACCCACAAGGTTACCGGCGGCATCCAGTTGGGGTGTAAGCCCCGCTTGCTCCATCCAGCGGCTGATTAGCGGTAGTACCTGGTGATGCGCCTGGGAGCAGAACAGTCGCGTAACACCGGGGCCAGGTGCCGAGCAGCGGGCGGCTTCGTCCAGGCGGTCGATCAATACCTGCCCCAGCTCGCCCTGGGAAAATGCAGTGTGAACAGCGGTTTCGGTCATAAACTCTCCGATAGGCGCGGGATACCAGCAACACCAGCAGCGTGGATGTGCCTCTAGCGTAGCGGCAGTTGGCGCCAAAAGGCTTGGAAATCGTCGCTCATGAACTGGTCAGCCAACGCCCTCAAGGCGCCCACGACGTCTTCCGACCAGTCAACGCGCAAGTCAATCGGTGCTTGCTGGAACGACTCGATACGCAGCGCGGCGGAGCGGGTACCACGCTTATCGCCACCCGCATCCAGCGCGGCATCGAGGGCGCCAATAAGGTGCGTCAGCAAGTGTTGGTCGTGATGATGAGGATAGCGGGGCGCCTCGCTGCGTTTGATGGCGGCGCCGCTATTGGTGGCGCTAAGGCTTAAGAACTGTTCTGCCAAGACCTGCACGACATCGCTGCTCTGCAGCATGTTGCCGACCGCAGCGACGCCGGGAAAGCGGGCGTCTTGCACCTCAGCGATGTTCTCGCTTCCCGAATGCACCGATGAGCGTCCATGGGCATCCATTACCATGCATTGGCGCAGCGCGGAATCACTATCTGCGTTGATCGCCGCGCCAAGGGCCTGCTTGGCAGTGGCGCCATCGACAAGTGCGTCATGCACACGAGCCGGGTACCATGGATTGGTAAACCGCCCTTGGGTGACGCACGCTCCAACGCCGCGCCAGCAGTGATGTACATAGCCACCTACCGCCACCCCACCGGTGGCAGTGATGGTGCCAACGGTGCCCGTGGCGGGGTGGTAGTGAACCAGTGAAAGCGTCATCGTGGCAATATAGGTTTAATAGCCCACCAAGTGGCCAATCACCAGTCCAATCCAGGACAAGACATAGACCAGCACCATAAAGGGCAGAATTGCCTTGAGCCACTGGGCGTAAGAGACGCGACCGAGTGCCAGCATGGCCAATGTTCCGCCGGAGGTCGGCACAATCAGATTCGTTAATCCGTCACCCACCTGGAACGCGGTGATCATCAGTTGGCGACTCATGCCGACAAGGTCCGCCACGGGAATAAGAATGGGCATGGTCACTAACGCCTGACCGGAGCCGGAGGGAATAAACAGATTGATGATGCCCTGCACTACACTGGCCATGATGGCAGAGAATATCGACGGTATACCGTCAATCAGCGCGCTCAGCGAGTTGACGATGGTGTCGATTATGACGGCTTGTTCAAGAATGACCTGAATAGAGGCTGCTACCCCGATCACCAGCGCACCGGCGGTAACGCTGGCAGCACCTTCCATCATCTGTTTGACGATGCCGTTTGCCGACAGTCCGTTCAAGGCACCAATGATGATCGCCAGCAGCAGGAACGTGGCTGCAATTTCATTGATATACCAGCCACGGGTAAACACCCCGATCAACATGGCGATTAAGCCACCTACAAACACCACCATGGTGAGTATATTGCGCTTTGTCAGGCGGTACTCGCTAAGGGGCTTGCTTAACGCTTCGGCATTGTCGGGTTCCTCGAACTCCATCTTGACGACCCGCTTGCAGATATACAGCGAGAGAAGGGCAAGCGATGAAAGCACGAGTAACGTGCGCAGCCAAGCGCCAGAGAATGTCGGCAGCTCCGCAATACCTTGAGCAACCCCGACGGTATAAGGGTTGATCGGTGAAAGAGCAAAGCCGACCCCGATACCGCCAACGGCCATGGCGGTACCCACCAAACTGGAGCAGCCAATGGCACTGGCGATAAGTACCGCAATTGGCACCAGCGCGATATTGTTTTCAAACCCCACTGCCACGCCAAAAAAGCCGTAGATAAAGGTGCCGACGACGATGATCACATTGCGTCGTTCAACCCCAACGCGGTTAACCGCCACGCCTATCGCATTTTCCAGCGCGCCGGTCTTTTGCAGGATATGAAACAGTCCTCCAGCGATGAAGACGATAAACAGGTAACGAGAGGCGGAGATAAGGCCTTCAGGAATCGCCACAAAAATATTGAACAGGGGAATGTTGGCGACGTCTTCCAAGTAGGCAAACGAGCCCGGCACCACGACCGTTCGACCATCCTGAGTAACCCGCTCAAATTCACCGGCGGGAATAATGAAAGTTAGAAAATAGGTAGCGACCAGGATAATAAAGATTAGCACCATGGGGTCGGGGACCGCCTGATACCACTTTTTACGCGAGCCAGAGGCTGCCGCGGTATGTTGTTCAGCCATGAGGATACCCTTGCTTGTGATGTGTCTCAGCGTGGACGCTCGTTGGCGCCTTACTTTGAATTTATCATGATAAATAGCGGGGTCAAGCAAGGCTGTATTTTCAAACGACAGAGGCGCACCTATTAGACCGACTTGGAGGCCTTAATCGCACGCTTGTTTGTGGAAATAGGGATTTAACGACGCTGCCAGGGCCAGCGCCGCTTGGCTGGGTTGTCGATCTGCTGAAGCGCGGTGGCCAGCGGCAGCATAATGGCGGCAAGCTGGCGGTCGCAAACGGCGCTACTAAGTACACCGGGGCACTGATTGAGCAGCAGCTCGCACTGCTGGGAGGCGATAAACAGCTGCTCGGTGACCGGTGGTGAGAACAGCGGCTTGGCTTGCTGACAGCAGCGGGTCAGTTCACGTGAGAGCATCGAGAGCAGACTAGTATCCATCCAGCAGGGTAGCGGGTCTTCCAGGCGACCAGCAATAGAGTGCTGAACCGCTTCAAAAGAGGTGCGCAAAAACATGACCGTTTGGCGAAGTTGTCGCTGTTCGCTAGTCATCCCACTGATACCTCACACTGATGGCTACCGATGGGCACAGATCCCATCATTTACCCGGAAAAATAAAGAGAGTGTTTCTCATTTGCATCTATGGTGACGATAGCGCTACTCAATAGAAGTGTCAATGCAATCGCTATGAAGGCGCCTCAAACAGCTGCCAGTCGTTATTGGTCAGCGGCTTGGCCCCTTGTTCGGTTACCACCACGGTGTCGCTTATTCCGACGCCCCACTGGCCAGGCACCCGGAGGCAGAGCGGTAGGTGAAAGACCATATTAGCTTCAAAGGTGCGGGCCTGGCCTTTGGCGATAAAGCCGGTGCCCTCTACCCAGCTAGGCGGGAATTGTGCGCCCACGGCGTAGCCAAACACGCCGGAGAAAAAATACTTGTCTTGCTGCGGGGCGAGTAAGGCATCAGCGGCCTGGGCGGCAGCATCAAAACTATTGCCGGGCCGCATGGTGTCGCACAGGGCTTCGAATATCGAACGACAAAGGTCGCGAGTGGCTGCGAGGGCTGCGTTTGGAACGCCGGTCACCGCAGTACGCATCATGGGGGCCGTGTAGCGCTGATAAGCGGCACCAAACTCCAAGAACACTGGCTCGTTAGGCTGAATGACTCGCCGCTTATGGTTAACGTGTATTACACCAATACGGTGCCCGCTGGTCACAATTGGCTGCAGGCTCATAAACTCGCTGCCGTTTTCCAGCAGCGCTTTGGCCCCCTCGGCGGCAATATCGTTATCGGTCATACCGGGGCGGATGCTCTGAATCGCAGCCTCTAAACCTAGGGCGGTAATTCGCGCGCTCTCCTGCAGCATCTCCAGTTCTGCGGGGCTTTTCACGATTCGAATGGCGTCAACTAATGCGCCTGCTTCGCTGAAGCGTTCCCGGCCGATGGTTTTCATAAGCGCATCAATAACACCAAAGCGCAGCCCGCTGCTCCAGCCATCTATACCGATGTGCTGGCAGGGGGTAAGTAGATCTGCCAACGGGGTGATGATTTCATCCAGGTTTTCCCAGCGGTAGCCAATAATCTCATCGACTCGGGCAGTGACCACCGCCGCACCGGTTTCAATCGAGGCAACTTGCAGCACTAGCTTCTCTTGCGTGCAGATCAAACAGGCATGCACCGAGACTTCAAAGGTGTGGTAACCAGTGAGGTAATTAATATCAGCGGGATCGGTGAGCAGCAGCGCATCTAACCCTTGCTGGGTCATCGCCTGACGTACCTTAACTAGGCGTGCTTGGTATTCGGCTGCGGGAAAGGGCACTTCACTCTGGGCAAGTTTTTCAGTCAGGGCTGTACGGTAGTGATGATAGTCCATAGCGACCTCCGTTGATGGCTATGGTCAGTATAGGCATCAACGACAAGTTCGCGTTTATCTCCCTCAACGCTAGCGGGTGAACAGGAAAGTCTCCTGCGGGAAGTAGAAAACGGCGAAACCGGTTAGCATGAATGCCCGCCTTTATAGGGGCAGCATATAAAACGAGAGATAACTTTTTAGTGTAATGGTCGTGTCTTTTATATAAGTGAGTGTTGCTTTTTTAATAACATTTTAATGTGATGTGGGAGGTGTCTTTCCTCTGCAAGCCCTTTGTATGCTGATGCTTGCGCATTATGGTAGCGACCTATATGATCATATTGGTTAAAATAATCAACAAAAGGAAGGTGGTGAATGCAACCTCAAGCTTCTTCTGGTCATGTGGCTTCCTACTATGCGGCATCGTCAAACTCCACATTACAAAGGCCCACGCTGGAAGGGGATGTGGAATGTGATGTCTGTGTTGTAGGGTCTGGGTTTACGGGTATCTCAGCAGCGCTGCATTTGGCGGAACGCGGTCACCGAGTGGTGGTGCTGGAAAGTGTGGCGATTGGCTTCGGGGCTTCAGGGCGCAACGGTGGGCAGATCGTTAATAGCTATAGCCGTGATATGGATGTTATCGAGAAACAAAACGGCGCTGAAACCGCCCGAGCGCTGGGGGCTATGGCATTCGAGGGTAACCAAATTATCCGCCAGCGCATCGAGAGGTATCAGATCAAATGTGACCTAAAAGAGGGCAATCTTTTTGCCGCCTGTAATAAGAAACAGTGGGAAGGCTTAAAGGATCAGAAAACCTTATGGGAGCGCTATGGTCATCAGCAGCTTGAGCTGCTGGAGGGAGAAGGGGTCAAGCGAGAGATAGGCAGCGAACGCTATGTCGGCGCCTTGGTGGATCACTCTGGTGGACATTTGCATCCCCTCAACCTGGTGTTGGGGCAGGCGACGGCGCTGGAGTCGTTGGGTGGAAAGATTTTTGAACATTCCCCCGTGACAAAACTTGAGCACGGTGAGCCAGTAACGTTGCATACCCCCAAGGGCCGAGTGACCGCTCAGCGGGTGGTCATGGCTGGCAATGCCTATTTGCAAGGGTTGCTACCCAAGCTGGAAAGCAAAGCGATGCCGTGTGGCACCCAGATTATTACTACGGAGCCGCTGTCTGCAGAGGTAGCGGCACGACTACTGCCTAACGATAAAGCGGTAGAAGACTGTAATTACCTCTTGGATTATTATCGCCTGACCGCCGATAACCGTCTGCTTTATGGCGGAGGCGTGAACTATGGCGGCCAGGCATCTGCCAGTATTGAAGCCGCTATTCGGCCGAAAATGCTGACTACTTTCCCAGAGCTTGGCGATGTACGGGTTGATTACGCCTGGAGCGGCAACTTTTTGCTAACACTCAACCGCCTACCGCAATTTGGCCGCATTAATAGCAACGTTTACTATGCGCAGGGGTACTCTGGCCATGGGGTAACGTGCTCCCATCTGGCTGGCAAGTTAGTAGCAGAAACGATTAGCGGTGAAGAAACGCGTTTTGAAGCCTTTGCACAGATTTCCCACCTACCCATGCCTGGCGGGCGCCTGTTACGTGTGCCGCTTTCCGCGATGGGCGCGTGGTTCTACGCCATGCGTGACCGGTTGGCGGTTTAGTGTTGATCAGCTTGAGGATGGCTTAAAAACGGGCTGGCGAATATGTTCGCCAGCCCGTTTTTATTTGCCAGGGATGCTTACGGATAACACGGCATAAAAAACGAATAGAAGGGCGGGATAGCAGGGAAAGACAGGCAGAAGTAACAAGAGAGACGGCGAGCAGCGCCTCTCTCTGTTGTATCAATGGTCTAACAACTCATACATGCCGTAGGTACCAGTCGTACTCCATGGCGCTGACTTCGCGCATGGTCTCGGCGCGCTCTGCTTGGCGGTTGGCAATGAACACTTCAATAAAGTCTTCACCGAGTTGTTCGCCGAGGACATGGCTGTTACCCAGTAAGTGCAGCGCATGTGCCCAGCTGTTAGTAAGTTGAGGTGCAATTTGCTCATAGGCGTTGCCGATGATGGGTTCAGCAGGTGCAATCTGTTGGGTTAGTCCATGGTGGATCGATGACAGCACGGTAGCCAGTAAAAGGTAGGGGTTAACATCGGCACCCGCTACGCGATGCTCTATCCGTCGTGCTTCTTTGGGGCCTGCGGGTACGCGTATTGCCACAGAGCGGTTGTCGTAACCCCAGGTAGGTGCCATGGGGACATAGAGTCCTTCCTGAAAACGGCGGAAAGAATTGAGGTTGGGAGCCAACAATGCCATGGAGTCTGGCATCAGTTCCAGCAGCCCTCCTACAGCGTATTGTAGTGGTGCACTCTCCAACGGGTCGTCGCCGTTTTCGGCAAAGATGTTATGTCCGTTGCTATCTATCAGACTGACGTGGACATGGGTACCGCTACCGGCTTCTAAGCCGTAAGGCTTGGCCATAAAGGTAGCTTCAAAGCCGTGTTTTAATGCAACGCCCTTGATCAGTCGCTTGAGCAGTACCGAATGGTCGCAGGCACTTAACGCATCATCTGTATGAATCAGGTTGGCTTCAAATTGGCCTGGTGCGCACTCTTTTAATACCGTATCCAGCGGCAAACCTTGCGCCTGGGCGGCACATTGCAAGTCATTGATAAATTCAGCGTACTCATCTAGCTCCAGCATCGAATAAAGCTGGCTTTGAGTGGCCCGTTCGCCGCTGGAAGGGGACTGAGGTGGCTGAATCAAGTTTCCTTCGTCGCGTAAACGATCGACCAGATAAAACTCTAGCTCAAGGGCGACGACGGGGGTTAAGCCACGGTCGGAGAACTGCTCGAGAATACGCCGCAGTATTTGGCGAGGATCGGCAAAAAATGGCGAGCCATCCATCTCCTCCATGGTCATCAATAGCTGGCCATACTGGTTGCTATCCATCCAGGTGACCGGGTTAAGTGTGCCGGGAATAGCGCGACATACGCGGTCACCGTCACCACTGGAAAGCCCAAGCCCGGTCTCTTCCACGGTGTTGCCATTGATATCCAACGCAAATACTGAAGCAGGCATATAAATGCCTTTTTCAAACACTTTGGCGAGGTTCTCGCAAGGAATGCGCTTACCCCGGATGACACCGTTAAGATCACTGATTAACAGGTCAATGCTGGTGATCTCCGGGTGACGATCAAGAAAGTCCGAGGCTACATTTTGAGCGTCTGTATTATTGGCAGAGGACATAGGTTGTACCTTATTTTTATGCCGTGTTAGTTGTGTTTCTGCTAACAGTATCCTTGCGGTGTTGATCGTTTCTGTCAATTATTTAATAACAATAATCATGTGAAAATTTATCCTCCGCTATTTATTTATTTATTAAATCATTGTTTTTCAATTGCTTGGTGTGTTTTTTGGCAAAAAAGGCATTTTGCGCTTGGAAAATAAAACGAGTCACGCTATGTTGAATTGAGTGTTGAATAAAACATAACAACCGACAAAGTGGTTTGACTATGCAAGCAACGCATTCTCCGCGCCCCCTAGTGGGGGTAATCGCCTGCTGTCGAGAGGTGGAAGGTCATCCTGCCCAAATGGTGACCGATAAATTTCTTCAAGCGCTCTACCACTACGGCCTCACGCCGGTGATTCTTCCTGTGTTGGTGACTGATATAGCGACGCCCGAGCAGCGCGCAGAGCAGGCTGTCGATCTGTTGGGCAGCCTGGATGGCTTGATGCTCACCGGCAGTTACACCAATGTTTCGCCTGATCGCTACGGCGCTGAACGCGCCCCAGAGAATACCCGTGACGACGCAAGGCGTGACGAAGCGGCGCTTTGCTGGGTGCATGAGGCGTTACGTCAGGCGTTACCTTTATTGGGCATTTGTCGTGGCTTTCAGGAAATGAACGTCGCTCTTGGGGGCACGCTTCACCAAGCCGTACAAACGCTACCAGGCATGCTGGATCATCGTGAGCCGCCCGCTGACGACATGGCAGGCCATTATGCACCCTCCCACGCGGTCAATATTCGCCCTAATGGTGCCTTGGCGGCACTCTATAGCGGCGAGCATGCTGAGGTAAATTCACTGCACCAGCAGGGGATTGATCGGCTGGCGCCGGGCTTGGAAGCCGAAGCATGGGCGCCTGATGGGTTAGTGGAAGCGGTCTCCGTGCGCGACGCTGCTGCGTTTGCACTGGCCGTTCAGTGGCATCCGGAGTGGCGCCCTAAAGAACATCCTTTTTATGACGCCCTGTTCCAGGGGTTTGCGGCGGCCTGCCGTCAGCATCGTACCCAGCGGGCTGCTGGCTGAACGCTTATTGCAACCACTGAACAGGAGCTTATCTATGCAGACCCAGGATTACCAGGCGTTGGATCGCCAGCATCACCTTCATCCATTTACCGATTTTAAATCGCTCGGCGAAGAGGGTAGCCGCATCATTACTCACGCCGATGGCGTGTACATCCACGACAGCCAGGGCAATCGTATTCTTGATGGTATGGCGGGCCTTTGGTGCGTCAATCTTGGTTACGGGCGTCAGGAGTTGGTTGAGGCTGCCACCGAGCAGATGCAGCAGTTGCCGTATTACAACAACTTCTTTAAAACCACCCACCCGCCGGCAGTGAAGCTAGCCGCCAAGCTAAGTGAGCTGGCACCCGAGCATATTAATCATGTGTTCTTCACGGGATCCGGTTCCGAAGCCAACGATACCGTACTGCGCATGGTGCGACGCTATTGGGCGATCAAAGGCAAGCCGGAAAAACAATGGATCATCTCGCGTGAAAATGGATATCACGGCTCTACCGTTGCGGGCATGAGCCTTGGCGGCATGGCGCCGATGCATGATCAAGGCGGCCCCTGTGTGCCGGGCATTACTCATATTTGCCAACCTTACTGGTTTGGAGAAGGGCGCGACATGAGTCAGGAGGCCTTTGGCAAGCAGTGTGCGCAAGCGCTAGAAGAGCGAATCCTGGCATTGGGTGAAGACAACGTAGCGGCCTTTATTGCTGAGCCGGTGCAGGGCGCAGGCGGTGCAATTATTCCGCCGGACAGCTATTGGCCTGCGGTGAAAGAGGTACTGGCTAAGTACGATATTTTGCTGATTGCCGACGAAGTAATTTGCGGCTTCGGGCGTTTAGGTGAGTGGTTTGGCAGTACTCACTATGGGCTAACACCTGACCTGATGCCGATTGCCAAAGGGTTGTCGTCGGGCTATCTGCCCATTGGCGCGGTGCTGGTGGGAGACCGCGTGACTGATACATTGATTGAAGATGGCGGTGAGTTCTTCCACGGCTTTACTTACTCGGGTCACCCGGTCTGTGCGGCTGTTGCGCTTAAAAATCTCGAACTGATGGAACGTGAGCAGGTGGTCGACAACGTTCGTAATGACCTGGGTCCTTATCTGGCGAAACGTTGGCAGGAGTTGGCGGAACATCCGTTGGTGGGGGAGGCGCGTTCGTTAGGCTTGATCGGTGCGCTTGAGCTGGTTGCTGACAAGATGACCGGTGTGCGCTTCGATAAATCCCTTTCCGTAGGCAATCTGTGCCGTGATTTGTGTTTCGAAAACGGGCTTGTGATGCGCTCAGTGGGCGACACCATGGTGATGTCCCCACCACTCGTCATCACGCGCACTGAAATTGATGAACTGGTGAGCAAAGCGCATTTGGCTCTGGACAAAACAGCCGAAAAGCTGGCGATAACACACCCCATGGAGAGTGCGTAATGGCGGCAGATAACACGAAAACCTTAGCCGATTGGCAAGCAAAAGCAGCGTCACTGAGCTTTGAAACGCGCGCTTTCATCAATGGCGAGTTTGTGGACGCCGTCGATGGCAACACACTGACCAGTATCAATCCTGCTACAGGAAACGTGCTTGCGGAGGTGGCCAGCTGCGATGCGCCAGACGCTGAGCGTGCAACGCAAGCGGCCCGTTCAACCTTTAATAGCGGTGTTTGGTCACGTTGCAACCCGAGTCAACGCAAACGCGTGTTGCTGCGCCTCGCGGATTTGGTGGAGACGCATCGCGATGAGTTGGCATTACTCGATACGCTCGATATGGGTAAGCCTATTTCCAGCTCACTGGGCGACTTGGCGGGTACGGTGGCTTGCTTACGCTATCAGGCGGAATGTATCGATAAGCTCTATGGCGAAGTGGCCCCCACGGGAGATAGTGCGCTCGGGTTGGTGCTACGTGAACCCATGGGCGTTGTTGCGGCGATTGTGCCATGGAATTTCCCACTGATGATGACGTCCTGGAAGATTGCTCCAGCACTGGCCGCGGGCAACAGCGTAATTCTCAAACCGTCGGAAAAATCGCCTTTGTCGGCGCTGCGCTTGGCCCATCTTGCCCAGGAAGCCGGTATTCCTGATGGCGTATTTCAGGTTTTACCCGGTTACGGCCATACGGTGGGCAAAGCCCTGGCGCTCTCCATGCAGGTAGATTGCTTGGCGTTTACCGGCTCCACGGCGGTGGGTAAACAGCTCATGCAGTACGCCGGGAAATCCAACCTGAAACGCGTGTTTCTGGAGTGCGGTGGCAAAAGCCCAAACATCGTATTTGCCGACTGTCAGCATCTAGATGCCGTCGCCCAAAGCGCTGCAGAAGCTATTTTCCACAACCAAGGTGAAGTCTGTATTGCCGGTTCGCGCCTGTTGGTGGAAAACAGTATTCGCCAGGATTTTGTGGCACGCGTGGTGAAAGCTGCTGAGCATATGCAGCCAGGAGACCCACTCGACCCAGATAGCTTCATGGGCGCCATGGTCGATGAAGCGCAGTATCAACGAGTACTTGAGTATATTCGCCAGGGCGAAAGCGAAGGTGCCACCTTGAAGTTGGAGGGCGAAGCCAGCGACTCCAATGGGTATTTCCTGGCGCCAACGGTTTTTGATGATGTTACCCCTGATATGCGTATTGGTCGCGAAGAAATCTTTGGCCCGGTGCTGAGCGTGTTTGGTTTCGACAGCGAAGAGCAAGCAATTGCACTGGCCAATGATAGTGACTTTGGCCTCGCGGCCGGCGTTTGGAGTCAGGATATTGACCGCATTATGCGGGTCTCACGGCGTCTGCAATCCGGCCAGGTATATGTGAATAACTGGGCGGGTATCGATCAGACAGTGCCTTTCGGCGGCGTCAAGCAGTCGGGCAATGGGCGTGATAAATCGCTTCATGCGCAGGAGAAATACTGCGAAGTGAAGACGGTGTGGATGTCGCTGAGCGTTTGAACCGGCGAAGTTCTTAACGAGCTTCGCCTGGGCACTTCACCCTTTATTGATGAGATTCAACAGCGCGAGGTGTCACGGCAAATGCCGTGCCCCTCGCCGAGGGGGCTTTGTGCCTGAAAAACCAATAAAAACAAGCATAACAATGATCTGAGTCGCCATCACTGCAATGATTTCCTAACGGAAATACGACGACCAATAATCAAACATTAAGTGAGGACATTATGTCGACTGACCACTCTGCTAAGGAAGACCACGAAACTCCCCGCCCAAGTTTAAAAGCGACGATGATACCGATTTTGTTTATGGCGGCGTCATTGGGAGTTTTTATCGGTTATTTCCAAACTGATCCGCATTTACCGCTATTTTTGAGTGCCATTGTGGCAACCTGTGTGGCCGTGGCTACGGGCAGCCGTTGGAAGCGCCTCGAAGCGGGGATTCTACGCTCCATTGGCCTGACGACTCAGGCGATTGTGATTCTCATCATTATCGGCACCATTATTGGCTACTGGATTGCCGGTGGGATTGTGCCCACCATGATCTATTATGGGCTGAGCATTCTGGCGCCGGATTACTTTTTGGTAGCGGCTTGCCTGATCTGCTGTTTGGTATCGTTGGCCGGCGGGAACGCCTGGACGGCGGCAGGCACTATTGGCATCGCCCTGATGGGGGTCGGTGAAGGGCTAGGTCTTAATCCGGCGATGGTAGCAGGTGCCGTGATCTCTGGGGTTTATTTTGGTGACAAGATTTCCCCACTTTCCGAAACGACTAACATGGCGCCAGGTGTCGTCGGTGTCGATCTGTTTGAACACATTCGCTATATGCTCTACACCACGGTTCCGGCGCTTGCGGTGGCGCTGGTGCTTTACACCATAATTGGCCTGAACATGACGCCTTCCGGCGATGGCGCGACACAAGTTGCGGAGTTGCAGCAGAGTTTAAATGAGCTATTCATCATTAGTCCCTGGCTGCTGCTGGTGCCGGCAGCAGTTATCGTGATGATGGTAAAAAAGGTGCCTGCGATCCCTGCGCTTGCTGTTGGTTCGCTAATGGGAATCGTCTGCGCGATAGTGGTGCAGGGTGTATCTCTAGGTGATAGCTTCACTATTTTTGTGGAAGGCTACGCGGTAGACACTGGCAATGCCACGGTGGACGACTTACTGACCAATGGCGGTGTTAACGCCATGATGTGGACGGTATCGCTGATCATTATCGCAATGAGCTTTGGCGGGATTCTCGAATCGGCTGGTTTTTTCCGTACCATCGTGGAAAACCTGCTCAAACTGGCCAAGACCACTGGCAGCCTTATTGCTACTACGGTTGCGACAGCGATGGCTGCTAATGTCGTGGGGTGCGATCAGTATCTCAGCATTATTCTGCCCGCCCGCATGTATGCCAGCGAGTACAAGCGTCGCTCGCTTAAACTAAAAAACCTTTCGCGCACGGTAGAGGATGCCGGCACCATGACATCGCCGCTAGTACCTTGGAATACCTGCGGTGCCTTTATGTTTGCCACGCTAGGCGTTAGTGCTTTCAGTTACGCACCCTATGCCTTTTTAGCGCTGCTGAGTCCGCTATTTGCCATTCTTTATGGCTTCACCGGCTTCCGAATTGCTTACGAAGACGAGCCTCAAGAGTTTGACGTGTCCTCTGAGTTGGCTGATGCTCGAAGTACTTGAGCTGATCACGACGATGCACGCCGACTAAGCGCGCTATCTGTTATAGAGAGCCTCCTTTCAATTAGGTTTTTGCCCCACAGCCGTGGGGTTTTTTTTGCGCTATTATGTGCCCGTCAATAGACCAATAACGTAATTTACTTATTGATAGGGAGTGAAAAAAGCATGTCGGATGACGTGGGTGCGAGCTTGCGCTCTCTGCGCAAGCAGCGAGGGATTTCGCAGCGTGAACTAGCAAAGTTGTGTGGGGTTACTCACTCAAGCCTTTCGCTAATAGAGCAAGGAAAAGTTAGCCCATCTGTCAGTTCCCTGAAGAAAATCCTAAACGCATTCTCTATGAGCGTCGGTGATTTTTTTACAATGGATCTGGATAGTCAGGAGCAGGTGTTCTATTCGGCGGATGAATTAGTTGATATTGCCTCTGGTGATATTTCTTTCAAGCTTGTCGGGGCAAATCGTCCTAATCGTGCCTTGGCTTTTATGATTGAGCGGTATTTACCGGGGGCTGATACTGGGCAAGCCATGATTACGCACTATGGTGAAGAGGCTGGCTTTGTTGTAGAAGGTGAGATTGAAATCATCGTTGGAAGCAATACGAGGCGCTTAGGGCCAGGGGAGTCATACTATTTCAAGACAACCACTCCGCACCGTTTCAGAAACATCGGTGATACTCCTTGCAAGATAATCAGCTGCACTACGCCAGGTAAGTCATTCTGACATTACTGGCTTATATTGTGCGGCAACTGTTGCAGCAATGATGGCGCGCAAATCGCTTTTATCTCCCTCAACGCTAGCGGGTGAGCAGGAAGATCCCTTGCGCAAGGTAGAAAATACCAATGCCGGTCACGATCCAGCGGGTCCAGGTACGGAAATTGGCATCGGTGAGACGGTGTAAAATACGGTTGCCGGTATGGGTGCCAAAGATTGCAAACGGCGCTGCTAGCAGCACAATGCCCCATTCGCCGGTACTAAGCGCCATGGCGGCGCCGAGATAGAAGATGATTTTAATACTATGAGCCACTACCTGAATCATCGCCTTGGTGGCCACCACTTGGCGGCGATCCATTCGCGAGCGCACAAAGAAAATATCAATCAGCGGCCCGGAAACCCCCGCGGCGATCGTCAAACCACCAGAGGCAATACCGCAGAACAGTGCGTGGCTGGCACGGTTAGCATCCAGGTGAAACCAGCGCTTGGGCATCCAAACCAAGATGGGCATCAAGCCGATCAATATCGAGACGCTGGCGGCATTGGGGCTGTAGTTGAATAGCAGCAATAGACCTGCGGCGCTTGCTACACCCAGCGTCATAAACGCGACGATGCGCCAGACAATGTAGCGCCGTGAAAGCCACGCTCGTGATCCATTCGCCGTGAGCTGTATCACGCCGTGCACGGCCATCGCCGTACCCGCGGGAAAGATCAGCAGCAAAAACCATAGCAGTACCAAGCCGCCCGCCATACCAAATACGCCAGAGAGCATGGAGGTAAAAAACACCACGCTAACCAGAGCTGCACCAATCCATAGTGACATCGTTTATCCCTTAACTACGGCAAAATGGCCAGACTTGGTAAAACTTGCGGCACTGAAACTCCGCTTCGCAAGCGTTGAGCTGGGATTGGTAACGGCTAGCGCGCGCCGCCACTTGCCTGCCTGCACTCAATACCTGAGGTTTGCCACGGTAAGTGCCACGCTGGTAGCCGCCAGCGCCTTCGTGATAGGCGTAATAGAGGTGTTCAGGATTGCTAAGCGATATACCCGCCTGCTGCTGTGAACGGCGGTTATACCAGCCAATAAAATCCGTGGCGTGCTTCATGTGGGTTCGCCGGGCAAACAGGCTGCCAGCCTGATCCTCATACTCCTCCCAAACCGGGTCTTGGGCCTGGGCGTAGCCTTTGGCGGAGGAGGGGCGCGGGCCGGGGATAAAGCCTAAGTAGTATTTGCGATCTGGGCGGATATGGCTACGAAACGAAGACTCCTGCTGGATGAACGACATCTGGGTAGCAATCGGTGTGCCCCATTTCTCCTCGGATTCCTGAGCATAGTCGTACCAACTGGGCTGTTCGCGGAATATCTCGCAGATATTACTTTGATCCTGGGGCGGGTTGGGTGCAAAGGTGGCGCAGCCAGAGAGGAACAGAGCAAGGCCTATCGCCATCCAAAGACGAAGTGAGGCGAAAGCAGACGAAGAAGTAAAGATACGGTTATCAACAGGGCAGCGCATAAAAGTCCTTGTGAATAAGCTATTCAAAGATTGTGGATAAGATGTTGAGAAGCACTGCCTTATCACCAATGCGCTATTAGTAACCATTAGCGCAACAACGCTTCCAGGCTGCGACGCAGGCGCTGTGCTTCGCGCACCAGCGTTTCCCCTGACAGCATTCCGACGCCCATCACTAAGCCAACCCGTGGATCTGTTGGTGCACACACAGGGCTTAATGGACGCACGATCAAATGCTCTTTCAGCAGTGATTGAGCGATCCCTACATCGTTAACGTCCGGTTCAAATTCGACGCATAGACTGATGGCGCTGCTCGGCGGCGAAACGCTGCGTACCTGCGGCAGCGAGCGTAGTTGATCATGCAGCACCTGTTGGCGCCCTAAATAGTCGCGCTGAATGCGTCGGCACCAGGCATCCAAATCGCCATCAAAAATAAACTGTGCCAGCACGGCTTGATCCAGCATGCGGCCTTCGCGGAACAGTTCGCTGCGCAGGCGGTTCATTGGCCCGGCTAAATGACGCGGTACCACTAAATAGCCTAAGCGCAGTCCTGGAAACATCATCTTGGAAAACGAGCCTACCAGCAAGTGGCGCTCCGAGTGTGGGTCGAAAAGCAGGTTGGGGTGGTCGTCGCGGTTAAACTCGTAATCATCTTCGATAATATACGCGGGTGCTAAGGCGTCACATAAACGTTGTTTGTCAGCAGCACGAGTAGGCACGCTAAGCGGGTAGTGGTGCGAACCGGTTAGGTAGGCCAGCTTGACCGGTTCAGGAGTAGGCGGAAGGATGTGCCCCTGACCTGGCAGCCACGGCACTGGCTTAATTTCCAAACCTGCAGCGGTAAAGACATTGCGTGCCCCCCAGTAGCAGGGGGACTCCATGGCAACGGTGTTGCCTACATCGGCCAGCGCCACGGCGCATAGCTCAATGCCGTTATGGGTGCCGTCGGTGATGATTATCTGTTCAGTGTCGCAATTAATATTGCGCCAGCGCGCCAAGAAATCGCGTATCGCGCGCTTCAACGGGCCGTAGCCACCGGTGGAGTAGGAGAGCAGCAGGGCGTTTTGCGGCACCGTCACGCTGGCGTAGAGCTGCCGCCATTTTCGCATTGGAAACTGGGCGATGTCGGGAATACCAGGCACGAAGGCGCCGCTTTGGATCATGCTAGCGCCAGGGCTCTCCAGCACTCGCTGGGCGCGTGAAGAGAGCTGCGCATTGCCACGCGGGGAAAGGCTTGGCGTCACGGGCCAGCACGTCCAGGTGCCTTGGCCATGGGCGGTTTTCAGCAGTGCCTCTTTGAGTAGCGTATGAATCGCCAGCGCCAGGGTTTGGCGGGCAACGCCGAGAGCATCCGCCAACTGGCGATGGGAGGGCAGCCGCAGTCCGGAAGGCCACTGCTGAGTAATGGCCTGGCGCAATGCTTGCTCTATACGAACCTGCTTACTCAACCGTTCCGGCTGGAGTGCATAAAGTTGTACAAGTTGGTGCACGACCTTCTTGCGATCCATCTGGACACCCCTTAATCCCGCTTGACCCGCTAACGGCGAGCATTTAGACGAAAGCCGTATGAAAATAATGCACCCTTTCGGTGCGTATAAAAAGTGGTCTAGTCAAACACAAAAGTGGTGCATTCGTGTTTTCTCTCTCGCCTGCTAGCTTGTGGCTATCCTATTTAGCAAGACCGTTTAAAACGCGCCTGCTTAAAGCGAGGTTGCTAAAACCAAGATCAGGATATCGCGCCCCTGAGCGCCTAAGACAACATCCAATAACTGGCAGGACAATTTACAATGACCACACCCACATCAGAACAGGAAGGGCTCGTCCGGGTATTGGCCCGTGGCGATGTATTAGCGCTGGCCTTCGGCGCGATGATCGGCTGGGGCTGGATTGTACTCACCGGTACCGCCATTCAATCCGCTGGCAGCCTTGGTGCCATTATAGCGTTTATTATCGGCGGCTTAGCGATTGTCTTGGTCGGACTTACCTATGCAGAACTTGCCGCCGCGATGCCCAAAGTCGGTGGCGAGCACGTTTACAGCTACCGCGCTTTAGGCCACTTGCCTTCATTTTTGTGCACGTGGGCGATTATTTTGGGCTACTTAAGCGTAGTGGCCTTTGAAGCGGTAGCACTCCCCACGGTGATTGAACACTTGGCGCCCAACTACGCCGTAGGCCACCTATGGACGATTGCCGGGTGGGAAGTGAAAGCCACTTGGGTGGCGGTAGGCGTGGGTGGCTCTCTGGTCATGATGATCATCAACTACTTCGGCGTGACCACTGCTGCACTGCTGCAAAAGGTGGTCACCGGGCTGATTCTGCTGGTGGGGGTGATGTTTGTCACCGGTTCGCTGTTTGAAGGCGAAACCATCAATATGATGCCGCTATTCACCCAGGCCGACACCGGCGTGTTCGCGGGCATTGTTGCAGTGCTGGTGATGGTGCCGTTCCTGTTTGTGGGGTTTGACGTTATTCCCCAGGCCGCTGAAGAGATCAACCTGCCTTATAAAGCCATTGGCAAAGTGTTGATGATGTCGGTGATTCTGGCGGTGGTGTGGTACGCGCTGATTATTCTTGCGACCAGCTTGGCACTCAACAGTGAGGAATTGGCGGCAAGTTCGCTCAGCGTGCCGGATGCCATGGGCAGTCTGTTTAACGCCGAGTGGGCCAGCAACTTAATGGTCATGGCAGGTATTGCGGGCATCATTACCAGCTGGAATGCCTTCTACATTGGCGGCTCACGGGCGATCTATGCTCTGGCTAAAGCGGGCATGCTACCGGCACCGTTTGCCAAGCTGCACCCTCGCTATAGAACGCCTACCAACGCCATCTTTATGATGGGCTTTCTCTCCTGTCTGGCGCCTTTCTTTGGTCGCCCAGCATTGGTGTGGATCGTTAATGCGGGTGGCTTAGGCATCGTGTTGGCCTACCTGTTTGTGGCCATCTCCTTTGTGGTGCTGCGGGTGCGCGAACCTGATATGCCCCGCCCGTTCAAGGTGAGCAACGGCAAGCTGTGCGGCACCCTCGCTATCATCCTTTCTTTCGGTATGGCGTGCCTCTACCTGCCCGGTAGCCCGGCGGCGCTGAGCGGTGCGGAGTGGACCATCTTTGCCGGTTGGTCATTGCTTGGCCTGGCGCTATATGTCCACGCCCTGCGCACCTACGGGCGTGACTACAGCGATCAACATATGAAAGCGGAGCTGTAAGCCATCCTACGAGATTTTTGGACTTAAGCTTTTTTAGGAGCAACGTATGAGCTTTATCGAACAGTGGTTGCACGATGCGGTTCCCGCCTTGGTAGGCAGCGAGTGGCGTAAAGGCCAACAAACCTTTGCGGTGGATAACCCCGCCACCGGCGAAATCATTGCCCGCGTCGCCGATATGGGCGCCGACGATACCCGCGACGCCGTGGCGGCTGCTTACGAAGCAGGCGCTGCCTGGCGCGCCACCCCAGTGAAACAGCGCTCGGCCCTGCTACGCCGTTGGTTTGAGCTGATTAATGAGCACGCCGACGACCTCGCCCGCTTGATGACGTTGGAGCAGGGCAAGCCTCTGGCGGAAGCCAAAGGCGAAGTCATCTACGGCGCGTCGTTTATTGAGTTCTTCGCCGAAGAAGCCAAGCGCATGGCAGGGGAAACGCTGCCCAGCCACGGCGCGGACAAGCGCCTGCTGGTACTGCGTGAGCCGGTGGGGGTCGTCGCGGCGATTACCCCCTGGAACTTCCCGCTGGCGATGATCACCCGCAAGTGCGCCCCGGCGCTGGCCGCAGGCTGCACTGTGGTGATCAAACCTGCTGAAGCCACCCCGCTGACTGCACTGGCCGCGGCCTATTTAGCCCTGGAAGCTGGCCTGCCAGCAGGCACCATTAACGTGGTCACCGCTTCCAAACCGGCCGCCGTGGGTGAAGTGCTCACCACCGACCCTCGGGTGCGCAAGGTGTCGTTTACCGGCTCCACGCCGGTTGGCAAACATCTGTTAGCCCAGTGCGCCAGCACGGTGAAGAAAACCGCCATGGAACTGGGCGGCAACGCGCCGTTTATCGTGTTTGACGATGCCGATGTGGATGCCGCTGTTAATGGCGCCATCGCCTCCAAATTCCGTAACGCCGGACAAACCTGTGTCTGCACCAACCGCTTCCTGGTGCAGGACGGCATTTACGATACGTTCGTCGCCAAGCTCACCGAGCGTGTGAATGCGTTAAAAGTGGGTGATGGCCTGGCAGAAGGCAGTGTTATCGGCCCGCTGATCAACCAAGCGGCCGTCGATAAAGTGCAGCGTCATATTGATGACGCTATCAGCCACGGCGCGCGCGTACTGTGCGGCGGACAACCCCATGCAGCGGGTGAGCGCTTCTTTACCCCCACTGTGCTGGCGGATGTGACCACTGAAATGGCGGTCGCCGACGAAGAGACCTTCGGCCCAGTAGCGCCGGTGTTTCGCTTCCAGCGTGACGAAGAGGCCATCCAGATGGCCAACGACACGCCGTTCGGCCTGGCGGCGTACTTCTATGCCACTGACTACCGCCGCATCTGGCACACCATGGAGCAGTTGGAGTACGGCATGGTCGGCGTCAACGAAGGGTTGATCTCCACGGAGCTTGCGCCCTTTGGCGGCGTGAAAGAGTCCGGGCTGGGCCGCGAAGGCTCACACCACGGCCTCGATGAGTTTACTGAACTGAAATACGTCTGCGTTGGCGGTTTATAAGGAAAACTATGATGACTAACCAAGAATTGAACGACCTGAAAAACCGCTACGTGGCCAACGGTGCTGCCACGCCGACTACCCAGTTTGCTGAGCGCGCTGAAAACGCCGAGCTGTGGGATGCCGATGGCAATCGCTGGATCGACTTCGCGGGCGGCATTGGCGTGCTCAACCTGGGCCACCGCCACCCGAAAATCGTGGCGGCGGTAGAAGCGCAGCTCAAGAAAGTCATGCATACCAGCGCAGCGGTGATCTCCTACGCGCCTTACGTGCAGCTGTGCCAAAAGCTTTGCGAACTGACGCCAGTGCGCGGCCCCGAGCGCAAAGCGATGCTGGTCAACACCGGCGCCGAAGCGCTGGAAAACGCCGTGAAGATTGCCCGTGCCGCCACTGGCCGCACCGGTATTATCACATTTGATGGTGCCTTCCACGGCCGTACCATGATGACTCTGGCAATGACTGGCAAGGTGCTGCCCTACAAGAACGACTTCGGCCCGATGCCGGGCGACGTGTTCCGCGCACCGTTCCCCAACCCGCTGCACGGCATTAGCGAAGAAGCCTCGCTAAACGCCATTCGCACGCTGTTCAAGACCGATATCGCCCCACACCGCACGGCGGCCATCGTGATTGAGCCAGTACAGGGCGAAGGCGGTTTCTACATCGCCTCGCCGGATTACCTGAAAGCGCTGCGCGCGCTGTGCGACGAGCACGGCATCCTGCTGATTGCCGACGAAGTGCAGTCCGGCTTTGCCCGTACCGGCAAGCTGTTTGCCCTGGAACACAGCGGTATTGAGGCGGATATTCTGACCACCGCGAAAAGCCTCGCTAACGGCATGCCGCTCTCTGCGGTTGTCGGCTCTGCTAAAGTAATGGATGCCTCTGGCCCTAACTCACTAGGCGGCACCTACAGCGGTAACCCACTCTCCTGTGCGGCAGCATTGGCGGTGATTGAAGCGATCGAGGAAGAGAATATTCTTGAGCGCAGCGAGCAGATGGGCAAAATGCTGGCAGAGCGTTTCGCGGTATGGGAAGAGCGCTTCCCCACCGTGGCCCACGGCCGTCAGCTAGGCGCCATGGCCGCGTTTGAACTGCTCGATAGCGACGGCAAGCCAGATGCGCAAATGACCGGAGCGCTCTGCGCCAAAGCCCGCGAGAAAGGCCTGATCCTGCTTTCCTGCGGTTTCTACGGCAACAGCATCCGCATTCTGGTACCGCTGACGGTATCGTCTTCGGTACTGGAAGAGGGCTTGAGCATTATCGAGCAGTCCCTGGAAGCACTTAGCTAATACCCTTTTAAGCATTATCTAACCCGCCATCGTCAAACAGCGAAAGCAGTTGTCGATTGGCGGGTTTTGTTAAAATGCTAACTACTGTCGTAGTTTTAAAATGTTATTTGTCTCTTGAATTGGGCCAATATAAGTTTTTCCTACAACACAAGAGTATGGAGTAGGTGGCGTCCGAGTTATGTACCTTGCCAGGGGCTGGACATTTACTGGATATTCAAGCAAGAGTGTTTGGGTCCTTCTTTACTCCTCCTCGCACCTGAGGGCGGAAACACCTTACAGCCAGCAGTACCTTTACATTGGCATCCAGTGTGTCACGCCAACTGACCGGCACCTTGCCATAGACAAAGAAAATCTTGAGCACCGGAAGTCGGTTTATGCAAGTGTGGAGTGCCGACACCCTCACCCCTAGTCGGGCCGCACCTGCGACTGGGAGAAGGCTTAGAGCAATCTAAATCTCATATCTATCAGACCACCTTGCGCAGTCCAGGCAGAATCACAAGCGACCAGCCTGCTTCTGACTCTGGCAAGGCCAAGCGATTTCCGGTTAGGGGTATGGTGCTCAGTAGATTTGAAGCCAGATCGCCCACCATCCAGTTGGCAGTATTGGAAGCGATGATTCGCTCATCTGAGGAAATCAATACCACCTCGCGCTCTAGGCGCATTAGGCTGCGCACCAGGCGACGCTCGACGCTATGTAGCGATAAGTCAATTCCGGCAACACCGATGAAGCGACCCTGTACAAAAATCGGTATGGTGAAAGTCAGCACATACATATTGGTGCCGTAAAGGTCAATATAGGGACCTTCCACTACACTCTTTCCGGTATGTCGTGGCCGGCAGTACCAAGGCATCTCGGTATAGTCATAATAGTTTTCCCGGCGATGGTCGAAATTTGGGCGCAAGGGTAGAGTCTTACCAGCATCTGCTAGGTACCACCACTCCAGATACATTTCCCGGTCGGCTAAGCAACAAGGTTCCAAAACGATGCCACCACCACAGCTGAACGTACCGGAGGCAAGCAACTGCTGGTTGATTGCCGGGCGCAGCAAAGCTAGGTCTTTAGACGCAGGCTGGCGGCCCTCGGCTTCTACGCGCTTCCAAAGCGCTTGGGTTTCTTCTACCAATTGGCGAACTTGGCCGAAGGTTGTTTTTAATGTTTTGTCGAGTTGCTGGGCGCACTCCGACAACGAATAATTATTGCTCAGGGAAGACATGGTATTACCTCATGCAGTTTGGCTTTCTTATTATGGGTCGCTATGGCTCGTCTCTATGATTCTGCAGGCCTATCTAATAATATTTAAAGCAATAATCGTGCCCAAAGTTGATGGTCTCAGCCTTCGTTCTCCTCAGCTAGCAGCCCCAGGCGAATGCTGAGAAGGCGCTTTATGCCGCGGCTGATGTGGGCTTCGGTCAGGGCCCCAGCTAAAACTGAATCGCCCGTTATCAGTGCCTGGAGAATGGCTCGGTGCTCCTGTTCGATTTCCCGCGCATTTCCACCACTGGCAGCTTCCATCCAAAGTAGTTCACCAACCTCCGACTGTAGTCGCATTTCGGTGTTAGTTAGTCGTAATGACTGGGCGGCAGCCGCCACCTCAATATGAAAGCGTGCATCGGCCCGATGCCGAGCTAGGCGCGATGTTGCCCGGCTAAGAGACTCAATATGCTGGGCGATGCGCTCATGTTGTTCGTGCGAGCTGCGCTTTGCAGCAAGGCGAGCAGCAGTGCCTGAAATGGCGATCTGCTCGTCGCCAATATCTCGTAGATCAGGACCGCTCATGTCGCTTAGGCGCTGTAACAGTAATTCTTCAGGCAGTTCGACAGGTGCGCGGACGAAGCTACCGCCGTTGCGACCTCGCCGAGTCTCAATCATGCCACGTTGACGCAGGGTAACTAATGCTTCTCGAAGCGTAACGGTAGCGACGCCCAACTGAAGAGCCAGCTCCGATTCGCTGGGTAGTTGCTGCCCTTCGGCAAATAGGCCGAGCTCAATAGCTTCTATGAGCTTTCGTGCCACCTCATCGGTCCGCCCTTCCTGGCGCAGTCGGATGAATGCGGTATTGCTATTAATATACTGAGCAGTCATTTCCTCTTCCTATCGGAGCATTTGCAGGGCTGTTCTGGTGCTGGGGCCAAAAGCTACAGTTTATTATCTTTTAACAAACCATTAGCTATCCAAACATCGATTATTTGCCTTTTTTGCCCTCAAATTTTCTTTTTCACGCCTGTTGGAAAATTTTAAAAAGTTAAGATATAGTTTTAAATGTTTTAACCTTTCGGTCACTGGTTCGTTATCGATCACCAGATGTCCTTCTGGCAATAATAACCTAGGAATGCACCATGCAAACCAAAATGCTGATCAATGGCCAGTTAGTTGAAGGGCTGGGCAGCCCATACACTGTATACAATCCTTCAAAGGGCGCAGTGCTGGTGAAAATCCCTGAAGCCAGCAACGAACAGGTTAACGCCGCTATACTCGCGGCGGACCAAGCATTCGAGAGCTGGTCACAGACGCCCCCTAAAGATCGCGCCCTGTTGCTATTGAAAATAGCAGATCGTATTGAAGCTGATGCAGAGTCCCTGGCGCGGCTAGAGTCTCAGAATTGCGGTAAGCCTTACCAAACCGTCCTTGATGATGAAATTCCGGCCATCGTCGACGTGTTCCGCTACTTCGCCGGTGCTAGTCGCTGCTTGTCTGGCTCTGCTGGAGGCGAGTATCTGCCAGGTCATACCTCAATGATTCGCCGCGATCCGGTTGGAGTCGTTGCATCCATCGCTCCGTGGAATTACCCATTAATGATGGCTGCCTGGAAGCTCGCTCCTGCCTTGGCCGCTGGCAACTGCGTAGTGCTCAAACCATCCGAGCAAACCCCGCTCACTGCTTTGGAGTTGGCGCGGCTCATAGTCGATCTCTTTCCGGCCGGGGTAGTGAACATCCTTTCCGGGCGCGGCCCAAGTGTAGGAGAGCCGCTAGTCAATCACGCGAAGGTACGCATGGTCTCGCTGACGGGATCTATTGCTACCGGGACAAGGATTATTGCCAGTACAGCTAGCAGCGTAAAAAGAACCCATATGGAGTTGGGTGGGAAGGCACCTGTACTCATCTTTGATGATGCCGATATAGATGATGCCGTTGAAGGTATTCGTGCTTTCGGTTTCTACAACGCTGGCCAAGATTGTACCGCGGCTTGCCGTCTGTACGTTCAGGGTGGCGTCTACGACGCTTTTGTCAGCAAGCTCGGCGAAGCGGTGGCCAGTCTGCGACATGGGCTTCAGGATGATCCTGAGACAGAATTGGGGCCATTGATCACTCGCGACCATCTGGAGCGTGTTGAAGGGTTCGTCGAGCGGGCCAAGGCCCAGCCGCACATTCGCGTGGTGACTGGCGGTAAGCGAGTCGAGGGGCCGGGCTTCTTCTTTGAACCAACTGTGCTAGCCGACGCTCACCAAGATGATGAAATCGTACAGCGTGAGGTGTTTGGGCCCGTGGTTAGTATCACGCGTTTCAACGATGAAGCGCAGGCTTTGGCTTACGCCAACGATTCAGACTACGGCTTAGCGTCTTCAGTTTGGACTCGAGATGTCGGCCGTGCCAACCGGTTGGCTGCAAGGCTTCAGTACGGCTGTACGTGGGTCAACACTCACTTCATGCTAGTTAGTGAAATGCCCCACGGTGGCATGAAACATTCCGGCTTCGGCAAAGACATGTCCATGTACGGATTGGAAGATTACACCTGCGTACGACACGTGATGTTTAAGCACTAATTAGGTTCGCTGCGCACCGTTAAGGTGCGTTTCTGCGCAACAAAAGCTACTTGTTTGATTAAACGAAAGGTCTTCAGATAGTTGAAAACCGTTTAATTTGGCCATGAAATATAACATATAAACTCATATGAAATATGGCATAGATTGTGCTTTAGCTTTGTAGCAGTTTGAAAATCAACCTTCATTGTTACCGCAATACGTAAATACGGTAACGGCTTAAGAGGTGTATCACGATGCTTATCACCGGTATCAAAAGCCGCCCGGTCTACGACCGGCTACAACCCATGGCCAGCGGCCGGAGCCATCTGATCGCAGGCCAAGGCAGCGGCGGTGAAGCAATGCTGCGCTTGCTCGCAGAAATGTCACCTACACAACGCCAGCAGAGCACCCTTCTCTATTCCACGGAAACATTCTCTGGCCATAGTCACTTGCAAGCGCTGCAGGAAGTAGAGGCTGGAGACGTTAATTTTTTCTCCAGCAACCAAGCGTTGATCGAAGCCTTGGCTCAAAGCCTAGGTGAAGTTCATATGGGGACTCGGCTATACCTGAGTGGTTCGGAGAGTTTTATCGGAACCGCTATGCAGGCGGCTAATGCAGTGGATTTGACACGCGACGAAGTGTTACGCGAGCACAGCGGCACCTTGGTACGAAGAGTCTGGTGCGCCCACTGTGACACCTATACCGAAAATGTCACTCACCGCGTATTCACTTGCCCTGGCTGCCAACTCGACTTGGTCGTGCGCGATCACTATTCCCGACGTCTAGCTGCTTTTCAAGGCATTAAGGCTGATGGTGAAGTCCCGGGCGAATTACCAGTTTCAGAGGAGCTCGATACATGAATACACAAAATGGCACCCTCAGTGTCCGCGTTACCCGCATTGAGCGGCTCACGCCCGAGATCAAGCGCTTCACCTTGGTCGACCCTGAAGATAAGCACTTGCCAGCCTTTTCTGGCGGCAGTCATGTGGTAGTGGTTCTCCAGGAAGGTGATAAAACTTACCGGAACGCTTACTCATTGATGAGTTCGCCCTATGATTCCAGTGCCTATCAAATCGCCGTGCGTCGGGCACCTGAAAGCCGTGGCGGTTCTCAGTGGCTACACGACAATGTTTGTGAAGGTAGCTTGTTGGAGATCATGCACCCGGCAAACCTATTTCCTCTGGCCAAGCACGCTCGCCATCATCTATTTATTGCGGGTGGCGTCGGGATCACTCCGGTGTATTCACAACTGGAAGAACTACAACTCAAAAAGGCTTCTTTTGAACTACACCTTGCTGTAAGAGGCCCAGAGCACTCAGCCCTTGGTCTGGAGCTACAGGCTCGATATGGCAAGCGCGTACATCTTTACGTTCAAGGGCAGGATGCGCCCATGGAGATACATGACCTCCTTGCTGCTCGCCCGCTGGGTAGCCACGTCTATGTATGCGGCCCAGAAAGCATGATAGAGCAAACCATCGAAACGGCTCATGACTTAGGCTGGACTAACAGCCACATCCACTTCGAACGCTTTGTCGAGCAAGGGTCTACTGGTCAACCCTTCAGCGTCACCCTCGCGCGCCAGGGGGTAACCATCGAAGTGCCTTCTGAGCAATCAATGCTCGAGGCTGCAGAACAGGCTGGCTACAAATTGCCTTACCTGTGTCGTGGTGGTGCCTGTGGTTATTGCGAAGCAAAGGTGTTGGAAGTCGACGGTGATCTGGATCATCGCGACGACTGGCTAAGCGAAGAAGACAAACTTAGTAAGCGCAAGTTTATGCCCTGCGTGTCGCGAGCTAACTGTAGCCGCCTAGTCGTAGACCTTTAACAGGAGAACAAAAAAATGACTGTATTTAAGCCGATTGAAACTTATGCCGATCAAGCCTCGAACCACACTTACAAGAATAGCCGCGAGGCGGTTCTGCGCTTACCCTTTCCATATCCAGAAGATCAGTACATGTACTCGATGAACGTCGAGCCCCATGTTCCTTCCGGCACTGGTGCGCTCCGAGCTCAATTCGACATAGACGAACATTACATCTCGGAATGCCATCACCGTGCACAGACACTTGATGCTCTGCCAGGCGTCCACTATTCAGCTCTGCCACACATGATGGAGGCTCAGTGGGATTTGCTTGAGCTACTAATGGAATCGTATTCACGCGATTTCCCAGAGCATTTCACTCTGGAGAAGAGCGGTAGCCAATGGCGCTGGATCAATCGTCCTCTGAATATTGATGATACTTTCACCTTCGGGGACACCAGTACCCTGCCTATGGATCCTATGGAATACATCACCCGCCAAGCTCAAGGCGAGTTCATTCTCCTTGAAGAGCGTGACGAAACTTTAGTCATGGGGGCTGGCATGGCCACGCAGCGCGCGGATTATTCGCTGCGTTTCAATTTGGGCATGAGCTTCATGGAGTTTCACGGGCCAGTCCCCAAGCTGCATGAAATGGGCATTCTGGAAAGGGCATTGAAGTTTCTGCTTCGCCTGCGATCAGACCACCCGGTTCGCCGCACCAACTGGTCTGTCACCGTTAATCCTCGCCTTGAAACGTCAGCCGAAACCCTTCCGGATTGGGCTCCTGAGCGCACCGAGGTGACAGCGGAGAATGCAGGTAAGCTAGTAAACCTGCGTATCGAGCTGCAGCCATTACATCGCTTGCCGCGCAGCAATGCAGTGTTATTCCCAGTGCGTACATACCTAGTCAGTCTAGAGGAGCTGGCCGAATACGCCCCGCAATGGGCCAAGCGTATGCACCGTGTAATCCGTGATTTGGACCAGGAATTGGTTGATTACAAAGGTTTTACCCGTTACCGGGACGCCATGGTCTCCTGGTTGTCCCAATACGACGATGGCACGCCGGTCGACGAGAGTCAGCAATAACACAGAAGTATCAAATGCATAACAATTCTGGCGCGTTTTCCCCATCGACGTGCTTAATCACAGGGAACACTTATGAAAACAATGCGCAACTTCTTACCCGAAAGCTGGGGTCTGGTTTTCTCAGCTGCCGGTGCAGCCTATGGCGTAGGTTTACTGGGTCTATGGGCCTTACCCTTTTTAATAAGCGCCATCATGCTTGACCTGCAGCTCAATGAAGCACAGGCAGGTTTGCTGATGTCAGCAGAGTTTGGATTCACTATGTTGGCTTCGCTGGTAATCGCTCCCTTTATGGGTCATGCACCTAGGCGTACCTTGACTATATTCGGAATCATATTGGCCATTTTTGCGAATATAGCGAGCGCCAACATCGAGAACATATATGTCTTGGCAGCAGTTCGCTGCTTTGCTGGCCTGGGTGCAGGTCTAGCACTGGCTTGCGGCAACGCATCCGTCTCTAGCGCTAAGAATCCGAACCTTGTTGCCGCACATATGAACATACTTTCAGTATTGCTGATGATAGTAGTGATGCTGGGGTACGCCAAGGTTATGGCTCAGTTTGGTCTATCTGGCCTGTATTACGCTATGGCCGCGACCATGGCTATTATGCTGTTAACCACACCAATGTTAGCCCAAAAAGCGCCGGTAGCCGAACGCCATTTATTGGCGAAAGGCACCAGCAAAGGCAAAAATAACGTTCTGTTAAGTTTGCCTGCAGTCTGCATGATGCTGGCCATGTTTGTCTTTCAGGCACGTGACACCATGGGCTGGGCATTCGTTGAGCGCATAGGTACAACGGTTGGATACAGTGGTGAAGAGCTGGGTGTGCTGTTATCACTTCAAGCATTTGTCGGATTACTCGGGCCTATCATTGCAGCGATGATCGGCAAGCGTTTTGGTATGAGCATGCCCGTCATTCTGGCGATTCTACTTACTGGCGCTACTAGCCTTAGCTATGTGCTTGGTGAGTATTCTACGACTCTCTATACCGCTGGTGTGATGACTATCTGTCTTACCTACTTCTATGCCCTTAGCTATCTGACTGGCCTGGCGGCAGAACTTGATCGTGAGGGGCGTGTGGCTGCTGCGGCAGGCAGTTTCCTTAGCCTGGGCTTGGCAGTAGGACCCGCTATCTCAGGTGGCCTTATTTCCCTAGGTGGATTTAGTCTGGCAGCGTGGGGAATTGGTGTAACAGTCGTATTGACTCTATTGTTAGTAACCCCGCCGTTAGCCAGCGTCCGGCGTGTGCCTGCCACTTCAGTACCAGTGGCGGCTCTATAGCCTTGTGCCTTGTAGTGCAGTGATTTGGTCCTTTACTTAGGCCCAGTCTTTGAAAAGTTTTGAAGTAAGCTCCTAGCATTAGCGAAGAAACGTATTTGGATTTCATTCGCACACTATTCAAAACCAATATCGCCACGGAGCTTACGGTGGCCATTTAGATTGAACCGGTGCAGGATGAAGGCGGCTTCTAAGCATCATTAAGCCCGCCCTCGTCTAACAGCGACAGCTGCTGACGATGGGCGGGTTTTTGTTGGCGCGTGCGTTTGCTAGGTCGTCGCTGGCTGGCGAGCTTATCCACAATGGCTTGGCTGGCTTCTCTGGCGTCTGGGGTGCGACGCAACTCATACAGCATTTTCTTCCAGTGGCGCGCCTCACATTCAAAGTCGTTGGGCAGCGGGTAGTGCTCGCCGGGTTGAAAGCCGAACCGCTCCGGCAGCGCCCAGGGCTTGGCGCGCCACTCTAGCGGCAGTGGCGTTAATTCCGGCACCCAGCGGGCGACAAACTCACCGCTAGGGTCGTTATCTTCCGCCTGTTTGATGGGGTTATACACCCGCAGCGCGTTGGTGCCCGTGGCGCCTGCCTGCATCTGTACCTGGGGGTAGTGAATGCCGGGCTCAAAATCGGTAAATAGCCGCGCTAGGTGCAGGGCAGGTTCGACCCAGTGCAGCCCAAGGCCAAAGGTGGCGTGGGAGATCAGCATGGCGCGCATGCGAAAGTTGATCCAGCCGGTGGCGATCAGGCTGCGCATGCAGGCATCTACCAGCGGCACGCCGGTTTGCCCGCGTTTCCAGGCCAATAAGTTGGGGTGTTCGGGGTCGCGTTCCCGCAGGCCACGCAGCGCCGGGTGCAGGGTTTGCGACTCAATACTCGGTTCGCTTTCCAGCTTTTGAATAAAGTGGCAGTGCCAATGAAGCCGTGAAGCAAAGGCACGCAGCGAGCGTGACCACGGCGTATCGTCCGCATGCTTTTTTCGCTGGCGGCGCAGGGACTGCACCACTTCGCGCATGGAGAGCGTGCCCCAGGCCAAGTGAGGCGAAAGCCGTGAGCCAAATTCCCAGGCCAGCAGCGGTTTGGAAAGCGAGCCGCGATAGCGCCGCCCGCGCTGGTTGATAAAGCTGCGCCACACTGCGCGCCCTTCGCTCCGCCCTCCTGGCTGGCGCTCGGGGCAGAGCGTGGTATCAAACCCTAACGTCAGGTCGTGCAGCTGTTCGACGTCAATATGTTGAAAGGCCTGCCAGCACTCAGCCGCCTGGGCGTTTTGTGGGGCAGTGGCGGTGGGCGCCGTCATTAACGTTTCCCACTGCTTTTCCCATGCGTTGCGGTCGGCCACTCTGGATTTCAAACCACGCACTACGCCGTGCTGGCGCGCTTCATGCCATGGCGTGCCGTGCTGCTGGCACCATGCTTTGACGCTAAGGTCGCGGCCAACACTCCAGGCGTTGCCGGTCTCCTCGTGGGAGTGAAGGACAAGCTCGCCATAGTGCGCTTTAAGCGCGGCCAGCAGGTCAAGCATGCTGCCCTGCCATAGGCACAGCGGCAAGCCCAGGGTTCCCAACGCTTGAGCGAGATCAGCCAGCGAGTCGGCCGCAAATTGCCAGTGGCGCAGTGCGCTGTCTGGCGCCTGCCACTGCCCAGGTTCAATGGCGAATACGGGCAACACAGGGCCAGCCGCAGCTGCGTTAGAAAGCGGCGCGTGATCATGAATGCGTAAATCGCGTTTGAACCAAACGACCTGGATAGGTGCCTTAGCCATTAATAATACTGATACCCGACGGTTGAGGGCTATTCGCCGCTAAGCCTATTCGCCATTTGCCTGTGACGTTACCATCAAGGTAGCGTTTGCGGAATCAACCCAGTAGGAGAGTAATGATGTATATCGCCATGAACCGTTTTCGGATTGCCCCAGGCCGCGAAGAGGACTTTTTAGAGGTGTGGCGCAACCGCGACTCTCACCTGGATGAAGTGCCGGGCTTTAAGCAATTTAAAATGCTGCAGGGTGAAAGCCAGGAAGATCACACCGTGTTTATCTCCCACAGCGTGTGGGAATCGGAAGAAGCCTTCCGCGACTGGACCAAGTCAGACGCGTTCCGCAAAGCGCACGCCAATGCCAAGGCGCCTGAAGGCATTTACCTTGGCCCGCCCAAGTTTGAAGGTTATGAGGTGGTGCTGTAAGCACTAATAAAAACAGTAACCAATAAATAAGATGGAAATAGGTACGGTCGCTTGGCCGTATCTAATTCACGAGATATAGACGCTGACGGAGCAGGCTAAAAGTCCGAGTTACTCACAATAAAAATAGGTATCCAACTTTCCGATAACGGATGAACGGACTTAGAAACTTGCTAAGTGGCGCCGGTGTGCATTTCAACTTAACCATCTCTTAACCTCGCCATCTGTAGGTTGCCTGGTAGATAACGTTAATTACGGATAACTACCTTATGGCGGGCCGCTCCTCTACTCTTCTTTTGCTTGTCTTCAGCGCTGCGTTACTGTCTGGTTGTGCCAGTACGGGCGAGCGGCAGGATTATTTGCGGCAGGCTGAACGCTTACCAGCAGAAGTGTCATTTGCAGAAATTGATGAATTGCCAGGTACGGCGACAAGTCTTACCGCGCTCATTGACAGTCGCGAATTACAATCTCTTATGCAGGAAGCGCTAGATAATAACCCTGGTCTACAGCAAACCCTCTTGGCCCTTAAACAGAGCCAAGCGACGTTGCGTAAAAGTCGCGGCGAACGATATCCAGAGCTGGAAGCTGGCTTTAGTGCCAGCGATACCGAGGACTCGGAAGAACAGTACACAGGCTCACTAACGCTGAGTTGGCAAGTGGATGTGTGGCAGCAAATCGAAGATGGTATCAATGCCGATGAACAGAGCCAATTTCAGCGGCAGGCCACTTATCAGGCAGCGAGGGATACGTTAGCCGGTGAAGTGATGAGTAGCTGGCTAAACCTTGTGGCTCAAAAACGCTCCTTAGCCATAGAACGTCGAAGACTGGACACGTTAGAGCTAAACGAGCAGCTGATTCAGCAACGCTACCAGCGGGGGTTGGACGGTCTGGATGACCTGGATAGCGCACGCAGTCTAACCTACAGCACACTCGCTTCCGTACGAGAACTTGAAGAGACCATTCAACAAGACGAACGGGCTCTGAACAGTCTGTTAGGCCGTATGGATGACAATCCCTACCAAGTGCCGGATCAATACCCTTCAGTAGAACGTCCGCTGACTGGTTTGCCCGAGCAGACCTTAGCGCGTCGCCCTGATTTACAAGCAGCTTGGTACGCTATTGCCGCTGCGGACTATAACGCAAGCGTCGCCTACAAAGATTTACTTCCACGAATTGATATTCAAGCCGCCCTGGAAGATATGGCGACATCACCCAGTGACGCGTTGCTTACTGATCCTGTATGGAACCTGTTAGGACAGCTAACCGCACCGCTATTTCAAGGCGGGCAGCTCTACGCTGCCGCTGAAATAGCATCGCTTGATACGGCTATTCAGTATGAGACCTATCGTGAAACCTTGTTAACCGCAGTAGAAGAGGTACGCAATGCGTTAAGTCTAGAGCAAGCGTTTGCTGAAAGACGCGACTATATCCGCCAAGCCCTGGATAAGCAGAGTCTTGCATTGGATAGGTATCAAGAAAGATATCGAGCGGGCAACGCCACCATCTTGGAACTACTCAGTGTGCAACAAGAGACTTATGACCTTGAGTCTCAGCTCGACTCGCTAATTTATAACCAGCTTGATAATCGAATTACTTTAACGCTCGCCTTGGGTTTGGGGATTGACGAATGAGACGTAAAAATGTGCGTAGGCTAGTGTTGGTACTGGCCTTATTATTTCTCGTAGTGGTGTTTGTCTATAGCGGTGTTCGAATGGCCGAAAACAAGAATAACCTGCAGGAAACACCCCCTGTTCAGGAGCCACAAAGACCCACTGTCAATGTTGTAGAAGTAACGCCGGGCACATATCGAGCCAGCGTTGAGGGAGTAGGCAGCGCTGAAGCTCTATTCGAATTAGACCTAAATAGTCGCATTAGTGGGCAAGTGATAAGTGTCAGCGACAGCTTTAACTCTGGCCGGTTGGTCGTGCAGGGAGAGGTGTTAGCCACGCTTGAAGATAGTCAGTGGCAGGCAGAATTAGAGTCTGCGCGTGAAGCCCAGGCAGAAGCGTTAGTCAGCTATTTAGAAGAGGAGCAGGAAGCGCAACAAGCTGAGCAGGAATGGTCTTCTTCAGGAATATCAGGATCTCCGCTGTCTACGTTAGCTTTACGGGAACCTCAGCTAGCCGCCGCTCAAGCTGCTTTGGACAGCTCGCGCCAAGCCGTTGCAGAGGCAGAGAAAAACCTAGCTAGCACTCAAATTAAGGCCCCTTTCGATGCTATCGTCATCGGTCGAAGTATCTCACCAGGCAGTTATGCTCAGGCGGGTAATGAGATTGGCCAATTGTTGAGTTCGAACAGAGTGGAAGTCGTCATTCCCCTTTCTGCGAGTGACTGGTCGGTTCTGCCTAATGAAGATGAGTTAGTTTCAGGGCGTCTTTCAGTGGAACTAACGCAAATGGAAACCGGAGAGCAATGGATTGGCTCTGTGATTCGCACCGAGAAGAATCTGAATAGTGATACGCGTCAGCGGGCATTGGTCGTAGCAGTAGATGAACCGCTTGCTCAGGAACCCAGCCTCTACCCCGGTACGTTCTTAAAAGCACAAATTCCTGGGCGCTCCGTTGCCAATCTTTGGAAACTGCCAGCCTCAGCACTAAGCCAGCGTGAAGAAATTTTAACCGTCTCGGATGAAGGCCTCCTAAAAGCACATCCAGCCAATATTATATTTTCCGATCAACAGCACATTTATGTTGAGCACCCGGAAGGTTATGACCAAGCAACGGTCGTCATTCAGCCTCTCAGTAGCTACAGCGAAGGCATGGCTGTGACGCCACAGAGCGAGTTGTCTGATGACTGAACGTACTTATAAAGGTTTGATTCCTTGGTTTGCCGCCAATCCAGTGGCAGCCAACTTGCTGCTTATGATCGTCATTGTTGCTGGCCTGCTGACCGTATTTGATCTGCGTAAAGAAGCATTTCCTGCCGCTGAACCTGAGAGCCTCACTATCTCGGTTACCTACCTAAGTGGTTCCGCTCAGCAAAGCGAGGAGGGGGTTGCCATTAAGATCGAGGAGGCTCTGGAAGGCGTCACTGGCATCAAATCCGTCACGTCAACCTCTGATAGCCAGGGTGTTACCGTCACTGTTGAAGGGCAATCAGATTATAGTCTTGATACCTTACTAAGCGATGTTAAAAATAAAGTAGATGCCATCTCTAACTTTCCTGCGGAAGCAGAAGCGCCATCAGTAGAAAAAGATGAGCAGGCGTCTGATGCCATTGCGCTGCAACTATATGGAGATGCCAGTCGCTACACATTGCAGCAGTTGGCTAATCAGTTGAAGACAGATCTTTTGGCCCAACCTGATATTAGCCGCGTCACTTACTCTGGCTGGATTGATCCCATTATATCAGTTGAGGTAAATGAAGCTCGTTTGCAAGCCTATGGTTTGTCTTTGACTGATGTACAAAATGCCATCAACAATTTCTCTTCTAATACCTCGACGGCTATACTGCGACACGAGCGTCTGTTTCTTCAGCTTAAAGCGTCAGAGCAGGCGTATTACGCTAAAGAGTTTGCCCTTATTCCACTGATTTCTTCGGCTAAATACGGCACTGTTACATTAGGCGATGTGGCAAGCATTCTTGATACTTATGATGATACAACACCCGTATTGTCTCGTTTTAACGGCGAGGAAAGTCTCACTTTAAATGTCATAAGTATTGGCAAAGACGATGTTCTGCGCACTGTATCCGCCACAGAAGAAGTGATTGAAGAGTGGTATAGAGATGGCACATTGCCAGCTGGCGTAGAGTTGGCTAGTTGGGATGACAATAGTGAAAATATTTCAAGTCGTCTAAGACTGCTGGCGGAAAATGCTGTAATGGGAATAGCGCTGGTATTCTTTTTGCTTGCGGTGTTTCTGAATCTGAAAGTGGCTTTTTGGGTGGCCGCAGGATTACCTTTTATTTTCTTTGGCACTTTCTTTTTTATGGGCAGCAGTTTTGCTGACCTTTCACTAAATGAGTTTACGACATTCGGTTTTATCATGGCGTTGGGTATTGTTGTAGACGACGCTGTAGTGATTGGCGAAAGTGTTTATGCTACTAGGGAAAAAGATGGTGATACCCTGGCAAATACTATTAAAGGTACTATGGTCGTCGCTGTTCCTACCCTATTTGGTGCGTTTACCACTGTGGCTGCATTTGCGGCACTATCGCAGACGAGTGGCATGTTAGGACAGTTATACGCGCAGTTTGCGGTGGTCGTTACGATTTGCCTATTACTATCGGTCGTAGAGTCTAAGTTAATACTGCCTGCTCACTTGGCTCACCTTAAAACTCATCGTGATGGTGAGCGCAGCAACCGAATGGCGGCGACTTGGCAAAAAGTGCAGAATGGCGCAGATAGTGGCCTGACATGGTTTAACCGTAAGGTTTATACCCCAGCCATACATCAAGCCATCAGCCATCGTTATGCCGTTGTGGTAGTTGGTATAGGCTTTCTAGTGTTGGTGATGTCGATGCCCTTCAATGGCACGGTGCGTATGAGTTTCTTTCCTGATGTTCCTGGGGAAACTGTTACCGCTAATTTAACCATGCACAAAGATGCTAGTTATGGATTAACCCATGCTGCTCTTAGTCTGCTAGAGGATCGCGCTTTCGAAGTAGATGAAGCATTGCGCGAAGACAGCAGTAACGACGAGAGCGCAATCGCCAACTTGCAGGTGATATCAGAAGATGACCAAAGTGGCTCGGTCACCTTAGAGCTTGTTGGAAATGCGCCATATACATTGGAACAATTTGCCCGTAGCTGGCGGGAACAGACGAATACACCGGAAGGCACACAAACCTTAAGTATTCAAAGTAACCAGATGATGGTAGATGCTTTAAGAGTAGAGCTGCGCTCCAGTGATGATGAAGTGCTCAGCCAAGCAGGTGATGAACTAAAAGAGTACCTTCAGGGTATTAGCGCCATCAGCGGTATTGAGGATAACCTGACCCCCACTCAACCCCAGCTTAGTTTAACGTTGACTGATCAAGGAAAGAGCCTGGGTATGACAACTGATGAGTTAGCCTCGCAGGTTTACCAAGCGTTTAGCGGCCAGGTAGTGCAGCGTTATCAACGTGGTGGTGATGAAGTTGAAGTTAAAGTTCGTTATCCAGAAACTGAGAGAGGCAGTGCCGCGGATGTATTAAATGCTAACGTGCGTACGCCCTCTGGTGATGTCGTCCCCGTTTCTTCTGTAGCTAAAGTCAGTTATGGATTTTCCCAAGACACTATTACGCGAATTGATAGTCAGAGAGCAGTTTATGTTACCGCTGATGTAGATAAAGAAGTGAGATCTGTCACTGATTTGGTGAGCAGTTTAAAAATAACTATCGCCAATGACCTGCAACAGAAATATCCAAATTTAGAAATCCATTTTGGAGGTGAAGCTGAAGAGCAGCAAGAAACATCCTCATCAATGATAACCATGTTCTTGCTAGCGATGCTGGCAATCTATATGTTGCTAGCTATTCCACTGAAATCCTATATTCAACCCTTAGTCATTATGAGCGCTATTCCGTTTGGCGTCATGGGCGCTATCATTGGTCACTGGCTGTATGATTTGCCTTTGAGCATACTGTCATTAAATGGCGTTATTGCCCTTAGCGGGGTAGTGATCAACAACAGCCTGTTGCTGGTGAGCCAATATAATCAGGAAAGCCTAGAAAATCACGACCACCAGCAGGCGATGGTATCGGCTTGTACCAGTCGTTTACGCCCTGTACTACTTACGTCAATGACAACGTTTGCCGGGTTGGTGCCATTGCTGAGTGAAACGTCGACACAGGCCCAGTTTTTGATCCCCGCAGCCGTTTCGCTTGCCTATGGTATTCTTTTTTCAACAATCATTATCCTAGTGTTGATACCCTCGTTGATGGCTATTCAAGAGGATATTGCTATCCGGTTGAAGCGATTGGTAAACAGTGAAGCGAATGAGGGAGTACGGGAGTAATGCTAGATATATTGTTGGTAGAAGATGATCATGATCTGGCAGAAACTGTTGTGCAATATTTAGAGCTGGAAAACATCCACTGTGATCATGCCAGCAACGGCATAAGAGGACTTTATCTGCTGCAAGATCATGATTATGACGCTTTGCTGCTGGATATTAATCTACCTCGACTTGATGGATTGACCTTATGCCAAAAGCTCCGAAATGAGGGCAAGGATATTCCTGTGCTAATTCTCACCGCTCGCGATAGGCTTCAAGACAAGCTAGATGGTTTTCGAGCGGGTACCGACGATTTTCTCGTAAAACCTTTTGAACTTGATGAGTTAGTGGCACGGGTACAAGCGTTGACTCGTCGTCGTAGTGGACAAGCGCAGATCCTGAGCTATGGAGGACTGGAAATGGACTTGAATAAGCGCGAGGTTTTACGCTCTGGCCAACGATTGAAGTTAACGCCTACAGCCTGGCAGCTTCTAGAAGCTTTGCTAAGAGCCGCTCCAGAAGCGGTAAACAGGCAAAAGCTAGAAGCGGCAGTCTGGGGAGACAGAATTCCTGACAGCAATGTGCTTAAGGTCCATATGCATTATCTGCGTAAGGCGGTGGATTCAGGATTTTTGTCTCGCTTGATACACACTGTGCCAGGTTTTGGTTTTGCTCTACGAGAAAGTCATGAGCAAGGCTAATCCCAGCCTTCGCGGAGCATTGATACTAGTCTTTACCGTCATAGCTTTCGTACTCATCACAGGCTATAGCTTCTTATCAACTCGGTATTTCATGAGTGGTATGGATACCATTATTGTCGATAACTTAAACTGGGCTGCCACTGTCTATGCCGAGGATGAGTCCGGCTCTAATCTCAAAGGTTTCGATAACTATAAAGTGACTCGTGAATGGCACGATCAGCCAGCCTCCATTGTTGAGTCAGAACCTACCCCACCTAGCGATAACCAGTTACAAAAATTAAATATGAAAGGTGGGGCTGAACCCTTTGATCTAATGTTTTTTTATATGGCTGTGGATGTCCGTGGAGAAACCTTTTATGTGAGTTTTTACATTTCACCCGATACGGTCTCCGAAATGGTGAAGAGCCACGCCAGAGAATCACTAATAACGTTGCTTGTTATTGGGCTGGGTTCCGCTGCTTCGGTAGCACTGGTGGTATGGTGGTTTTTATATCAGCTAGCTCGTCCCGTAGCCCGCCTTGGTGTTTGGGCTCGAGAGTTGAATGAAAAAACGCTGGATGACCACATTCCAGATTTTGGATTCCGGGACCTAAATGATTTTGCCCGGCTGGTACGCAATAGTCTGATTTCAGTAAAAGAAGGACTCGATAGGGAACAATCTTTTTTGCGTCATACTAGCCATGAATTGCGTACACCTATAAGTGTGATACAAAATAATGTTGAGTTACTTCGCAAGCTAAAAGAGCATCAGTCCATATTGCAGAACGACCCGCGTGAAATAGCTGTAGTAGAACGTATAGAACGCGCAAGCCAAACCATGAAAGACTTAACGACAACGTTGTTATGGCTAGGAAAGACTGATAGTGAACCACTTTTTATTAAAGATTTCAGGTTGGATTTGCTGGTAAATGGTTTGGTCGATGATTTGGGCTATCTTTTGAAATATAAAGATATCACGGTTTCGTTAGAGACCAATCCTTATAGTTGTAAATTGCCGGAAGCTGCAGTTCAAATTGTTCTAGGAAATCTCATTCGCAATGCTTTTCAACATGCGACTGAAGGCGGTATTTGTATTACGCAGAGGGATAGTGTTGTTGAGATAGTTAATGATCTCAATATTGATAATGATGAGGCTGACAGCCTGGGTTTTGGTCTAGGGTTAGAGTTGACTTCAAAGCTTACTCAGCGACTTGGGTGGGGTTATTATAATACAGTTAAGGAAAGTCAGGCAGTCGTTTGTGTATGTTTTGAGTCAAATCCATGTAGTGAGATGAATAGTTAATAATCGATGTCTGAAATGGTGACAGTAAAGTACACGTATTAATTTACAATGAGTAAAAGCCTGTTCAGATATGCAAGCTGTTCCATTCAGATTTTAAGGCCATGAAAAGTGAGTTCATAGCCTTAAAAAATCTTTAGAAACTTTAGTTTTCAGGTATACAGTCAGAAAAAGGCCAAGCCAATAGACAGCAACACGCTATAAAGTAGCGTTGAAATGGCCGTTTTCTTCAGCATATTGGTTAGCATCTCGCCATCACGGGTATGGCTTAACGTTCTGGCTGCATCGGTCAATGGCTTGGCCACCAGCAGGCAGCTCCATCCCACCCACGGTACCGGCAGTGCAACCATGTAGATCAAGGTAAGCAGCAGCGCCATGCCCAGCAGCGTCCAGTGGTAGTTAATCGCCTTGGTGCGACCAAGCCGCACCGCCAGGGTGATCTTGCCGTTGCGCGCGTCGCTTTCGATATCGCGTACGTTATTGACATTGAGTACGGCGGTGGCCAGCAAACCGCAGGCGGCGGCAGGCAGAAAGGGCAACCAGCTTAGTTGCTGTACATGTAGATAGTAGGTGCCCAAGACGCCGAGTAGCCCAAAAAATACAAAGACCGCAATGTCCCCAAACCCTCGGTAGCCATAAGGGGTGCCGCCAAGCCCTACGGTATAGGTCACTGCTGCCAATAGGGCAGCAGCCCCTAATAAAATGAAGATGAGAATCTGCCCCCAGTGATCCCCAAACGCGGCGACCAGCAATAACAGCCCCAGTACTGCGGCAAGCGTGGCCGCAACGATCATCCCCGTGCGCATTTTTTCCGGGGTAAGCAAACCGGAAGCGACCGCTCTTTCAGGCCCTATACGCTGTTCGTCGTCGGCACCCGATGCGGCATCACCGTAATCGTTGGCTAAATTAGATAGCACTTGGAGTGCTATCGCTGTTAATAAAGCAAGCAAAAGCACCGCCATATTCAGTGCATCCACACTCGCGGCTAGCCCAGTACCCAGCAGAATGGAAGCACACGCCAGAGGCAGCGTTCGGGGGCGAGCGGCGAGTACCCAGGCTTGGTAGGGGCGGCGCTGACTATTTTGTTCCATTCCGTCGATATTCCTGTTGACCGTTTTCATTCAATAAACATTCGTCAATGTATGATTGCGTGCTCAAAAGTAGACCTGCATCAAAACAAGGGGTGTTCTCTTCCCTCAAACTGCTGGTGACCCTATACCAGGAGTTTACGCGATGATTGGCGACTTATTTAGACATAACAAATATATGGCGGTAGTTTGGTTACTGCTACGGCTCTACTTAGGCATCACCTGGCTAACCCTGGGCATCGGTAAGATCACCGGTGGCTTTAGCGCTGAGGGTTTCTTGAGCAATGCTGTCGCCAATCCTGTGATGCGTGAGGGAAGCGCGGTTTACCCGAATTATGTTGCCTTTCTAGAGAATGTTGCATTGCCCAATGCCGATATCATTAATGTCATTATACCGCTGGGAGAAGTGTTAGTTGGATTGGGTTTGATCGTTGGTGTGCTGACCTCGTTTGCTGCGTTTTTCGCCATCGTGATGAACATGTCGTTTTTGATGGCAGGCACGGTGTCCACTAATCCATGGATGATTGCGCTGACGTTTTTTTTGCTGGTGGCGGGGGCCAATGCAGGGCGGTTTGGCGGCGATCGATGGGTGCTACCCTATATGAAACAAAAACTAGGCCTGAAGCACCCCAGTAGTCATTAGTAGGTAATTGAAAAGGCTGGCCTAATAGGTAAATTATGCACTTTATTCCTCCTGTTGAGGCACTCAAAAGCCAGCTCGATACGCTTAGCGATAGCGCTAAAAAAGGGTTTATACGCCTTAGCACCTCTTGTCAGGTCAATCACCTGATGGGATGGCTAAACGCGCAGAGCGAGTATCCCCGCTTCTATTGGCAATCCCGAGAAGCTGGCGCCGTTGAGTATGCGACGTTGGGGGCTGTTAAGGCGTTTGATTCACTAGCCGCGCTGCAGGCTGATCTTGCCAGGCTGGCTGATTTGGGTGGCGAGCAGCCGGACTACTTCGGTGGCATGGCTTTCGACACCAGTACGGTAGGGTGGGAGCACTTTCCTGGCTGCCATTTTTTGCTGCCGCGTATAGAGCTTAGGCGCCAGCAAACTGGGGCGACGCTATCACTCAATTTACGCTTTGATGATCGTTGCCCAGAGGCCGAGATAGTCCAGGCGCGTGCCTGTTTGGCTGCCCTGAAAGAGGAGCGGCCGCTGCCGTGCTTGCTGCCGCATGTTTATCAGCGTGAAGACCGCCCTGCCCAGAAAGAGTGGGCGGCATCGGTCGCACAGGTCACCCATCCTGATCACCTGAGCCACACACCCAAGGTGGTGCTCTCACGGGAGACCTGCCTGACAACACCTGAAACGCCTAGCCCTTGGGCGCTGCTGGCACGCTGGCAGGCCGGTGCCGCCGACTGTTTTCACTTTGGCGTCCAATTGACCCCGCATGAAGCGTTTATTGGCTGCCCGCCGGAACGGCTCTACACGCGTGAAGGCAGGCACTTAATGACCGAGGCGCTGGCGGGCACTACACGGCGCGGGCGGGATGCCCAGCAAGATCAAGCGCTTGCCGATGAGCTGCTGGCCGATAAGAAAAACAGTTTGGAAAACCAGTGTGTCTATCAGCAGCTTTTGACTCAGCTTGAGCCGCTCTCTTCTCACGTCCAGATGGGCGAGGCGCATACTGTTAAGCTGCGCTCGGTGCAGCATATCCGTCGTCTGATTCACGCCGAGTTGCACCAAAACGTCACCGACCAACGGTTGCTTGCCGTGCTGCCGCCTACCCCGGCGGTGGGCGGTGTGCCCCGCGAGTCGGCACTGGCATTTATTCGCCAGCATGAGCGCCATCGCCGCGGCTGGTATGCAGGCGTCTTGGGTAGAATCAGCCACACCAGCAGTGACCTTTCAGTGGCCATTCGCTGCGCCCATATCGGCCCAGAAACAATTCGCCTTTATGCCGGTGCAGGCATTGTGGCAGGCTCCCAGCCGGACGAGGAGTGGCACGAACTGGATGCTAAAATCGCTGACATTATGTCGCTGCTAGGGATGGGATAATGCATATGACCGCACCTGTATCTACCGATTTTGCCATCCAACACGCCACCTTTAATCATGTGTGGGCGGCACTGATGCTGGAGGAACTCTACCGCTTGGGTGTCCGCGACGTGGTGCTGGCGCCGGGTTCACGCTCATCGCCTTTGACCATGGCCTCCAGCGAACACGCCGGGCTGCGCTGCCGCTGTCACTTTGATGAGCGTGGGCTGGGATTTATGGCGCTGGGCATTGCCCGGGGCAGTCAGCGCCCGGTCGTCATTATCACCACCTCAGGCACCGCTGTAGCGAACCTTTATCCGGCGGTAGTGGAAGCCAAATTGCTCGGCGTGCCGCTTATCGTGCTTTCTGCCGACCGCCCGATTGAACTGCTGGATAACGGCAGCAACCAGGCGATTGACCAGCGGGATATATTCTTTCGCCACACCATTGTTCACCACGACCTGCCGCCGCCGGATGCTGAGATAAAAGCGGCATTCCTACTTAGCACGCTTGACCAAGCGGTTGACCAGCAGCGCCGAACTCCTGGGCCCCTTCACATTAACTGCCGTTACCGCGAGCCGCTTTACCCCGGCAGTTGCCCTATGGATGCCAGTGACTATCTCGCCCCGCTAAGGGACTGGCTGACGACTTCAAAACCGTGGAGTGATTGGCGGACCAGCACTGCGTTTCCCGCGCTTAATAGTGAGTGGGAAACGTTTTCCCAACAGCGGGGCCTGATTGTCGTTGGCAGTGTTGATGATTCCCAGCAGGCGCAGCATGCTGTTGAGCTATCCAAGCAATTGGGCTGGCCGTTGCTGGCGGATGTGCAGAGCCAGGTTCGGTTTGATCCTCACAACCTGATTTATTTTGATTTGGCGCTGCATGATGAGCGTTTCAGCGCTGAGCTCGCCAAAGCAGAAGTGCTGCTGCAGTTTGGTGGCCGACTCATTTCCAAGCGGTTAAGCCAATTTATTGCCCAGCAGCCCTGGCAGGATGTCTGGTTGGTTGATTCGCAGCCCCAGCGGCTGGACCCAGACTACTGCGTTAAGCGCCGTTTGGTATGCTCGCCTGCCGACTTTATCGCTGATTTGCCAGCACACTCTGAACTATCGCCTTGGCATCAGTTGGATAGCCTCCAACGCCGCACCAGTCGGCTTGTGGAAGAGCGTTGTACGGCATTCTCAGAACTGGGTGTTTGTCACCTTTTAGCACAGTTGGCAGTCGGGCAGCTGTTTATAGGCAACAGCCTGCCCGCACGGCTAATGAATATGCTGGGTACGCATCGCCAAACGCCGCTGCGGGTATTGGCTAATCGTGGCGCGTCGGGTATCGATGGCCTGATCGCAACGGCCTATGGCCTCAGCTGCACATGCTCGGAACCCACGACTATCGTGCTGGGGGATACGAGTGCTCTGCATGATCTCAACAGCTTGGCGCTGCTGAAACAGTCCAGCCAGCCTCTGGTGGTGGTCATTCTTAATAATGATGGCGGCAGTATTTTCCATATGCTGCCGGTGCCCAAAGAGGGTGAGCTGCTGGAGCGCTATTACCGCCAGCCCCACGGCTTGAACTTCGAGTATGCGGCCAAGATGTTTGGGCTTGGCTACTCGGCGCCCAGTTCATTGGAGGCCTTCGCGGCGGCTTATACCCAGGCGTTAGAGGTAGGCGTTTCACTGATCGAGGTTAACGTGCCCCATCAGCAGGTCGCCGATGATCTCAAGGCCCTTGGCGAAGCGATTCGAGGGGAGCCGCGTGAGCAGTAAATCACAGCAGCAGGCGCCTACCCTGGTACTGCTCCATGGCTTACTGGGGGATCGTCAGGACTGGGATGAGGTCATCGCTGGCTTGGAAAGCATTAACTGCTTAGCGTTAGACCTGCCGGGGCACGGTGAGAATCACCAGATACGGCTGGCCTCGTTTGAGGCGTTTCACCATTGGCTTTGCGACACACTGAGTGACCGAGGGGTTAGCCGCTACTGCCTGCTGGGTTACTCCCTGGGCGGGCGTTTGGCGCTTTACCATGCCAGCCGTCAGCCATCGGGGTTGGAAGCGCTCTGGCTGGAGAGTGCTCACCCTGGTTTACCCGCCAGTGAGCGTCCTGGCCGTATTGCTCATGATGAACGCTGGGCAACACGCTTCGAGCGGGAGCCATTGGGAAACGTACTTATCGATTGGTATCTGCAGCCGGTGTTCGCCGACTTAACCGAGGCCCAGTGCACTCGGCAGATTCAACGTCGGCTAGCGAATCACGGGCCAGCCATCGCCAGCATGCTGCGATCAACTTCCTTAGGCCAACAGCCTTCGCTTTGGCATTGGCTGGAAAGTACCTCGCTTCCGGTAAGCTACTTTTCGGGGCGGCGGGATGCCAAGTTCCACTCTTTGGCGTCTCATCTGACAACAATGGCCCCGCGCCTGCGCCATATCACGCTGGAAGGGGGCCACAATCTTCATGCTGAGCAACCTGAGAGGATCGCTCAGCATCTCAATGCCTGGTATCCACGATAGGCGACTGGTTATCAGCTGATCACGAGTAGCCAGGGTAGGCCGATCGCCAGCCAAGCCACCAGGAATAGCAGCCCAAAGATTGCCCCTAGGCGCCAAAAGAGTGCGCTGGGCAGGTAGCCGCTGCCGTAGTAAACCGGGCTTGGCCCTGTACCGTAGGGAGTAATGATGCCCATAAAGCCCAGTGTGGGCAGCAGTAGCAGCACAAACATCTGCATATCCAGCCCCGCTATACCTGATGCCGCTGCCAGAATCACCGGCAGCAGGGCGGTAACGTGGGCAGTAACGCTGGCAAAGAAGTAGTGCAGTAGATAGAAAATGACCACCAGCGCCACCATGGCCATCAGCGGGTCGAAGTGGCTTATCTGACCGCCCACCACATTGCCAAACCAGTTGACGAACCCAACTTGGCTGAGACCGCCTGCCAGTGCCACCAGGGTGGCAAACCATACAAAGGTATTCCAAGCTGCGCGATTATTAAGAATATCGTCCCAGTGAATGATGCCCGTTAACAGCATGCCGCAGATCACCACTAGGCCCACGAGTGAACCAGAGATAACACTGCCGGCAAAAATCCATAACAGCAGGGCGGTGACCACCATAGCGACCAACATTATTTCATGGCGGGTCAGTGCCCCTAGCTTGGTTAGCTCCTGGCCCGCCCAATCAGAAATTTCATCGCCTGCCTTCACTTCGGGGGCGCATAGCCAGTAGCTCAGCAGCGGCACCAGAAGCAGCAGCAGGATGCCCACAGGTGCTACTGCCATAAACCACTGCCCCCAATTGACCTGGATACCAGTGGTGCTTTCGGTTAACGCGATCGCCAACAGGTTGGGCGCCAGTGCGGTCAAAAATAGCGAGCTGGTTACGCAGGTAGACGCCAACGCGGTCCACATCAAAAAGCTACCCATGCGCTTCATGCTTGGGTCATTAGGGTGCGAATCATAAAGCGGCGGCAGGTTGCGAATCACGGGGTAGATCGTGCCCGCACTGCGCGCGGTATTCGAGGGCGTAAACGGCGCCAAAATGCCATCCGCAATCATCACCGCGTAGCCAAGGGTCAAGGTGCGCCTCCCCATGGCTTTGACCAGCCAGAGCGATATCCGCCTGCCCAGTCCGGTTTTTTCGTACCCCAGGGCAAACATAAAGGCACCGAAAATTAGCCAGACGGTGGAGTTGGTAAAGCCTGACACCGCCCAGGAAAAAGCTTGTCCGGCGGGGTTGAAGCCGTCAGCGGCCAGCTGTTCGGGAGAGAACAGCACCCACCGAGAAAGCAGTGCCACCAGGGTAACGCCGACCAGGCCCACCACTGCGCCCGGTAATGGTTCCAGAATAAGACCGACGACACAGCCAAGGAAAATGGCGAAAAAGTACCATGCATGAGGCGCAAGCCCCGGGGGTGTGGGTATCAGCGCGACGATGATGGCGACTGCTAGCGGCGCTAACAATTTCCATCTCGGTGAGGGTTGAGCATTCGTCGTCATTCGGCACCTCTCTTAATTTTATCTTGGCGATTGTAATCGTCTGGCGAATAGGCATTTGCCTTGCACGGGATGGCTAGAAGAGTAGGTGCTGCGGCCTTACGGGAACAGCAATGCTGACTCAATTCACTGCTTCTTTGATTCACGTCAATAGTCCTTTCGACTAATGAGCAGGGTCTGCAGCAGGCATGATAAGTTCGAATAAAGAAGACGGCAGCGAAGATTGCCGCCAGTACCACCTTTGACTTGGCTAATGAAGGGGCTTTTCATGCAGCAGCGAGATTTCGATATCGTCATTGTGGGTGGGGGTGGCGCAGGCTTGCGTGCTGCCATTGGGGCCGCTGAGCAGGCCAAGGGGCAGGGCACCCCCCAGCGCATTGCGCTGCTGTCCAAGGTGTATCCCATGCGCTCCCATACCGTGGCCGCTGAAGGCGGTGCTGCCGCCGTCACCAGTGATGAAGATTCCCACCAGGCGCATTTCGATGACACGGTGTCAGGCGGTGACTGGCTGGTTGAGCAGGGCGTCGTCGACTACTTTGTTCATCACGCGTATCAAGAGCTGGTTCAGATGGAGCGCTGGGGCTGCCCCTGGAGCCGTAAAGACGATGGCCAAGTGCAGGTGCGCCGCTTTGGGGGCATGAAAACCGCCCGCACCTGGTTTGCGGCCGACAAAACCGGCTTTCATATGCTCCACACTCTGTTTCAGACCTCGCTGAAATATCCTGAGATCGAGCGATTCGATGAGTTTTTCGTGCTCGATCTAGCTGTTCACGAAGGTGCGGTGATTGGCGTGATAGCCCTGCAGATTGCCACCGGTGAACTGACCCTGCTGCGCGCTAAAGCGGTGATTCTCGCTACCGGCGGCGCAGGGCGCTTGTTCCGCTTCAATACCAACGCGGGCATTGTCACCGGCGACGGTATGGCGATGGCTTATCGTCACGGTGTGGCGCTGCGGGATATGGAGTTTGTGCAGTACCACCCCACCGGTCTGCCTGGCTCTGGTATTTTGATTACCGAAGCGTGCCGGGGCGAAGGCGGCATTCTGCTCAATAAAGAGGGCTACCGCTATCTGCAGGATTACGGCCTAGGCCCGGAAACGCCGTTGGGCAAACCGGAAAACAAATACATGGAGCTGGGGCCGCGGGACAAGCTCTCCCAGGCCTTCTGGCAGGAGCAGCAGGCGGGCCGCACCGGCAAGTTTGGCGACAGCGACGTGGTTTATCTCGACCTGCGCCACTTGGGTGAAAAGTATATCTTGGAACGCCTGCCGTTTATCTGCGAGTTGGCTAAATCCTATATCAATGTTGATCCTGTTAAAGAGCCCATCCCTATTCGCCCAGCGGTGCACTACACCATGGGTGGGATCGAAACCGACCCTCAGTGCGAAACCTCCATCGCCGGGCTTTATGCCGCTGGGGAGTGCTCCTCGGTGGGGCTGCACGGTGCTAACCGGCTAGGCTCCAATTCGCTAAGCGAGCTACTGGTGTTTGGCCGCTTAGCCGGTGAGCAAGCCAGCAAGCGTGCAGCAAAAACCGAGTGGGCCGATGAGCGGCTGCTGGAAGCCCAGGGTGATCGTCAACAAGCCAAGCTGCTGCGCCTCTGTGACGGAACCGGAAGTGGAGAGAACTGGGTCGAACTCAAGCGCGCCATGGTGCAGGCCATGGAGAGCGGCTGCGGTATTTACCGCACTGAAGAGGGCATGCGCCATTCGCTTGAGACCATGCGCCAGCTGCGCGCTCGCTTCAATGAGATACGCGTTAAAGATACCAGCAAGATATTCAATACCGAGCTGCTGGAGTGTATCGAGCTTGGCTATGGGTTGGATATTGCCGAAGCCTCTTGCTTGAGTGCCCTGGAGCGCCGTGAATCCCGCGGTGCCCATCAGCGCCTGGATGAAGGCATGCAGAAACGCGACGACGTTAATTACCTCAAGCACAGCCAGGTGTTTTACCAAGGCGAAGCGCATGCCGAACTGCGCTGGCAGGATGTCGATGTGCGGTTCTCCGCACCGGCTGAGCGGGCCTATGGCGATGCAGGCAAGGGGGGCAAGGCATGAACACCGAGCAGATCAATGCTAAGAACGTTAGCACCAAGCACATTAGCGTCAAGCGCTACCTGCCCGACAGCTCGGCTGAGCCCTATTGGCAGCAGTACGAACTGCCGGTGGACGACAGCACCTCGCTGTTGGATGCCCTCAACCACATTAAAGAGCAGCTCGATAGCACCTTGAGCTACCGCTGGTCGTGCCGGATGGCGATTTGCGGCTCTTGTGGCGTGATGGTCAACGGCATTCCCAAGCTTGGTTGTAAAACTTTCCTGCGCGATTACGAAGGCGAGATCCGCATCGAGCCGCTCTCCCACTTTCCGGTACAGCGGGACCTGGTCGTGGACATGGAAATATTTCTTGAGCATCTGGCCGCGGTTAAGCCCTACCTGATCGATGACAATCCGGTGAAAGCGTTTGATCCCCAGACGCCGGAACCCTATCAACAGTCACCTGAACAGCTCGCCCGTTATAAGCAGTTCGCTAACTGTATTAACTGCGGCCTCTGCTACTCGGCCTGTCCGCAGTTCGGGCTTAATCCTGAGTTCCTTGGCCCGGCGGCGCTAACGCTGGCTCACCGTTACAACCTGGATAGCCGCGACCACGGCAAGAAGCAGCGTATGGCCGAACTTAACCGCCATGAAGGCGTTTGGAGCTGCACCTTTGTGGGCTTCTGCTCCAAGGTATGCCCCAAACACGTTGACCCCGCCGCGGCGGTAAATCAGGGCAAGGTTGAGGCCGCCAAACACACACTCATTGCGCTGTTTAAAGGGTAGGGGAGGAACGTCATGGATAAATCATCATCGCAACGCCTGCCACCACTGAAACGCAACTGGTGGCTGAAACACCGCTTTTTTAAACTCTATATGCTGCGCGAAGCCACGGTGCTGCCGCTGGTGTTTTTCACGCTCTGCCTGATCGCCGGTATGGTGGCGCTTCTTCAAGGGGCAGAAAGCTGGCAGGGATGGATCGCCTTTATGGGCTCTCCCATCGTATTAGTGCTGAATCTTTTAGCATTGGCCGCCAGCCTGTTTCACGCCGCCACCTTCTTTGTGCTGTTCCCACGGGTAATGCCGCTGCGTATCGCCGGACACAGTCTGCCCGATCAGGCCATTGTGGCTGGTCAGTGGGCAGGCGTAGTGGCAGTCGCGCTGCTGTTTTTCTGGTTATTCGGGAGGGCCTAAATATGGAAAAGCTAGCCATGAATAAACCAAGCATGGGCAAAAACAGCACTCAGCACAAACAGGCCTTTGATGAACCGCTTTGGTGGGGGCTGTTTAGCGCGGGTGGTGTCTGTTTCGCCGTCTTGCTACCTGCTGTGATTCTCTTTATCGCCGTTTTACTGCCCCTTGGCCTGCTGCCCGCCGAGGCGTTGAGCTATGAGCGCGCATCAGCGCTGCTGTTCAGCGTGCCGGGCTTTCTGTTTGTTGGGGCGGTGGTCTGTTTACCGCTATTTCATGCCGCTCACCGCCTGCGCCATGGGATGTTTGATATCCGCGTGGGCAATGACGCACTTAACAAAAAACTGATGTACGGTGGGGCTGCGCTGTTAAGCATCGTGGCGCTGGGTCTAGTCGTTGCAGGTATGTTGGGTTAAGCGATTCTCGGCAAGAACCACGTCCAAAAGCGAACGAAAAACCCCCTGGCAAAGAAAAAGAGACTGGCATGATCAACGGACTCACTGAATCGGAACTCTATGCGCCCATCGAGTGGCAGGATCGCTCCGATGGCTATCAGGATATTTTGTACCACACCACTGCTGATGGCATTGCGCGCATCACCATCAACCGGCCAGAGGTACGCAACGCCTTTCGCCCGCTAACGGTGAGCGAGATGGCCCAGGCGCTTAACCGCGCCCGCCACGACAGCTCCATTGGTGCCATTCTGCTCACTGGCGCAGGCGACAAAGCGTTCTGTTCCGGCGGTGACCAGCGCATTCGCGGTGACTATGGCGGCTACCAGGATGAAGAGGGCACCCACCACCTCAACGTACTCGATTTCCAGCGTGATATTCGCACTTGCCCCAAACCAGTAGTGGCGATGGTGGCGGGCTACGCCATCGGCGGCGGCCATGTGCTGCATCTGATGTGCGATCTGACCATAGCGGCCGACAACGCGATTTTCGGTCAAACAGGGCCCAAAGTAGGCTCCTTCGATGGTGGTTACGGCGCCTCTTATATGGCGCGCATTGTGGGCCAGAAAAAGGCCCGGGAGATCTGGTTTCTGTGCCGCCAATACAGTGCCGCCCAAGCGTTGGAAATGGGGCTGGTCAACCACGTAGTGCCGTTGGAGACGCTTGAAAAAGAGAGCGTGCGCTGGTGCCGGGAAATGCTCCAGCACAGCCCCATGGCGCTGCGCTGCCTAAAAGCCGCGCTCAATGCCGACTGCGACGGTCAGGCTGGGCTGCAGGAGTTGGCGGGCAATGCGACTATGCTCTACTACATGACCGAAGAGGGACAAGAGGGGCGTAACGCCTTCAACGAGAAGCGCCGCCCGGATTTTTCCCGCTACCCGCGTAACCCTTAATGCAGCTGGCGCTCTACCGCTACTCCCTCCCGTTCCGTCAGCCGCTCATGTTTAAAGGACAGCGGCTGACGAACAGAGAAGGGCTGTTAGTTTCCATCCACGGGCAGTGGGGTGAGATTGCCCCGCTACCCGGCTTCTCGACTGAAACGCTGGAGGAAGCTGAAGCCGAAAGTTTGGCCTGTTTGGCTGCTTTGAGCCGAGGCGAAACAGTCTCTCCAATACTGCCATCGGTTCAGTTTGGGTTTGATTGCGCCCAACGCTCTTGGCCAAGCAATCTTCCTGCTTCTTTGCCGCCTTATCCGCTGCTCCAGGGAGCGCCTGCAGAATTGATAGAGGCTCTTGGAGAAAGCGATTGGCAAGCGTCGCCGCCCTCTCGGCTCAAGTTGAAGGTGGCACGCTATCCCATGGAGCAGGAGCTGGCGCTGATCGAACAGCTTGCTACTCGGCTACCCGCCACTAAGCTGATTCTGGATGCCAACGGCGGCTGGACGCGGGAAGAAGCCCAGCGTTTCTGTGAGCGCCTGCCCCTTGCGCAAATCGATTACCTGGAAGAGCCCTGCACTGCCTTCGCTGACACCATCGCCGTGGCAGAAGCGACGGGGGTGGCCATTGCCCTGGATGAAACGCTGTCGCGCAGGGAAGAGTGGCACTGCCACCCGCAGCTCAAAGCCCTGGTCATCAAGCCCACGCTGATCGGCTCGCTAAGCGCTTGCGAGGCACTCGTTCAACGGGCAAGAGCGAGCGATCTACGCGTGGTGATCTCCTCCAGCTTTGAATCCGATTTGGGACTTGGGCTGTTGGGTCGGCTGGCCAGCGAGTGGGCGCCCGATGATCCGCCGGGGCTGGATACTGGCCACTGGCTTACCGAGCGCGTGACCACTGAAACGGGCGAAGTGATGACAGAAAACGTGCACTGCCTCTCTAAAATGGAAAGTTCAGCGTGATAGAAAACTGCCCCATCCACTACTGGGCCAATGAGACCCCTGAGCAAGTCGCCATAGAGGCGGGTTCAATAAAGCTTAGCTACCGAACGCTTAATCGCCGAGTGGCGTCTTTAGCGCAGCAACTGGCTCGGAAAGGGTTTGTGCCAGGTGATCGGCTAGTGGTTCCCGCCAAAGGCTCGCTTGAGTCCTTGCTGCTGGCGTGGGCCTGCCTGCGGGCAGGGGTGATTTTCTGCCCACTTAACCCTGCGTTTCCCGTTGCCCAGCAGCTGTGCCTAGCCAAGCGCTTGCAGGCTGGCCGCGTTTGTCAAACGGAAAGCGGCGACGATTACTCTTCACAGTTAACTTCTTCACAGTTAACGCCGATCACCCTCGATTTCCTGGCGGAAGCTGGTGCAGGTGAGCCTCCAGTGCTCAATGGTCGCCAGCTGTGTAACACGATTTTTACCTCTGGATCCAGCGGTACGCCCAAGGCAGTGCTGCAGCGCGTGGCCAATCATTTGGCCTCCGCGCGCGGCTCTGCGTCGTTTATTCCCGTTGATCAAAACAGTGGCTGGCTGCTCTCGCTGCCGCTGTTTCATATCGGTGGCTACGCTATTCCATTTCGCGTTTTTCTCGCCGGTGGTCGGGTGATTCTTGATGAGGACCCACACACGCTTCCCGCGCGTCTTGAGCAGCAGTCGATTACCCATCTTTCACTGGTACCCACCCAGCTTTGGCGGCTGCTGAAGGCGGGCTTTACGCCCCAGCGCACGCAGTTGCGCGAGCTGCTGCTGGGCGGCGCGGCCATTCCCGCACCGCTGGTGGCGAAGATGACATCACTGGGGCTAACACCGAAAGTCAGCTACGGGCTCTCCGAGATGGCCAGCCAGGTTTGCACCGGGATACCTACCGCGCCGGGCGTCGTGGGCAGGCCACTACCGGGTCGAGAGGTAAGGGTGGTTGAAGGTGAGATACAGGTGCGTGGCGAGACCCTGTTCTGCGGCTATTTGAATAACGGCGAGGTTGATCCAGCCCTCAACGACGAGGGTTGGTTTGCCACCCGCGATAAGGGGCACTTCACGACGGAGGGCGCGCTGGTCGTGGAGGGGCGGCTCGATAACGGCTTTATCTCCGGCGGCGAGAATATTCAGCCGGAAGCCATCGAACAGCGCTTGGTCGATCACTCTAGCGTCTCCCAGGCGCTAGTGGTGCCGGTGCCCCACCCCGAATGGGGTGAGCGTCCGGTGGCGTTTATCGATTGGCACGCAGAGGCCGTATCAGAACAAGCGCTAAGCGCCTGGGTTCGTGAGGCGCTACCCAGCTTTATGGCGCCCGATGCCTGGCTAGCCTGGCCGTCAGGGGTGGGCTTTAAGCCCTCCCGCAAGCAATTTGCTGAGCTGGCGCGGGCACACGTGAACTTTACCGTTTAGCGTTGCAACCTAATTGGTGACCTATTCCGCTAGTCCAGCAGCGTCCAGCATGGCGTGGAGCAGAACGTTACAGCCTGCATGAACGTGTTCCGGCGTCGCACTTTCGATCTCGTTGTGGCTAATACCGTCCTTACAGGGAATAAAGATCATTGCCGCAGGAGCTACGCGGCCCACAAACATCGCATCGTGGCCCGCGCCGCTGATGATATCGATATGCGATAGGCCTAGCTTCTTCGCCCCTTCACGCACCGCATCAACGTATTCTTTGTTGAAGTGTTCCGGGGCAAAATCCGCCGTAGGCGTTAATTCATATGCCAACCCGTGGCGTTGGCATATGTCTTCCACGGCAGCGGCCACCGCCTGGCCCATTGCGATAAGTGCTTCAGGCTCCCAGTGGCGCATATCCAGAGTCATTTTAACCTGACCGGGAATAACGTTACGCGAACCGGGGTGCAGCGTCATGCAGCCCACCGTGCCGCGCCCGTGGGGCTGGTGTTCAAAGGCAATACGGTTGAGCGCTTGGGTGACCTCTGCTGCGCCCATCATGGCATCCCGGCGAAGGTTCATCGGCGTGGGCCCAGCGTGGGCTTCAAGGCCGGTCAGGGTTAAATCAAACCACTTTTGCCCAAGCCCGCCGATCACCACACCAATGGTGGTATCGGTATCTTCCAGAATCGGGCCCTGCTCAATGTGCGGTTCAAAGTAGGCTTTTATCTCACTGGGCGAGACGCTGTCGCTGCCGCGGTAGTGGATGGCGTCCAGGGCATCGCTTACTGTGACGCCATCGGCATCGGTGCGCGCCATCATGGTGTCAAACGCCAGCTCGCCGGTAAATACGCCGGAACCCATCATGCAGGGCGGAAAGCGGCAGCCCTCTTCGTTGGTCCAGGCCACAACTTCGATAGGGGATTGCGTTGTGATGTTGTGCTGGTTAAGGGTGCGAATCACTTCCAGGCCGGAGAACACACCAAAGCAGCCATCGTATTTGCCGCCGGTAGGCTGACTATCCAGATGGCTGCCTGCCATCACCGCTTTGGCGCTGGGGTCGCTGCCTTCACGGCGGGCAAAGATATTGCCGATATTATCAATCCGAATCGTGCAGCCCTCGGCACGGCACCACTGGATAAATAGATCGCGTCCCTGGCGATCTAAATCGGTAAGCGCCTGACGATTGACACCGCCTTTTGCGGTGGCGCCCAGCTTAGCCATCTCCATTAGCGATTCCCAAAGTCGATCGCTGTCAGTGCGTAAGTCAGCTATGGCGATTTTCGGTTCAGTAAGCGAGTTCATATGACTTCCTTTTATTGAGCACGGAGGAAGCTGGCGACTCCCCGATTATTGTTTGGCTCATTGCTAGAGTAGAGATAAAAAAGCCGACGATACGTATAAATCCTCTAACGTGAACAAAAGAAAAGTGTAATTTTATAAACGTGTTTGCTGGCGCATGCTGAATCCAAGTCTTATAGCGATGGAGCTGGACAACATGTTTGGAATAAAAAGCAAAACGAAGCCTGAAGCATCGACTTCTTCTATGCAGGAGTCGTCTTCGAAAACGGCCCTTAATCACCACTATTGGATGCCGTTTAGTGCCAACCGCGACTTCCATGCCAATCCGCGTGTGGTTACAGGTGCCGAAGGGCGTTACTACATTGATGACCAGGGCCGTAAGCTATTCGACTCGCTTTCTGGGCTATGGACCTGCGGCGCGGGCCATAATCGCGAAGAGATTCAAAAAGCCGTAGCGGCGCAGCTAGGCAGCCTCGACTTTGCGCCTGGCTTTCAAATTGGCCACCCATTGGGATTTAAGCTGGCGGAAAAGGTGGCCAGCCTTACGCCAGAAGGGCTGGATCATGTGTTTTTCACCAACTCTGGGTCAGAAGCCGCGGATACCTCGGTCAAAATGGCCAAGGCTTACTGGCGGTTAAAAGGTAAACCCGAAAAAACCCGCATGATTGGCCGCGCCAAGGGCTACCATGGGGTGAATATCGGTGGAACCAGCCTGGGCGGGATTGGCGGCAATCGCAAACACTACGGTCAGTTGATGGACGTAACGCACCTGCCGCACACCCTTCAAGCGGGTCACGCTTTTACGCACGGCCAAGCGGAAACCGGTGCCGAACTTGCCGATGCATTGCTCGACCAAATTGCCCTACATGATGCCTCCACCATTGCCGCGGTGATTGTTGAGCCAATGTCAGGCTCGGCAGGGGTGATTGTACCGCCTAAAGGCTACCTGAACCGGCTGCGCGAGATCTGTACTGCTCACGACATCCTGCTGATTTTCGATGAAGTCATCACCGCTTTTGGCCGCAGCGGCGCCACCACCGGCGCGGAAGCGTTTGGCGTGACGCCGGATATTATGAATGTGGCCAAGCAGATCACTAACGGCGCCATCCCCATGGGCGCGGTGATCGCTTCCAGCGAAATTTTCGACACTTTTATGCATGCCGGTGGCCCCCAACACGCCGTTGAGTTTCCCCACGGTTACACCTACAGCGCCCACCCGGTAGCCTGCGCCGCGGGTCTGGCTGCGCTTGAGATGATGGAGCGTGAAAGCTTCCCCGCCCAGGTTAACGCCATCGCGCCTACCTTTGAGCAGAAGCTACACGCCTTGAAGGGCCGCAATCACGTTGTCGATATTCGTAACTACGGCTTAGCGGGTGCCATTCAGCTAACGCCCCGGGACAGCGACCCAACGATTCGCCCCCGGGACGCGCATATGGCGCTGTGGGAGGCGGGCTTCTACGTGCGCTACGGCGGCGATACGTTGCAGTTTGGCCCTCCCTTTGGCACCACCGAGGCTGAGCTGGAGCGCTTATTCGATGCGGTGGCCACTACCCTGGATTCGTTAGCCTAAGAGTCGTTGGCATTACCGACTGACCTAAATTTCAGAGAGTTTAAATATGAGTGTTGTTTCCCACCTGATTAACGGCGAGTTGGTTGAAAGTAAGCGCACACTGGATGTGACCAATCCCTCTACGGGCAAAGTGATTCGCCAAGTGGCTGACGCAGATGCTGCTGATGTCGAGCGTGCCATTGCCGCCGCCCAGGCGGCGTTTCCCGCCTGGCGCGATACGCCGCCCGCTAAGCGCGCCCAGGTGATGTACCGCTTTAAGCAGTTGCTTGAAGATAACGCTAACCGCTTGGTTCAACTGGTCAGCGAAGAGCACGGCAAAACCCCCGAAGACGCCATGGGCGAGCTCAAGCGTGGCATTGAGAACGTCGAGTACGCCTGTGGGGTGCCGGAGCTGTTAAAAGGCGAGTACTCCCACAACGTAGGGCCGGGCATCGATGCTTGGTCAAATTTTCAGCCTCTGGGCGTGGTCGCGGGCATCACCCCGTTTAACTTCCCCGCCATGGTGCCGCTGTGGATGTACCCCATGGCGATTGCTTGCGGTAATACCTTCATTCTCAAGCCGTCTGAGAAAGACCCTTCTGCCTCTATGGCTGTGGCCGAACTGCTTCAAGAAGCGGGGCTGCCTAAAGGCGTGATGAATGTTATTCACGGCGGGCGCGAAGCGGTGGAAACGCTGCTGGATGCCAAAGCGGTTAAAGCCATTTCCTTTGTCGGCTCAACGCCCGTAGCGGAAGCGATTTACTCGCGCGGTACCGCTGCAGGCAAGCGCGTTCAGGCGTTGGGTGGGGCGAAGAACCACGCCGTGGTACTGCCGGATGCTGATCTGGAAAACGCCGCCAATACCTTAATGGGCGCAGCGTTTGGTAGCTGCGGCGAGCGTTGCATGGCGATCTCGGTCGCGGTGTGCGTCGGTGATGAAACGGCCAATCGCCTAGTCGAAACCCTGCTTCCTAAAATCGCCCAGCTAAAAGTCGGCCCCGGCACCCAGCGGGATCTGGATATGGGGCCGCTGGTGACCGCTGAGCACCGCGATAAAGTTCTCGGCTATATTGAAGATGGTGTACAGGCTGGCGCGTCACTGGTCGCCGATGGCCGCGATCTGAAAGTCCCAGGCTATGAAGAGGGCTATTTCGTTGGTGGCTGCCTGTTTGATAACGTTACCGCTGACATGCGCATTTATCAGGAAGAGATCTTCGGGCCAGTGCTCTGCGTCATGCGGGTCGGTAGTCTGGACGACGCCATGCAGCTGATTAACGAGCACGAGTACGGCAACGGCACCTGCCTGTTTACCCGCGATGGCGAAGCCGCCCGCCGCTTTACCGATGCTATCGAGGTTGGCATGGTGGGGGTTAACGTACCGCTGCCCGTGCCCGTGGCCTACCACAGCTTTGGTGGCTGGAAGCGCTCGCTGTTTGGTGACCTGCACGCTTACGGCCCTGACTCAGTGCGCTTCTACACCCGCCGCAAAGCGGTTTCCCAGCGGTGGCCTTCGGTCAGCGAAGCGACGCAGGCGGAGTTCTCGTTCCCTGCCAATCAGAGTTGACGTCCTAAGGTAAATAGGAGATCTTCTCAGCACCGTCGTTCTGCGACGGTGCTTTTTTTGGTACCTATCTTCGACGTAAGGGACGAGTACAGCGTGGCAAGAACCCAGGACGAAATTCGCCAGACCAACGTTAAGAAGATTCTACACGCGGCCGAGCAGCTGTTTGCCGAGAAAGGCTACGCAGGTGCCTCCATGGGGGAGATAGCCCAACTAGCCGATATTCCCAAGTCCAATGTGCACTACTACTTCTCTACTAAAAAAGCGCTCTACCAGGATGTGTTGCTAGAGCTTTTGGAGGTGTGGAAGCAGGACGCGCTGTGCTTTGAGCTCTACGATGATCCACGGGTGGTGCTCTCCACATATATTCGCGCCAAGATGAACCACTCCCGCAATCGCGCCCATGGCTCGAAAGTATGGGCTGCCGAAGTGATGCAGGGCGCACCCATTCTTAAAGAGCGCCTGCGCGACAACCTTTATGAATGGGCCAAGCTCAAAGAGTCGAAAATTCGCGAATGGGTCGAGTCGGGGCAAATCAATCCAGTCGAGCCTTCCTACCTTCTTTATATGATTTGGGCCTCCACCCAGCATTACGCCGACTTTGACTACCAAATCTACCTGCTTAATGACGACCAACCGCTGGATGACCTGCAGTTCGAAAAAGCTGTTCAGTCGGTGACCTCGGTGATTTTGCGCGGGATTGGACTGACGGCCTGAGCAGTCCTCAACGGCTGAGCTGGACGGATGTATCAAACTTATGCCGCTTACGCGACAGTAGCGTGCGGAACTTACGCATATTGTCGTCGCTATAAAGTACGCGATCGCAGAAACGGTCGTACTCATCTAAGTCAGCCACCGTTACGATCAATACAAAATCACACTCGCCGGTTACCTGATAACACTGCTTTACTTCAGGGGCGCTTAGCGCTGATGTTAAAAAACGCTGGTAGAGCAACTTGTTATCCCGCTCCATGGTGACTTCCACCACCATGTGAAGGCACTGCCCTAGAGCGTTGGGGTTAAGTAATGCCACCTCCCGCTCAATGATTCCAGCGTCGCGCAATCGATTAACCCGCTTTAAACAGGCAGAGGGTGAAAGTCCTATTTCATCCGCTAATGCATGATTGGTCAGGCTGGAATCACGCTGAAGCTGGTGAAGAATTCGTCGATCAATGGCGTCCATGTAATAACATGCTCTTTCTGTGCTTATAAAGAATGAATAGTGATTGTTAGCGACGTATTGGAAAGAATATTCTGCGTCATCCTCATTATCATATCGTTTGTTCAAATGATGGTAACGGGGGCCTGATGCGGATCAAAATTTACCATCTATTGGCTGGGGTAATTTGTTTATTGCAAGACGCGCTGCGCGTGTATGTGACACTGCTCAAGATCCTGATTCCGGCGTTGCTTATCGTCAAAGGGTTAGAGCTCTTAGGCGTTATTGGCTGGCTCGGAACGGTATTAGCACCCTTAATGAGCGTGCTCGGTTTGCCCGAGCAGTTGGGCGTTGTGTGGGCGGCGGCGCTCTTTACCAACTTGTACACCGCAATTGCGGTATTTTTCCAAGTTGTCGGTGAAACGCCTTTGAGTGTTGAGCAAGTAACGGTGCTGGGTGCGTTGATGCTGGTAGGGCATTCGTTTCCCGTTGAGGGAGCCGTTGCTAAGCGCGCTGGCGTACCTTGGTGGGCTACATTAGTCCTGCGTGTAGGTGGGGCTTTGCTGCTTGCTTGGCTCTTACACTGTTTCTATGCGTATTTTGGTTTGTTACAAGCACCTGTTGAACTGGTATGGCAACCACATTTATCGACAGCGCCTACGCTAAGCAGCTGGGCGATTGCACAGCTTGAAACAATAGCGCTTATTTTTGTGATTATTTTAGCGTTGATTGTGCTTCTAAAACTTTTAAAAAGACTGGGTTTGGAGCGCTGGATTCATCTTGGTCTACTACCGCTACTCAAGCTATTAGGCATTGGCCGCTCGGCAGCTAATGTGACGGTGATTGGGTTCACGCTAGGGCTAAGCTATGGCGCTGGATTGCTGATTCGTGATGTGCAAAATGGCGTTCTCAGTAAGCGTGATAGCACGCTTGCACTGTGCTTTCTCGGCCTCTGCCATAGCGTGATAGAAGACACGCTGCTGATCTTGATGCTGGGGGCTGATATAGCAGGTATCTTATGGGCACGGCTGCTGTTTGCCATTATTGTCACCGCGATGATTGCCCGTTGGCCCAAAACTACGGTGAATAATAAATAGGTCGCTACGTTTTTATAGATGCCTTGAACTGGCAAACTCTCGGCAAGCCCACACGCCATAACGAGTACCATGACAGGCCGGTCTGAAGAAGTCGTAAGACCAACGTATCATTCGGAAAGACGCTCAGTCGTTTACCTCTTCGATCTTGAGAAGTATCGAACTGATGGCCGGTGTTATCTTAGAAACTAACCGACGCCTGCAGACTAACTTCCAGTGGGTCGCCACCACGACGCGCGTGCTTCCGCTATGCTCTATTGAAGCGCTGGGCTTTATTGAGCCGATAGGCTTCATTGAAGCAGCATTTGGCATACACTTACTTTTTGTAACATACAAGTATAAAGGAGCGCACCATGACCGATATAACTGCTTTGCTCGGCAGCGATGCCGATAGTTTGCTGAACCACACTTGTCAGGGTGTTCGACGAGAAGACTTACATCTTCCTGGTCCCGATTTCATTGATCGTGTGATGGCCGATAGTGATCGCAGTCCTGCGGTGTTACGTAACATGCAGGCGTTTTTCAATCATGGCCGTTTGGCGGGTACCGGTTACCTCAGCCTGCTGCCGGTAGATCAAGGCATTGAACACTCGGCGGGTGCCTCTTTCGCGCCTAATCCGCGCTACTTCGACCCGGCCAATATCGTTGAGTTGGCGCTCGAAGGTGGTTGCAATGGCGTGGCATCGACGCTGGGTGTTTTATCGTCGGTGGCGCGGCGCTATGCCCACAAGATCCCGATGATGCTCAAGCTTAACCATAACGAGACGTTGAGCCATCCAGCGATATACGATCAGACGCTATTTGCCGATGTAGACCAGGCCCACGACATGGGATGCGTGGCGGTGGGGGCGACGATTTACTTTGGCTCCCATGAGAGCCGTCGGCAAATCATGGAGATTAGCGAGGCCTTTGAGCGCGCCCACCAATTGGGAATGGTAACGGTGCTGTGGGCTTATCTGCGCAATCCTGCCTTCAAGCAGGACGGCACCGATTATCACGTCGCAGCCGATCTCACCAGCCAAGCTAATCATATGGCCGCGACCCTTAAGGCAGATATCGTCAAACAGAAATTGCCCGAGAATAACGGCGGCTACCGAGCGGTGGGTTTTGGGCATACCCACGATAAGGTCTACAGCGAACTGACTACTGACCATCCCATTGATTTGGCCCGCTACCAGGTCGCCAACTGCTTTATGGGCCGCGCGGGTTTAATTAATTCCGGCGGGGGCTCGAAAGGCCACTCCGATCTCGGCGAAGCGGTTCGTACGGCTGTGATCAATAAGAGAGCAGGCGGAATGGGCTTGATATCGGGGCGCAAGGCGTTTCAGAAACCGATGCAGGAAGGCGTTGAACTGCTGCATGCGATTCAGGATGTTTATTTGTCCAAAGACGTTACGGTTGCCTGATGGCCGCGTTTAGCAACGGCCACTAAACCGGGCTTGATGCCGCCATTGGCAGCTTAAAAAAGCCAAAAAAATGGCGATTGAACCCCTTGAAAACCGTCTGAACGCTCCTATTTTGCAGATTAAGGAGGCGCTGATCTCTGATGTAGTGGCCTCCTTCGACCATCTGTTTAAGCTAGGAGGTATTCGCAATGTTTGACGATATTAAGCGTTTCGAAACCGGTTTGCCTAGCCAGTTTGACTGGTTTAGCCAGTTGCTGGATGGCTTCTTTCCCGATGGCAATGCGGCGGATATTCGCGCTGTGCCGCGAGGCAGCTTCCCCATGATCAATGTCGCTCGCAGTGACGATACGGTCAGAGTGTATGTGTTTGCAGCGGGATTGGCGCCCTCGGATCTGACCATTGATGTTCAAGACAATGTGCTCACCCTGCGTGGCAAGCGTGAGCCTGTGATGAGCAGTAACGACAATGGAAGTACGCCCCCGGTATTCCGCCGTGAACGTGCCCACGGTGAGTTCGTGCGTGCCATCGCACTACCTGACGGCTTGGATGCCGAGCGGGCAGAGGCGCGCCATAACCATGGTGTGTTTGAGATCGTGCTGCCCAAGCGCGAGGAACTCAAACCGAGGCGTATAGATGTTCAAGTGGCCTGATGACTGTTTATTGACCTTGATAAGGAGGAATAAACTATGAATACCGTCGTTCGTTCATCTAATCGTGCCCCGCTTCAACAGCGTGGCGAGGAACAACGCCAACTGCAAACCGAAACCCTGCTGCCGGCGGTGGATATCATCGAGGAACCCAATGCCCTCAAGCTGGTGGCGGATATGCCTGGCGTGACACAGGAAACGCTGAAAGTAGAGCTCGACAACAACGTGCTGAGCTTAGAGGGTGAGATAGCCTTGGACATGCCTGAAGGGCTGAGTGCGCTGCATGCCGAGGTGCGTGGTCAACGCTTTGCGCGGCGTTTTAACCTCAGCCGAGAAGTGGACGGTGATGCGATTTCCGCGACTCTCGTCAATGGCGTGCTGACGTTAACGTTGCCCAAGAAAGATAGCCACCGCACGCGCCGTATCGAAGTGCAGGCGGCATAAAAGTAGGCAACTGACTGAAAAGCCGAGTGTCCGCTAAATCACGGGCACTCTTTTTTGCGAGTCGATTGGCTATCGTTCCAGGTAAAACTCGCCTTTGCCCACCACGTTTGCACTACCGCCCACCGTCACCAAGCCGGGCTTGATCTCGCCATTGGCGGCAGTGTAGATAATACTAGGCCGACCCATCTCAACACCTTGATGAATATTGCACTGCAAGGTGTCTATTTGAAGAGATGCTAAGTAGCCGGTCAATGCTGCTGCGGCGCTTCCTGTGGCGGGGTCTTCGCAAATGCTGTCATGCATACAAAACATGCGGCTGTGAACTACCGTTTCTGCACCGCCTTGTTGTTCAATCACATACAGGTAAATTTGGACGGCACTGCTCGCCATAACGGCACTGTCCCAAATGGTTGTAGAAATGCGCACGCTCTCTAACGCTGCCACGTCGGTGAGTTCTATCAAATGATAGGGTAGCCCGAAGGAGGCAATCACCGGATCACCCATTACCTGATGGATGTCCAATCCCAGCAGCTCAACGGCAGTAGTGCGATCAATAGTGCTGTCTGTGATCATGGCGGGCTGGGCGGTCTGAAACGTTGCTCTATCTTGTTCATAATTAACCACTAACTTGCCGATGGGAGGCTGGAGCACAATGCCTTGCTCGTGGTTCACTAACCCCAACTCCCTTAGCAGATGCGCGGTGCCTACCGTGGGGTGGCCTGCAAAAGGTAGTTCACGAGTTGGCGTAAAGATCCGCATCGGGTAGTGATTCGTTTCAGTGGCAGAACTTAAAAACACCGTTTCGGCCAAGTTAAGCTCATTAGCCAGCGCTTGCATGGTACTGGCTGACAACCCATCAGCCTCTAGAAAGACGGCCAATGGGTTGCCGGTAAACGGCTGTTCGGTAAAGACGTCGAGTAGGTAATACTCAGCGGTTTTCATAAGGCCCCTCATCGAGTGGTGTATGCTTCCAAAACGCTTTATGTCCCTCTTTGAGCGCTTGTGTACGGTCAATACCGATATCATCAAGTAGCCTGTCATCAAGTGCCAGTAACTGGCGGCGGCTACGACGGTAGTGGCGGTATTGACGCATTTGTAGACCTAGCTGATAGCGAAGCTGTGTGAGGCTGAAGCGTGGCATAGCGACTCTCCTGAAGTGCGGTGTGCTTATTCAGATTACTCAGCGCCACTGTTTAGATACAGATATAGACTTTATTATTATCAGGATACAGAAAGGCGTATTATACCTCTGTATGGTCGCTGTAAATGGTATCTGTATCGTTGTCGAGCTTTAGTCAGGAGGGTGTCATGACGCGCTATGAAGAGGTTGCTACTGTTTTGCGAGAGCGTATCGAGCACGGTATTTACCGTGTAGGCGACCGTCTGCCCTCCATTCGCGCAGTGTGCCAGGAACTGGACGTTAGCATTTCGACGGTTCAGGAGGCCTACCGCCAACTAATGGACGTTGCATTGATCGAGTCTCGACCAAAATCGGGCTACTTTGTGCTGCCTAGCCGCGTGCCATCGGTTCTGCCGTCAGTCTCACGACCTGCACAGCGTCCGCTGGATATTTCACAATGGGATCAAGTACTGGAGCTTGTTGCCACTCAGCGTGATGATGTGCGGCTGCTTCTAGGGCGAGGCATACCGAATTTTGAATATGAGACGCTGCGACCGCTGTCGAAAATACTTGCTGGCCTGCATCGCAGTAATGACTTACATGGGTTCAACTACGACAAGTTGAGCGGTAGCCCTGAACTTCGTCAACAGGTAGCGCGGTTGGCTATTGCATCCGGCTGCTTGCTACACCCAGATGACATCATGGTGACCACCGGCTGCCAGGAGGCACTCTCGATTGCGCTGCGCACGCTAACCCAGCCGGGTGATGTGGTGGCTGTCGACTCGCCCAGCTTTTACGGCACCATGCAGATACTCAAGGCCAACGGCTTAAAAGCGCTGGAGATACCCACCGACCCGCAAACGGGCATCAGTCTGGAAGCCTTGGAGCTGGCGCTGGAGCAGTGGCCGATCCGCGCGATACAGGTCACACCGACCTACAATAACCCACTGGGTTACACCATGCCCGAAGCACGCAAGCGGGCGCTTTTTCAGCTCGCCCAGCGTTTCGACGTGGCCATTATCGAAGACGATATCTACGGTGATTTGTCATTTAGCCTACCAAGACCGCGCACCGTGAAATCCTTTGATGACGATGGGCGAGTAATGTTGTGCAGCGGGTTTTCCAAAACAGTCGGGCCTGGGTTGCGGGTGGGCTGGCTGGCGCCAGGCCGCTATCGTGATCAGGCGCTGCATATGAAATACGTTTCAACCGGCGCCTCGGCCACGCTGCCGCAACTGGCGGTGGCGGAGTTCGTCGCCAAAGGCCACTACGAGCGCCACCTGCGCTATGCCACCCGCCAGTATCAGCGCCAGCGCGATATCATGATCAGTTGGGTGCAGCGCTACTTCCCAAAGGGCGCGGGTATCAGCTATCCACAGGGCAGCTTTTTGCTCTGGGTGGAGCTGCCCGCCGCGGTGGACTGTGTGCGCCTTAACCAACGCTTGGCGCAGCGTGCTATCCACGTAGCACCGGGCTCGCTGTTTTCCGCCTCCGGCAAGTTCCGCCAGTGCCTACGTTTGAACTATGCGTTTACGCTAACGCCTGCCATCGAAGACGCTGTGCGAACCGTGGGGGAAATCGCCACCGAGATGGTGGAAGAAGCACAGGCGCATGAGGTTGTCTTATAAATTGAAATTACTACCCGCCATTGGCGTTAAACGGCCATGGTCGATAATCGGCCCGGTTGGTTGTCCACCGGGAGCGCCCCCTTGGGGCTCAACACTGACGGCTAAATCGGCAGTGAATAATTGTGCGCGTAGCTCAGCACTGGGTTGTAGGCGTCGGCTACCTTGCTCAGGTAGCAGGCCCAGCGAAATGGGCGTGCCATCGGCAATCAACCACAGCTCGCCGGTCTGTTCGCTATTGACCTGGGTTGGTTGAACCGCTTGCACAATCAGCTCTCCCCCCTCGGTGGCGCTAATGATCCAGCCTGGCGTACGCGATTCGTCCTGAACCACGAACACCGCTTCTCCTTCTGGCGGTGTAGTCAGCTCAGCTTGTTGCCACAGCAGGCCCAGCGCGACCGCGATTACTCCAAAACTGGCCGCCATGGCCTGCCATGCGCCCATGCGTTGCCACCAGCGTAAAGGTAACGCCCCGGTCGCCGCGGTAATGCGCTGCCAGACCTCTTTAGGCGGTGTCTTAGGGTCCAGCCGCTCATTGAACAAGTGTAGATGTTCCCGCCAATTTTCCACGTCATTACGTAGGTCATGGCTGACAGCCAACAGTGCTTCAAAGCGTGCTTTCTGATCGCGATCCAATACGCCCAGCACGTACTCGCCAGCCGCCAGATGGCGATTATCAGGGTCGCTTAAATCCCATTGGTTAGACATGTTTTTAACCTCTCGAGTCCACGGCGGATCCAGCTTTTGACACTGCCCAGCGGTTGGGACATAGAGCTGGCAAGCTCGCTGTGAGTCATACCCTGAAAATAGGCCATTTCCATTAACTGGCGCTGATTACCACTGAGTGTGTCGAGGCAGTCATTCAGTTTGGCGCTTTGCTGATGACTGATGCTGTCATCTTCAGGGTCGTCGGTGCCTAGTAGCGTTGCTAACAAGGGTTCATCGGTGGTGGAATCCTGGGGTTTCTGGCGGCGCAGCCAGTCGATGCCAATATTGCGAGCGAGTGTGGACAGCCAGGTCATCGGCTTGGCTCGTGTGGCGTCGTATTGGTCGGCAGCATGCCAGATTCTGATAAAAACATGTTGGAGACAATCCTGTGCGGCACCTTCATCTCTTACTATACGCAGCAACTGAGCATATAGATGCGCACTGGAGGCACGATAGAGGCGCTCGAACGCGCTGCGGTCGCCCTGGGCGCAGCCGTTGAGTTGTTCAATAAGATATTGGTGGCGTTGTGTGGCATCTAGCATTCAGGCATCTCAGCACAGTAAACCGAAACGTCAGTCTTGGTGAGCCCGCCGTTGAAGGCAAGAGGCGAGGAGTAAGCAGCGAATAAAATATTGTTGAGATAATTTGCATCCACTTAGGCATCAGGCGCGTAAGTGTTAGTGAGCTTGCATGGTTGAGCTCTTTTAATTACAACCAGGAGATGCCCCAATGAAACTCAAACTTCTTACTGCTAGCCTGTTTGCTGCTGCCCTCTATACCGGTGCTGCCGTTGCCGATCATGGACCTACTACGGTAGGCGGCGCTAGCATGCTTCCCGAGCGCAATATCATCGAAAATGCGGTTAATTCGGGTGACCATAAAACGCTAGTGGCCGCCGTTCAAGCGGCTGAACTGGTTGATGTGCTGCAAGGCGAAGGCCCCTTTACTGTATTTGCTCCGACCGATGAAGCCTTTGCGGCATTGCCAGAAGGTACGGTTGAGACCTTGCTGAAACCTGAGAATAAAGCGCAGTTACAGACCGTTCTGACTTATCACGTTGTGCCTGGCAACATGAACCGGGACGCATTGTGGGAAGAAATCATGGAAAACGATGGCACCGTGGCCTTCAAAACCGTACAAGGCGAGTACCTTACCGTAGCGCGCAATGGTAATAACCTGATGGTCATGGATGCCCAGGGCAATAGTGCCAACATAACCGTCGTGGATGTCGCGCAGTCGAATGGCGTTATCCACGTAATCGATAGCGTATTGATGCCCTAAAGCTTCAGCACACAACGGATAATGACAGTTATTCGTTTTAGATTACGTTTACCCACCGTCTGGCTTGCTAGGCGGTGGGTTTTTGTCGATCAGATGGCCGTAAAAAACGTTCTCGGGCGCGAGTTACTGGTTCGCGAATGACACATTCTTCGGCATGATCATTAAGCAGCCCCATGGCCTGCATAAAGGCAAAAGCGGTAGTAGGGCCGAAAAATTTCCAGCCGCGCTTTTTCAACTCCTTGGCAAGGGCGATAGATTCAGGCGAGGTGGTCTGTGTTTGTGGCACCGCTAACGCGACAGGCTCATAGCGCCAGAAGAAAGCAGCCAGCGAGCCTTCCTGCTCGACCATCTCCTTTGCACGTTGGGCGTTATTAATGGCTGCTTCGATTTTTCCACGATGGCGAATAATGCCCGCGTCTTGAAGTAAACGCTGCACATCGTCTTCGCCAAAGCGGGCGACTTGGTGGAAATCGAAGTGGTGAAAGGCAGCGCGAAAATTTTCGCGTTTATTAAGAATCGTGCGCCAGCTTAAGCCCGACTGAAAGCTCTCTAGACACAGCTTCTCGAAAAGCCGCTGATCGTCGTCTACGGGAAAGCCCCACTCGTTATCATGGTAGGGCAGAAATTCTGCTGCGCCGCCACACCACTGGCAGCGTGGATATCCATCAGGGCCGATAAAGTCGTTAGTCATCAGCTTTGCTCATTAATCAAACCACTCTTGGGCGGTGCGCCATAAACACATACCAATAAAATAAGCTGACGTAATGCCCCACCCCCATAGTGCCCAGGCGGCATGCTCGGGGCTGGAGAGCACCAGTGACGTAGCGCATACACACCACACCAGCGTCACGGCGATATTGAGTGGCATAAACAAACGCACCCGAAACGGGTGCAGAAACTTCATTCGTGTCACGGTGAGGACAGCCAGCAGTACGATAGTGGCAAACGTGATGAACGGAGGAAGGTCGAGAACATAGAAATAGGCGGCGGCGATGTTCCAGGCGGCAGGAAAGCCAACGAAGTAGTTATCCTGGCTTTTCATATCGACGTTGCAGAAACAGAACATCGAGGACAGCAGGATTATGAAAACTGATAGCAACCCTAAATAGGGTGGCAATTCAATAAAGTAGTAGATAAACAGGGCGGGAATAAAGGCCCAGGTTAGGTAATCGATGACCATATCGAGCGTTGAGCCATCAAAATGGGGGAGTATGGCCTTCACTTCATATTTGCGGGCCAGGGTGCCATCGATACCATCAATCATCATCGCAGCACCCAGCCAGAGGAGACAGGCGACCGGGTTATCGTCGACCAGTGCGAGCAGCGCCATCGTACCGAGCAGCACACCGCTAGCGGTAAATATATGCACGCTCCATGCCTTCCATATCGAGGCGCGGGATTCTGTATGCGAAGAGAGCGGTTGAGCCACATTAACCCCATCGGGAACGTGGTGTCCCCTTGCTGTGCGATTTATTGGTAGGCGTGTTAAAAAACCATACCCTATCACTGTTTTTTTATATCGGCCGCTTAAATTGCTGCCGCACCGCCACACCATTGGCAGCGGGGATATCCGGCAGGGGCGATAAAACCGAGCATGGTAACGTCTCTGATTGTGTTTTTTATACTGTATTCCATTGTCTAAACATTGTTTACTCAATGTTTAGACCTAGACGGTTAAATCAATGGTAAGCATGGCAGGAGGCCCCACCATGAACACGATTCGCTCAGCTACTATTAACGATCTTGACGCTTTAACAAGGCTGTTGGATGGCTATCGCCAGTTTTATCAGCAGCCGAGTGATGTCGATGCGGCGCGTGCTTTTCTGCGCCAGCGCTTTGGTCAGGCGGATTCACGCATCCTGGTGAGTGAGGATGCTGAAGGTGGGCTCACCGGTTTTGTGCAGCTTTACCCGGGGGTTTCCACGGTGGGCTTAAATGCCCGCTGGACGCTAAATGATCTGTTTGTGCTGCCGGAGTGTCGTGATAAAGGCACCGGGAGAGCATTAATGGAAGCTGCCACCCAGCTTGCCCATGATCACGGCGTTTCACGCTTGATATTAATGACGCAAGTAGAGAACGAACGCGCCCAGCACCTTTATGAATCATTGGGATGGCAGCGTAATACGGCTTTTTACGGTTATTTACTGGACGTTAAATAATAAAAGGTTATAGATGCGTGCTTAAGTGGCATTTTCTGGCAACTTACACACATCCACCCACTCGGCGTTGACCAGCTCAGCCAGTCGCTTGGGGCTCAGGCGCACGGCGCTGTTGGGTGAGCCAGCGGCGGGCAGCACTTCGTCATAGGCGTGGAGCGATTCATCGCAGTAAATCGGCAGATCGGTGGCGAGGCCAAAGGGACAAACGCCGCCAACCGGGTGGCTGGTGAGTTCCATCACCGTCTGGGCGTCGAGCATTTTGGCCTTGCCGCCGAAGGTATCGCGAATTTTGCGGTTGTCGATACGCGCATCGCCACTGGCCACAATCAATAGCGGCTTTTCACCGACTTTGAAAGCCAGGGTTTTGGCGATTTGCCCTGGTGCTACGCCGTGGGCGTCGGCGGCCAGTTGTACCGTGGCGGTGCTGGTTTCAAGTACTTCGATGTTGATATCCGGCGCGTGCTCGGCAAAAAATTGGCGAACGGTTTCGATGCCCATTATGCAGTCCCTCGCTTATTAACACCTGTCGGTAACGTTCGACGGTTAAATAGATAATCTAACGTGCTGCTGATGCATTAGCCAAGCCACAGAGGGGTGACGATCTTGGCCGGCTCCCGCTGCATAATGACCTCGCCGTGGCGCACCGAAAGCAGCACCTCGCCTTGATTACGCAGCACGCTGTAGTCATCCTCGCCCTCCAGCAGATTGAAACTGGCGGGTTTGCCTACTTCAATACCGTAACGCGCTTCAATATTGAGCGTGCGGGCGCTGTTGTCAGTAATGAGTGAAAGCGCCTGGCTGAAGTCCTGATAGCCCATCATCTGGCAGATATGCAGGCCAAAATCCAGCGTGCGCAGTAGCTTGCCATTACCCAGGGAGTACCAGGGGTCGAAGATGGAGTCCTCGGCAAAGCAGACATTAATGCCTGCTTCGTTGAGTTCTTTTACGCGAGTAACACCGCGGCGTTTGGGGTAGGTATCGAAGCGCCCTTGCAGGTGAATGCTTTCGGTGGGGCAGGAAACAAAGTTGATGCCCGAGCGTTTAAGCAGCAGAAACAGCTTTGAGCAGTAGGCGTTGTCGTAGGAGTGCATCGCCGTGGTGTGGCTGGCGGTAACGAGGCTGCCTAAATCGTTAAACAGCGCTTCGCAGGCGAGCACTTCAAGAAAGCGCGAGTTAGGGTCGTCAATTTCGTCGCAATGTACATCCACCAAGCGGTCGTACTTGATTGCCAGTTCGACTACCCGCTTCATGGAGGCCACGCCCAGCTCGCGGGTGTATTCGAAGTGGGGAATACCACCTACCACATCGGCGCCGAACTCCAATGCCTCCTCCATTAGCTTTTCGCCGCCGGGGTAAGAGAGCAGGCCGTCTTGCGGGAAGGCGACCACCTGTATGTCGATTTTATCTTTCAGTTCATCGCGCAAAGCACACAGGGTTTTAAGCCCAATAAGGCTGGGGTCACTGGTATCGGCGTGAGTGCGTACAAATTGAACGCCATTGCCGATCAACAAGTTAAGCGTTTTTAGCGCTCGCTCGCGAATGTCCGCTTCGGTGAGCATGGGCTTCCGCTCGCCCCAACGCTCAATGCCTTCAAACAGCGTGCCGCTCTGGTTCCAGCTTGGCTCTCCCGCCGTTAGGGCTGCATCCAGATGAATGTGTGGCTCAATAAAGGGGGCACATACGAGCTTGGCGCCCGCATCAATCTGTCCTTCGCTGGCTGTTTGCGGCGCGTCTTGAACGGTAATCGCCGCAAACGTGCCATTCTCAATCTCAAGTCGGTAAAGCTCAGGGCGCTGGCGTAGGCGGGCGTTGATAATTTGCATGCTCATATAAAACAGGGGCTCACTTATTGTTTGGCAGTAGAGGGAAGCGTATCGCTTAGCGTTGCGTGGTTTAAACGTAGCAGCACGGCGTAGCTACCCGCTGCCACCGCCACGCCCACCAGCGGGGGGAGTAACGGGGAAAAGTAAGCCGCGCCTGCACCGATGGCATAGGCGGCTAACCCTCTGCGGTTGAAGTCGGGTAGTTGTGCTTTATCCAATGCGGGGTAGCGGCCTTTATGCTTGAGCCAGAAGTCCGCCATGATCACCCCGCCCATGGGTGGTATAAAGGTGCCGAGTAGCACTAGAAAGGGAATTAGCAGGTTATACATGCCGCCCACCGCCAGTACAGTGCCAATCGCCGCGCCGCCTACCGTGACCAGCCGACGCTTTTCGGTGCGCAGTAAATTGCAGCCCGCCACGGCGAAGTTATAAATGGTGTTGTCCTGGGTCGTCCAGATATTCAGAAACAGCATCAGCACGGCAATGGTGACAAACCCCTGGGCGATCAACACATCCACGATATCCGCCTGCTGGTAAATCATGGTGCCGAGTGCCCCCGTTAGCACCATTAAGCCGTTACCCACAAAAAAGGCCGCCAGTGTCGCGATCACGGCAATTTTCGGCGTTTTGGAGAAGCGGCTCCAGTTGGTCGCTTGGGTGCCGCCGCTGATAAAGGTACCAATGATGACGGTAATCGCCGCCGCCACGCTCATGCTTTCCGTGGGCGTTTGCTGGCTCAGGCCCGCAAAGCCACGCACATCCACTAGGCCGGTGAACAGGCTAATTAAGATAAACAGCATCATCGCGGGGACGGCAAAGCGCGACAGCCAATCCATCCCCTTGTAGCCAATCATGGCGGTCACGCAGAAACCAAACCCAAAGAGCACCATTAAGGGGATTTCCAACCATTCAGGCATCCCGGTGGTGCGTACTAATACTAAGGCAATCGTGGCGGTGCCCCAGGCGTACCAGCCAATCTGGGTGAAACCGAGAATAAAATCAGAAAGTTTGCTGCCTTTCTCGCCGAAGCAGAAGCGCCCCATCAACACCGAATTGAGCCCGCTTTTACACGCAATATAGGCGAGGGCTGCCGCATACATCCCCAGCAGCAAGTTGCCAATCACTATGATCCATAGCAGTTGGCCAATCGAAAAGGCTTGGCCTAACGTGCCGCCCGCCCACATGGTGGCGGTGAAAAACGTAAATCCAAGCAATACTGCCGAGGTAGAAAGCAGGCCCTTGCGGGCGCTGGTAGGGACTTCACTAAGAGGGTAATCCGACGTTTGCATCACGTTCTCCTAACATAAGTAAGCGAACCTGTAAGCTACTTACGAAGCAAGAGATATGCCAAAAAGCCTAGATCAATAAGAATGATTACGCGTGTAATTTTCATAAGACATTCTAGCTCTTTTTAATGATACTTTAGCAATTAAAGCCTAATTTAATTTATACGCTTGCCGAAGAAAAGAGTGGTCAAAAAAACTGTTCAAGCAACAATTGTTCGTTGCGATTACAGCTAATAAATAGGCCCACTGCAGCTATAGCCATGAAGGAACCGGAGTAGATGCCAGAACCCCAGCATAGGAGTGTTTCACTACCTGCGGCTAAACTTCCTTGGCATCATACCCTGGTGGGTAAGGTGGTGATGTTTATGCTGATGGGCGTGCTGTTTGCGTATTTAACGGGGTCGCTGTCAGGTTTTTTTATGGTTGAGCGCGGGGCTCGGGAGCAGTGGATGCGCGAAGCGCAGGTGAATGCCCAGATAGTGAGCGCGACTATCAGGCGTATTTATACGTCCGTGGCAGTGAAGACAGATGGCACTGGGCAAGTCACGCATATCATTTCCCAGCGCCCGATAGGCGATGAAGAGTCGGTTCTGGAAACTGGGTTTAGTCCGATTGATGTATTGGCGCTGGCAAGTGCACAGACACGTAACAACGTATGGCTGTTCGCGACGTCTTCAGAGGGCTTCACCATCGTGGCCGATGCACTTAATACACCATCAGACTCACCATCCAATCTGGAGAACAATACGTGGCATACAGCATCGGATGCCGCTGATTTTTATGTTGGATTTGCCAGCATTGGCGGTGAAGAGCACTTCATTAGCTCATTGCCCATTGTTACTTCTAATGGACAACTGTTAGGCGTTCTAATAGCCACTATAGGCCAGAAAACGGGGCTATATCAGATGCGTGATGATCTGGTCAGCAAAGCGTTTATAGCGCTAATGGTGGTATTGGTCGCGACAGCCCTGCTAGTCACTATTTTGATGCGTCAGTTATTCACACCTGTGCCGGTATTAATTAGATCGCTTACCGCAATCGCTAAAAACCAGACCGCTGACAGCACGCCATATACCGACCGAAACGATGAGATTGGCCGGATGGCAAAGGCCATAGACGCGCTTCGTAAGAAAGTCATTGAGCGTGAACACTTACTTGAAGTTAAAGACGAAGCTCTGCGCTTTCAGCACCTTGCTCATCATGATGAGCTGACCAAACTGCCCAACCGCGTGCAATTAAACAACGCTTTAAAAACCGCGTTGCACTCAATGCTTCAAGGTGACGTATTTAATGTCATGCTGTTTGATCTTGACCATTTTAAAGCAGTAAACGATAGCCTTGGGCACGCGGCGGGGGATGCTCTGTTAGTTGAAGTCAGTCAGCGGGTACAGAAACTGCTGAACCACAATGATTTGGTGGCGCGCCTTGGTGGCGATGAGTTTGCCATCATTCAACGCGTTGTGCGTAGTGCCACCAGTGAGGCAAAAGTGCTGGCAGAAGCGATTGTGTCTACTCTACGTGAACCGTATCAGTTTGATAGCCAGGAAATTAACATTGGAGTGAGTGTTGGCATTGCAACCGCGCCCGTCGATGGCCGCAATAGCCATGACTTGCTACGCCACGCAGATCTGGCGCTCTATGCGGCCAAGGCGAAAGGGCGTGACCGCTATATGCTCTATGAATCAGGGATGACAATGAATTTGGGGATCAGCGAACAAAGGTAAGCCTATGAAGTGGCTAATAGCGTTATTAGTGACTAGTGCGATGTGGCAAGGCGCCGCTGCTAGTGAGGAGATAGCCTCGTCACCAACGTTGTCGCGTATTGCGTCGACTAGTGAGATTGCTATTGGTCATCGCACCAGCGAAGTCCCCTTCTCCTACCTGGTTAACGACCAACCGACAGGCTATGCGATCGACCTGTGTCTAAATGTCATTGAAGGTCTGGAGGAAACCTTGGGCCTAGGTGAACTCAAGGTAACTTATGTACCGGTAACCCCTGCAAATCGATTTATATTAGTGCGTAATGGCGACGTGGATATCGAGTGCGGCGTGACCACCAATACCCCCGAGCGTCGTCGTCAAGCCGCTTTTTCGTACCCTCATTTTCTAACCGCAACGCGCTGCGTATCTCTCGCCGGGCAGCACATGGACAGCTTGCAGGATCTAGCGGGTCGTAGCGTGGTATCTACCACGGGCACTATCAATATTGCCCAGCTTAACGAGCTTAATCGCACCGAGGGGCTCAATATATCGGTAATGCTCAGCCGGAACCATGAAGAAGCCTTTAATATGGTCGCCTCCGGGCAGGCTTCGGCGTTTGTGATGGATGGTATTTTGTTAGCTGGTTTGGTTTCATCTGCGCCTGACCCTGCTGCTTTTCATGTTTCCCAGGCAACACTGAGTAGTGCCGAGCCCTATGGCTTAATGATGCCGCCTGATGATCCTTTTTTTGTTGAGCTGGTAAATAAGGAACTGCGTAATATTTATCAGAGTAAAACCATTCAGACGCTTTATGAAAAATGGTTTTTACAGCCACTCCCTCCTGATAACCGGGTATTGAACTTGCCGCTAACGCCAGCGCTTGCCGCTATTTTCGCCAATCCTGAGCAGTACACAGAGTAGAGGAGGTGCGTTATGCGCCGAAGTTTATTGCTTGTGTGGTGTAGTTTAATGGTAATGATGTCTGGTGGAGGGGGAGCGCAGGCAGAGATGCCTATCGATTCGCTTGAGCGCATAGAAGCAACCGGCGTGTTAAGGGTTGGCTATGGTGATACGGCACCATTCTCTTATTTAGATGAGCAGGGTAACGTCGTCGGTTACTCTATCGATATCTGTCAACGCTTAGCGGAACAGCTGCAAGTGCAACTGGGGCTGCCTTCTCTTGAGATAGCCTATGTGTATCGTACACCCAGTAACCGGGTACAACTGCTCAATAGCGGCGATATCGATATTGAGTGTAATGCCAGCACTAATACCCAAGAGCGCCGGCAGAGTGCGCAGTTTGCACTGAGCCATTTCTTTGTCTCGGTGCATTATGTGGCCCTGAAAGAGAATGGATTTACCACCTTGGAGGACTTGGCTGGGCGAAGCGTGAGCGTAGCTAGGGGCACCGTTAATGTTAGCCAGATCAACCAGGTCAATCGGGAACGGCAACTAAACTTGTCGGTTGTGCCAGTCGACACATTGCAGGAAGCGTTTGACTTAGTCACTGATGGCCGCGTAGCGGCCTTCGCCATGGATGATATATTACTGAGCACAATGATTGCCGAGTCCGAGCATCCTGACACTTACGCGCTTTCCGAAGAAGCGATTACCTCAATAGAGCCACTCGGTTTTTTAATGCAATTGGGCGACGATGCTTTTGCAGCAGAGGTCAATAAGGCCCTCGAACATATTTATACCAGTGCGGAAATGCCGTTGCTTTACGAACGATGGTTTCAGCAACCTCTTCCTGGCAAAGACGTTACGCTTAATGTACCTATGAGCGCCATATTAGCTGAACACTTTATCGCCCCTCGCGAGATGAATGTGGACTAAGTGATTTAAATACCTTTAGTGATCAACGCGTTAATTAAAATGGGGAGCAGGTTCGTACAGTTTGCGTGTTAAATAAACCACGCATTAATGTTTCCACGATACCGCTGCTCTCATCCGCCAGAGAATGCTGCTGGGGATCCTGAAGCCAGTCGAAGCAAACGCCAATCAAAAAGCCATGAAATTGGCGTCGGGCGCTGGCCGGTGTTAGGTCTGCGCGTAAAGTGCCAGCTACTTGGGCCTGTTCAAACAATTGCTCTACTCGTGCCTCGGCGTGCTCAGAGAGTCGAGTAATCATGCAAATCCGCGGGTGCTCCTCTTCCAGTTTCTCGCAACGGTGCAGCACGATGGTGGCTGCTCTCTGCAGTGGTAGGTCGTGGGAAATGGCCGCCAGCGAGCGTAGAGCAATTTCGCGTAAACAGTCTGCCGGTGCTGAGCCTAGTCGCTCCACCACCTCATCGACAATTTCATCCAGAGGGACACGTACGCGTTCCAGGAGTGCATCAAACAGTGCGGCTTTGTCTTCAAAGTGCCAATAAATGGCCCCTCGCGTCACCCCCGCAGTCTGGGCAATGTGTGCCAAGGTGGTACGCGAAACGCCTTGGGCTAAAAAGGTGGTTTCTGCCGCATCCAGAATGGTTTCTCGGGTACGCTCAGCGTCAGCCTTACGACGGGACATGGCGGCTCCTGTTAATAGAATTAGCGGCATTTTGACACTGATAAATAGCAAAGTCGCCGCACGGTGATTATTATACACTTCACTGACATTCACGAATGTCAGTGAAGTGGCTATATTACTCAATGTATATTCAGAATGCAGGTTTGAAAATTCTTACTGACCGCCATCAAGGAGCTGCTCGTGCCCGCTATTCTTCTCCGTTTACTGCCCGCCATGCTGGCTCTACTCGTGCTAACGGGCTGTGAGCAACCCCAGGCGCAGTCGACTGATGCCATACGGCCGGTAAAATTGATGACATTGCAGTCGGCAAATGCTGCGGCTTTACGTCAGTTTCCCGCGCGGGTGGAAGCCTCTACGCGCAGCAATTTGTCATTCCGTATGGCCGGGGAATTATTGGAGCTCAATGTGAGCCCCGGCCAACGGGTGAGTGAGGGTGAGGTGATTGCGCGCATTGATGATCGGAATGTCCAAAGTGAATTGGACAGCGCTCGTTCGCGCCTGCAGCTAGCTGAGGCAACGCTGGAACGCATGCGCTATACCCTGCAGCGTGGAGCGGTCAGCCAATCTCAGTTTGACCAGTCAGAAAGTGAGTGGCGGGCTGCTCGGGCTACCTTTGAGCAGGCCCAAGAGCAGGTCGAGCACACAAAGTTACGCGCTCCTTACGATGGTGTGATTGCCCAAGTACCTGTGGATAACCGTCAGATTGTTCAGGTGCAAGAAACGGTTGCGGTGATTCAGCAACCAGGGCAGTTAGACGTGGTGTTTCATCTGCCCGAACAGATCGTGCAGCGCATACCGCGAAGTAATGGAGCCCCCTTCGGTGATGCGTTGGCATTTGAAGTACGTTTTGGCAAGAGCGACAAGCCTTATCTCGCCCAGCTAGCGTCTTACACCACCCAAGCCAGCGCACAGAGTTTGGCGTATGAAGTCACTTTAACGCTTCCCCAGCCGGACGATATCACTCTTTTAGACGGTATGAGCGCCAACGTGCGCTTGGATTTGAGCGCGCTGCAAACCGCTCAAACTGCCCCGCTTTGGCGCCTTCCTCCGGATGCCGTGAGCTATTCTGGCGACAATCCCGAACAGGCCCAAGTATGGCGCTTCATTGAACCCCATCGGGTAGAGGCGGTGCCTGTTGAAGTAGGTACCTTAACCTCCCAGGGGCTTGAAGTGACCGGTGATTTATCTGCAGGTGACCGTATTGTGGCGGCCGGCGCCCACCGTTTAACCACGGAAACCAGGGTAACCCCGTGGGAAAAAGAGCAGGGGCTTTAAAATGGTCGACTACTTTCTACGCCATCGAGCGGCCAGCTACTTAATGACCGTGGTACTGCTGGCGGGCGGCGCGCTGTCTTTTTTAGGCATGGGGCAACTGGAGTTTCCCGAATTTACCATCCGTAATGCGCTAATCACCACGCAGTACCCCGGTGCGACGCCTGAAGAAGTCGAGCAGGAAGTTACCTCGACCCTGGAAGAGTCGATCCAGGCGATGCCATCGATCAAGCGGGTAAGCTCGGTGAGTTCTGATGGTCTATCGCAGATCACCGTTGAGCTCGAAAGCACGGTGCAGAACGAGGAGTTGGAGCAATTATGGGATTCGCTGCGCCGTAAAGTACAGGATGCCCAGGCCGCGCTTCCGCCAGGGGCGAGTCAATCCCGCGTTAATGACGACTTTGGCGATGTTTTTGGCTTTATGGTCAACCTGACGGGCGATGGCTATAGCATGCCGGATCTGGCTGACCACGCTGACTTTCTCAAGCGTGAGCTTGCTTTGGTGGATGGCGTCGCGAAGGTATCGTTAAGCGGTGAGCATGAAGAGCGCATCTATATCGAAGTTGATCGCGAACGCCTGCGCGCGCTCAATATTCCGCTAAACCGGCTACAGCAGCTGCTGGATACACAAAATGCGGTGGCGGATTCTGGGCATCTCAAACAGGATGGTCGTCGCTTCCGCATCACGCCGACGGGCAGTGCAGCGAACATTGACGATCTGCGCGCCCTGATTGTCAGCGAGGGTGATGGAGAGCTGGTGCGGTTGAGCGATATTGCCGATGTGAGCCGCGAGCTGGCGGAGCAGCCCCAGCAGCTTTACCGCGATATGGGCAGGCCAGCCATCTCGCTGGGCGTCTCCTTTGAAAGCGGTGTGAATGTGGTCGAAGTGGGCGAACGGCTACAGCAGCGTCTGGATGAACTGCAAACCCGCACGCCACTGGGCATGGAGTTAAACGTCGTTTATAACCAGCCCCAGGTGGTCGATGACGCGGTATCCGGTTTTCTGGTCAGCTTGATCCAGGCGGTGGCCATCGTGATCGTAGTGCTGATGCTGTTTATGGGTTGGCGCAGCGGTCTGTTAATGGGCTTTATACTGCTAATCACCATTATCGGCACCTTTATGCTGATGCGCTTTCACGGTTTGCAGCTGGAGAAAATCTCGCTGGGAGCACTGATTATTGCTCTCGGCATGCTGGTGGATAACGCCATTGTGGTTACCGAAGGCATGCTGGTGGGGTTAAAGCGCGGCGGCACTATTCGTGATTCTGCGCACCAAGTGATTCGCCAAAACGCCTGGCCGTTGCTGGCGGCCACGCTGATTGCGATTGCCGCCTTTGCGCCCATCGGTTTATCGCCAGACACCACTGGTGAGTTTATCGGCTCGCTATTTTTCGTGCTGCTCTACTCGCTGCTGTTGAGCTGGATCACGGCGCTGACGCTAACGCCGTTCTACTTCAAAATGTTTTTCCGTAACGTCGCCCCCGGCGATGGACAGGATGATCCCTATAAAGGCGTAGTTTATCGTTTTGTAGGCCGCGTCATTATCGCCGGTATTCGTTGGCGCTGGTTAACCTTGGCGCTGATGGTGGCAATATTGGCCAGCGCGGTGGTCGGCTTTGGTTCGGTCAAAAATGCCTTTTTCCCAGCCTCGAATACGCCGATCTTTTTTGTCGATTACCGCACGCCGGAAGGGACCGATATTCTCGAAACCCAACGTCGCATTAGCGAGCTTGAAGAGAGCGTGATGGCGATGGAGGGCGTTCGCCACCTGACCACTACCGTGGGCGGCGGGGCGCAGCGCTTTACTCTCACCTACTCACCGGAAGACCGCTACGCAAGCTATGCGCAGTTAATTGTCGAAACCGACAATAAAGCGATCCAGCAAGCGCGTATGGCCGACGTTGAGCAAGTGCTTGAGCGCGACCACAGCGATATTGACTTTAAAATCGCCCCGTTGGAGGTCGGCCCTGCGCCCAAAGCCAAGCTAGAGGCGCGCTTCTACGGCAGCGACCCGGCGGTACTGCGCCAGTTGGGCGATCAGGTTGAGGCCATGTTCCGCGATACACCGAATATGACCAGCGTGCGCACCAGTTGGCGTAACCGCGTGCAGGTGATTGAGCCCGTCTTTCTTGAGGATACCGCGCGTAGGTTGGGCGTAACCCGCGAAGACCTGGCCAGCACCCTTGCGCTGAGCACCAGTGGCAGCCAGGTGGGCGTTTACCGCGACGGCAGCGATCTGATTCCGATAGTGGCGCGGGCGATTTCTGAGCAGCGCCACGATGTGGATAACCTTGGCTCACTTAACGTATGGAGCGCAGAGCAAAACCGCTACATTACCGCCGACCAAGTCATCAGCGATATTACCTCACAGGTGGCGGATCCGCTGATTATGCGCCGCAACCGCGAACGTATGCTGGCGGTGTACGGTGAGCCCGACCCGCTAAGTGGGGTGACCGCAGCCAGTGTATTGACCGACATTCGCCCAAGGGTGGAAGCCTTGGATCTACCTTCAGGCTATCGGTTGGAGTGGGGCGGTGAGTTTGAGACCGCTGGCGAAGCGCAGAGTGGACTCTTTTCCTCACTGCCGCTGGGCATAGTGATGATGTTTATTCTCACGGTGGTGTTGTTCAATAACTTCCGCCAGCCGCTGGCCATTTGGTCGCTGGTACCGCTAACGATTATTGGCGTAGTTGGCGCGTTGTTGGTTACCGGGATGCCCTTCTCATTCATGGCGCTGCTGGGCACGTTGAGCTTGATCGGTATGGTGATCAAAAATGCCATCGTACTGGTGGAGGAGATCAACGTGCAGTTGCCGCTGCACCAAGACCGCTACCATGCGGTAGTGCGAGCGGCCGTCAGCCGCGTGCGTCCGGTCGCTATGGCTGCGTTAACCACCATGTTGGGCATGATCCCGCTGATCAGCGATGCCTTCTTCGCCAGCATGGCGGTCGCGCTGATCGGCGGCCTGGGCGTCGCCACGCTGTTAACTCTGATCGTGCTGCCGGTGGTTTACTGCGTGCTGTACCGGATTCGCATACACCCCGATAAATAATCAAACGCCTTCCTTCGTGTTCGCCGTGGCTTGGTCAAGCCGCGGCGAGGGCGCGCTTCAACTATACCCAAAACGTCCGCTGGTTACTGCCGCTTGCAAATCATTTCTATTCTCACGATTGAAAATAATTTCCATTCTAGACTAAAGTCTACGCCTCCCAGGCCGATAGAAATTCTCGTAAAGAATATTGGTCGATTTAATCTAAAGCCGCTGGAAGTGCTCTAGCTAGATTCTATAAATTGCCAATAGCTAATAGAACTGGCCTGGAGGCTTTCCCGCACTATGAAACGACTACTTAATAATCTATCAGTAAAACTAGGTTTAACCCTTGTCTTAGCCATTTTTGCATTATTAATCATCATCATTGCTTTTCTTGGCTATCAGGCAGGCGAAGAGGGTAGCTCTTCGCTTAGAGAGGTTGACCGTGCGGCAGATCAAATGCGCTCGGTCAACCGAGGGCAGCTGTCAATTGCAAACGCACAGCTTTTTTACGTCAATAGCTTTGTCGCGGATTATGAAGGCGATGCCAGTTCGGCCCGTGATTACCTGGTCGCAGCACAGGGCATGCAGGAGGACGCTCAAGAGTATTTCTCGGCGTTTGAGTCAATCGCTACACAGACGGTCCTTGTGGAAGCCTTGATGGCCAGCTTTCAGCGTTTGATGGAGCAGGGGCTGAGGCCCCAGGAAGCGGCGTTGGTCGCCGGTGATGAAGACGCATTTCGCAACGTAAGAGAGGCGGCAAGCGATTTAAATCAGCAATTCATAGAAGCGAGTACTGCCTACAACGATTACATGGCAGAACAAAACGGGCTCATGATTGCCGATTATGAAAATGATATGCAACTGATTGGTTACATCGATATCGCCGTGTTGATACTGGCGGCGTTAATGGTGTTGTTCGTACGCATTGCCATGGTGGGGTCGATTGTAAAACCGCTGAACGAGGCGGTAGGGCACTTCGAACGTATCGCCCAAAATGATCTTTCAGGTAAAGTTGACTCACGTGGCCAAAATGAAATTGGCAAGCTGTTTAGCGCCATGCAGCACATGCAGGGCAACCTGGCTAAAACCGTCTCTGAAGTACGCAACAGCAGCGGCTCCATTCATATTGGCGCGCGTGAAATTGCCTCCGGCAATGCAGACCTTTCATCGCGGACCGAGCAGCAGGCTGCCTCGTTACAAGAGACCGCTGCTAGTATGGAGCAGTTAACCGCTACCGTTAAACAGAACGCGGATAATGCTCGTCAGGCTAGCCAGTTAGCGAACGATGCCTCAAGCACGGCAACTAACGGTGGTGAAGTGGTTGAGCAGGTGATTACCACTATGCACGGTATCTCCAACAGCTCACAAAAAGTGACGGATATTATTACTGTTATTGACTCTATCGCCTTCCAAACCAATATCCTGGCGCTTAATGCCTCGGTGGAAGCAGCGCGGGCAGGTGAACAAGGGCGTGGCTTTGCCGTAGTGGCCAGCGAAGTGCGTAACCTGGCGAGCCGCAGTGCGGATGCCGCTAAAGAGATCAAAGCATTGATTGAGGCGTCATCAACCCAGGTAAAAGAGGGCTCGGTGCTCGTTGAAAGCGCCGGCGAGACGATGCGTGAAGTGGTTGCCTCTGTGCGTCGCGTGACTGACATTATGGATGAAATCTCTGCGGCTTCTCAGGAGCAGAGTTCGGGGATCGAGCAGGTGAACCAGGCCATTACCCAGATGGATGAGGTGACGCAGCAGAACGCCGCGCTGGTCCAAGAGGCATCTTCGGCGGCGAGCTCGCTGGAAGAGCAGGCGGCCAAGCTGGAAAGCGTCGTTTCGACATTTCGTCTGGCGGAAGGTGAAACCCGTACCCAGTATGCCCCGCTGACAACGCCCCAAACGCAACCGGCGCTTATGCGACCTGCCACCCTGACGGATAAAAAGTCGAAGGCAGCGGTAACCGCTGATCAAGAGTGGGAAGAATTTTAAGGATCAAGCCCGCAGGCTGCCTGATGCAGTCTTCGATTAAGGCGCCTCGCGCTGGATAACGATTCACGGCGACAAAAACGCCACCGCCCTCACTCTGTGGGGGCGGTGGCGTTTTATAGGGCGTTAATCAAGAAGCCGCGCGGAAAGGATTGCGCGGATCGTCATCCCAGGCCAGGAAGGGCTTGCCGGTTTCCTGCGGCACCATGGTGATGCAGTTTTCCACCGGGCAGGTGATCTGGCACAGGTTGCAGCCCACGCACTCTTCCTCGATCACTTCGTAGCGGCGCGCGCCGTCCTTTTCGGTGAGCTTGGCGATCGACTGATGGGAGGTATCCTCGCAGGCGATATAGCAGCGGCCGCACTCGATACACAGGTCCTGGTCGATCTTGGCGATGGTCTTGAAGTTGATATCCAGATGTTTCCAATCGGTGGTCTGGGGGATCGCCTTGCGCGAGAACGCCTCGATCGAGTCGTAGCCCTTTTCCGCCATCCAGCGGGAAAGCCCATCTTTCATCTCCTCCACAATGCGAAAGCCGTTGAGCATCGCTGCTGTGCATACCTGCACGCTGCCCGCCCCCAGGGCGATAAACTCCGCCGCATCCCGCCAGGTGGAAATGCCGCCAATGCCGGAAATGGGCAGCGTTGGCGTGGCCGGGTCGCGGGCAATTTCTGCCACCATGTTCATCGCGATGGGTTTGACGGCGCTGCCACAGTAGCCGCCGTGAGTGCTCAGGTGGCCGACGGTGGGTTTGGCGACCATATTATCCAGATCAATACTGGTGATCGAATTGATGGTATTAATCAGCGACACCGCGTCGGCCCCGCCGCGCAGCGCTGCCTGGGCGCCCACGCGAATATCGGTGATGTTGGGCGTGAGTTTGACGATCACGGGCTTGGAGTAGTGCTTCTTGCACCAGTAGGTGACTTTCTCGATCAGGTCCGGGTTCTGCCCTACCGCCGCGCCCATGCCGCGCTCCGGCATGCCGTGGGGGCAGCCCAGATTGAGTTCAATGCCGTCGGCGCCGGTGGCTTCCACTAGTGGCAGAATGTACGCCCAGGCTTCTTCGTTGCAGGGCACCATAATGGAAACGATCAGCGCTCGGTCGGGCCAATCCTTCTTCACCTGGGTGATCTCTTTAAGATTGACCTCCAGCGAACGGTCGGTAATCAGCTCGATATTATTAAAGCCAATCACTTCGCGGTTTTTGCCGTAGTGGGCCGAGTAGCGGGAGGAGACGTTCACCGCGGGCGGCTCTTCGCCAAGGGTTTTCCACACCACGCCGCCCCAGCCGGCTTCATAGGCGCGTACCACATTGTAGGCTTTGTCGGTGGGCGGGGCGGACGCCAGCCAGAAGGGATTAGGGGCTTTGATACCGGCAAAGTTCACCGATAGGTCAACACCGTTGACCACGCTATCGCCGCTGTTGTGCTTGCCCGGTGGGGTAAAGTTGAGGGTGTTCATGCGGCCTCCTGCTTGGCGACGAGCGCCTGATGAATGGCGTGGGCGGCAAGCTTGCCGTGCTGCACGGCCTGAACAGTAAGGTCCTGGCCGGGTTTTACACAGTCACCGCCGGCGTAAACGTTAGGCAGCGAGGTGCGCAGCATGTTATCCACCTGGATACGCTCGCCGTCGCGGGCGAGCTCGGTGGCTGTGGCGTCGCGAAGGCTTGCTTCCTCAAAGCCCTGACCAATCGCCTTGAAGATGGCGTCGGCGGCAATCTCGAAGGTGTCGCCGGTAGCCGTCAATTGCCCCGCTTGTTCCCGGGTCTTGGCAAAGCGCATGCCAGCCACCCGGCCTTGGCTGTCCAGCAGGATGTCGTCGGGCTGCGCCCAGGTGATCATGCGTACGCCGTTGGCTTTGGCAATCTCTTGTTCATGGTCGGTGGCGGACATCTCCTCGACACCGCGGCGGTAGACCAGCGTCACCTCGGTGGCACCCAAGCGAGCCATCTGGGTCGCCATGTCGATGGCGGTATTACCTGCGCCAATTACGATACAGCGCTTGGCGACCGCAAGGCTGCCCAGATCATCGGTTTGGCGCAGAGTCTTGATGTAGTCCACGGCGGGCATCAGACCTGGGGCTTCATCACCGGTAAGCCCCAGGGCGCGGCTGGCGCCCAGGCCCAGGCCGAGAAATACGCTGTCGTACTGCTGGTGCAGGGCGGCCAGTTCCAGGTTGTCGCCCAAGCGCTGGCCGTACTGAATGTCGATGCCACCGATCTCCAGTAAAAACTCGACTTCCTTGCGGGCGAAGTCATCGGTCATCTTGTAGCGGGCGATGCCGTATTCGTTCAGCCCGCCGGGCTTTTGCTCGGCCTCGAAGATGGTCACCTGATGGCCGAGCATCGCCAAGCGGTGGGCGCAGGAGAGCCCCGCGGGGCCTGCGCCGACCACGGCCACATGACGGCCGGTGGAGGCCGCGCGTGTGAAGGGGTGGCTATCGAACTGCATATGGTCGGTGGCGTGACGCTGCAGCAAACCGATCAGTACCGGCTGGCATTCGGCGTCGTGGTTGCGCACACAGCTGCGCTCGCAAAGGATTTCCGTTGGGCATACCCGAGCGCAGCTGCCGCCCAGGATGTTGGCTTCCAGGATGGTTTCCGCCGCGCCGTTGATGTTGTTTTCGCTGATCTGGCGAATGAAACTGGGGATGTCGATCTCCGACGGGCAGGCCTCCACGCAGGGCGCATCGAAGCAGTAGAGACAGCGCTGGCTTTCGATCATCGCCTGGCGATGGGTCAGTGGCGGGTGTAGATCGCTAAAGTTGCTTGCCAGCGTATCCGGGTCGTAGGTGCCGACCTCTTTTGCGCTGGGTAGGTGATTCAGTGGGCTAGTCACAGTAGAGCCTCCGCTGTTGTTATGGGCACAGCTGTTATCTTTTTACGGCCATCGGCGCATTCAGCTCGGCGCGCTTGGCCAGCAATTCGAAGACACCGGGGTAGGCGGGGCGCTCCAGGTAGCGGCCTGCGCCACGCTCGGCGCGTAGGTCGCCGTCGCGCCATACCCATTTGCCGTGGCTGATGGTGTGGCGGGCGATACCGCGCACCGTCTTGCCTTCGAAGATATTGAAGTCGACGTTCTGGTGGTGGGTCTTGGCGGAAATCGTCCGCGTGCCGTTGGGGTCCCACACCACGATATCGGCGTCGGCACCCACCTGAATGGCGCCCTTGCGGGGATAAAGGTTGAATATCTTGGCGGTGTTGGTCGACGTCAGTGCGACAAATTCCTGGGGAGATAGCTTGCCGGTGTTGACGCCTTCATCCCACAGCACGGCCAGACGGTCCTCGACCCCGGCGGTGCCGTTGGGAATCTTGGTGAAGTCATCCTTGCCCGCGGCTTTTTGATCGGCGCAGAAGCAGCAGTGGTCGGTGGCGGTGGTTTGCAGGTTACCTGACTGTAGCCCGTGCCAGAGCGCTTCCTGATGGCTTTTGGGGCGGAAGGGCGGGCTCATCACGTGGGCGGCGGCTCGCCCCCAGTCGGTATCCTGGTAGACGCTGTCGTCGATCAGCAGGTGGCCGGCCAAGCATTCGCCGTAAACCGGGTGGCCCTGCTGGCGGGCGTAGGCGATCTCATCCACCGCATCCTTGGTGGATACGTGAACCAGATAGATCGGCGCGCCCAAAGTGCTGGCAATGCGGATCGCTCGGCTGGCGGCTTCGCCTTCCACCTGGGGCGGGCGCGAAAGTGGGTGGGCTTCAGGCCCGGTCATGCCTTGGGCGAGCAGTTTCTGCTGCATGTGATAGACCAGCTCGCCGTTTTCCGCGTGTACCGTGGGAATCGCCCCCAGCTCCAGGCAGCGCGAAAAGCTTTCCACCAGAATGTCATCGGTGGCCATGATGGCGCCCTTGTAGGCCATGAAATGCTTGAAGCTGTTAACCCCGTGTTCATGCACCAGGGTGCCCATTTCTTCCCGCACGCTATCGTCCCACCAAGTGATCGCCACATGGAAGGCAAAGTCGGTGGCGGCTTTTTCCGCCCAGCCCTGCCATGTCTCGAAGGCTTCCAGTAGTGACTGGCCGGGCTGCGGGATCACGAAGTCGATGATCGAGGTGGTGCCCCCAGCCAGGGCTGCGGCGGTGCCGGTATAGAAATCCTCGCTGGCCACGGTACCCATGAAGGGCAACTGCATGTGGGTGTGAGGGTCAATGCCGCCGGGCATCACCAGCTGGTCGCTGGCATCGACGATTTCACACCCATCCGGGGCCTCTAGGTCGGTGCCAATCGCTTGGATTTTGCCGTCCACACACAGCACGTCGGCGCGGTAAGTGTCGGCGTGGGTGACGACGGTGCCGCCCTTGATTAATAAGCTCATCATTCGCTCCTGTTATTTTTTAACCAGCAGAATCATTCACCATCGGTGAGGCGGGTATAGGTTTCCGGGCGGCGGTCGCGGAAGAACTGCCAGTTGTTGCGCACCTCGCGCACCATGTCCAAATCGATCTCGTGTACCAGCAATTCGTCTTCGGTTTCGCTGGCCTGGGCCTCGATCTTGCCGCGCGGATTGACGATATAGCTGGAGCCATAGAAATCCCCGATATTCCAAGGCGCTTCAGTACCTACACGATTGATCGCAGCGATAAAGCAGCCGTTGGCGGCGGCGGAGGCGGGCTGCTCAAGCTCCCACAGATACTGGGAAAGCCCGGCCACGGTGGCAGAGGGATTGAAGATCACTTCGGCACCATTGAGTGCCAGCGCCCTCCAGCCTTCGGGGAAGTGACGGTCGTAGCAGATGTACACGCCGATCTTGCCGTAGGCGGTATCGAACACCGGCCAGTTGGATTTACCCGGCTTGAAGAAGAACTTCTCCCAAAAACCGGCCACTTGGGGAATATGGGTTTTGTGATACTTGCCCAGGTAGCTGCCGTCGGCGTCGAAAACTGCAGCGGTGTTGTAGTAAACGCCGGTTTCGGTCTCTTCGTACACGGGCACGATGATCACCATGCGGTGCTCGGCGGCCAGTTTCTGCATCATCTGGCAGGTAGGACCTTCCGGCACCCGCTCGGCGGCGGCGTACCATTTGCCGTCTTGGCTGGGGCAGAAATAGGGTTGATTAAACACTTCCTGGAAACAGAGCACCTGCACACCTTGGTCAGCCGCTTGCTGAATCATCGGCAGGTGCGCCTCGTTCATGGCGTCGCGAATAGCCTCAGGTTCAAGATCGGTGCTGGTTTTAAGGCCCATCTGAATAAGCCCAATTTTCATCTTCTGCATGAGACGCTCCCACTGATTGTTGGTGTGTGGTGCATATTTGTAATGTGTTCAGAATGAGTTTTGTAAAGCTGACGAAATAGACAGCTTTTGTTGAAAGTAGCGCTGGGCAGGTGGTTTTAGCAAGTCTTTAATGGCGATTTTTAAAACTGCATTTAACTCTTTGAGTTTGTTTGGTTTTATTATTCTAAGAAGCGGCTTTCACTCTTTTGGTGAGTCTTTGCACTATTTTGGATGTATTTTTTATCCTTTTAAAATCATATATTTGATGTATTTTTAGTGAATTAGTTTGGTTATTTTTTGTTTTATATTGGTGCAAATATTTTTTTTGGCCTAGCTTTGTTTAATTGGTTTTTGTTTGAGGGGAAAATGATCTAAAGGTAACAAGCTAACAATAATATTGTTGTCTAGAAAGGCAGCTTTTTAATCAATGAGTTAATTGCCCTGATTTTATAAGTAGGCACACTTATTGCTTTAATTCTGTCTGGGAAGCTCCATTGGCCGTGGAAGTTAGCTTTCAGATATAGCCTAGATGGGCAACACAATGCTGAGGAGATAAAAAATGACCGAAACAACCTCTCAGATGGTAGATCGAGGTGGGCTGATAGAGCTTGATGTAGGGGACGATGTACGCAGTAGTGCGCGCTTTAATGAGGATATTGCGCCTACCCAGGCCAGCGAGCGTACTTGGAGTAAGTGGAATATTGCGGCACTGTGGGTAGGCATGTCGATCTGCGTACCCACCTACACGCTAGGTGGAGTATTAACCGCCTACTTTGGGTTGAGCGTAGGGGAAGCGCTGTTTGCCATTCTCTTGGCCAACGTGATCGTGTTGATTCCACTTACCTTAAACGCCTTTCCCGGAACTAAGTTTGGTATTCCATTTCCGGTGGTTTTACGCTCTTCGTTCGGTATTTTAGGTTCCAATGTACCCTGTCTGGTGCGCGCCTTAGTCGGCTGCGGCTGGTTTGGTATTCAAACCATGTTTGGCGGTTTGGCCATTCACCTGTTGCTCTCCGAGTTGATTCCCGCTTGGGCTGCGATAGGAGGTGTTGGTGAAGTGATTGGCTTTTTTGTCTTCGGTGCGATGAATCTCTATGTGGTGATTCGTGGGGCAGAGTCGATTAAATGGCTGGAAACCCTCGCCGCACCTTTGCTGCTAGCCGTTGGTGTGGGGCTAATGATATGGGCGTGGCCAAACATGTCGATGACCGAGCTATTGGCCCAGCCGCCGTCGCGGCCTGAAGGGGCGTCGGTGTACGGCTACTTCTTCGCGGGTTTAACCGCCATGGTGGGCTTTTGGGCCACACTGTCGCTGAATATTCCCGATTTCAGCCGCTTTGCCAAAAGCCAAAAAGATCAGATCGTTGGTCAGGTGATCGGTTTGCCGCTAACGATGTTCTTCTTTGCCGCGTTGGGTGTGGTGTTAACTGCTGCTTCTGAGACGTTGGTAGGTCAAACGATTGCTGATCCTGTGAATCTGATTGGGATGATCAATAGCCCTTTCTGGGTAGTGCTAGCGATGCTGTTGATCATCATTGCTACTCTCTCTACGAATACTGCCGCTAATATTGTCTCTCCCACCAACGATTTTCAGAATATTGCCCCTAAGTTAATTAACCAGACCCGCGGCGTGCTGCTGACCGGCGCGGTAGGCGTGCTGCTAATGGGCTACGATTTGCTGCAAAAAGCGGGTGTTATTCCGCCAGGGGTTTCCCTTGAGCAGATGTACTCCAACTGGTTGTTAGGCTATTCAAGCTTGCTAGGGCCAATCGCGGGCATAATGGCGGTGGATTACTTCCTGATTAAAAAGCAGCGCCTGGATGTGCCCAGCCTGTATATGGATAACCATGCTTATCCTGCGGTGAACATTGCCGGTTTTATCGCCTTTGGGGTGCCGGTAGCGCTTACTTTGTTGTCGCTGTTAACCGGCACTATGGACTGGTTCTATGACTACGGCTGGTTCACCGGCTCGGCGCTGGGGGCAATTGTTTACTACGTGGCAAGTAAAGTGTTGGCGTCATCGCCCCAGGCAGGGCCAGCGCCGATAATGGCCAATGAGGCAACGGAGCAGCGTTAAACAGTAAAAACCCGGCATTTATGCCGGGTTTTTTACCTTAGCTGCTTTTGATTAAGCGCAGAAATGCATCAACGACGCGGTTAGGGCGTCGGTCATGGCGGGTAATGAGTACAAACGGAATGCGGTAGTGCTGCGTGGCGGTATGCAGCGCTCGCATCTTGCCCGCTGATACCCACTGAGCAGCTACGTGTTCGGGCAGAAAGCCGATAAAACGCCCGGTAAGAATCAAAAAAGCGGCGCCTTCGCGGTCGGATGCTGAAGCCCGCAGGCTTAGCGCATCATGCGCCTGGCGCGCCTCAACCGGTAGCGGATAGCGCGGCGCAATAGCGGAGTGTAAGGCGATATCTGCACCACTGAGCGTGTCATCGTCCTCTGTAAACAGTGGATGGTCAGCCGCGCAGTAAAGGTACGAGGGCTCATCATAAAGGTGCCGCGCTTCCAAGCTGGTGGGCAAATTCACTGAAGGCACTACGCCGACGTGCAAGTGACCGTCCATCACCCCACGAATTACCGCGTCAGAAGGCTCCATATGAATATGCAGCGTGACCTCATGCTCCGGCGCGCTAAGCTCAGCCAATGCATTGGTCACGTGCATGGCGGGGAGCGTTACCAGGTTATCGGTGATGCCGATATTCAGCTCGCCCTTGATCGTCTGATGCAGAGCGTTAACGTCGCTTTTGAAGGTTTCAAGCGCGGTTAGTAACGTCAATCCTGCCTGATAAATCTCTTTGCCCTCTTCGGTTAAACTAAAACCGCCACGCCCCCGCTGGCAGAGCGAGAAGCCCAACCTCCCCTCCAAATCGTTCATGTGCTGGCTAATCGCCGAGCGGCTAATACCCAGCGTGGTTTCCGCAGCGGTAAAGCCGCCGCACTCAACGACCGTCTTGAAAATACGGATGAGACGTATCTCGTAGTCGCTCATTTGGCCCAGCGATGCCATAACAATTTCCTGGTAAGTTGGCTATCAATGCTTAACATGACGTTTTTCAACGCATTAACGGCGATAAAAACTGTTATATATCACAAAAGCACCGCGGTACTATCGGATAAAGACGCGTGTTAGCACGTGCCAAGTATTATTTATGGTTACTTTTTACACTGTATCAGGTGCACCTGTGGGTTACCTGAATAAGGCTTCTGCGCGATGTCCGCTACCTCGAATGACGTAAATGATGATGTATTGAAAACTACCAAGACTTACCACCAACAACGCCGTCAGGTAATTGCGTTATATCTGTTAGCACTGTTAGTCATGGCGGTCCTGTTTGGTTGGCTGCTGAGCGAACAGTACGAGCAAGAAATTGAGGCCGCCGAGTCGCGGATTACCGCCCGCGCTAATGTGGTCACTGAGTGGGCGAAAGGCGTGTTCGCACAAAGCGGGCAAGCGCTGTTTGGGCTTGCGGAGTTGGTAGCGTTGCAAGGAGCGCCAGAGAGAGGCGGTGTCCAGGCGCTTCAGCGCGCATTAGAAAACGTGACCCTGTATGTCTCTATAGTGGACGAAATCGCTGTTGTGGGCTCTGATGGGCGTTTACTGGCGAGCGGTCGCAGCAACCGAAGAGCGAATGTGGATATCAGCGAGTCAGCGTTTTTTAATGCCTTCAAGCAAGCCGGGCAGAAGGAGCTGATTACCCCGCTTTACTGGTCTGACATGGATCAGCGCTACTATCTGTACCATGGCCGACGATTAGAGACCTCGGGCGGCGAATTTGCAGGGGTGGTCATTTCTAGCATTGTTCCTGAGGTATTTGCTGACGCGCTTGAGCAGATGCATGTGTATGAGGGCGAGAGCATTGCGTTGATCGATTCTGATTCTAAGTTAATTGCTAGGCATCCCACTCCAGAAGAGCAATTTCCTATCGGTATGAGAGTTGAGAGCGCGCAAGCTTCTCAGGAGGAGGCAAGAGAGCTGGCGAACGGGGAGGTTGCCTGGTCATTAAAAGCGCTCTCGCCCATTGATGGTCGTGAGCGCCTCTTTCGCATGCAAAGGGTAGGTGAGTATCCCATGCTGGCCGTGGTCGGCGTTGATTTGCACCAATTGCTGGCTGCTTGGCGCCAGCGTGCTTTGATTTTAACGCTGGTGATGGCCGTTATTGCCCTGCTGGGTGCCTGGGGGGCGCGTCACTACTTGAACCGTTTAGCGTTGGCGCATCAATTGCGCCAGCGTATCGAAGAGCGTGAACAGGCGCGCGCCGAGGCGCAAATCGCTGCTGCCGCCTTCCAGACTCACTTGGGCATTCTGATTACCGATCCACGGGGCACCATTCTCAAGGTTAATGAGACCTTCAGCCGCATTACCGGCTATAACGAAGCCGAGATAGTGGGTAATAACCCGCGTATGTTTAGCTCTGGCCTACAAAATGCCACCTTTTATCGCCGCTTATGGAAGCGTGTTAGCAAAACCGGCAGTTGGGAAGGCGAGATTTGGAACCAGCGTAAGAATGGTGAACTGTTTCCCGAGTGGCTAACCATCAGCGCGGTGTACGGCGCAGATGGCATATTAACTCACTACGTGGCCACCATGAGCGATATCAGCGAGCGCAAAGTTGCTGAGCAAGAGATTCATCAACTGGCGTTTTATGACACCTTAACCGGATTGGCAAACCGACGGCTGTTTATGGATCGCATCGGTACTGCCCTCAAAGAGCTTCAGCGTCATCAGCGTTGTGGTGCGCTGCTATTTATTGATATCGATAACTTCAAACAGATTAATGACACTTTGGGTCACTATGCGGGTGACCTGGTGTTACAGAGCGTTGCCCGCCGGATGGGCCAGATGCTGCGCGATACCGATACCTTAGCGCGGCTGGGGAGCGATGAATTTGCGGTATTAATTGAGGGCGTGGATAGCAATTACGCTCAAACCACTCGGCTGGCGGAGCGTATCGCGCATAAGTTGCTGGCAGTGCTTAACGAACCAATCACCCTGGCTGAAGAGAGCATCACTGTGACGGGGAGTATTGGTATTGCGATTATGGCGAGCAATGAGTACGGCGTTGATGACTATCTGCAGCAGGTCGATATGGCGCTCTTTCAGGCTAAGAGCAACGGTCGCCATGGTATGTGCTTTTTTGACCCTTCAATGCAGGCGGCGCTACTGGCTCATGTGAAACTAGAGGCTGATCTGCGCCAAGCGCAGGCAAGTCAACAGTGGCAGCTCTATTACCAGCCCCAGGTGGATCACTACGGTACGATCACAGGTGTAGAGGCGTTGCTGCGCTGGCATCATCCTGAGCGCGGCATGGTCTCTCCAGGCGATTTCATTCCACTGTTGGAAAGCAGTGAGCTGATAAACGATGTGGGCGAATGGGCTCTGGAAGATGCCTGCTATCAATTGGCTCGCTGGGCGCAGCACCAAAGGCTTAGCAAATTGTCCGTCTCGGTGAATATCAGTCCGCTACAGTTTCGCGATGAGCACTTTCTGACCCGTGTAGAGGGGGTATTTGCGCGTACCCAGGCGCCGCTTCAACGGCTAAAGCTGGAAGTGACAGAGTCGTTGTTTGTGGAAGCGCGAGATGACGCTAGGGAGAAAATGCTCGCCCTTAAAGCGCGCGGCGTACGCTTCTCTTTGGATGATTTTGGTACCGGCTACTCGTCCCTGGCTTATTTAGCTCACTTGCCGCTGGATCAGCTAAAAATCGACCAATCCTTTGTGCAGCAGGTGCTCGAAAGCCAGGCCAACGCGGCGATTGTCGAGAGTACCATTGCCCTGGCAGAGAGCCTCAATCTAGAGGTCATTGCGGAAGGGGTAGAGACCAAAGCGCAGCAGGCGTGGTTACTGGCGCACGAATGCTACGCGTATCAAGGTTATCTGTTTGGGCGTCCGGTCACCGTAGAGGCCATTGAGAAATTGGTGACGGGCGATTAATCCAGTATCAGCGAGCGGATTCGGCCTTCGATATTGATATCGAGAGCGGGACTCGTATCGGGAATGATCACTTCCAGCCGGGAGTCTTGACGCCATGCGCTGCTTTCAACGCTAAGCGTACCGCCGGCGCGGTTAAGGCGTTTCCAGCCGCTATCGGTATGAAACACGCCTTTAATGCGCGCCTCGCTGGGAAACTCTCCCAAACAGGCGGCCAAGTTATCCAGTTCGAAGCGCTCGCTTGGATGCCAACGTAGTCCCGTGCTGGTGTAGCCCAGCGAGGTGGCGGTTTCACGCTGGGGCTGGCCGGGCGGGGGTGGGAAGTCAAAAAACGCCCCGGCTATGCTGGGCGCTGCCGCCAGCTGTTGATGGTTGGCGGGCATGCTTATATCGCTTGCTTCGGCGCTTCCGCTTTGGGTCAACAACGCTATCGGTAGTTCGCCCTGCAGGGCTTCCTGCACCCATTTACGCGGCGGCCAGCGCTGCGCCACAAAGGTGTGGGCGGCGCTGAGCTGTTCGGGTGTGCTCTGGTCGAGCATGGTGAGCGCTACGGCGTCGGCCATATCGAGCTGATCACGGAAGGTGTCGTGCTGTCGCGCGCGGGCGTCATCTAATCGGCGGGGGTCGAGGGTGGCAATAATATCGCGTACCTCGACCACCTCAAGAAAGGCTTCGCCACGCAGTAGATCCAACAGACCCGCCGGGTGTCCAAGGCCTGAGGGTTCGATGATGACGCGATCAGGCTTGCTGCGCGCGAGTAAATTCACCAGTGCCGCTTGCAGTACAAAGGCGAGCTGGCAGCACAGACAGCCGCCGGGCAGGCCTTTCACCACCACATCGTCACGGGCGTCAAACATGGCCTGATCGATGCCGATTTGACCAAACTCGTTGACCAAAATGGCCCAGGTTTCATCCACAGGCTTCTGCTCGATGAGGCTGTGGATAAGCGTGGTTTTGCCGCTGCCAAGAAAGCCGGTAATGATATGCACCGGCACTTTTGCCAAGCCTGCCAACCTCTAGCCCCCCGTCATATTCATAAAGCGTACTACCTGGACATCGCCATCGGTGGTGAAGTGGTGGCGCTCGGGCTTAAGCGGCAGAGCATTGATGATCGCCTCTTTGAGTGCCTGCATATTGCCGGGGTGGCGGCGCAGCACGGCGCGCAGATCCACCGAGTGTTCGTTGCCTAGGCAAAGCAGCAAACGGCCTTCCACGGTCACGCGCACCCGGTTACAGGTATCGCAAAAGTTGTGGCTATGGGGGGAAATAAACCCAACCCGGCTGTCGCTGTCGGCCATTTTGAAGTAGCGCGATGGGCCGGGGGTGGTTTCGGTCGTAGGGATCAGCGGATAGCGCGTTTCGATCAATGCTTGAACATCGTCACTGGAGTAGAAGGTTTCCGCCCGCGAATGGTCGGAAACATCGCCCAGCGGCATCTCTTCGATAAAGCTAATATCGAGATTTTCCTGGCGGGCAAAGGTGACCAGGTCGATCACTTCGTCGTCGTTGCGACCTTTTAAGATCACCGCGTTGAGCTTGATGCGTTTAAAGCCTGCTTCTTTAGCAGCACGAATGCCGTCGATGACTTTGGCCAAATCACCGGTGCGGGTGAGCTGCTTGAAGCGCTCCGCATTCAGCGAATCCAGGCTGATGTTCAGCCGCCGCAGACCGCTGGCGTAAAGCTGCTTAGCGTGCTTGCGTAGGCTGGCACCATTGGTGGTCATGGTGAAGTCGTTAAGGCCTGGCATCGCACCGATCTCATCAACCAGTTGCTCAATGCCACGGCGCACCAGCGGTTCGCCGCCCGTCAGGCGAATCTTTTCAACCCCAAGCTCGGTGAAGGCGCGCGCCACCATGGCGATCTCTTCAAGTGTCAGTACCTGGGCGCGGGGCAGAAACGTCATCTCCTCGCTCATGCAGTACACGCAGCGGAAATCGCAGCGATCGGTGACCGAGATGCGCACGTAGCTAATGCGCCGACCAAAGTCGTCGATCAATTGCTGGTCAGCCTCTGGCTGGACAGATCGCTGTTGATTAGCGTGTGGTTGTGCGGGTCGTTGCTCGGTCATAGCCATCCCGTTAGTGGTTGTATGCTGACTACCTCGCCCGGTTGCGCGCCTGCCTGGTCGTCGGCAAGCTCAATCAAACAGTTCGCAGCCACCATCGAGGTTAAAATGCCAGAACCCTGGGCACCGGTACTGCGCACGAGTAACCGTCCTTCGCTATCAGTATGGTAAACGCCGCGGATAAAATCAGTACGCTTCAAGCGGCTTTTTAAGAGACTTTCGGTAACGGCATAAAGACGGTGTGGTGGCGCCAATGGTTGCCCATTAAGCCGATCCAACAGCGGCGAAACAAACTGTAGAAAGGTTACCATGACCGCTACCGGATTGCCGGGCAAGCCAACAAACGGTGTGCGCTTTTTACCCAGCCAACCGCAGGCCATCGGGCGGCCAGGTCGCAGCGCTACCCGCCAAAAGGCCAGTCGGCCCAGTTGTTCAAGGGCGTCGCGGGTAAAGTCAGCCTGGCCGACGGAAACGCCGCCGCTAGTGATCACCAAGTCGCTTTGCGCCGCAGCGTCTTCAAGGGCCGTTTTAATAGCGTTTAAATCGTCTGGCAGGATGCCCAGGTCAATGACGTCGGCGCCGTGTTCGGCCAGCAAACCCATAAGGGTGAAACGATTGGCATCATAAATGCCTGCCTGGGGCAGCGGTTCGCCGGGGGCGGTCACTTCATTGCCAGTGGAAAAAATCGCGACCTTTGGGCGCTGGTTCACGCTGATCTCGGCATAACCCAGTGACGCCAAAAGCCCCAGCGAGGCGGCATCGAGCCGTGCTCCCGCAGAAAAGGCTGTGTCACCGAGGGCAATATCCTCACCGGCCTGGCGGACATGTTGGCCGTGCTTGAGGAGCTCTGGAGACTCGATGGTCACATGCGCAGGCTTATCATCTTCTATCGGTTCGCGCAGTTGTTCACTCATTACCACTGTATCGGTGCCCGGCGGCAAGGGGGCGCCGGTGGTGATGCGCACGCAGTGACCGGCAGGTACTAATTCGCGACGATACTGCCCGGCCAATACCTCACCGGCAAGCGGCCAGTGGGTTTGCTTGGCCCCAACACCTTCTCTAGGCAAGGCTAGTGCTACGCCGTCCATGGCCGCATTGGTATTTTGTGGCACGTTAATGGGTGCCTGGACGGCGGCGGCCAAGCGGCGGCCGAGAGCCTGCGCCAGCGGAATCTGCTCGCTGCCCAGCGGGCGTTCAATCAAGGTGGCGAGCGCCTGGCGCGCTTCATCCACGCTAAGCATCTGCTCGCCAAGATCAAAGCAGGAGAGGGTCATCGGGCCTCCTTGGCTGAGGAGTTAAACAGCGTCGTTTCCAGACGAAGCTTCTCCTCCTCAGTATTAAGATTGGCAAACGCATCGGTGCAGTCCGACATATCGACTCGGCACCAGTCGTGGCGGGCATACCAACGGTCGATTTTACGTTCGCCCTCGGCCAGGGTGGCGGCCAAATCATCGGCTAGAGACGTGCGCAGCAGCGCAACCACCGGGTGCAGCCGTTCGCCGTCAAAGGCCACGGCGATATCATGATGGCCAATACCTTTTATCATGCGCGCCACTAAATCGTCTGGCAGGGCGGGGGAGTCGCAGGGCGCGACCAGCAACCATGGCGTTTTTGCAGCCCTTAGTCCGCTATAGATCCCCATCAGCGGGCCTTTAAAGCCGCCTTCAGCGCCGTCCATTACAAGATCCGCTATAACGCGATCTGCGAAAAAACGGTAGGCGTCAGCATTGCGATTGGCGTTGATCAGCAGCTCGCCCACCTGGCCTTCAAGGCGCTTCACCACATGGCCGACGAGGGGCAGGCCTGCGAAAGGTTCAAGCCCTTTGTCACGGCCACCCATTCGGCGCCCTTCGCCGCCCGCGAGAATCATGCCGGTGAGTTCGTGAGTGGGGATCATGAGCTTGCCTCTTTAGATGAACGGGCATGGGATGGCCGCGGTGGAATAGCGTCCAGGACTAAACGGTTTTGGGTGTTGATCGCTTGGAAATGGCGCCCTTTGGCGCGGGCGATTAGCATCACGCCAAAGCGTTCGGCCAGTTCGACGCCTTTTTGGGTGACGCCCGAGCGAGAGACCAGCACGCTAATGCCCATTTGCGCCACTTTGAGCACCATCTCGGACGTCAGTCGGCCAGTGGTGTAGAAAATGTCCGCATTAGCGCTGTCGGCCTGTTGTAGCCATTGACGCCCCGCCAAGGTATCGACTGCATTATGTCGTCCTACGTCTTCTACAAAGTCGAGCACGTCGGTTTGCTGGCACAGCGCGCAGCCGTGAACGGCGCCAGCGCTGCGGTAAGTCTCGTTGTACGCATTGAGGTTTTGCAGCAATTGATAGAGCGTGGATTGTGCCAGTTGAGTATTAGGCAGCGCCGTTAGCGCGGTTTGGTCGAGCAGTTTGCCAAAGACCGTGCCTTGGCCGCAGCCGGTGGTGACCGTGCGGGTGCTTAGACGTACTTCTAAATCTTCGGGCAGATGGCGTGTAATCACGACCGCCGCTTCTACTTCCCAATCGACTTGGACGGCTTCTAAATCAGCCGCGGCGCTTAGCAGCCCTTGGTTGCGCAGATAGCCGACCACCAGTGCCTCTGGGTCGTCGCCCAAGGTCATTAAAGTGACAATTTCGCGCTTGTTGAGGTAGACCGTCAACGCTCTTTCAGCGGCGATCGCCTGCTGGCGTGCATCGCCGTACTCATCGACGATACTGATCTCGGTGGTGGCCGGTAAGCGGGCTCGGCTTAACTGAAGAGCGTGCATCCGCAATCCTCGCTACTAAAATAAAATACCTGAGTAAAAAAGTCTGAGTTGACGATGATGGCGCTGGAAAGGCTTACTTGTCTAGCTATTCAGGGCTATCCGTTCAAGGCCTACGTTATTTCGCTAGGGGCTAATGCAATGTCTGATAATTTACGTGCACTGAGCATCACCCTGGTCGCCGAACCGAAGCAGGTGAAAAACTTTACGCTAACCCAGTGGCGTATAGCCGAGCTTACCCTGGGTGACCAAGGTCCTATCGTGCTTAATCTGCAGCTGTCGATGACCGAACGTGCGGCCTACCGTTTCAACCTAACGTCTACTACCCCAAGGCTATTTGTGCGGTCGGGTTTTACCGGACAAACACCCAAACCAGATGCGATCACCGCCAGCCAGGACGTGGCGGCTGGGTGGATGGATGGCGAGCAGCAGGTGCTCGAAGCGCCGATGCCTATGGCTATTCAGGTCTGGATTGAGAGCTACCTCGCACGTCATGGCGAGGCGCCGATGGAGATGCGCAAGAAAAAACGTAAAGGGGCGGGGCGAGCCAAAGAGACCCCCACCAAGGAGCAGCCGCAATGAGCCGCCTAGAGCGCTGGTCGCGACTAAAACGCAACGTTCCCCAAGAGCAGGATGCGCCGCCAACGTCACTGCCTGCTGAAAAGTCCGTTGATGAACTGGCAGTCGAGCCGAATGCTTCGCCACACGAAGTAGAGCCGCCAAACAATGGCCCCGACGCAACACAGGCACCGCCAGAACCAGGCAGTCTCGACGACACCTTGCCTGACCCCGAAACGCTGGAGGCAGGCAGCGACTTCAGTGCCTTTATGGTGCCAGGAGTCAGTGGAGCCCTGCGGCGGCGTGCTTTAAAACGTCTGTGGGCCACCGGTAACTACAACGTTCGCGACGGCTTGGATGACTATGATGCCGACTATAATAAGCTGTTAAAGCCCATGGACTCCGAGCTCGCCAGCAAACTGCGCCGCTGGACGCATAAAGTGGAAGAGGCGGTTGATAAGTCACTAGACGAGCCCGAGTCCCCAAAAGGGGTAGAAGAGAACGAGCAAACAGATGAGAATCCGGTCGCACTTGAGGAAGAGACCTCAACGCCTGACGCTGAAAGGGAAACAATTGTAAAAAAAGCGCCGCTAGACGACCAGTCTGATTATTTATCTGACTCTAATGCGAAAACATGAGGTAGACAATAAATTTAACAAAGTCAACGCTTTAGGTGTTTTTTTGGTCGCCAGCGTTGGCAGCGTTGACGGCAATCAGGTTGGCAAAATACGCATTTCGCCATAGGCTGAACTTAGCTTCAACGCATTGTTATGCCACAATAGTTAATCATTATGACTCAAAAATATAATAAGAATTATTCACTGACCGTGAGAGCGCATGAACCAACGAATCCAACTGGCGTCGCTAGACGACCAGCGCAATGCCGAGGCTCGGGAGACGGTACGTCAGCGTATCTCCTGGCCCGCAAATCTAACCCCTGCCAATGTGACCTATCACAGCCGTGGTCATGCGCTGCTGCTTGGCTGTGAGCGGGATACCCGACAAGCAGCGCGCATTCTGCAAGGGCGTGGTTTAGCTTCATTGACGCTGGTTTTTACCGCGCCCAACGCCGCAGACGTTGACGACGGGGTTAATGATAGCGACTTGCTCGCTGCCACCGAGATCCTCACCACCCAGGCGCTAACCCGTGCCCAGGCCGAAAAGCTGCGTATTAGCGGTCATCTAGGCATGTTTAAAACGCTGCTTGAGGGCGATGAACCGCTTGATCTTGCCCAGGCACTGATCGAGCGAGAGGCGTTTGATTTAATCCTGGACTTAAATACTACACCTGTCCTTTCGGTGGAATTATCACCGCCTGGCTATGTGGTAATGCAGTGGCAGAACGTTGAGCAGCGCAGCGATATCCTTGATGACTTTGTGGGACTGGTGGGCGAATTCGACAAGCCGCGCTATTTTCAGGTCAACAGCGACTTATGTGCCCACTCCACCAGCGGCAATATTGGCTGTACCCGCTGTTTGGATGTTTGCCCGGCGGATGCCATCTCCAGCATCCAGGGGCGGATTGAATCTCATATCGAGATTGATCCCTTTCTCTGCCAAGGCGTGGGTAGTTGCACCAGCGCTTGCCCCACTGGCGCAATCGAATTTCGCCTACCGGAAACGCGCCGCCAGCAGGATACACTCTCTGCTTGGCTGGGCGCCTACCGCGAAGCGGGTGGTCAAGCGCCAGTGCTGCGCTTTATTACCCATGATTCCCAAGACGCTGAGCGCGCAGCGGGTGTCGTCACCGCAGGCCATATCATCGACGCACCGCTAGAAGAGCTGGGCGCAGCGGGCCATGACCAGTGGCTAACCGCTCTGGCCGCCGGTGCCGCCGAAGTGCGTATCCAGTTGCACCCCAATATGCCCGCCCGCTTAAGTGCCTTTTTGACCGATCAAATCGCCCAAGCGCATGCCTTGTTAGACGCCTTAGGCCATGATCGCGCTCGCGTAAAGCTGGTCGATATAGCCGATGCAGCAGGCCGGGATGCGCTACCGGCGCTAACGCCGTTGACAGAGTCACCACTTAGCCTGCCAGAGCCAGAAAAACGTGCGCGTTTGAACCGCGTGCTGGCCCGGCTTGCTGAACTGGGCAACCCCAGCGGCGAGCGAGTTGGCGTGCCAGCGGGCGCTGCCTACGGCGCTATTGACGTCGATAGGGATGCCTGCACGCTCTGCCACGCTTGTGTCAGCAACTGCCCGACTCCGGCATTAAAGTCAGGCGGCAACACGCCCGCGCTGAGCTTCCTTGAAGCGGACTGTGTGCAGTGTGGTTTGTGTGAGCAGGCTTGCCCGGAAAATGCGATTACTCTGATGCCCGGCTTCCTGGCATCCGATGCCCGCGAAACGCGCCACATCTGTCACGAAGAAGCGGCTTTCGAATGCATTAACTGCGGCAAGCCGTTTGCCACCGTCAGTACGGTCGCTACTATTAAACAGAAGCTGGCTAACCACCCCTACTTTGCTGGAGAGGCGATGATCCGCTTGGAAATGTGCGAAGACTGCCGGGTAAAAGATGTCTGGAAAACCATGATTCGCGATCCCGACGCGCAACTGAAGGTATAAGCCGATGACGGATGCACTGCCCACGCTTAAAGAAGCGGATGCGCTACGCGCCGATATCTACCGGCTGTTAGCCACGCTGCTGCGCCAAGCGCCGGATACCGAGTTGCTCAACTGGCTGGCTGAGCTGGCTATCGAGCAGGACGGCAGCCGTCTTGCAGAGTGCTGGCAGTCGTTGGCTGTCGCTGCCGCCGATACAGAACAGGGCGGCGAGGACGTTGAGCGACTACAACGCGCCCACTTTCGCCACTTGGTGGGGGTGATTCAAGGTGATGTAGTGCCTTATGCCTCCTGGTACCGCAACGGCGAACTGATGGAAGCGGCGCTGGTGGCACTGCGCCAAGACTTAAAAGTACTCGGCTTTGAACGCAGTGAGCATACGCGGGACCCTGAAGATCATTTGGCAGCTCTGTGTGAAGTCATGGCGATGCTGATTGACGCTGAAAGTTCTGAGCAGGGCTATTTCTTTAGCCAACATTTAGCCCCTTGGGCGGCCAGCTGTTTTGCCGATCTGGGGCAGGTAGACACCGCTTTCTATGCAGCGCTGGGGCAGTTGGGTAGCGCTTTTATGGAGAGTGAGCAGGCTCGCTTAAGCATAGATGCGGGCCACACACCGGTGCGGATCGTTGAACCTTAGCGAAGGCTCCATAAAAACATTAGTAAAGAGCTAAAATCAGTATAAGAAGCTGCATAAAAGACCCTGGATAAGAGCATGCTAGAGGAGAATCTCATGCACAAATCACATAATCCTGAGCGCCGCCGGTTTATGAAAACCGTTGGTTTGGGAACCGCCGCTGCTGGCGCCGCAGCGGCAGTCGGTCATGTCACTCTGGCACAGGCTGACGCTGCCCCGGTGAAAAACGAAAAACCAACGGTTAACTACCGTGAGACTGATCACGTCCGTGCTTATTACGCCTCGCTGCGTGACTGACGGCGGAATGCCAGGAGATTTGCCATGCGCTTAACTCGCAAAACAGACACCCCCAAGGCCTCCGGGCTGGGTATTTCCCGTCGCCAGTTCCTCAAGCGCAGCGGTGCTGCCACCGGCGGTGTGGCCGCCGTTGGCTTTATGGGTGCGCCCATGATGCAGCGCTCGGAAGCAGCCGACAAAACCCCCGTGCTGGACTCGCCGGTCGAGACCAAACGCACCATCTGCTCCCACTGTTCAGTGGGTTGTGGCGTTTACGCCGAAGTTCAAGAGGGTATTTGGACCAAGCAAGAACCCGCTTTTGATCACCCCATCAACCGCGGCGCGCACTGCGCGAAAGGCGCTTCGCTGCGCCAGCACGGCCACTCCACGCGACGCCTCAAGTACCCGATGAAGCTCGTGGCCGGTGAGTGGGAGCGCATGAGCTGGGAAGACGCCGTTAACGAGATCGGCGACAAACTGCTCGAGCTGCGCGAAGAGCACGGCCCGGACAGCGTTTACTGGCTGGGGTCGGCGAAGTTTAACAACGAGCAAGCGTATTTAATGCGCAAGCTTGCCTCGCTGTGGGGCACCAACAACACCGACCACCAGGCACGTATTTGTCACTCCACCACCGTGGCGGGTGTAGCAAATACCTGGGGTTATGGAGCGATGACCAACTCGCTCAACGATATGCATAACAGCAAGGCGATTCTGTTCATTGGTTCTAATCCCAGTGAAGCGCACCCGGTGGCAATGCAGCATATCCTGATCGCTAAAGAGCGCAACAATTGTGACATTATCGTCGCTGACCCGCGCTTTACCCGTACTGCCGCCAAGGCCAACAAATACGTGCGTCTACGTCCCGGTTCGGACGTCGCCTATATTTGGGGCTTGTTGTGGCACATTTTTGAAAATGGCTGGGAAGATAACGAGTACATCAATCAGCGCGTTTACGGTATGGATGAAGTGCGCGCCGAAGTCGCCAACTTCCCGCCCAGTGTCGTTGAAGAAGTCACCGGCGTTCCCGAAGCCGAGATGTACGATGTCGCCAAACGCCTCTCCGATAACCGCCCAGGCTGTGTGGTCTGGTGTATGGGCGGCACCCAGCACACTACTGGCAACAACAATACCCGCGCTTACTGCATTCTTGAGCTGGCGCTGGGGAATATTGGTGTGGCGGGCGGCGGCGCTAACATCCTGCGCGGCCACGATAACGTACAGGGCGCAACGGACCTTGGCCTTGGCTGTGATTCATTGCCGGGTTACTACGGTTTGTCGGAAGGCGCCTGGCAGCACTGGGCGCAGGTGTGGGATCTCGACTACGAGTGGCTTAAAGGCCGCTACGATGACACCGAGTATGCCGATGGTAAGCCCATGTACAGCGCCGGTATTACGGTGTCGCGCTGGGTCGATGGCGTGCTCGAAGAAGACGAGAACATCTCCCAGCGTACCGCGCTGAAAGCGATGTTCTACTGGGGCCACGCGGTTAACTCCCAGACCCGCGGCGTCGAGATGCAAAAAGCGATGCAGAAGCTTGAGATGATGGTCATCGTTGACCCTTATCCCACCGTTGCCGCCGTAATGCACGACCGCAGCGATGGCGTTTATCTGCTGCCAGCGGCCACCCAGTTCGAAACCACTGGCAGTGTTACCGCGACAAACCGTTCGATTCAGTGGCGTGACCGCGTGATTGAGCCGCTGTTTGAGTCCAAGCCCGACCACGAGATCATGTACCTGTTTGCCCGTAAACTGGGCTTCGGTAATGAACTGGTTAAGAACTACCAGATGAACGGTGACGAGCCGCTCATCGACGACATTCTGCGTGAAATCAACAGCGGTATGTGGACGGTCGGCTACACCGGGCAAAGCCCCGAGCGCCTTAAAGAGCACCAGAAAAACTGGCACACGTTTAGCTTCGAGAACCTACGCGCAGAGGGTGGCCCGGCTGATGGGGATTACTACGGCTTGCCGTGGCCCTGCTGGGGTACGCCCGAGTTCGGCCACCCGGGCTCGCCCAATCTTTACGACACCAGCGTACCGGTGATGGAAGGAGGCATGGGTTTCCGCGCCCGTTTTGGTATCGAGCGTGACGGCGTCAACCTTCTGGCGGAAGGTTCAGCGCCAGTGGGCGGCGATATCGATGACGGCTATCCAGAGTTCAACGACCAACTGCTCAAAGACCTAGGCTGGTGGGACGACCTGACTGCCGAAGAGAAGCAGGCGGCGGAAGGCAAAAACTGGAAAACCGACCTCTCTGGCGGTATCCAGCGTGTCACCATCGAGCATGGCTGTGCGCCCTACGGCAACGCCAAGGCACGCGCCGTGGTCTGGACTTTCCCCGACCAGGTGCCGAAGCACCGTGAGCCGCTCTACACCACGCGTCGCGATTTGGTTGAACGCTTCCCCACTTGGGACGACTTCGACTCCATCATGCGCCTGCCGACCATGTACAAAACCATTCAGGATCGCGATAACAGCGGTGAGTATCCAATGATTCTCACCTCTGGGCGACTGGTTGAGTATGAAGGCGGCGGTGAAGAGACGCGCTCCATGTCGTGGCTTGCCGAGCTGCAGCAGGAGATGTTTGTCGAGATCAACCCGGCGGACGCCAACGACCTCAGTATCAAAGATGGTGACGATGTTTGGGTTGAAGGGGCAGAAGGGGGCCGTGTGAAGGTCAAAGCTCTGGTCACTCCTCGCGTCGATCGTAACGTGGCCTTTATGCCGTTCCACTTTGGCGGCATGTTCCAGGGCGAGAGCCTGCGCGACCGTTACCCGGATGGGTCGGACCCGTACATCATTGGTGAAGCGGCCAATACCGCCACCACGTATGGCTACGACCCGGTGACACTGATGCAAGAGACCAAGTGCACCATTTGCCGCATTGAGCGGGCTTAAGCCCCGACCGACCTGACAGCATTACGGTGCGGGAGCCATCCCGCACCGGTATGAGGAGAACACCATGGCTCAAATGAAATTTATGTGTGACGCCGAACGCTGCATTGAGTGCAACGGCTGCGTCACCGCCTGTAAAAATGCCAACGATGTCGAGTGGGGCATTCAGCGTCGCCGTGTGGTGACACTAAATGATGGCGAAGCGGATGAAATGTCCATTTCCGTCGCTTGCATGCACTGTGACGACGCCCCCTGCATGGCGGTGTGCCCCACCGACTGTTTCTATAAAACCGATGACGGGATCGTACTGCACGACAAAGACCTGTGTATCGGCTGTGGCTACTGCCTCTACGCCTGCCCGTTTGGCGCCCCGCAGTTTCCCCAGCAAGATGCCTTTGGTGAGCGCGGCAAGATGGACAAATGCACCTTCTGCGCGGGCGGCCCGGCCGAAAGCAAAGAAGAAGAGTACGAGAAGTACGGCTCCAACCGCATTGCCGAAGGCAAGCTGCCGCTATGTGCAGAAATGTGCTCTACCAAAGCACTACTGGCGGGTGATGCACAAGACGTTGCCGACATCTTCCGTCAGCGCGTTGTCCATCGCGGCCATAAAGATGGCGGCTGGTCCAACAACCCCCAGGCCAGTGCCGACAACCTAGCCTATGATGCTGCCCACAAAGGGTAAGGAGGCGTGTCATGAACCTGTTGACTGCACAGGCACCCGGTGGGGTGCCGCGCTCAGGTAAAGGGCTCGCCCTGGGCATTTGGCGCTTTATGTTGGTGGCGCTTGCTTTGGTGCTAAGCCTCGGCTTCACGCAAGTGGCGGTGGCCCAAGCAGATCCTGACCGCGAAATGACCACCGCTGCTCCTGGTATTACCGCCGACCAGTGGCGCCAGGTGCGTAGTGGAGAAACCGGGCCTAATTACCGCGACTCCCGCTTTGATAGCAACTACAGCCTGATCAATTCCAGCGGCGAAACCTGGCGGGAAATCCGTAACCGCTGGGTATCGCCGTTTGGTTTGATCGTGGTATTTGGCATGGCGGCGCTGATTGCGCTGTTCTACTTCATTGTAGGACGTAAGGAGCTTGAAGCACCGCGTACGGGACGCCTGCTCTTGCGCTGGACGTTAATGAAGCGCGCGCTGCATTGGACGGTAGCAACGCTGTTTATCATTCTGGCGTTGACCGGGATGACGCTGCTATTTGGCAAGTTTGTATTCCGCCCACTGTTTGGCGATGGGGTTTGGGCCTGGATGATTGCGGCCACGAAAGTGCTGCATAACTACCTTGGGCCGATCTTCGGCATTCTGCTGGTTATCCTGCTGGTCAGCTTGATCAAAGACAATATTCCTAAAAAGCACGATTGGATATGGTTCAAGAAAGGCGGCGGCATGATTGGTAAAAAGCATGTGGATGCAGGCTTTGCCAACGGCGGTGAGAAGGCTTGGTACTGGATATTGGCGACGGTCGGTATTCTCGTTATTGCCAGTGGCTTGGTGCTCGACTTCCCCAACTTCGATCAGGGGCGCGACACCATGCAGTGGGCCAATATTATCCACGCAGTGGGTGCGCTAGGACTCACCGCCATCTCCTTAGGCCATATCTATATCGGCACGCTGGGTACTGAAGGCGCGCTAGAGGGTATGACCACGGGCTACGTGGATGAGACCTGGGCCAAAGAGCACCACAATTTGTGGTACGACGAGGTCAAAGATCAAACGCTATCGGAAGAAGAGGTGGCGGCGCGTAAGTCATCTGGCGGCAGCAGTGAACCGTCGGCAACACGAACCAGTTGATACGTGCTTGATGGTAGCGAAGACACCGCCTTTTGGCGGTGTCTTTTGTTATGCTTCACCTTAAGTTATTAAAGAACCAAACGTCATTTTAGGAGAGCAACGGTTATGTCAGCATTTGATCAGTTAGACCCAGCTACGCGCACTGAGCTGGAAGCCGCCGCATTTCGTCGCTTGCTCCAGCATCTGGACGATAACAAAGATGTCCAGAATATCGACCTGATGATTCTGGCGGACTTTTGCCGTAACTGCTTATCGAAATGGCTGGTGAGTGCCGCGGAGGCTCGGGATGAAAGCCTCAATTACGACGAGGCCCGTGAGTACGTTTACGGTATGCCTTACAGCGAGTGGAAGGAGCTTTACCAACCGGAAGCAACGCCAGAGCAAATGGCGGCTTGGGAAGCGCATCACGCCAAAAAGAAAGCAGCCAAACAAGGGTGACGTCGATGAGTGAGCCAATGGTGCCCCTCAACATAGCCGTACTCACGGTCTCGGATACTCGCACAGAAGAGACGGATCGCAGTGGTCAAGCCCTTGTCGAGCGTTTAACCAAGGCTGGCCACACGCTGGCTGAAAAACGCATCGTGCCTGACGATGTCTATCGTATTCGCGCGGTGGTCGCGAACTGGATCGCCGAGGCGGATGTGCAGGTGGTGATCACCACCGGTGGCACCGGTTTTACTGGCCGAGACTCCACGCCTGAAGCTATTTCGGTGCTGCTGGATAAGCGCATTGAAGGCTTTGGCGAACGTTTTCGTCAGCTAAGCGGTGAAGAAATTGGCAGCTCCACCATTCAGAGCCGCTGCCTCGGCGGCTTAGCCAACGCCACGGTAGTGTTCTGCTTGCCGGGCTCAACCGGCGCCTGCCGCACCGGCTGGGACGGCATTCTGGCCGAGCAGTTGGATAGCCGCCACAAACCCTGCAACTTTGCCAACCTGGTCATCCCAGGCCGAGGTCAGCATGGCTGATTTACAGCCGATATCAGCCGCGCTTGAGGCGTTACTGGCAGACGTCAGTGCACTCGGCGCAGAGAGTATCCCGCTGGAAGCTGCCGGTGGGCGTGTGTTGGCCGCAGCCGTCGCCGCTCAGCTGGATGTGCCGCCGTTTGATAACAGCGCGATGGACGGCTACGCCTTGCGCGCCGCCGATGCGGGGCAGTGGCTGCCGGTAAGTCAACGCATTGCCGCCGGCACGCAGGCGAAAGCGCTTGCGCCTGGAAGCTGCGCGCGTATTTTTACCGGGGGTGAGATTCCTCCCGGTGCTGACTGCGTGGTGATGCAGGAGCGCGTAGAAGTTGACGGCGAACGTGCGCTGCTACCTGCCAATATTCCAGCGGGCGATAATGTCCGCTGTCAAGGACGCGACGTGCGCCAGGGCAGCGTGCTGTTAAATGCCGGAGAGCGGCTCGAAGCAGCGGCCCTTGGCCACTTGGCAGGCCAGGGCATTACCCAGGTCAGTGTGCGTCGGCGGCCCCGTGTGGCGCTGCTCTCGACGGGCGATGAGATTATTGATCCCGGCACTCCGCTCAAGCCTGGTCAGCTCTACAACTCCAACCGGCCAATGCTTAGGCGCCTGTTAGAGAACTTTGGCGCTGAGGTGGTGAGTACCGTTAGCGTGCCGGATGACTACGCCCGCACCGTGGCACTGTTAACGGCCGCTGCTGCTGAAGCAGATCTGGTGGTCACCACCGGCGGTGTGAGCGTCGGTGAGGAAGACCACGTCAAAGCCGCGCTGGAAGCGATTGGCCAGCTCGATATGTGGAAGCTGGCGATTCGCCCCGGTAAGCCATTAGCGCTCGGCCGCTTGCCACGCGATGACGGCAGCCCGGCGCGGTTTGTTGGCCTGCCGGGCAATCCAGTATCGGGATTTGTCGGCGCCTGGCTGTTTTTACGCCCCTTGCTGGGCGCAATGCTCGGCTGTCCGGCGTTAAAAATGCTGCCGAAAGTGACCGCGAAAGCTGGCTTTGCCACCTCTACGGGGCCCCGGGAACACTATATGCGCGTGACGCTTGAATTCACGCCCAGCGGCGTCACGGCGAAGGCCTTTGATGATCAGAATTCTGGCGTGCTTTCGTCATGTATCAACGCCGACGCCTTTGCGGTGATTCCGGCCAATAGCGACATAGCCGAGGACGATGCCATCAGCTGTTTGTGGTTGGCTGGTTAAGATCAGGGGCTTGAGAAAGTTAAGGGCCAAGCTTGCGTGCATCCAGTAGCAGCACCAGCTGCTGCTGGTCGAAGGTGCAACCGCATAGTGCCGTTGAAAACCGTCGCGAAAGCAGCAGTTTAGGCAGTGGGTAAAGCGAATTGGCTGGCAGTTGCCGAAGCGTAATGTCACCGCTTACGCCCAGTTGCCAAGTGTTTTGGTTGTCACTGGCTGTTTGAGCGTCGCGCAGGGTGAGCCAACGGGTAGGTGGGGCATGGTCGCCATCTTCGTCGAGCAGCGATTGAGCATTGGCTGTGCGCAATGCCGTAGGGTGATCGGTCATGGCGAGCACATGGCATGCTTCCAGGGCAGCACGATAAGGCCCTACGCGAAACAGCACCAACGCAACCTGGGCCTGCTCATGCTTGTCTAGCGGCTGGGGCACCTTAACCCAACCCCTGCTGGTAGGCGTCGAACAGCGCCTCGGGGTCAAGCAGGGCAAGCGCTTGGCGCTCATCTATCTGCCACAGTGCGCTGACATAAGGGCGCAACGTGCCGGGAAGCGTTTCGGGCGGAGCTTGCAGCATGCTCTGGGTGACCTCGCAGACATCGTCAAGCTGCTCAATACGCACGCCACTCGTCACTCCCGCTGCGCGGACTAACAAAATCATACCCTTAGAGGTGACTTCCGGCGTAGGTAAACCGAGTAGCTGATGCAGGCTAATGACGGACTCAATTTTGCCGCGTAGATGCAGTACGCCTTCGGTAGAGGCGGGCAGCCCTGGTACATAATAGACGGGCTGGTCGCTGGGTAAAATTTCGCTCACTGCGCTACCGGGCAGCGCAAACCGCTGGTCGTCAAGACGAAAGAGCACTAGCTGCTGGGTGGGCTCATCAACATCCACCACCGTTTCACTATCGCTTTGTGCCGCTAACGCCTCGTCCAAGCTCAGAGTGGTCGACGACGTGTCATTCGCCTCGCCGTCGCGGGGATGTTCAGCGTTCATCGGTTAGCTCCGTCGCTAGCACTACTTGGTTGCGCCCTTGGTGCTTGGCACTGTAGAGCGCTTGGTCGGCGCTTAAGCGCATGGACTCGGTAGAGGGTTGCGCGGGGAAACTGCTTATCCCCACGCTGAAGGTGCAGCGAAAGCGAACGTCACCGGCGTGAAAATCGACCAGTGCAAAATCCTTGCGCAGGCTGTCGATTAAGGTGGCGGCTTTTTCTGCCGTTATGCCTTTCAGCAGAACGACAAACTCTTCACCGCCGTAGCGGCCGATAATGTCGGATAGCCGCAGGCGGGTTTTCAAAAGCCTTGCCAAGGTGATAATCACCTGGTCGCCCGCCAAGTGGCCGTGGGTATCGTTAACATGTTTAAAGTGATCGATATCGATCATTGCCATGGCGTGCTGGCTATCTTCGCGGTGGGCTTGGGCGAGGGTTTTATTGATCAGCTCGGTGGTGGTGCTGTGGTTATACAGCCCGGTCATGCTGTCGCGGGTCATTAATGAACGCAGCAGGCGCAGGCGTTCGGCGCGAAGCCGAACAGCAGAGACTAGCTCTTCGGGCTGTACGGGTTTGGTAAGAAAGGCTTCAACCCCCGCGGACATGGCGGAAATCTGCTTTTGGCTATCGGTTTCGCTGGAGAGATAGATAATCGGTAGCCCCAGGTGTTCCGGCTGCTGGCGAATAATCGTCGCCAGCTCTTCACCAGAACATACTGGCATATACACATCGACCAGCAGTAAGTCGGGGCTAAAGCGCTCCATTATAGTGAGCGCATCGGCGGGATGGTGAACCTGGTGAGTCAGCATACCGCCTTCTTCAAGTAACAGAGCGTGGTAAGCAGCTGCTTCGGGCTCATCATCCACCACCAATACCTTCAGTGGTTCTTCTGCAGCCGGAGCGGTCAGTTCATCCACTGCCAGCATCAGATCTAGCGGTTTTACCGGTTTGGTAAAGTAGCCGCTGCAGCCGGCACGAACGGCGCTTAGGCGCGAATGAAAGTCGTGATGAGCTGACAAAACGATGGCGGGGAGAGGTTGGCCGGTCAGTTTATTCAAACTGGTCAAGGTTTCAGTGCCTGCCGTCTGGCCCTGGGGGAACTGCACGTCCATGATGACTGCATCAGGGCGACGCGCGAGCGCGGCGTTAAAGAATGCTTCAGTATCGATAAATTGAACGACTTCATGACCGAAGCAGCGTAGGTGATGGATTAATTGATCGACCTGTTCGGGCTCATCGTCACACAGATAAATTAGCCGCTGTCGCTTATTTCGCAGTGGTTCAGCCTGACTGGAAAGCTCGAAGCTATTGACGGCCGCCAGTGCTTGCTGTTGGCCATGGTGGGAACGCAGGTGCTGCTGTTCGTGACCCAACTGAAAAAGCAGTTGGGTGATAAACGTATCAATATCGGCGCGGGCGGGGAAAGTAGTTAGTGCCTCCTCTGCCTGATCTGCCAACAGGGCAAGCCGCTCAAACCCCAGCGACCTCCCGGTTCCCTTCAAACTATGAAAGAAACGGTGCAGCTCTGGCGCAAGCCTCGCCTGTTCCTCGCTCGACGTTCGACTCTGCTGCCATAGCTCGGCGGTTTGCGCTAAGCGGGATGGAAGCTGCTCAATAAAACGCGCACGCAGGTGTTGTAGCTTATCGTGCAGCGAAGGGGCGGGCTTAGACATCGAACTACCTACGTAAGTGATCGAAAGCGGCGGTCCATTCCGTCAATTGTACATTCCATCGTATTAAGCGTTGCTTAGCTGTCGAGAGCCTGTTTCACGGCAGCTTCCAGGGTCCAGGCCAGCTCGGCATCTTTACACAAACAGGCGTCAAGGCCCGGTGTCTGGCGTAGGGAAGCGTCCGGGGTGTCGCCGGTGAGTAAAATAAAAGGCAAGTGATTATCTTGCTCGCGCAGCATCGCCAACAGGGCTAATCCACTGACAAGGGGCATATGCATATCGCTGACGATCAGTTTGATATCGCTATGAGTGTCTAACTGCTCGACGGCCTCCATCGCGTCATTGGCCAACAGAGGCTCATGACCCTGAGACTCAAGCAGTGCCGCTGTCATTTCTCCGGCAAGCGGATCGTCGTCTACGACCAGGATATGCATTTCTTGACCTCATGATTGTTGCGTCATTAACGGTGGTGTTCATAACGTTTCTCGTTAGCCCAATAGGGCCTGGAGCGTCGCTACTAAATTGTTTTGATCAAAACTGCCCTTGACGATATAGGCGTCGGCACCGACTTCAATGCCACGACGCCGGTCCGCCTCTTTTTCCCGCGAAGTGATAATAATAATCGGCCGATAACGATAAAGCTCATTTTCGCGCAGTTGGGAGGTCAGCGCAAAACCATCCATTACCGGCATCTCGACGTCGGTAAGCACGGCATCAAACGGTTCTGCCAGTGCTTTTGCTAAGCCGTCACGACCATTTTCGGCCAGCGTGACGTGGTAGCCCCATGCTTCGAGCACATCTTTTTCAATTTCACGGGTATTTAGTGAGTCATCGACCACCAAAATACGTTTCGCGAGAGTGGGGGACGCCCGCTCATGGCTAGGACGCGGGGCATTTTGCCGGGTGGCTTCCAGTAACGCGGGCACATGCAGCAGGCTTACCAGCGCATTGCGGCCCATGGAAACCATGCCCGAGACCAAGGGTAAATAACTTAGATGCACGGGCAGTGGTTTTATCACCATGTCGCGTTCATCAATCAGTGAATCGATAACCAGGGCGAGTTTCTGGTGCCGCTGGTGGACAACCAGCAGGAGGGTGTTATCAGTGGCGGCAGTGGTCGCGGGTAGCTCAAGCAGTTGAGCAAGCGATACCACCGGCACGAATTCGTTGCGTAAAATCAGCGTGCGCTGTCCGGCGGCATCAATGAATGATTGCGATGAGCACTCCACCAATTCTGATACGTAAGGCGCGGTGACGCCTAGGTTGACACCGCCGACGCTGACTAGCAGTACCCGCATCATCGCCAGCGAGAGCGGCAGGCGAAGAGTAAAGCGCGTGCCGCTGCCGCGTTCGCTGGCAAGCTGTAAGTCGCCATTGAGCTCGTCCACCACGGTGCGTTTGACCACATCCATCCCCACGCCGCGCCCAGAAAAGTCGGTAATCATGCTTTTAGTAGAGAAACCGGGTAGAAAAATAAGCTCCAATGTCTCCTGTTCGCTCAGCGCATTCAGCTGCTCTTCGCTGATCAGCTGTTTGGCGAGCGCTTTCTGACGCACCGCGTCCAGTGCGATACCTGCGCCATCGTCACGCATCTCAACCACCACCCCATCAGCGTCTTGCCAGGCTTCGATAATCAGCTGCCCGCGGGAAGGTTTGCCCGCTGACTGGCGTTCGGCAGGAAGCTCTAAGCCGTGATCCAAGGCGTTACGCAGCAGGTGAATAAGTGGGTCTGACAGGCGATCAATCATCTGGCGATCGAGTTCGATTTCGCTACCCCGCACGCGGCAGTCGACCTGTTTGCCGAGTGACTGGGCCAGCTCTCTGGACATATGCGCTAGCGGATCAAACACCACGCTTAGCGGTAGCATGCGCATTTGTAATGCTCGGTCGTGTAGGTCGCTCATCAACGACTCGTGGCTTAACACGCTATCTTTCAGCTCATGGTGAAAGGCATGAAAGGGGCCCTGCTGCTCGGTAGGGAGCGTGGCGCTTAGCTCACGGGCTTGGTCAACTAACCCATGTAAGTGGTGGTGGCCGGAAAGCACTTCACCCATCAAACGAATAACATCGTCTAGCCGATCCAAGCGAACTCGCACGGTGTCACTAAGACGTAGTTCGTTCTCGGTCACCAACGTAGCGGAGGACGTTGGCGTTGATGAGGACGAAGGTGTCGTAGGCGTGGGAGTGTCTGAGTGGTTTGGCTGGGTTGGGGTTTGGCCCTGAGCAGCACTTTCAAGGGCGCTACACAATGCCTCATCGGCTGCGGGTAACTCGTCGCCTGTCGCCCCGTCGGCTAGCCGACTGACCAAGTCCGAGAGCCCGTCAACTGCCTGGCTGAGCAGGCTGGTAACCGGTGGTGTTGCGTTTAGAGTGCCCTCGCGCAGCGCGCTAAGCAGCTCTTCAGTGCTATGGGATAGGGCCGTAATCGGCACCAGTTTAAGCATTCGCGACGAGCCTTTCAGCGTATGCGCTGCGCGGAACAACTCGTTTATCTGTTCGCGGTCAGCGCGGCCTTGTTCCAATGCGCTGATCCCTTCGCGCAGGCGGGGCAGGAGGTCGGCTGCCTCTTCCACAAAGCGCTGTATAAAGCGGCTAATATCCAGCGCCATATTAACCCACTCCCTGTGTGGTACTGGTCGATGCCAGTGTGGTGTTGGCCGCTTTTAGATAACGTTCGGCTAGAAAACGCGCATCGCCTGGCGGTAACGGCGGGGCGATAATGTCTAGCCCACCATTTGAGGTGGGCGCGGTGGTCAGCAAACGAACCACCGCAGCATAGCGCTGTTTGCGCTGTAATGGCTCGTCGGTCAGTTCACCCTGGCGATAAAGTTCAGCTAAATAGAAGTGTGCTGGCCAACACTCCGGCGCAACGTAAATGGCCCGCTTAAAATAGTCGTAGGCCTGATTGGGCTGCTGCTGCCAACGGGCGACCAGCCCGGCCAATACCAGCGCATCGATCAACCACGGCTGCTGCTTAAGCAGCGCCTCTAGCAGTGCAGCGGCATCGTTAAAGGCGTTTTGATCGAGCAACTGATGGGCGGTGTGTAGTTGGTGGGTAATGCTGTCCGGTTGTTCATTTGCCGCTGCGGGCTCAAGAGGCTCCTCGGGCGCTAAATCAGCTCTGCTGCCTAGCGCTAGCTTTTTATTTACGCGCTCACCGACGTGAATACTCTCATCAGCTTTGGTGTCTCTGGTGGGCAACGGCGGCTGAAGGGGAGCCGCTTGCACAGCCGTGGATTGCTCTGCATGGCGAAAGTAAAATACGCCCTGGGCTTCGACCAGTTCGAACACGCCGAGATCGTTACCCAAGGTTTCGGTGACGCCGCAGAGTAAAATGCCGTTCGGAGCCAGTAACTGGCCAAGCTGCTGATGAATACGGCGCCGCGTCTGCTGATCAAAGTAGATCGACACATTGCGAAACAGAATTACATCAAAGGGGCCGCCTGCACTGCTCTCATCGGCGTTTAATAGATTAAAGGGGCGAAAGGTTACCCACTGACGCAGAGACTCGTGAAGTTTGTAGCGGCCCTGGTAGGGGCTAAAGTAACGCGCTTTAAAGTTGGGAGAGAGCGCGCGAAACGCCATCCCCCCATAAACCGCTTGGCGTGCCTTTGTAAGAACTTGGTGGTCCAGGTCGCCGCCGGTGAGGGTAAACAACGCTTTGGCCCGCTCGCCAAAGCGCTCAAACAGCATCATCGCCACGCTATAGGGCTCTTCGCCGGACGAGCAGCCTGCGCTGAAGATAGAGAGCGGCGGTTGCCCTGCCGCTAAACGTTCAGGCAAGTAGGTGCTGACCAACCAGTTCAGCGCGTCCGGTTCGCGACAAAAATAGGTTTCATTCACCGTTAAGTGACTGACAAACTGATCGAATAGTGCTGGGTCGCTGGTTAATTTCTTGAGGAGTTGCGTGTTGTCGGTTAGCCCCGTTGAGGATTGTAAGCTGGCCACCGCCCGGAATAGCCGGGCTTCGGCTAAGCCCTCAAGGTATAAACCACAACGCTGATGTACCAGGGCTTTAAAGGGGGCAAGCTCGCTCATGCCCGAGGCTCCGGTCGGCTATTTAAGTAGCCACGCACATCGCGCAGTAGCCTATCTGGAAGGCTATCAAGCGGTAATTCATGCTGTACGACGCCCGCTTTAACCGCTTCCTGATTCATACCGTAAATAACCGAGCTGGCTTCATCTTGTGCGAAAGTGCTACCGCCAGCCTGGAAAATAGCTCGAATGCCATTCACTCCATCGCGGCCCATACCGGTCAAAATAATGCCGATGGCATCGCGGCCATAGACCTCCGCGACACTCTGTAATAGTACATCGCAACTGGGATGGTATAGAACTGTCGCGGGGCTGGGTTGAAGCTGAAAACGATGGCGAGGAGTCACACATAAATTCTGCTCGGAAGGGGACAAATAGATATGCCCAGGTCGTAGCAGCTCACCCTCCTGGCCCACGCTGACTGGCATGGCACATAGCGATCCCAGCCATTGTGCCATGCCATTGATAAATCCATGGCTGATGTGCTGGGCGATCACAATAGGTGCTGGAAACCCGGCAGGTAGCGTTCGCAGCAGACGCACTAAGGCTTGTGGGCCTCCGGTGGAGCAAGCGATTGCGACCACATACTGAAAGTCTCGCGGCACTCCCCGTGGGGCAGCGGGTAGGGGAGGCGAGGTAATGAATGGGGGTGACGTGGTGACACGTCGGCGTAGGCGAGTGATCACCGCGACACCAGCTAACAGGCGTACACGCTCCACAAGGCGCTCGGCGTCTGCGCCTTCTAACGTGGGCTTCGGCATTACTTCCAACGCACCCACCTCTAAGGCTTGATAAGCCGTTTGCGCATCGGAGCGGTCGCTGACCACCAGAATGGGCACCCCTTTGCTGTGCATGATCTCTTCGATGGCGCTCAAACCGTCCATCACCGGCATGTTGAGATCCATGGTGATCAGCTGCGGCGCAAGGCGCTTGGCTAGTTCCACCGCTTCGCGTCCATTAGTGGCTTCCCCGACGATTTCAATATCATCGTCTCGGCTGAGGATATCGCGTAGCACGTCGCGGGCTACCTGGCTGTCGTCGGCAATGACTACCCGAATTACACTCATCCGGTATCCTTATCAGCGGTCTTTATTTGTTAGGGTGAACTCCTGCACCAGCGCATTAAGTTCCGCCGACATATTGATCATGTCCTGGCTGATGTCGGTAATACTGCGCACTGAGTGTGCATTGCGCGAACTGGCCGTATCGATATCTCGCAGCGCCATTACCACCTGACTACTGGCGGTTTTTTGTTGCTGAGTAGACAGCGATATTTGCTGAGCCGCGCTGCTGGTTTGACTCGCCGCCTTGAGCAGCGCCTCCAGATCCTGGGCGGTACTCATGCTTGCTTCAACGCCCTGCTCGATTGAGGAGGCGCCTTTTTCAGAGGCGACCACCAAGCGATTAATGGCCGTCTGAATATCATCGGTATGTGCTTCAATCTCTTGGGTGGAGTCGGTTACGCTGTCAGCCAATCGGCGTATCTCGCTGGCGACGACCGAAAAGCGTCGCCCCGACTCTCCCGCGCTAGAGGCTTCCAAGGCGGCATTGAAAGCGATCAGCTTAGTCTGGGCGGCCAGGGTGTTGATCAATTCCATCACCTTGTTGATCTGTTTGGATTTCGCCCCCAGCGTCATGATCTCGGTCAGACTCTGCTCGCTGTCGCTACGGATGTCCTGCATTTTTGACTGTAGCAGTTGCATGGCCGAACTGCCTTTGCGGCTGCGCTCCAGAGTTTGATTGGCAACGTCGACCACCGACTGAGAGTGGTCGGCGATTTGGGTTGACGAGGTAGAGAGCTCTTCCATGGTGGAGGTGATCTCAGCCACTGAAGAGGCCATCTCCTCGACTGCGGCGGCCATGGTTTGGCTTGCTTCATGATCAATATCGCTACCGTGCACGCCCGAAAGGCCAGCGGTTTTCCCCAGCCGGTCGGCAACGTGGGTGAGTGCCAGAGCATTTTTGGCTACCGCCGCAATAGCGCGTGAGAGACGCTCAAGGAGCTCGTTTGTTTGATCAGCTAAGTCGCCAAGCTCGGCCTTGTCGTCGGTGCTGACCCGCCGCGAAAGATCCAGGCTGAGGGTGATATCTTTCAACTGGCGCTGGAAATCAATCAGCGGGCGGATGAGGCTGCCGGTCAGCGGGTAAAGAACGAGTAACCCGGCGAGCAAAATGAGCAAGCCTATACCGCTAGACTCCAGGAAGCGCTCACGTGAGGACGCCAGGTAGGTCTCTTTATCGACCTCCACCATCAGGTAGCGCTGCAATTCGGGTAGCCAACGTGTGCTAATCAAAAGAGTCTTGCCGTCGCGCTCAACTTCTTGTACCTGGAGCTGTTCATCACGCAGCAGGCGCTGCGGCGTTTGCGTGGGTAAGGGCTCGGCCGCTGTCTCGCCATTAGGCGCGGCTTCAACGCTATATTCACCAGCACTGTACCCATCGCTCCGAATGAGCAGTTCACCTTCGGCGCTGAGCAGAGAGGCGTGGCCTGTGTTACCTAATCGGAAATCAGCAATCAAATTGGCCATTTGGGAGAGATCTAGACCCGCGCCAGCGACCACCAGCGGTCGCCCGTTGGCTGCATTTACCGCGCTGCGGTAATTGACGTACACAAAAGCATCATCGGGAGAAAAGGTGTCGCTATCTAAATTCAGCTCGTATGTGTTATCGCTTTCAGTAAAACGGTAGTACCAGTCGTCTTCGCTACCGGGCGGCTGGATAGTACGCTGCAGAAATTCACCGTTGCGCAGCTGAAAATAGTAGCCCTGCCCCTGCGCTTGAGCAGCGATAAACAGCAGCTCGGTATCTAACTGTTCCATCAGGCGGGCAAGGTAGCGGTTAATGTCATCTTGCCGCTCTTCAGGCAGCCCGTCTCGAATCCACTGCTCAATAAAGTAGCTATTGGCTAGGCTTTCAGAAATGGCGAGATCTTGGCTAAGGTTAAGGTTTATATGCGCGGCCAGTCCTTCGACCTGTGCCGGTAGCTCTTCATTAAGCAGGTTATTCAGCCGCGCTTGGCTGTGAGTACGCGCTTGAAGATAGAGCGCCAGGAGCATGGCCAGCGCCAAGACGATCCCAAAGGAGAGAAATAGCCGAAGCCGTAGAGGTAGGGATTTCCAGCGCGCCATCATGTTCGCCGTTGCTCCAAAGTAAACGGTGGCCCTGAAGACGCAACGACATCTAGGCTTACAAACCCTAGTGTTAATGCTGTTGGGTAATATTCAGGATAAAAAAGTGAAGGGTGATGCCCCTCTGCTCAAAAAAGTAATACGGATGATTTCAGCTTTTTTAGGGAGCAATGTCCAGCGCTAATAAGCGGAATTTGGTACGTATGTTTAGACAATTGCGTGGGGCACAAAGCAGGAGGAGTCTTTGGTGATGCGGCCAACGTCTTCACGAATGCCCATGCCGCAGGCGCGGTCACCCACTACCCAACTGCCAATTAAGGCGTGGTTATTACCAAAGCGTGGCATCGGGTGGTAGGCCTGACGGATCCATGGGCTGTCGGTATAGGGGCCATCAACAGCTTCTCGTTGCCCTGCGGGAGTAATCAGTTCTACGTTACTGCCTTCCCGGGAAAAAAACGGTTTGCGCACCCAGCCTGCTGGCAGCGGCGGGCTATTGGCATCCTCGAAAAACGCCGGTAGCAGATTGGGGTGGCCCTCAAAATGCTCCCATAGCAGGGGCAGAATTCCCTTGTTGGAGAGGATCGCTTTCCAGGGCGGCTCAAACCAGTGAGTGTTTAGCTGCGGGATATACTCGCCAAACGCATCGTCGGCCATCTCTTCCCAGGGGTAGAGTTTGAAAAGTGCGTGGATGGGTTGATTATCCAGATCAACGAAATGCTCGGCACCGGGCCGCAGGCCAATATCTTCAGTGTAGATAAACGGCGCCTTGAGTCCCGCCTGCACCGCCACATCCTGTAAGTAGTGCACGGTGGCACGTTCTTCGGGGTTATCTTTGATGCAGGAGAAGTACAGCGTGCGCGCTTCTATGCGGTCGCCGAGGTGCGCCATGGCATTGATCAGGCGCTCTTGAATCGAGTTGTACTGATCCGCATGGCGGGGCAGGATGCCTTGCTGGATAGCTTGCTCAAGCCATACCCACTGAAAAAAGCCCGCTTCGTAGAGCGAGGTAGGGGTGTCGTAGTTGAGCTCCAGCAGTTTCGCCGGGCCATCGCCAGAGTAGGCAAAATCCATCCGCCCGTAGAGATGCGGCTGACCCGACTTCCACGAGTTGTGGATGATGTCCCACATATGCTCGGGCAGCGCCAAACGCTGCATAAGCGCATTGGAGTGGCAGACCTTATCCACCAGCTCCATGCACATCTCATGCACCGCCTCGGTAGGCCCTTCAATGTCACGCTCTACCTGCTCTAGGGTGAACTGGTAGTAGGCGTCCTCTTTCCAGTAAGGCTCCCCCTCGATGGTATGAAAATGAAAGCCCAGCTCATGGGCCAGGGCTTTCCAGTTGCTTCGTTCAGGGATATCGATTCGCAGCATAGTAATGTTTGCCTAGGGGTTATGAGCCCCAACCGCCGCGGGCAGAAGAGCGCGAGCCAAAGCCTCGGCGCTGAGAGGTCGCCACTGAGCTGCGCATTGCATCATTACGCTGAGTAACGCGCTGGGTCGCCTGATTGGTCGCCGTATTCCAGTTGCCCTGGTTTTGACGATTGCGGTACACCGGCTCTTGGTAGACCCGCTCGAAGGAGCGTCCACGGTTGGTGTTGGACATCATGCTGCCGACCATATAACCCATCATGGCGGGCATAAACCAACTACCACCGGTGCTACCTGTTGCCGCTTGTGACTGCTCGTCGGTTGGCGCGGTACAAGCGCCTTCACCATTCTCAGCTTCGCACTCTTCCAGGGTGCTATAGCGCGGCACCGCTTCCAGGGAAGCTTCATAAGCGTCTTCGCAGGCGCTACGGGTATAGACATTCTCAGCAACGCAATCCTCAACGCTCTGAAAGCTGCGCGGCTCGTCGAATTCGATCTCGGTGATTTGCTCTTCCTGGGGCGGCTGGCCACAGGCGGTAAGACCAAAGGCGCTAGCGCCCATCATCGCTAATGACAAGCGTCCGCTGCGCTTGCGGCGGGGCAAATGGGGAGTGTGATCGTGTTTAGACATGCGGGCTCTCCTTTACCACGTCATCGAAGCGGCGTTGAGTAAGCCGACTGCCACGGCCACGCTGGCCATTAAAATGCCGTAGGCCTGGTGGCCTTCGGTGATGTGCTGCGACAGACTTTCACCCTGCTTGCGCAAAAACAGCTTAACCGCGAAGAAGGTAGCCAATTGAACGATAAAGGCGACGATGCCCCAGAGCACAAAATCGATTAAGCTGATCGAGTGCGCCATCGCGCTATATAGCGGAATGGTAAAGCCTAAAATGGAGCCGCCGTAGGCCGAGGCAGCCGCTGCGTTGCCTTCACGAATCAACGTCCACTCGTGGTGCGGAGTAATGCGGCTGTAGCAGTACATAAAGGCGGCGAGCAGTAAAATCGCAGTCACTAGGTAGGCGATAAATGACGGCAAGCCGTACAGGTAGTTCACCATGGTGGCGGTTTCCTTTTGTAGTAGATAAAACGTATTTAAAAAGCGGCGGTAATGATTACATAGCGTCGATATCGACGGAGGCTACATCGACCCCCACGTTGTGCACCACCATAAAGCTGCCTTCGTCATCATTTTCAGCGCTCATCAGCAGGTACTCCATGCGCTCGGTGCCTTCGATGGTACGCTCATAGAGCATTGCATGGTGGGTCACATGGCGGGCTGACACGCTCTCGGTGGTCATTACCTGCTCTTCGAAAACCACCGGCGGCGACCACAGGCTGTCGCCATCCCCCCATACTCGCTGATAGGTGCAACTGCGCGCTTCCTCAGTGGTGGAGGTGAGCGAGACAGTTTGGGCGCCGATGCTATCGGGCTGCTTATCTTCACCGTTGATCAAATTATCAAATTCGACATCCGAGAGATGGGCAACACGGTAAAAGTCAAACAGCTTATATTCAAGCACCTGGCCGTTCTCAATGTTGGCCTGCAGCCAGGTGTCGTTATCCAGATAGAAGCGTACCAGGTGCGCTCCTTGACCAAGATCGACGTGCCCCACGGCGGCAATATGATGGTAGGCATCGTCGTCCCAGCGAAACAGCGCGTCGGGATGGGCACGCAGGCCGATCAGCTTAATATTGACGCGCCCATCCAGTCGCAGGCCCTCAAGGTCTTCCTGGCTGACGCTTATGGGCAGGCCCGCCGCTACCGGGCGGCCCGCTGCCTGCTCAGGCTGCTTCTGCGTGGTAGCGCGAAAAAGTGCTTTCAGGTTGTTAAGCATGGCCTGCCTCGCTAATGAGCTTGTTGAAGAGAGAACTTACTCTTGTGGAGCGCTTTTCTTTGCTTTCAGGCGCGCTAACACATCGTCTGCTTTGCGCTGCGTGCCGCCGATGCCCGCTGATTTCAAGCGTGCTTCGAGCGAACTACCGCTCTCTTCAGCGGCCATCTCGTCGGCGGCCTGCATTTGCGCCGAATTAAGCTGCTGACGCTCTTTGATTCGATCGAGTGATTCCATGGCGCTGCTCATCGCGCTGTTCTGGCCCGAGTGGCGAGACGCTACGGCAGATTGGGCCTTTTGCGCTGACTCGGTGGCTTTCACCACGCTCACCTGCTGTTTGAGCTGGCGAAGCTGGTTGTCGGTGCCGCGAATGGCGCTGCGCAGTTTTTCAATGCTGGCATCGTACTCGCTCACAATCGCCCGCTCGGCTTCCAGGTCATCCTGCAACGCTACCATGCGCTCTGCCACTTCCACCGCCAGTGCTTCTTCGCCTTTATCCAGCGCAGCTTCTGCGCTTTTTTCCAACTCGGCAATTTTGCTTTCCAGCGTGTCGGCTTTATTGCTGTTCAACTGGCGTTGGCCCATCAAGCGGGTGAGCTCGGTTTTAGACTGGCTCAGGTGATTTTCCGAGTCGCGGATTTCCTGATCTAAAATGCGCAGCGCCTGGGAGTCTACTACTGTTTGACCGGTTTCAGTCGCTTTGCCCCGCAGGGCGGTCATTATTTTGCTTAACATAAATAATCTCGCTTATACGTCACCTGGGTGGTGACACTAATTGATAACGGTGTTTGGGAGAATAGACGAACAATGGGTAAACGTTAGGCGAAGTGCGTTTGTATCAGTTCGGCAACGTCCATGGCCGCACTGGCCGTGGCGTGCAGTTCTGCACAAATTGATTCAAGTTTGGAGTCGCCAAACAGTTGCCCATAAGCCACATAAAAGTCGTGCCCGTCGATTTCGACAATACCCACGGAAGCCAGCGGTAACGAAATGCCCTGGCGCAGTAAGACGTCGTTAAGTTCGGCGGCGTTTTTGACGCTGTCCACGGCCACTATGGGCGACATGGCGATCCACTCATTTTCACTGCGCGAGAGGGTAATCGGCAAGTTGCCGTAGTCGTTGAGCTCCCAGATCAGCGTCTGATTCGTCTCATCCAGGCTAATGGTCGCTTCGGGCCATTCAAGGGTCGCATTTTCGCTGCTGGTGGAGGCGGGTTGGCTGACCAACTTATAGAGTTCGCTGGCAGTGATGCCGCTCGTGACGGTAGGCGTAGTCAAGGTGATTTGCTCCATCGTTCGTTAAGTAGTTTCACCTTAACACTTAGGAGAGCAAATGGTTCCTTTTCCCAGCAAAGCCCTGCTAAAAGCCCCGCACGCGGCGGGGCAAAAAAGGCAAGAAGAGTATGCTGGCAGGACGGGCAACTAAGAATTTCGATAGGTATCGTTAAACTGCTTGCGAAGCTCATTTTTCTGCACTTTGCCCATGGTATTGCGGGGGAGTTCATCGACAAAGAAGACCCGTTTGGGCTGCTTATACTTGGCTAGCCGACCGTCTAGATGGCTGATCACCTTATCTTCATTAAGCTGATTTTCAAGGGCACCTTGCTGGCGCACGACTACAGCGGTCACCCCCTCACCAAAGTCAGGATGGGGTAGGCCGATGACCGCGGATTCAGCGACTTGGTCGAGCTCGTCAATCACTTGTTCCACCTCTTTGGGATAGACGTTGTAGCCGCCGGAAATCACAAGGTCTTTGTCGCGACCTACAATATGCACATAGCCTTGCTCGTCGACCATGGCGAGATCGCCGGTAATGAAAAAGCCGTCGTCTAACAGCTCCTCGCGGGTTTTTTCAGGCATTCGCCAGTAGCCGATAAACACATTCGGGCCGCGAATCTGCAGCATGCCAATCTCACCCAAAGGCACTTCATCGCCGGTTTCGCGATTGGTAATACGCATCTCCACGCCGGGCAGCGGCATACCTACGGTGCCTGCTCGCCGTGCGCCTTCATAAGGGTTGGAAAGGTTCATATTGGTTTCGGTCATACCGTAGCGCTCAAGAATCGCATGACCGGTTTTGGCTTCAAACGCTTCGTGGGTCTCGGCGGTGAGCGGAGCAGAGCCGGAGACGAACAGCCGCATATTGGCGGTAACATCAGTCGTCAGACGCTCATCCTGAACCAAGCGCGTATAGAAGGTAGGAACGCCCATCATCACACTGCCACGGGGCAACTCTTCAAAAATGACATCGGCATCAAACTTGGGCAGGAAGAGCATGCTGGCACCCGCCATCAGGGTGACGTTGCAGGCAACGAACAAACCGTGAGTGTGAAAGATCGGTAGCGCATGGATCAGCCGGTCATCGGCGCTAAAGTGCCAGGCTGTTACCAAGGTTTCAGCGTTTGAGGCGAGGTTCTTATGCGTGAGCATGGCACCTTTCGAGCGTCCGGTGGTGCCGGATGTGTAAAGAATAGCGGCCAGATCGCGCTCGCCAAGTTCCACGATATCCTCTCGCGGCACTGCCGTGCGAGCGGTTTCCATTAGACTGCCATCACCAGCGCTATCCAGGGTAGCCACCGCAGGGCAGCCGGTTTCAGCGGCAAGCGCCTGGGCCTCGTTGAGTAATTTAGGGCGGCAAACAAACAGCGCGGGCTCGGCGTCGTTCAAGAAGTAGCGAATCTCATCGCCGGTATAGCCTGTATTAAGGGGCAAGTAGACGCCGCCAATGCGCAGGCAGGCCAGGTAAAGCAAAATGGCTTCAGGGCTTTTATCTACCTGCACGGCAACGCGGTCGCCTTGCTTAACGCCTAACTCGGTTAGCGCGCCAGCAAGCTGCGCACTGATGGCCAGCGCATCGGTGTAGCAATAGCGGCGGCCATCGCGGGTGGTAATGAAATCGGCCTCTGCGCGCTCGTGCATTTTGGCAGCAAAGGTTTCAAATAGGTTATGGCTCATTTGGTGGTCTCTCCCTTGGCCAGCTTGCGGGCGCGTTTGGCGAGGTCACGCACCTCATTTGAGCAAGCAACTGTCGCCTTGGCGGTATAGTTTTCGTGGTTGCGTTCGATATCGTCCAGCACATAGAGGTAGTTGACCATCAGGCCTGCGGCTTGTTTAAAACCTTTCTCGGAGATATCGCCTAACCAGTTAATGCGGTGGAGCTCGGCGCCGTTACCGAGGTGAAAGCGGGCCACCGGGTTGAGCGGCAGGCCGTGGCGGTTCTTCTCCTCGACCAGGTAGCGGGCAGCCAACGGGCGAATGGCGGCTTTGAGCTGCTCTTCACGGGTTTTATCTTGATGCCATCCCGGTGTTTCAAGTCCTTTGAGCGATTGACGCAGGGACTCGGGAAGCTGCTCATCATTACGCTGCTCCTGCAACCACTGGGCAAAGCCGGGCACCGGCGAGAGGGTGACGAAGTATTTCAACTGCGGCAGCTCCTGGGAGAGCTCTTGCACTACCTGCTTGATCAAAAAATTACCGAAGGAGATGCCGCGCAGGCCGGTCTGGCAGTTACTGATACCAAAGAACGCCGCAGTATCGGCCTCCTCGGCCTCATCAATACCTTTTTTGCTATAGCTGCTTTCGCCAGAGAGGATGGGCTGAATTCGGCTTGGTAAACCCTTGTGGAGGGCCACCTCTACAAAGATTAGCGGCTCGTCGCCAATCGCCGGATGGAAAAAGGCGAAGCAGCGCCGATCACGTGCATCCAGCCGTCGACGCAGATCGTCCCAGTCCTGTATCTCGTGTACCGCTTCGTAGCGGATGATCTTCTCTAGAATCGAAGCGGGGGTGTTCCAGTCAATACGCTTGAGCATCAAAAAGCCGCGATTGAACCAGGAGCCGAAAAGGTGAGCAAAGTCGTCGTCAATGGCCGCCAGTTCCGGCTGCTCGCGCAGCAAACCCAACAGGTCTTCACGCATTTTAACCAGCTCATAGGTACCGTCGCTGGCTAGATTTAAACGCCGGAAGAGCTCCTGACGACGCGGCTCGCAGGCTTCAAACAGGCGCTGTAGTGATTGGTTATCGCGAACCTCCTGATATGCCAGATAGGCCGCATCAATGGGACCGGGCTCGGCCGCAAAGTCCGTCATTAGACGAGCAAAAAAGCTGCTTTTCTCCGCCGGAGAAAGGCGCTGATAAATCGCCAAAGCGCGGCTTGCCAGCGCAATGCTTGAAGCTTCGCCATCACTTTCCAGCAGCTTCCGGCAGGCTTTTACCAACTGCCCATGGTCGGGCGTTAACGTCTCCGGCTGGCGTCGCCGTAACAAGGCATCACGCTGGGTGATGTTGTTAAATACTTCCTGCAAAAACAGCATGTTCATGGTCAAACTCCTTACCCCATGATCAAGTTAGGTAGCCAAAGCGCGATGCCTGGGAAGAGACACAGCAGCAAGATACCCAGCACCATGCACAGCGCGTAGGGCAAGCTCCCCATCAGAATGTCGCGCAGCGAAATATCCGGCGCGATGCCTTTGATAATGAACAGATTGAGACCCACCGGTGGTGTGATCAGGCCGATTTCCAGGTTGATAGTCAAAATCACCGCAAACCAGTAGGGGTCGAAGTTAGCCGCCAGGATGATGGGCAACAGAATCGGCGCAGTCATCACGATCACGGCCACCGGCGGCAGGAAGAAACCGGCCACTAGCAGGAAGAGGTTAATCACCCCCATTAGCGCCCAGCGGTTAATCTCCAGATCAGCAATCGCGCCCGCCACGGTTTGGGTGATAAACATGGAAGAGAGCGCATAGGCGAACACTTCAGCGGTGGCGATGACCAGCATGATCATCACACTTTCGCGCAGCGAGTCGCGCATGATCAGCTTGATAGGCCCCAACTGCCACATGCGGTAGATAACGATCGCTAGCGCCAAGCATAGAAAGGCGCCAACGCCCGCCGCCTCGGAAGGCGTTGCCACTCCGCCATAAAGGGCAAACAGAATGCCCGCGACCACGCCCAGAAAGGGGAGTACCCGCACTAATGCTTTTAGGTTGCTATCAACATTTTGCTTAACGTTCTCTTTTAGCCGTTCGACGGACTCCGCCATCGGGTTGTTATAGCCACCGGCCATCTTGCAGGCGATCATCGTCCAGATCATAAACAGGCCTGCGAGCATAAAGCCCGGCACCAGCCCGGCGATAAACAGCCGACCAATAGAGGTTTCTGTGGAAATGCCGTAAATAATCATGGTGACCGACGGCGGAATCAGAATGCCTAGAGTACCGCCTGCGGCAATACAGCCTGCCGCCACGCCATCGGGGTAGCCGCGCTTGCGCATTTCAGGAATGCCCATTTTGCCGATGGCCGCGCAGGTGGCGGGGGATGATCCCGAGAGCGCAGCAAAGATAGAGCAGGCACCGATATTGGAAACCGCCAAGCCCCCGGGCAGCTTGCCCATCCATAGATCCAGCGAGCGATACAGATCACGCCCGGTGGGTGAGGAGGCCACCGAAGCGCCCATCAGAATAAACATCGGGATAGCGACAAAACCAAATTCCGCAATGCGGTCAAAAAAGGTTTCCCCGAAGTAGGTGAGCTCGGAAAGACCACGGTCATAAAGCAGTGCCAGCAGCGATACACCGCCCAGGGCAAAAGCGATAGGGGTACCGATGGCCATGAGCACAATCAATGCGATGGCCACAATAATGCCTAAGGTAATGGGATCCATGTTTAGCTCTCCCCACGCAGGATTTCAGCCACATACTGCAGCGACAGAAGAGTGGAACCAACGGCCATAGGCAGTAAGGCTGGCCACAGTGGGGGATTCCATACCGAACCCGTGGTCCACTCGCCATGGAGCGCCTCAAAGACGTAAATCCAGCTGGCATACGCCAACGCGGCACAAAAACCCAACCCAAACAGCGAAGCGATCAAACGCATGATGGTGCGGGTAATACCGCCCAGCGCATCGGGCACAATAGTGATAGCCACGTGACCACCGGTCATCAGTACATAAGGACTGCCCATCAACATCGCCGCCGTTACTGAAAAGATGGTGAACTCGGTTTGCCAGCTGGTGCTCATTCCAAGCAAGTAGCGAATAAATACCATCTGGCAAATCACTAATACGCCCGCAATAAACATGGCGCAGGCCAAATAGGCGGAAATTCGCGAGAGCTTATCCATGACGCGAATGTAGCCGCCAATGATGCCCCTGCGTGCAAGGGCATTGTGAGTCGTTGCAGGTGCCATAATTCCCTCGTCAAGCTGGTTATTTCACCAAGCTAAGCAAGCATCTGTAGAAAGCGGCCATTCCGGGAGGAATGGCCGCGCCGTTAGGCGATTATGGGTTGCTTACTCGACGGCCAGCGCTGCATCGATAATGGCTTGGCCATTGGGAACATTGTCGGCAAAGTTTTTGTAGGAAGTCTCCTTGGCGATATCAAGCCAGGCGTTGTAGTCGTCTTCGCTCATACTGACGACCTCGACGCCGTTCTCTTCGTAAAGGTCGACCATCTCCTGATCAATGGCGGCAGCTTCTTCAGCGAAGAATGCTTCGGCGGCTTCACCGGCTTCCATCAGCGCTGCTTGCTGCTCTTCGTTAAGCCCCTGCCACACTTGCTCCGAGATCAGAATCGGCTCGTACATGTACCAGAGCGCGAAGTCGCCAGGCTCCGTCAGGCACTCGACCTGCTCGTAAAGCCGATAGGAGATAAATGACATCGACGAGGTGTTGGCGGCGTCCAGTACGCCGGTTTGCATGGCGGTGTAAACCTCAGAAGAGGGCATTGATGCGATAGACGCACCAGCGGCTTCTAGCATCTCCTCAAACGCTGGACCGGCTGCACGAAATATCTGACCTTCGACCGTATCGGGGGAGGTAATGCATCCCTCGCTAGAGGCAAAACCGCCCGAGAGCCAGGCATCCGCAAGCACGCGGGCGCCGCCTTCGCGAATGACTTCTTTGATCATCGTCATGTATTCGGAGTCATTCAGCCGCTGGGCATGCGCTTGGTTGCGTACCAGCCCCGGCATTAGCGTGGCCGAAAACTCTGGATGCCGACCACTGGCGTAGTCCAGTGGTAGAGAGGTGATATCGAGGCGACCACGAGCGATAGCGCTCCACTGTTCACGCGCTTTGAACAGCGATTGGCCCGGATAAACTTCTACGGTTAGCCCTACATCCGCATCGGCTACTTCGCGGGCCATCATTTGCACCATTTCGTCGCGAACATCCCCTTGGCCTCCAGGGAATTGATGCGACGCGCGTAGCACGGTATCGGCAGAAGCATGGGAAGCCGCAATGGCGAGACCGAGGGCGGCAGCAGTTGAGATTAAATAGCGTTGCATGTGGCGTCTCCAACAGTTGTTGTTGTGTGTTTGGATGGGCTATAAGTATCTATCAGTCGAGCTGATATATATATCAATAGGCGTTGCGTATGCTAATGTCAACTATATGACAGCATTAAAACGGCTAAGACGAGTCGCGACCCAAGGAGGTAAAACATGACGGGCACTAAGCGTTCAAACGCTCAGCGATTAAGAGATTCTCTTGAGAATGACATTATTAATGGCCGTCGTGTGCCAGGAGAACGCCTGGACCCTGAAGCCTTGGGTCGTGAGTTTCAGGTTTCGCGAACACCGGTACGCGAAGCCTTTCAGCAATTGGTGGCTAGTGGCTTGGTCACCGTTTCGCCGAAGAAGGGTACCTTCGTTGCAAAAGTGGGGATTGATCAACTGATCGAGATGTTCGAGGTGATGGCCGAGCTTGAAGGCATGTGCGGCCGCCTGGCGGCTCGACGAATCACCGAGTCCGAGCTGGCTGCATTACGCGAAGCCCACCAGCGCTGCGAAGCGGCGGCCATGGCTGGCGACAGCGATGAGTATTACTACGAAAACGAAGGGTTTCACGACTGTATCTACACCGCTAGCCACAATGCCTTTTTGGCCAGCGAAGCGCGTCAGTTGAAGCAGCGGTTAAAGCCTTACCGACGCCTACAGTTGCAGGTTCGCCAGCGGGTGAATAATTCGCTCAGTGAGCACCAAACCATTGTGGAAGCCATCGAACGGGGCGACCCCGTGGCGGCCCAGCAAGCACTGAGCGATCATGTATTGATTCAAGGCGAGCGCTTTAGTGATTTCGTTTCCAGCGTACGCAGGATGGAGGCGCCGTTAGAAAGGACGGGCTGATGCGCATGTAGCGTTTTTTATAAGATGTCCGAATCGGTGGGGTAATGGTCCTTGCCGACATGGGGCGCAGCGCTGACACTCTCTCTAATGCTTAGATAGCCCGTTAGCGGAGTGAGACAGTGACTCGCCATATTGCTCTATTTGCCTACCCCGACTGCCAACTGCTGGATATCAGCGGCCCCTGGCAGGTGTTTGCCAGCGCCAATGCGTTAAGCCCCCAGCCGCTTTATCAGTTAACCCTAGTCGCCGATGCCATCGGCCCGGTAGCCACCAACGGCGGCCTAGCCGTGCATGCTACGCACACCTACCATCAGCTTCCTCATTTACTGCCCCTGGATACGCTGTTGGTGGCAGGCGGCAGTGGCGTGATGCAGCAGCGTGAAATAGCCGTGGTGAAGCAGGTGCTTTGTGACGTCGCCCCAGAGGCGAGACGGCTTGGTTCTATCTGCTCCGGGGCTTTTTTGTTAGCCGCTGCAGGGTTGCTGGATGGCTGCCGCGTCACTACCCACTGGCGCCATGCACCGCAACTGGCCGATGAGTACCCCGCGCTTAGCGTCGAGCCCGATGCGCTGTATATCGAAAGCAATGGCCGCTACACCAGCGCCGGAGTAACGGCGGGGATTGATTTGGCGCTGTCGCTAGTAGAAGCGGATCACGGTGCTGCTCTTGCCGGACGGGTGGCACGCGAACTCGTCGTGTTTCTGCAGCGCCCAGGTGGGCAGTCGCAGTTCAGCGAGATACTGCGGCATCAACAAGAGGTGGGGCCACTGCGCCGCTTGCTGGATCAGCTCCACGCCGACCCCTGCTTGGATCACGATATTGAGAGCATGGCGGATATAATGGCGGTCTCCCCGCGCCATTTAACCCGGCTATTTAGACGCTACTTAAATACCACTCCCGGCGCTTACCTGACCCAGTTACGCCTTGAACAAGCGCGCCTGGCTCTGCTCCACGAGCGTGAACAGTTCTCCCTTGAACGCTTGGCACAGCGATGGCGTTTGGGTAGTGCAGAGCAGCTGCGACGCCAGTTTCAGCGCTACTACGGGGTATCGCCTTCGGTCTATCGCCAGCGCTTTGCGTCTTCCCATACTGATGATCCTATTCAGGAGAACGTTTCATGCCTTTAATCGTCACCCTATTGTCACTCTGCCAGGCGCTGCTGGTTACCGGTAATGTCTTACTGATTGCCGTCTCGCCGTTAATTGGTGCGTCTTTGGCGCCAAGCGCGTCATGGTCGACCGCGCCGGTCGCTATCCAGTGGCTGGGTCTTATGTGCGCCACCATTCCCGCCTCGTTAATCATGGCCAGGTTGGGCCGAAAACGAGGCTTTATACTGGGCAATATCGTGGGATTGGTGGGTGCGCTGGTCGCCGTGCAGGCGCTGATCAGCGAGAGGTTCGGACTGTTTTTGCTGGCAACCTGGTTGATCGGTATCGGCATTGGCTTTGGTCAACTGTATCGCTTTGCAGCCGTGGAGGCCGCCCCTGGAGCACTGCGTGATCGGGCGATTGGCTTGGTAATGGGGGGCGGTGTGCTGGCCGCGTTTGCCGGGCCGTGGCTGGCCAGGGTCAGTCGTGAGCTGGGCGAGGTACCGTTTCTGGGCAGCTTTGTGGGTTTAGCCGCGCTCTACGCGCTGGCCTTGGTGGTGCTGATGCTGACGCAACTACCGCCCGCCTTCCGCACCCAGGGCGAAGGTACCGCATTGCCGTTGGGTAAGATACTTCGCCAACCTGCGTTTATTCTCGCAGTAAGCGCGGCGATGGTCGGGTACGGTGTGATGAACTTGGCCATGACCGCCACACCACTCGCCATGGCGGGGGCTGGGCACCACTTTAACCACGTTTCAATGACCATCCAGTGGCACGTGGTAGCGATGTTTTTACCCTCGTTCTTTACTGGCCATTTGGCTACCCGCTTCGGCGCCAAGCGTGTCATTGGGGCTGGCTCCCTGCTGTTGGTGGCCAGTGCCTTGGTCGCCCAGTGGGGTATCAGTTTAGCCGGTTTCAACGTGGCGCTGATTTTGCTGGGCTTGGGCTGGAACTTTACTTTTCTGCCCGCCACCGGGCTGCTCACCGAAAGCTACCGACCGGTGGATAAAGCGCGCACCCAGGCCGCCAACGAGTTTTTAGTCTTTGGCACCGCCGCTATCACTGCGTTGCTCGCCGGGCCCTTGGTCAGCGGCTTAGGCTGGGCGACGCTTAATCTAGTGTTGATCCCCGTCGCGCTGGTGCCCTTGGCGGTGTTGTTGTGGCAGCGACAGCTACAACTACAACAACGACATGTTAGCCTATAGATCTAAACAGTTCTTAGCCAAGGGGCCTTCTCTCAATGCTTGAAATGTTCAGCCATAGTGCCCTGGCTGGCCAGCTCTGTGGCTTGGTGGCCCTGGTTATATGCGTCATGGCCTTTGCCAGCAAAAACGACGATCGCCTTCTGCTGTTACTGATTTCAGCCAATGTGGCCTTTGCGCTGCAGTTTGTCTTTTTCGAGAGCTGGACAGCGGCTGCATTAACAGTGCTGGTGATAGTGCGGATTGTACTGGCCCGCCGTTATCTGGGAAGTAAAGCCGTGATGGCGGGGGTCTTGCTGGCCAGCGGTGTCGCCGCAGCCGTCACGTGGCAAAGCTGGGTGGATCTTCTGCCGGTGGCGGCCATGGTGCTGGGAACCGTTGGGATGTTTCTAATGCGCGGCATTGCCATGCGGGTTTTTCTGGGGCTGGCTGCCTTAGCATGGATGCTGAACAACCTGCTGATTGGCACCATCGGCGGTACTATTGCCGAAGGCTTGATTGTGGTCACCAATATCATCACTATTATTCGCTTAGTGCGGGCTAGGCGAATATACCCCGAGGTGTTCGAGGACGTTGAGCAAAACGATCCGCCCACCTAGCTGCTATGCTAAAAGGAGTTTCACCTTAGCGAGGAGCGCGACAATGGCCGGCGGATGGGCAAAAGATGGTGCCGAGCAAGAGCAGATGGAGAGCACGCTGGAAGATGCAGTGCAGCGAGCCCGTAGCCAACTGCCCAGCGGCGAGAGTCTTGAGTTTTGTGAAGAGTGTGGCGACCCTATTCCTGAAGCGCGTCGTAAAGCAATTCCTGGCGTTCGGCTCTGTGTGGCTTGTCAGAGTGAGCTGGATAAAAAACAGTCGGCCTATAGTGGCTACAACCGTCGCGGCAGCAAGGATAGCCAGCTACGTTGAGTGGCTTGTCTTTTCAACTAGGCATCTTGATTGGTGTCCGGCAGCCGCTTGAAATAGATATAGCGATGCAGACGAATCGCCGGGCGCAGCAGTAACTGCACGCTGCCAATCACGAACAGCCACACGCCCAGCGTCCTGAGGCTGCCTTCGTAGAAAAAGCAGACGCTGCCGATGGTAAACCAGATCCCCAGCATGAAATCATTCAGAATGCTCAGTGCTTCATAGCGTTGGTGCACCACCAGTTCCCGATGTCCCAGTGTGAACGTCCAGTCCAGTGTCTTGGGGTCCTGTTCGCGCTGCATGTCTTCTCTCCTTATCCATAGCGGTTGCTTACTTGATCAGTGAGGTGGGGGCGTTTGCCTTCGCCGGGACGCCGATGATTGGTTCATACAAATGTATGATCTTTCGTTTAATCAGCAACGGAGTATTCATTATAACTTGATGCTATCGTGACAGTTTATAGCCGTCTTCAAAGTAAAGTCGTCTGCCCACTACGCGGCATTGAAGCGAAAGGCGAGCTGATTGGGTCATAGGGGTAGGGCATGGTCAATGACGCGTTGCTCAAAGACGTCGAAGACGAGCTTGGCAGAGGTCCCTGGCGGTTACGCTTTGCCAATCATGTAGAAGCACATTTCGAGGCCGATACGCAGCGTCAGCGCAGCCGTAACATGGTGGCGGCAGGGCTGATATCGGCGCTCATCTACAGCCTGTTTCTGGTCAACGATTTCAGCTTTCGTCCCGATGCGTTTACCACCGCGGTGGCGTTGCGAGCGGGTGTAATGCTGCCCGTCGGGCTGTCTATCCTGTGGTGGGTGTATCGAGGAGTGTCACCGCCCGTTCGCGAAATCCTAATGGCCAGTACGGTAATTTGCGCCACGGTTATTTCCTGCGTGATTTTCGCGTCTTCCACCGCGCCCTATTCATATCTGGATGTGTTCTCGTTTGGGCTTATCCTGGTGGTGGGCAATATCGTGTATCCGTTGCGTTTCGGCTATGCGCTGGTGTCTTCTGCGCTTAGCATTCTGATCGCCTCGGCGTTTGTGGTGACCTACGACCCCATGCCGACGGAAGCCAAACGGCTGGCCATCTTTACCCTTCTCGCCAATGCGGTTTTCACTCTGGTGGCTAACTACCGTCTCGAGCGTAGCGAGCGACTCTCGTATTTACATGTGTTGCGGGAAAAATTACGGACCGGTAACTATCTGAAAGACAATGAAGTGCTCTCCCAGCTGTCGTTGACCGACCCGCTGACGAACCTTGCCAACCGCCGGCAGTTCGATGTGGAATTTGCGACTCGCTGGCGTGAGGCCGTTGAAAAAAACACATGGATAGGGCTGATGGTGATCGATATCGACCACTTCAAGGCCTATAACGATCACTATGGGCATCCTCAGGGCGACGACTGTTTGCGTCAGGTGGCCAATGCCATGCGACTGCATAGCCGCAGCGCCGATCTTGTCGTCCGCTTTGGCGGCGAGGAATTCGTGGTGCTTATGGCAGAGGCGTCGCCGGAGGCCGCCGAACCCGCAGCCGAGCGTATCCGTTGCTGCATCGAAGCCCTGCAGATAGCCAATGCCGGCCTCTCGTCCGGGGCGGTCGTCACGGTCAGCGTAGGCGTGGCGGTGTTACCACCGGCAATGGGAATGACCGCTGACGATATACTCTCTCATGCCGATCAGGCGCTTTACCAAGCCAAGCGCTTGGGCCGCAATCGTATCTGGATGACTAATCCCGCCGATGATTCAACCGAAGATGACGCAACTGGTGGCTCAGATAGCGCCTATCAGTAAAGCCATGGCGGACGCTGGTTTAACTGTTTTGCTCGGTTTCCTGATGCGTCAGAATGACGTTCAGAAAGCCTTCGCCGTAATCCGCCAGCTTGCGCGCGCCGATGCCGGAGATCGCGCCTAGTGCCGCTAGGCTTTGGGGTTTCTGCTCGACCAGTTCGGCCAGGGTGGCGTCGTGGAAGATCACATAGGCAGGCACGCCCTGGGCTTCGGCCAGTTCCCGGCGGTGCTGTCGCAGGGCTTCCCAAAGCGGGCCGTGGCCCTGGGGCGCAGAGGCGCCGCTGCTTCCCCGTCGGGCAGTTTTGGCTTTGCTGGGTTTGTTGCTTGGCTTGCGTAGAGTGAGGGTCTGCTCGCCGCGCAGCACCGGCTTGGCACTGGCAGTGAGCTTGATGCCACCGTGGCCCTCCATATCCACGCTTAAAAAGCCGCTGGCAATCAGTTGGCGAAAGAGCGCTTTCCATTCGCTGGTCGCGAGATCTTTACCAATGCCGAAGGTGCTGAGGCGGTCGTGGCCAAAGCGGTTGATGCGCTCGTTACTTTTGCCTAGCAGCACGTCCACGAGGTAGGTCACGCCGAAGCGCTGTTCTGTGCGGTAGACGCAAGAGAGCGCTTTTTGCGCCGCCACGGTAGCTTCCCAGGTCTCGGGTGGGGTCAGGCAGTTGTCGCAGTTGCCGCAGGGGGCGTCCAGTTGATCGCCAAAATAGTGCAACAGCGCCTGTCGGCGGCAGCTGATGATCTCGCACAGCCCCAGCATGGCATCTAGCTTCTGCTGTTCGATGCGCTTTTGCTGGTCAGCAGCGCTGGAGTCCTGCTGCATCTGGCGCAGCGTGATCACGTCCTGTAACCCATAGGCCATCCAGGCATCGGCGGGCAGGCCGTCACGCCCGGCGCGGCCGGTCTCCTGGTAGTAGGCTTCGATGCTCTTGGGCAGGTTGAGGTGGGCGACAAAGCGTACGTCCGGCTTGTCGATGCCCATGCCGAAGGCAATGGTCGCCACGACGACCACACCATCTTCACCTAGAAAGCGGGTCTGGTGGTGCTGGCGCTGCTCGGGGGGAAGCCCTGCGTGGTAGGGCAGAGCCGTCAGCCCCTGGCGTTCCAGCCAAGCGGCGGTCTCCTCCACCTTGCGCCGGGAAAGGCAGTAGACGATACCCGCCTCGCCGTTGTGATGCTCGCGGATAAAGCGCAGCAGCTGCTCCTTGGCGTTGCCCTGATTTTCAGCGATATGGTAGCGAATGTTGGGCCGGTCAAAGCCGCTGTTGTAAAGCGCCGCCTCCTGAAGCTGCAGATGCTCCATGATGTCGTGCCGGGTGGGCACATCGGCGGTGGCGGTCAGGGCGATGCGCGGCACCTGAGAAAAGCGCTGGTGTAGCTGGGAAAGCTGGCGATACTCCGGGCGAAAATCGTGGCCCCACTGGGAGACGCAGTGGGCTTCATCAATGGCGAACAGTGCAATCTTGGTCTGCTCTAGCAGCATCTGCATACGCGACGTGGCCAGTCGTTCGGGCGCGACATATAACAGATCCAGCTGCCCCCCTCGCAGGCGATTTTCTATCTCGACCGCCTCGTGATAATCGAGGCTGGAATTCAGGTAAGCCGCTCTGACCCCGTTCTGCTGAAGCGCTGCCACCTGATCCTGCATTAGCGCGATCAGCGGCGAGACCACAATCGCGGTGCCTTCTCGCAGCAGCGCAGGGATCTGATAGCACAGCGACTTGCCACCGCCGGTGGGCATCAGCACCAGCGCATCGCCACCGGCCATTACATGCTCGATGATGGCCTGTTGCGGGCCGCGAAAGCTGTCGTAGCCAAATACCTCCTGCAGTACCTTGAGGGCTGCCGGGTGAGGGTCGCCGTGCATCAATGCTCTCCTTGTCGCGTACTTGAGGGCGAATTGTCGCACGAAAAACCCGAGGGGCGTCTGCCTAGCGAATCCCCGCCCGTAAAAACGACTGAACGAACTGGCGCTGGAATAGCAGGAAGGCGACCAGCAGTGGGGCGATGCTGAGCAGTGTTGCGGCGCTGACGGTGGCCCAGTTAACGCCGGTTTCGGGCGCGGAAAAAACGCCTAAGCCCACCGTGAGCGGGCGGCTCTCTACTGAGTTGGTGACCACTAACGGCCAGATAAAGTTGTTCCAGTGGTGGCTAATCGAGACCAGCCCGTAAGCCAGATAAGTGGGCTTGGCTAGCGGTACGTACACCTTCCACAGAATTTCCAGCCAGTTGCAGCCTTCGATGCGGGCAGCGTCTTCCAGCTCACGGGGGATGGTTTTGAACGTTTGGCGGAGCAGAAAAATACCCAAGGCGCTGGCCACATAGGGCAGACCAATCCCGGTGATGGTGTTGATCAGCCCCAGCTCGCTGGCGATGCGGTAGTTCTCGACAATCAGCACTTCGGGGAACACAAATAGCTGAATCAGCACCAGCATAAACAGAACGTTCTTGCCGGGAATCGGGAAGCGCGCAAAGGCAAACGCCGCCAGGGTACAGACCACAAACTGACCGATCACCACCCCTGTCACCAGCGCAAAGGTGTTCAGGTAGTAGCGGGCAAAGGGCGCTTGAGACCAGGCGTTAGTGAAGTTCTCCAGCGTCAGCGGGGCGAAGAGCTCAAAGTTCACCATAAACTCGCTGGGGTGGAAGGCGGCCCAAAAGGCGTACAGCAGCGGGAAAATCCAGATAATCGCCAGTAGCCACGCAGCCACGGTTTCCAGCGCTGGAATTGAGAAGAAGCGGGCGCGGGGCGCATAGACAGTGGTCGTATTCATTGATAGTGCGTCCTGCGATCTAAAATCGTGAACTTCAGCGTGGCCACTACCGCAAGCACCAGCAGGATAACCACCGTAATGGTCGCCGCCGTGGTGCGGTCAAAGAACGAAAACGCATTCTCGTAGACGTAGTAAAGCAGCAGGTTGGTGGCGTTGTTGGGCCCGCCCTTGGTCAAGATAAACAGGTGATCCACGACCCGCACCGAGTTAATCAGCGCATTGATCAGCACAAACAGCGTGGTGGGCATGAGGAGAGGAAAAGTGACGCGCCAAAAGAAGCTCCAGCGGCTAGTGCCTTCTAAGTCAGCCGCCTCTTTCAACTCGGGTGGCATACTCTGTAGCGCGGCCAGATAGAAGATCATGAAAAAGCCGGCTTCTTTCCACACCGACATTACGATCACCGAGCTTAACGCAACGCTTGGATCGCCCAGCCAGTTCACCCCTGAAAACCCCAGCATGCCGAGCAAGCTATTGAACAGGCCAATCTGCGGGGCGTAGAAAAACATCCAGATATTGGCCGCGGCGATCATGGGTAGAATCGTCGGCGTAAAGTAAGCCATGCGCACAAAGCCGCGCCCGCGAAGCTTGCCATTGACGAACAGCGCCATACCCAATGCCAGCGCGATAGAGGTGGGAATGGTGCCCAGTGCGTAGAGCAGGTTATTGCGGGCTACCTGCCAAAATGTCGGGTCATCGAACAACACCTGATAATTTTCAAGGCCTACGAATTCAGTGGGTGCACCGCGAAAGCCGGGCAAAAACAGGCTATTAATGACCGTTGTCACGGTCGGTAAATAAGCAAACGTCGTCAGTAGTAGCGCAGCTGGCAGCAGCAGAAGCGAGCCGTAGAGCTGCATTTTGCGGTGATTGGTGAATGACATAGAGACGTACCGCACGTTGGAGAAGCCGGGGCATGCCCCGGCGAACAGTAAAATGCCTAACGATTAGCGTGCGTAGCGGCGAAGCACGCTGTCGGCCTCTTGCTGCGCCTGGCTAAGCGCTTCTTGCGGCGTCATTTGGCCGGTCAGCGCCGCTTGTACGGCGTTATCCAAGGCGCGGCGAATGCGGCCACCTTGATAGGTGGAAAGCTCCGCCGTGCCGTGTTCAAGCTGGTCGCGGGCGACCGCGGCGGGTGGGAACTCTTCCACATAGCCTTGTAGCGCGTCGGTTTCGTAAGCGGCGGGGCTAACGCCCATGTAGCCAGTCTCAATCGACCAGGCAGCGGCTCGCTCGGGAGCGGTCATCCAGCGAATAAAGGTCATCGCCGCGCGCTGTTCTTCTTCCGTCGCATCTTCAAAAATGTAGAAGTTGCCGCCGCCGGTGGGGCTACCGCGCTGGGTTTTCATAGGCAGCATGGCGACGCCAAAATCAAAATTGGCTTCGCTGCGTACGGCGGTCAGGTTGCCCGTGGTGTGCCACATCATTGCCGTGGACTCTTCCAGGAAGTTCTGGCGCAGGGTGCCCCACTCGATGGTGCCGTCGGGCATGGCGTTATGCTCGGTGGCCAGTGACACCCAGTACTCCAGCGCTTCAACCGCTGCGGGGTCGTCAAAGTAGACCTCGGTGCCATCTTCGCTCATTAGCCGGTGGCCGTTCTGAAAGGCAAAGGCCTGGAACATCCAATAGGGGTAGCCAGTCGACGGCACCATCACGCCCCACTGCTCGCCATTGGAGGCTTCGCGCACGGTCGCGGCCATCTCGGCCATCTCTTCCCAGTTTTCTGGGGGTGTTTCGGGGTCTAGGCCGGCGGCTTCAAAGGCGTCTTTGTTCCAGAACAGTACAATGGTGGAGCGCTGGAAGGGAATGCCGTAGGTTTTACCATCCAGTTGGCCATTTTCCATCAGCCCAGGGTAGAAGCCATCAAGCCATTCGCGCTCTTCATCGGTTTCAACCAGGTCGTCAAAGGCGACGATGGCGTTCTGCTCAATCAACTCGTACAGGTCAATGGAGAACATGACCGACAGCTGGGGCGTATCACCCGCTTCCATTGCCGACATGGCTCGCACGCGGGTGTCGTCGTAGTTACCGGCGTAGATCGCTTCCACATTGATATCGGGGTGTTCGCTTTCAAACTCTTCCACCAGGTTATCAACGACGTCGGTGAGTGCACCGCCCACCGCGACCGGGTAGTACATGGTCAGATCGACGCTATCCGCGTTTACCTGGGCGGCGCTTAACAAGCCCGCTGCCAGGGCGGTCATTGCAAAAGGGGTACGCAAACGCATAAGAGACTCCGCAAGTATCAATACTGCTATCAGTGTTGGAAAGAGCCCACCGCCGGTGGACGAGGAATGCTTCGAGATGAGCTGGGTAAGGGGGTCGGCGTCAGGTCATCCCGCCGCAGGCCTTCGGCATCGAAAAGGTGTGTGTTCTGTGACGTCCAATAGAGGCTGCATGGCTGGCCTGTCAGTGCCTGCTTGCCGCTAAGCCGCACGCGTAGGGTGTGCGACCCCACCGCGACATAAGCAATGGTGTCCGCTCCCAGATACTCTTCACTTAATACGTTAGCGGGTACGCCGGAACCGGGTGCGATTCGCAGCTCGACATCTTCCGGGCGGATGCCCAAGTGCCCACCAGCGGCCTCCAAGGGGGCTACGGGGGTACTTGCTTCACCTTCGATAACGGCGCCATTCTCACCGGCCACTAATGGCAGCAGATTCATGGCGGGGCTGCCAATAAAGCTGGCGGCAAAGGCGCTAGCGGGGCGGTTATAGAGCTCGTCCGGGGTGCCGTCCTGCACGATTTTGCCGTGCTGCATCAGAATTACACGATCACCCATGCTCATGGCTTCCACCTGGTCGTGGGTGACGTAAATCACCGTCATGTTCAGGCGGCTCTGTAATGCTTTTATTTCCCGGCGCATATCGCTACGCAGCCGGGCGTCCAGGTTCGAGAGTGGCTCGTCCATCAAGCAGATCGGGTGTTCGGAGATCACCGAGCGCGCCAAAGCCACCCGCTGGCGTTGGCCACCGGAAAGTTGGGCAGGTTTGCGGTTTAGGTAATCGGTTAAATCGACCAGTTCAGCGACCTTGGCTAGCCGCTGGCGCTGTTCATCTTTGGGTACCTTGCGGCTGCGCAGGCCAAACACGATATTGTCGGCAACGCTTAAGTGCGGAAACAATGCGTAGGATTGAAACACCATGCTTAGTCCACGGTCGCCGGGCGGCAGGCGCGTGACGTCGCGTTCGCCAATATGAATTTGGCCGTCGCTGGCTTCTTCCAAGCCTGCAATCATGCGTAGCGTGGTGGATTTACCGCAGCCTGAAGGGCCGAGCAGAATGACAAACTGCCCTGGGGTAACATCAAACGAAATACCATCCACAGCCGCAGAGGCGCCCCAGCGTTTAGTGACGCCCTCTAAACGTATTCGTGATTGGTTGGACATAGCACACACATCACCGGCTGTTGGTTGTTATTGGTTCAGCTTGTGTTGAAGGTGTTGCCGTTTCATGACACTTACATGGATGGTTGATGACAGCAGTTGTGTCAAGCAGAAAATCACTTGGCGACTTTAATGCCATAACGCTGCAGCCTGCGCACCACGCTGGATTGGCTGATGCCCAGACGCTCGGCAATGGCGTAGGTGCTTGGGAGCTTATGGCATAGCATTTCAAGCGTTTCTCGCTCCAGCCGCGCTAGGTACTGCTTGAGAGTTTCCTGGGGCTCGAGTGCTACTGTCGACGATGCTGGCGGAACACTTGGCAAGTTGGTTGGGTGCTGCTCGGCGTGAGGGAGTGCGGCGGGCACCTCTATTTGATCGGTGGGACTGGAAAGCCAAGCTCTTTCTAGCCAATTTTCCAGCTCTCGGACATTCCCCGGCCATTCGCTGCCCATCAGGGTCGACCAAACGCGGGTGTCGAGGATTTTCTGCCGCCCATAGCGCTGGTTCAGCCGGTTTAAACACGCTTCAACCAGGTCGGGGATATCCTCCCGGCGGTCACGCAGCGGCGGCAAGGTCACGGGTATTACGTTGAGGCGGTAGTAAAGATCCAGACGGAAAAGCCCGGCCTCTACTTGCTTGCCCAAATCCTGATTGGTCGCCACAACCAAGCGAAAATTGACCTTGCGAGAGCGAGTGTCACCCAGTCGGGTCAAACTTCCGTCCTGGATTACCTTGAGCAGTTTGGTTTGCATTAGCAGCGGCAGCTCGCCGATTTCATCCAAAAATAGCGTGCCGCCCTCGGCCTGCTCTAACAGCCCGGCTTTGCCCTGCCGGGCGGCACCGCTGAAAGCGCCGGGCTGGTAGCCAAACATTTCGGACTCAAACAGATTCTCTGGAATCGCCGCGCAGTTAACGTCAATAAAGGGGCCGCCACAGCGCTGACTCCAGCGGTGTAGCTGTTTGGCGAAGGCAGTTTTACCCACACCTGATTCACCCAGCATCAGCACATTGGCATCCGAAGGGGCGACCCGCTTAAGCAGTAGCGCAATTTCGCGCATTACGCTGCTGCGCACCTGCAAATTGTCCAGGGCGTCATCCAACGCCTGCTCTTCCGCGTCTGGCGCTGCCTGACTGCGCTTTAGGTGTTCGCTAAAGCGTTTTTGCAGCAGCGCATATTCGTCCTGCAATAGCTGCAAATCGGTTAAATCCCGCGAGCGGCTGATAATGCGTTCCAGTTTACCGTCGACGAACACCGGGTAGGCTTCGGCAATCACCCGGCGGCCAGTTCCGGTGACCTGCATAAGCTGCGCAGGTCGGCGGGTGCGCATCACTTCCATGGTGATGGAAGGTTTGAGCACTCCGGCCGCTTGCAGTTGCTGCACACTGCTGGAAAGCAGTTCTTCTCGCGATACACCGTAAACCGCCTCAGCCCCTGGGCTGATGTCGACTATTTGCCCATCGCCACTGACGATAAAGAAGTGATCGTTAGCGGTCTCAACAATCGTTTGCAGCACACGTCTGTCTATTTCACTCACTGCAGTCGACTCCTCTAAATAATTCATTTTTGAATCTTTGATTCAAAAATGAATTGATTGAACGTCAGATTGATTCATTTTTGCATCGTTTGGGCGGTATTCCCACCTCTTTACAGGCATCTACGACTTGGCATGATCTATGCAATACCTAGAGGAAATAGTTAAGGCTGAAAGTTAGCAAAGATGCTTAGAGCACACTAAAGCGTCACAACAAATCCAAGGAGATGTGTATGTCGGAGTTCAACCAGCCGTTGGGCGGCAACACCATGCCACGCTTTGCAGGCCCCGCCACCATGATGCGCTTGCCTACCCAAGACACCGCCGAAGGTTTAGATGCGGCGTTTATTGGCATACCCATGGATATTGGCACCTCGAACCGCCCCGGCACGCGGCTTGGGCCGCGCCAGATTCGTGACGAGTCGCGCATGCTGCGCCCTTACAACATGGCGACACGCGCCGCGCCCTTTGAAAGCCTGCAGGTGGCAGATATCGGCGACGTACCCATCAATACGTTCCACCTGCCGAAAAGCGTCGACATCATTACCGCCTTCTACGATGAGGTGCTGAAACATAACTGCATTCCGTTGACCCTAGGCGGAGAGCACACCCTGACGCTGCCGATTCTTCGCGCCATGGCCAAAAAGCACGGCCCAGTGGGATTGATTCATATCGATGCCCACGCCGATGTGAACGAGCACATGTTCGGTGAGCCAATTGCCCACGGCACGCCGTTTCGTCGTGCCCAGGAGGAGGGCTTATTAGCCCACGGCAAGGTAGTACAAATCGGTCTGCGCGGTACCGGCTACGCCGCTGAAGATTTTGACTGGTGCCGTGATCAAGGTTTCCGCGTCGTGCCTGCAGAAGAGTGCTGGTACCGCTCGCTAGCGCCATTAATGCAGGAAGTACGCGAGCAGATGGGCGATATCCCGGTGTACATCAGTTTCGACATCGACGGCTTGGATCCCTCTGTTGCTCCCGGTACCGGCACGGTAGAGATGGGAGGATTGACCTCTAGCCAAGGGTTGGAGCTGGTTCGCGGTGCCGCTGGGCTCAATATTGTCGGCGGCGACCTGGTGGAAGTATCCCCGCCTTACGACCCCAGTGGTAACACTGCATTAATGGGCGCCACGCTGCTGTATGAAATGCTCTGCGTACTGCCGGGCGTTAAACATAGCGAGTGACGTCGACCAAATAGCTATCAAAGAAATAGTGACTAAATAAAAAAGTACTGACCTAGCCACGCCGCCAGTCCACCTCCAATAATCACTTCCAATGGGTGAACCCTATGTCGTATAGCAACGTTAAATCGGAACAGCCGACCTCGTCGGCACCGATACCCCGCGCGCACTTACTGAAATTTATCATTCCCTCGCTAATTGGGGTGCTGCTGTTTCTCGTCCCTTTTCAAGTGGGCGATACCATTAACATCGGCATGGGGCTCATGGCCGATAGCTTGCAAGCCTTGCTAGGTTCGGCGCTGCCAGCCATTGCCGTCGTTGTGCTCTGCCTGTCGGTGGTAGCGACGATTTACGCCAAGTTAGCTACCCCCGCCTGGGCCAAAAAAGGCATGCTGCACGAAATGTTTCATGTCGGGCCGGTGTGGCTTGCGATGCGTGGTTTAGGCGCGCTGTTTGCCGTGATGACCTATTTCCAGTTCGGGCCTGAGTTCGTGACCGCTTCTTTTACCGGTGGCGTGATGCTCAATGATCTGGCGCCAGTACTATTAACGTTCTTCTTCTTTGCCGCACTGCTGCTGCCGTTTTTGGTCGAGTTCGGATTTATGGAGTTCATCGGCAGTATGGTACGTAAGCCGTTTCGGGTGATTTTTAACTTGCCGGGACGCAGCGCTATCGATGCCACCGCCTCATGGATGGGCTCGGGCACCGTCGGCGTACTTATCACCACGCAGCAGTATGAGCAGGGTTATTATAATGGTCGTGAAGCTTCGGTCATTGCCACCAACTTCTCCGTGGTGTCGATTGCGTTTGCGCTGCTCGTTACCAGCTTTGTCGATATCAACCACCTATTTGTGCAGTTCTACTTCACGGTGGTGGTCTCCGGGTTGATCGCGGCGGTGATAGTGCCGCGCCTGCCGCCCCTGTCGCGCAAATCCAATGACTATTACGAACCGGTGGGCTGCCAACTGAATGAAGAACGGACGGAGAAAGTGGGTCTGTTCCGTTACAGCTTGATTCAGGCCACCAATCGCGCCGCTGGAGCTCCTGGGCCCCGTGAGCTGGTGCGTTTGGCGCTGCTCAACGTGATGGATATTTTCCTTGGCCTGCTTCCCTTGGTGTTTGCTATTGGCACGGTGGCGCTAATTCTGGCGGAATTTACCCCGCTGTTTACGTGGCTCTCTTACCCGATGGTGCCGGTGCTGGAACTGCTGCGGATTCCTGAAGCAGAAGCGGCAGCGCCTGCCACGCTGGTGGGCTTTGCTGATATGTTCCTGCCTGCGGTGCTGGCGACCAATATTGAAAGCGAACTCACCCGCTTTGTGATTGCCTGCCTGTCGCTCACTCAACTGATCTACATGTCGGAAATCGGCGCGCTGCTGCTCAAGTCGAAAATTCCCATCAAGTTCTGGGAGCTGGTCGCCATCTTCTTACTGCGTACCGCGATTACGCTGCCGATCATCGCCTTTATGGCCCATACGTTTTTCTTCTAAGGGGCCAGAAATGAACGTTGAAGCAACACGCAAACAACCAGATATAACCTGTGCCGAGCTACTCATTCGGCTACTGCGGGATACTTACGGGGTAAACGCCCTGTTCGGCATCCCCGGTGTCCATACGGTAGAGCTTTATCGCGGGCTGGAAGGCAGCGATGTGAGGCACGTTACGCCACGCCATGAGCAGGGCGCGGGGTTTATGGCCGATGGCTATGCCCGGGCCAGCGGGCAGCCGGGAGTGTGCCTGATTATTACCGGACCGGGCATGACCAACATTGCCACCGCCATGGGCCAAGCCCTGGCGGACTCCATTCCCATGCTGGTGATCTCCAGTGTGAACCGCCGCGATACCTTGGGCTTAGGTCAAGGGCGGCTGCACGAGCTGCCCAGCCAACAGCAGATGATCAGCGGTGTGGCGCGGTTTAGCCACACGCTGCTGGACGCCAATACGCTACCCGACGTGCTGGCGCGTGCCTTTGCCATCTTCAATGGGGCGCGCCCAGGCCCGGTGCATATCGAAATCCCCATCGATCTGTTTAATGCCCCGGTGGATGTGCCGGCCAGTTGGCAAGCGCCCACGCTTTACCGCGCGGCGCCTGATCCAGAAGGCTTGGCCGAGGCTGCACGCTTACTACAAGCGGCGAAGCAGCCCCTGGTGCTATTGGGCGGAGGCTGCGTTTCAGCGCCAGAAGCAGCGCGAGCCTTGGTCGAAAAGCTCGATGCTCCCACGGTAACGACCATTAACGCCAAAGGGCTGCTAGGCCGTGACCACCCGCTGGATTTAGGTGCCAATGCCGCGCTGCCCGCAGTGCGCGAGCTGTCGGCCAATGCCGATGTGATTCTGGCCGTCGGCACCGAGCTAGGTGAGACCGATTATGACGTCGTTTTTGACGGCGGCTTTCGCCTCAACGGCACGCTGATTCGTATCGACATCGATCCAGAGCAACTGGTGCGCAACCAGCGCACCACGCTTGGACTGGTGGGTGACGCCGGGCGCAGCTTGGAGCTTCTGTCTGGCCACTTCCCCGAGCTGCTGAAGCGTCAAGGCATTGAGCGAACCGCCGCAGCGTTGGGTGCGCTTAATTTGGTCAACGACTCTGCCTTTGCCGACTTTGTACCGCTTTATAAAACGTTGGCTGACTCTCTGCCCGAGGCCATTCTGGTGGGCGACTCCACCGCACCGGTATATGCCGGTAACCACTTGGTCAGTCAGCCCGCGCCCAGGCGCTATTTCAATGCCTCAACCGGTTACGGCACGCTGGGCTATGGGCTTCCGGCGGCATTGGGAGCTCAGTTGGCTCGGCCTGATTTGCCTGTGGTGGCACTGGTGGGCGATGGCGGGGTGATGTTTACGCTCTCGGAAATGGCAACGGCCGTAGAAGAGCGCCTGCCCGTAGTGATCGTGCTCTGGCACAACGCCGGTTACGAAGAGATTCGTCGCTATATGGATGCCAACGGCGTGGCGCGCCTGGGCGTGGATATTCAAGCACCCAACTTCCTCACCTTGGCCGAAGGCTTTGGCTGTCCCGGCTTACTGGTAGAAAGCCCCGTCGAGCTTGCCAAGGCGCTCGCCAACCGTGAAGCGAACGGCCCTCTACTGATCGAAATTGACGCCGCTGCCTGGCAGAAAAACCTGATGTTACCAGGAGATAACAATGAAGAATAATCATGTGCTCGGCCAGGACACCCTGTCAGCCGACGACGTTGAACACAGCCTTGGGCTGCCGGGAACCTTTGCGCTGTGGCTCGGCGCCAACGTGGTGGTGACCACCATCCTGACCGGCATGTTTTTAGTCCCTGACCTGACCTTCCAGCATGCCATGCTGCTGATCTTGATTGGTTCGGCGATCGGCATCATTCCGTTGGTATTGATCGGGGTGATGGGTCAGCAAACCGGCATGACCACGATGGTACTGGCGCGGGGCACCTTCGGCAGAAAAGGCGCTAATTTCCCCGCCTGGGTGAATTTATTAGCCCTGATTGCCTGGAGCTGGATTCAGGCGCTGCTAGCAGGCATGAGTCTGGACTACGCCGTGGAAAGCCTGACCGGTTACTCCAATGTGGCGCTCTTCACGGTTATCTGTGAATCACTGGTGGTGCTGATTGCCCTGCGTGGTCACCTGGGGATCGAGAAAGTCGAGAAGATAGCAGCACTGCTGATGCTGGTGCTCTCGGCGGTGGTGCTGTTCGCGCTCAATCGGCATTACGATCTGCCGAGCATCACCCAGCTGGAGCCCGAAGGCGTGTTGGGCGGTGGCGTGATATTCGATATCGTGGTCGCCACGGCTTTTTCCTGGATTCCATTGGCCGCGGACTACAATCGCCATTGCCGATCGCTAAAAGCTGCCGTTGTGGGCACCTGGGGCGGTTACGTGGTGGCAACGCTGGTAGCGATGGGTCTGGGCGCTACGGTGTCAGCGCTTTCGATCAGCGTGGGCATGGAGCCCACCTACGACCCGACGACCCTGCTCAGCGGCTTCGGTTTCGGCCTGCCCGCCGCCCTGGTGATTTTCTTCTCGGTGCTGACCACCAACGTGATGTGTGTCTATAGCGCGACGCTTTCATTCATGAGCGTGCGCCCTAAAGTACCGTTTTGGAAACCCGCATTAATCATTGGTGTGGTTTCGGTCATGGGTGCGCTCATCCCCGGTATTCTTGATCAGTTCCAGACCTTTTTATTAATTATTGGCAGCGTCTTTATTCCAGCATTTTCGCTGATGATCGTTGATTACTACATGTTGGGCCGGGAGCGCTACACGTCGTCACAGCTCATTCAAGATGAGCATAAGCTGCCAGCGTTTAACTGGCTGGCGTTAGGCAGTTATGGCGTGGGTGCATTGCTGGCTTACTACTGGAACTGGGTCGCGCCGTTGGATTTTGGCGCTTCGCTGCCGGTGTTCGTGATCACCGGCGCGCTCTATTTCGTGGTCAGCAAGATCGCGGTTGCCAAGCGGGTGCCCGCATGAGCCTTGAGCGCATCAGTGCACAGCAGTGGTACCGTACTACCCCCAAGTCGGACGGTATCACCCTGATCGACGAGCCGCGGATCAAGCCGTTTTATCGCTGCAATATCTGGCATGTTCAGGGCAGCAAGCGCGGCATGGTTGTGGATTTTGGTCTGGGCGCGGTGCCGCTGCGCCAGCACGTGGCGCAGCTTGCCGAGCGTGACCTGCTGGCGGTGGCCAGCCACACGCACTTTGACCATATCGGCGCCGCTCACGAGTTTGGCTGTTGCCATGTGCATGCCGCTGAGGCGGACATCCTTGCTTCACCCGACAACACGCGTACCCTGGCCGACCAGTTTCTCAGCGACGATATGTTCGAAGCGCTACCCCCAGAGCCTTATTCGCATGATCGCTACCGTATTCAGGTGCCGCAAATGGTGTCCCCGCTAAAGGATGGCGAAATACTGGACTTGGGAAATCGGCAGTGGGAAGTGATTCATACGCCTGGTCACTCCCCTGGCGGCATCGCACTTTGGGAGGCGGCCACCCAGACGCTGATATCGGGTGATTTGATTTACGATGGCCCGCTCATCGAAGACCTCTGGCACAGCGATCTTACCGACTACGCCGCCAGTATGCGGCGGCTGCGCAACCTGCCTGTCCGCACCGTGCACGGCGGCCATTTCCCCAGCTTTAGCGGCCAGCATCTCACAAAGCTTATCGATGATTGGCTTCGCCAACACGACCTCTAAAGGAGCCACGATTATGCCCATGACCTCCCAGACCGACTTCCCTTCGGTTGTTGACCACCAATTCATCAACAACCAGTGGGTGCCCTCGGCGGGCATCCGACTGCTTGATGTGATGAACCCCTACCGCGAAGAGCGTATCGCACAGGTCACCGCTGGGGATGCGGCCGACGTTGATGCGGCGGTACAAGCCGCACAGCAGGCGCAGCCTGATTGGCAGGCGTTGGGTGGGGCAGCTCGCGCTAAGTTTCTGGAAGGGTTTGCCGATGCATTGGAAGCCCGTCGGGATTCGATCATCACGCTTTCAGCAACTAACAACGGTAAGCCGCTAGCAGAAGCAGGGATTGACCTGGACGATGCGATTGCCTGCTACCGCTACTACGCAGGGCAGGCCAAGGCACTGGATGATCGCCAAGGCGAGTTGGTGAGCGTAGAAATGGAAGGCGTTGAGGCGCGCACTTACCACGACCCTGTGGGCGTCGTGGGGCTGATTGCACCGTGGAACTTCCCATTAGTGACCAGCGCTTGGAAGCTGGCACCCGCGTTGGCTGCGGGCTGTACTGCGGTACTCAAACCGTCAGAAGTGACACCGCTCCCCGAGCGAGTACTGGCAGAGATTGCCCTGGAGATAGGCTTGCCTGCTGGGGTGCTCAACCTGCTCAATGGCGACGGCGAGGGCATCGGTGCGCCACTAACCAACCACCCTGGCGTGGATAAAATTTCCTTTACCGGCAGCAACCGCGTCGGTGAAGCGGTGATGCAGGCGGCCGCCGCACGCACTGCGAGCGTGTCTCTGGAGCTGGGCGGAAAGTCGCCGATCCTGGTGATGGAAGATGCCGACCCCGAACAGGCAGCCGACTGGGTGATGGCGGGTATCTACTTCAATGCCGGGCAGATCTGCTCCGCGACCTCGCGTTTATTGGTGCACGAGGATGTAGCAGAAGCACTCTACGCTGCCCTTGCCGAGCGTATGGATGCGCTGACGCTGGGTGACCCGCTCGCTGAAGACACGGATTTAGGACCCCTAACCAGCGCCAAGCAGCGTGACGCCGTGCAGCGCTATTTAGATCTTGCCGAACAGGAAGGTCTTACCGTCGTGCGCGATGGGCAACACCGCACGCTGCCCGCCCAGGGCTACTTCCTGGCACCCACGCTTTATCGCGATGTGCCAGTGGAAAGCCGCTTGTGGCAGGAGGAAATTTTCGGCCCGGTGCTTTGCGGCCGCAGTGTGGCAAGCGAAGCCGAGGCGATTCAGCTTGCCAACGACAGCGTCTTTGGTCTGGCAGCCACGGTGATTAGCGGTGACCCAGAACGCGCCAAGCGCATTGGCCGCCAACTTAAAGCCGGCAGCATCTGGTTCAACAGCGAGCAGTTAGTGCTGCCTGAAACCGCCTGGGGCGGCTTCAAGCGAAGCGGCATTGGTCGTGAACTCGGCCCTTGGGGGGTGAGTGCGTACCTTGAAGTGAAGCATGTGATTGGACCCGCGTAACGCTCAAGCTTGAGCATTAGGCATCGCATAACGCCGGGTCGATTTTCCGGCCTTGACCACCTGCCCCGGCACATCGTGACCGATAAGGGCGGGGAGGGTGGCGGCGACTTCCAGCAGTGCATCCAGATCGACACCGGTATCGACGCCCATGGCTTCAAACATATGCACTAGGTCTTCGGTGCATACATTACCGCTAGCGCCGGGGGCGAAGGGGCAGCCGCCCAGCCCACCTAATGAAGCATCAAAGCGAGTGATGCCCGCCTGCCACGCCGCCAGGGTGTTGGCCAGCCCCATTCCGCGGGTGTTGTGGAAGTGAAGTGTGAACGGCGTTTCCGGCCAGCGCTCAAGCACGGCTGCGCATAGGCGTTTGACCTGGGCAGGGTTGGCCATACCGGTGGTATCGCAGAGCGTGACGCCCTGAATGCCAAGGTCGATAAGTTTCTCAACCAGTTCCAGCACCCGCGCTTCGGGCACCTCGCTTTCAAAGGGGCAGCCAAAGGCAGTGGAGAGCGAGGCGTTAATAAACACTTCGCTATCTTTGCTGACGTCCAAAATCGCCGCGAACTGCTCTAGCGACTGCTCCGGTGTCATGCGCAGGTTGGCCAGCCCATGGCTGTTGCTGGCGGACATCACCAGATTGATTTCATCCACCTGGCAGGCAAGCGCCCGCTCGGTGCCTTTTACATTGGGCACCAGCACGGTGATATCGACCCCTTCCCGACGCTGGATGCCGGTCACCACATCAGCGGCATCGCGCAGGTTGGGAATCGCTTTAGGCGACGTAAACGACGTTGCTTCGATTCGCCGCAGGCCAGTGGTGGAGAGCGCATCGATCCAGCGAATTTTCTCTTCCGTAGGCACAAAAAGCGCCTCAATCTGCAGGCCGTCCCGGGGGGCAACTTCGTTGATCTCGATCTTGGTGGGGCAAGGTGTTACCAAATTCATAAAAACACTCCCTAAATAATGCCCGCTTGGCGCAGCTTTGCGCGGGTTTCGTGATCAATGCCCAGCTCATCCAACACGTCGTCGGTGTGCTGGCCAAGCGCGGGGCCGCCGTCGCCGATTCGCCCTGGGGTAGCGCTCAGCTTGGGCAGTACGCCGGGCACTTTTAACGGTTTGCCGTTAGGGCGGGTAAAGGTTTGAATCATCTCCCGCGCTAGGTAGTGGGGATCAAAGGCAATATCTTCGGCCGTGTAGGGGTAGCCTGCGGGCACGCGGGCGTCGTCCAGGGCTTGCAGAATGGCATCCCGTGGGCGCTCTTCGGTCCACGTTTGAATCGCGGCATCAATCATCTCGGCTTGCTGGCTGCGCCCATCGTTATGAGCCAGCGCCGGGTCGTTGGCGAGATCATCACGACCAATCACTCCCATCAGGCGCTTGAAGATACTGTCGCCATTGCCAGCAATCAGCACATAATCGCCGCCCTGGCAGCGGTAGGCGTTGGAAGGGGTAATGCCGGGCAGGGCGCTGCCGCTGGGTTCGCGAACCTGGCCGCTGGCATCGAACTCCGGCAGCAGGCTCTCCATCATCGCAAACACCGACTCATACAGCGCGACGTCGATCTCTTGGCCCAGGCCGCTGCGGTTACGTTCTTGAAGGGCCAGCAGGGTACCAATGACAGCGTAGAGGGCGGAAAGCGAGTCGCCGATGCTCACGCCCACGCGTACCGAAGGCTCACCTGGCTGGCCGGTCAGGTAACGCAGCCCGCCCATGGCTTCGCCAATCACCCCAAAGCCGGGCTTATCGCGGTAAGGCCCCGTTTGCCCGTAGCCGGAAATATGCACCATGATCAGCCGTGGGTTGAGCTGAGAGAGCGCTTCCCAGCCCAGCCCCCAGTTGTCCAAGGTGCCGGGGCGGAAGTTTTCCACTACCACATCGGCCTCGGCGGCGAGTTGGCGAACCAAGCCTTGGCCTTCTTCACTGCGCAAATCAAGCGCTACCGAGCGCTTGTTGCGGGTCTGAACGTGCCACCAGAGCGAGGTGCCCTCCTCTATCATTCGCCATTTGCGAAGTGGGTCGCCGGTGCCTGGCGGTTCGATTTTAATCACATCAGCGCCGAATTCACCCAGCAGTTTGGTGGCGAAAGGTCCCGCAATCAGTTGACCAAGCTCAAGCACTTTCAAGCCTTGGAGCGGAAGCTGGCGGGCTTCGGGAGCATTCATTAAGGCTTTCCTCTATTTATCGTTATCATCATTTATTGTCAGCATGCGTGAGCCGATCCAGGGCGACAATTAGGCAATCGGTAACAATGGGTTCGTGATTAGCGAAGGTGTGCGTTAGCATAATCCGCCTGTCTTATGGGAGTCATGTGTCATGCGCCGCTTCGATTTTGTCACCCTCAAGCTGTTTATTTCCGTGGCGGACGAAGGCCGCCTGACCGCCGCTGCCGAGCGAGAACACTTGGCACTCGCGGCAGTGAGCAAGCGAATAAGTGACCTGGAAGCGCTGGTCGGCACGACGCTGCTGTATCGCCGCCCCCGTGGTGTGGAACTTACTCCTGCGGGCCAGGCGTTTTTGCACCATGCCCGACGTATTATGGATAACATTGAGCGTCTGCACGCCGAACTCAGTGAGTACGGCGAAGGCGTGCGCGGCCATGTACGTATCCACTCCAATACCTCGGCGATTATTGCCTTTCTTCCCCAGGATCTCAGCGCGTTCTCTCGGCTTTATCCTGAAATCAAGATCGATCTTCAGGAGCGGGTCAGTAGCGAAATCATTGCCGCCGTTCGCGACGGGCTGACCGATATCGGTATTTTCGCTGGGCATGTGGCGGCGCCTGATCTCCAGCAGCTCTCCTATCGGCATGACCGACTCGTGCTAATGACGCCCATTGATCACCCGCTGGCAGAGCGTGAAAGCATCGCTTTTAATGAGGCGCTGGCCTTCGATTTTATTGGCTTACAGCAGGATGCCTCGCTGCAATCGCTGTTGAATGAGCAAGCCAACCTAGCAGGCAAAGCGCTGCGTATGCGCATTCAGGTACGTAGCTTCGACGCTATTTGCCGGATGATTCACCACGGCATGGGGGTTGGCGTACTCCCCGAGCAGACCATCTATCGCGATCTGGGCGATTTGCAGCTCAAAAGTATTCCGCTTAGCGATCCTTGGGCTCAGCGTGAGCTGGTGATTGGCATGCGCCGATATGCCTCGCTGCACGTGACTGCGCGACACCTGGTTGACCACCTGACCCAGAACGCAACCGAAAGCTAGCTGACAAAGCCTGCCCATGGCTTCGTGCTTTGTGAAAGCTAGCGAGCACATGCATTCGATAAGCATGGTTGGGGCATACCGTTTATAAATGCGCCGTTGCTGCCGAAAAGGAGAGCAGCGGAGGCAGCTAGGTATTCATCTTTGGTCGTATGACGGCAAGCTTCTCAGGCAAAATGCGCGTCATACCAGCGTTTCTAGCCATCGTATTTGACGAAGTCATCCTTCTTGAACGTCGATTTGAGCCCTTCGTCCGCTTGTTTCAAGATCAGATAAGCGACATCAAGCTCTTGCCTACAGGAGCTACCCAAGAACCACACCCAATAACGACAACCGTAGAGAGTCATCCCATGCGGAAACAACTGTTTGCCACGCTGGCTACCCTAGGCATGCTAACGACGGCCCCGTTCGTTTTAGCTAACCCCATCGAAATTCAAGTTAACAACACCATGAGTGAAGGCGGCTCGGAAAGCGCCGCGGTGGAACGCTTTGCTGAGTATCTGGAAGAGCAGGCGCCCGGCCGCTTTGAAGTGCGTCCCTTTTTGGCGGGCTCTTTGGGCGGTGAGAATGCCGTGTTGGAGCTGCTTAACCTGGGCCAAACCCAGCTCTCCCTGACCGGTGGTAACTGGCGTCAACAGTATGCGCCTGAGTATGACGCCATTACGGTTCCCTTTGTCTTTACCACCTGGGACGAAGTCGACGCCTATATGGAGAGTCCTTCCGGCCAAGCGCTGGTTGAAAAAGCCGAAAACCAGGGCGGCCTGAAGTATTTTGGTCTGCAGCACCGCGGGCCCCGCCACATGACCGCTAACAAGGAAATCCACACCCCGGCGGATCTGGAAGGTTTCCGCTTGCGTCTGCCTTCGCTGCCGGTATGGCTGGAAGTGTGGGAAGAGATCGGCGCTCAGGTAGTCAACGTGCCAGCGCCAGAGATTTATCTCGCCATGCAGACCGGCCAGGTAGATGGCCACGAGAACTCGCTTTCCTCACCCTATACCCGTCGTTTATGGGAAGTGCAGGACTACCTGATCATGACCAGCCACGTTCAGTTTCCGTGGAGCTGGGTGGCTAGTTCTCGCTGGTGGGAGGGTCTAGAAGAGGAAGATCAAGCGCTGATCGAAGAGGCGATCGACGTAGCTCGTCAATACGGATCAGAGCAGGAGCGTGAACTTGATGAGTTCTATCTGGAAGCGCTTCAGGACGAGGGCATGACGGTCATTGAGCCGGATGTTACTCCTTTCCGCGAAGCGGCGTTGCCAGCCATCGATCGTGTCATGGCTGAAATGGCCGACGGCGTTCGTGAAGATGCGCTGGGTAACGACAGCGAGTAATACGCACCGGCCAGACGCAACGACGGCCTATCGGGCCGTCGTTGTTTTTCATGTCAAGAAAGCTTTCATGACCAATAAATTTTCATACACGACCAAGAAGACGTCAGGGTAAGGAGTCCTCCTGTGGAAGACGCGGTAGCGCCCAACAAGGGCCTGGATCGAATTGCTTTCTATACGCTGCGCGGCGTTACTCGTCTTTGTGACGGGGTGGGCGTGGCGCTCATGGCGGCCATTCTGCTGTTGATCGTGGCGGCCGTTGTTGCCCGTGACCTGCTCGGAATCGGTATGCCCTGGACCGAGGAGATGGCGTCTATGCTGGCCATCTACGCAATTGGCTTTGGATCACTGTCGGCCTGGGTGCGCAGCGAGCACCTGGCGGTGGATCTGTTTAGCCATAAGCTTTCTGGTTTAGGTAAAAATATCCAATACCGCCTCATTACCCTAATCTCATGCGGCTTTTTCGCGCTTGCCGCCTGGGGCGCGTGGATCATGTCGGACATGAGTGCCAACAATAAAACCGTCTCGTTAAGTATCAGTTTCAGCTACCTCTATTACGGCATCTTTTTCAGCTTTGTGGGCATGGCGTTGATTGCCCTGTGGCAATGCCTGCGTGGCCCAGTGGCGTGGTTGGAAGTATCCCATGAAGAGGAGACCTCTCAACCATGACCGAACTTATGATCTTTGTCGGTGGCCTGTTGGTACTGATGGCCATTGGTTTGCCCGTAGTGGTCGCCATCGGCGTGACATCGTTTATCGCCCTGGTGGCAACCGGCACCGGCGGGCTGCCAGTCGAACTTCTCCCGCTGCGCATGGTGCAAACCCTCAATAACTTTACGCTGCTGGCAATTCCGCTGTTCATTCTGGCCGCCAACATCATGAATATCGGCTCTACCACCACGCGCATTTTTGACTTTGCCACTGCGCTGGTGGGCTTTACCAAGGGCGGCCTGGGCCACGCCAACGTGGTGGCCAGCTCCATTTTTGCCACCATGTCGGGTACCGCCGTTGCTGATGCGGCAGGTCTTGGCAGCATCGAAATCAAGGCCATGAAAGAGCGTGGCTACGAGCTGGGTTACTCAACCGGCATCACTGCCGCTTCCAGCGTGATAGGGCCAATTCTTCCGCCCAGTATCGCGCTTGTGGTTTATGGCTGGCTGGCCAATGTGAGTATTGGCGGGCTGTTCATGGCCGGGCTTTTGCCGGGCATATTGATGGCGCTGTTACTCATGGGGATGACCGTTCTGTTGTCTGCCAGTGGCAAGGTGGTGATGCCCAAACCCACGCCTTTTGACGCCTGCGAAGTCGTCCGCACCGGCAAGCGTGCCATTCTGCCCTTGATGATGCCGGCGATTATCGTTGGCGGTATCTGGGGTGGCTTTTTCACCCCGACGGAAGCCGGCGCTATTGCATCGCTTTATGCGGTGATACTGGGCGGCCTGGTTTATCGAGATCTGAATTGGCGAGATCTATTCAATGCCTTTCGGCGTACGCTGATGTTCAGTGCGGTGATCCTGCTGATTATTGCCGTCTCCAGTTTCTACGGTTGGATTCTGGTACGCATGGGCATTCCTCAGGCGTTGGCGGGCCAGGTGGCCAGCATTGATATGCCCATGTTTGCACTACTTCTCTGTTTTGCACTGTTTTTCCTGCTGATCGGCTGCTTTATGTCGGTGATCGAAAGCATCCTGATATTCACCCCGATTGTGGTGCCGGCAGCGCTGAGTGCGGGGCTTGATCCTGTGCACTTCGGTATCGTGATGGTCATCACGCTATCGGTAGGGGTCATTACCCCACCCTTCGGTACGGTGCTGTTTCTCATGGTTGGGATCACGCGGCTACGCTACGGCCAAGTGGTGACCGCGATACTGCCGTTCCTGCTGCCGATCATTGCGACCATTTTGCTGTTGATTGCCGTGCCGGGACTGGCCACTTGGCTGCCCGATATCATGGGGTATTGATCCAGAGGAGCCCGTATGAAAATGCTGCACAACGCGTTTAAGCAACAGCTTCTGGCGGGCCAACCCCAAACGGGGATCTGGCTCGGCTTGACCAGTGCTTATACGGCTGAGATAGCCGCCACGGCAGGCTTCGACTGGTTGTTGATTGACGCGGAACATACGCCTAATGATTTAGCCAGCCTGCTGGCACAGCTGCAGGCGCTGGCCCCCTATCAAAGCCACCCCGTGGTGCGCCCGCCCACCGGCGATCCGGTGTTGATCAAGCGCTACCTGGATATTGGCGTGCAGAACCTGCTAATTCCTATGGTAGAAACGGCTGAACAGGCGGCTGAACTGGTAGCGGCCACGCGCTATCCTCCCCGCGGTATTCGCGGCGTTGGCCATGTGCTGGCACGCGCCTCGCGGTGGGGGCAGACAGAAGATTACCTCTCTCGCGCTGATGCCGAAGTCTGCCTCATGCTACAGGTGGAGAGCCCCCAGGCACTTGCTAACCTGGAGGCTATTGCGGCAGTAGACGGTGTCGATGGGGTGTTTATTGGCCCGGCGGATTTATCGGCGTCTATGGGGCATCTCGGCAATGCCAGCCACCCGGAAGTGACAGACGCGATTAGTGACGCCATTAATAAGATACGCGCTGCGGGCAAGGCAGCGGGTATTGTCACGGTGGATGAGCAAGCAGCCCGCGGCTATCTTGCAGCGGGCTGCACCTTTGTTGGCGTTGGCATCGATACGTTGCTTTACGCCAATGCGCTGCGCGGACTGGCGGAGCGCTTCAAGCAGTCATGAACCAAAGAGTGGTAAACCACGCTGGGGATTACTCCCCAGCAGGCAAAATCCTGCCTGGATTCATCAGGCCCTTAGGGTCAAACAGCGCTTTAACACCGCTGACCATCTCTCGCTCAATCGACGATAGCCGCGCCAGGTAGGGCGCCTGCTTGGTGCGGCCAATGCCGTGTTCAGCGCTGATGCTGCCGTGAAAATCATCGAGCACTTCAAACAGCCGCTCCTCCAGGTCGTGCAGGTGGGCTTTCTTATCGCTATCCGCCATTGCCGTGGGCGGTAGTATATTGAAGTGCAGATTACCGTCGCCCACGTGCCCGTAGGCAATAATTTCGCACTCGGGTGAGGCGGCCATGACCACGTCGCTGGCTCGGCTGACGAAGGCGGGTATCGACGAAATGGGCACCGAGATATCGGTGCGCAGATGCTCGCCGCGCCGCCGCTGGCCTTCCAGCATGCTCTCGCGGAATTGCCACAGCTGGGCGGACTGGGTATCGCTGGATGCCAGCGCGCCATCCAGCACCAGTTCGCGCTCCATGCCGGTTTCCAGCAGTTGTTCCAGCATCGAACCTAAATCCACCGGACCTGTGGCCGCAACTTCCATCAACACGTACCAAGGGTAGGCGTTTTCCATCGGGTCTCGTAGTTCAGGCGTTGCTTCAATGGCCAGCTCGATACAGCGGCGGGGAATCAGCTCGAAAGCGGTTAGCAAATCACAGCAGTCGCGACGGGCCAAACCGTAAAGGTCAATCACCGCCTGAACAGAGGGCAGACCAAGCAGTGCGGTACGGTTTTGGGTGGGGCGAGGTGATAGTTTTAACACTGCGCCCGTCACGATGCCCAGGGTGCCTTCACTGCCTAGAAACAATTGCTGAAGGTCGTAACCGCGGTTGTCCTTGTGCAGGGCGTTCAGGCTTTCCCAGATGCGCCCGTCGGGGAGTACGACTTCAAGGCCCAGCACCAGCTCGCGCATCATGCCGTAGCGCAGTACATTCAGCCCGCCTGCATTGGTGGCGATATTGCCGCCAATCTGGCAACTGCCTTGAGCCCCCAGCGAGAGCGGAAAATCGCAGTCATGATCGTAAGCCGCCAGCTTGACGTTCTCGAGAATACAGCCAGCGTCTACCGTGATGGTGAAGTTGACCGGATCAATGGCACGTACGCTGTTAAGGCGCTCTAGACTTATTACCAACTCCTGACCGTTGGTGGCGGGCAAGGCGCCTGCCACCAGGCCGCTATGGCCACCTTGAGGCGTCATCGCGATTCCTTGGGCGTAGCAGCGCTTTACCACCTCGGCGACTTCTTCTGTGCTAGCCGGGCGCGCTACCGCCAGCGGCGTGCCCAGCGTGTCGCCTGCCCAGTCGCTGGTGTAGCGTGCCATGGCATCGGGCTCACGGATTAGCCCGCGCTCACCGAGCAGGCTGGTGAGCTCATTTAAAAAGGCTGTGTTAGCGGTCATCAGTGTTCTTCCTGCCAAGCAGCACCCTCAGGGAAGCGGTGCTGTGCCTGGGACTCTGCGTGCATGGCGATGCTGTACCCCGGCGCCTCTGGCACCTGATAGCGGCCACGCTTGATGACTACCGGGTCAACAAAGTGCTCGTGGAGGTGATCGACATACTCAAGCACTCGACCTTCAAGGCTGCCGGAGACTGCAATGTAGTCGAAGAGTGAGATATGTTGAGTGTATTCGCAAAGCCCAACGCCACCGCCATGGGGGCAAATTGGCACGCCGAACTTAGCGGCCATCAGCGTTACTAAAATCACTTCGTTAAGCCCACCCAAGCGTGCCGCATCCAACTGGCAGTAGTCGATGGCATCGGCCTGGAAGAACTGCTTGAACATCACTTTGTTGTGGCAGTGCTCGCCGGTGGCGACGCCAATGGGTGCCACGCGGTGGCGGATCTCGGCGTGGCCGAGAATATCGTCTGGGCTGGTGGGTTCTTCAATCCACAGCGGATCGAATTCAGCCAGACGGCGCATTTTGGTCACCGTTTCGTCGACTTCCCACACTTGGTTGGCATCCATCATCAACACGTTGTCCCAACCGATCTCTTCGCGCAGCAGCGCTGCCCGACGGGCGTCCTCTTCGATATCGCCGCCAATCTTCTGCTTGAAGTGCGTCCAGCCCTCGGCAAGCGCTTCACGCGCCAGACTACGCACTTTCTCGTCGCTGTAGCCCAGCCAACCGGCCGAGGTAGTGTAGCCGGGGTAGCCATCACTGCGCATTTCGGCTTCACGGGCTGCTTTGCCAGGGGCTTGGCGGCGTAGTAGGCAGATCGCTTCTTCCGGCGTTAGCGCATCCGTCACAAAGCGGAAGTCAAGGCAGCGAACCAACTGCTCCGGCGTCATATCCACCAGCAATTTCCACACCGGTTTGCCTTCACGTTTTGCCCACATATCCCATACGGCGTTGACGATGGCGGCAGTGGCCAGGTGAATCGCGCCTTTATCGGGACCAATCCAGCGTAGCTGGCTGTCGCCGGTGATTTCCCGCCAGAAGGTGCCCATGTTGTCGGTAATCGAGGCCAGCGTACGTCCCTCAATGAGTGGCGCCAGGGAGTGCAAAGCAGTGACAACGATCTCGTTGCCGCGGCCAATGGTAAAGGTCAGGCCGTGCCCTTCGGGACTGCCGTCATCGGTGTGTAGGATGACGTAAGCGGCTGAGTAGTCCGGCGCGGCATTCATGGCATCTGAGCCATCCAGCGAGCGCGAGGTGGGGAAACGGATATCTTGAATATCGATGCGAGTAATCGTTGTCATTGTGCTCTCCTTGGCGTTGAGTGGGGGTGAAATTTAACGCCGTGCCAGGTGGCGCATCAGCTCACGGATACCGTAGGTCCAGGGCGGCAGTTGATCGCTTCTGCCTACTCGGTTGACCAGCGCGCCCAGCGCCGGTGTGGCGATGGTGACGCGGTCATTCATATGATGGGTGAATCCTTGGCCTTTACCGTCGCGATCCTGAATCGGCGAGAACATGGTGCCCAGGAATAGCATGAAACCGTCCGGGTATTGATGGTGGTCGCCGATGGTCTGGTTGACCAGATCCAGCGGGTCACGGCTGATTTCACGCATATCGCTTTCACCTTGGAGCAGAAAGTCGTCATCTTCGCCCTCGATACGCAGCGATACCTGGCAGTTGCGCACGCTGTCTATGTCGAAGTGATCGTCAAACAGGCGGATGAACGGACCGATTGAGCAGGAGGCGTTGTTATCTTTCGCCTTACCGAGCAGCAGGGCGCTGCGCCCTTCAACGTCACGCAGATTGACGTCGTTGCCCAGCGTGGCGCCGCGCACCTGGCCGCGGCTGTCGACGGCCAGCACGATTTCGGGTTCAGGGTTGTTCCATTGCGATGACGGATGCAAGCCCACTGGCGTTCCGAAGCCCACCGATGAGAGCGGCTGCGCTTTGGTAAACACTTCGGCATCGGGACCGATGCCGACTTCCATATATTGTGACCACCCACCGCGCGACTGGAGTGCCTTTTTCAGCGACAGCGCTTCTTCAGAACCCGGCTTAATCTTGGAAAGATCGCTGCCAATCAGTGCCTGAAGGTCGCTCCTTAGCTCATCCGCACGTGCAGGGTCGCCGCCCGCCTGTTCCTCTATCACTCGCTCCAATAGGCTGACGGCAAAAGTGACGCCGCACGCTTTAACGGCTTGCACATCGCAGGGAGCCAGCAGGTAGGGCGCCTGGGGTTGGGGCAGTTGAGAGTTTTCCAGCAGTGCCTCGACACTGCCCAGGTTAGGACCTTCCGCCCGTCGCACGACCTCTTGTAGGTCATCACGTTCCAGCAGATCTGCCATGGTCGGGCCAAACGCGGTGATGTCGATCACCTGGCCGTTATTGACAGTCACCAGTGCGGGACCAGAATGGCTGCCGTCCAGCCATACCCGGCCAACCAGCAGCGCGTTCCCCAGATCTGCGGGAAGTGTGTCTGTCGATGAAAGTGGGTTCATGCGTTTCTCCATTCGTTCTTAAAGGTGGTTATTAAAATTAGTTCTGCAAATTAGCTCTTCAAATTAGTTCTTAAAATTAGCTGTTTAGACTGGGTTATTAAACGTTAGTAGCGATATGCGACTGGCGGTTAATACACCATCGCCTATCATGTTATAGATGTCGTGTTGTATGACAGGTATGCCAGCTCATGGCTTACTTTAGCGCACCGCTCCATTTCGGGTCGATAGTTAAATCTATCTGGTTGAAGACGGTATCGCTAAGCAGCGCTCTCACAATAAAACAAAAAGTGGTAAGGAGAATTTCATGTTAGACGAGTGGAAAGGTAAACGCGTGCTGATCACCGGTGCCAGTCGTGGCATTGGCGCGGCGGTTGCGAAACAGCTGGGAGCGTTAGGAGCGCACGTAGCCGTGCACTATCACAGCAGTGAAGCCCCCGCTGAAGCCGTGGTTAACGCTATTTGCGATGCGGGTGGAAACGCTTTTGCCCTTCAAGCAGACGTCAGCCGCACTAGCGAGACCCAACAACTTGTCGATGATGCCGCCGAGCGTCTGGGCGGTTTGGATCTGCTGATCAATAACGCGGGGGACATGATGGGCCGTGTTGGCTTAGATGAGATGGACGATGACCAGTATGACCGGGTCATGGATCTCAATGCCCGTTCAGTGATCATGGCCAGCCGAGCGGCACTGCCCCATTTCCGGCGCGCAGGCGGGGGTAATATTATTCACACTACCTCGATTGCCGCGCGCAACGGCGGTGGGGGAGGTGCCGGTTTGTACGCCTCTGCCAAAGGCTTTGTAAGTACGATCACCCGTAATATGGCTAAGGAGCTGGCAGGGGATAATATCCGCGTCAACGCCGTTGCCCCTGGCACAATTGCCACCGATTTTCATGATCGCCACTCAAGCGAAGCACACTTAGCAGCTGCTAAGGCATCAATTCCCATGGGGCGGCTGGGAACGGCGGAGGAGTGCGTGGGCGCGTATGTTTTTCTGGCGACCGATACGCTCAGTGGCTACGTCACGGGTCAAATTATTGAGGTCAACGGCGGGCAGTTGATGCCATGAATAACTCCCCACGCTGTTATGAAATTGCGATCACCATGGGCGATCCTGCTGGCATCGGCCCTGAGATCATCTGCCGTGCACTGAGTGCTATGTCCGCCACCGAACGCGCCACCGCGATGGTCATCGGTGACCCGGCTATTTATCGCCGTGCAGCGGTGAGTGTTGGTGCCGCGCTGGAGTTCGTGCCATTGGAGCAGGCAGAAAGTGGTCAGGATCATGTGGCGGTCGGCGTGGTCGAGGTGCCGGAAGGCGTTGAGATTCCCGATGGTCAAATCAGTGCCGGGGCGGGTGACATGGCGTTTCGCTGCGTCCGCAAAGCCGTGGAATTGGTACAGGCGGGGCGGGCGCAGGTGATTGTCACCGCACCACTGAACAAGGCGGCGCTGCATGCGGCCGGGCACCATTACGATGGCCACACGGGGATGCTGGCATCGCTGACCGGTGCGTCCTCGTCGTTTATGCTGCTGGCATCAGAGACACTTTCGACACTGCATGTTTCCACCCACGTCTCGTTGCGCGATGCGATTGATCGGGTCACCCCCGAGCGCATTATTGCTACCGTTGAGGCGGGGTATGCGCACTTGGTTGCGCTGGGGATGCGTGCCCCGCGTATCGCCGTCGCCGGGCTTAACCCTCACTGTGGTGAAGGGGGGATTTTTGGCGATGAAGATAGCCGCTGTATCGCCCCGGCGGTGGAGCACTTACGCCAGCGCGGTTTCGATGTGAGCGGGCCTATATCCGCAGACACGGTGTTTTACCGTGCCTCAAAAGGCGAGTTCGACCTAGTGATTGCCCAGTATCACGACCAGGGGCATATCCCCGTCAAGCTAATCGCCTTTGATACCACGGTGAATGTCAGTCTCGGCTTGCCGCTTCAGCGTACCTCGGTGGATCACGGCACCGCCTTTGATATTGCCTGGCAGGGCAAAGCCGACGCGACCAACATGGGGTCAGCGATTGCCTACGCCCGGAGATTAGCCAGTGGCGCAAAGGAATGAGTCGCTGCCGGTTGGCGATTATTGCCGACGACCTATCAGGCGCGCTGGACACTGCCGCCCCGTTCGCCGCGCGGGGCGCAGATGCACGCGTGGTGATCAGCCTGGAGGCATTAGCGACAACGCTAGAGGCGTGGCAAGGCCAATGGCCAGAGGTCATTGCCGTGAATACCCAATCCCGCCATCTGCCACCCGATGAGGCTGCGCTTCGGGTGAGTGAAGCAGTGCGTTTACTCAAGCGAGTAGCGCCTCAGCAATGGTTCAAGAAAGTCGATTCAACCTTGCGTGGCCAGGTCGTCGCAGAGTGCACGGCACTGCGGGAAGCGCTTGGTTTGCCCCTGCTGCTGGCTCCCGCGGTACCGGCCCAGGGGCGAACGGTGCGTCATGCCGAAGTATGGGTGGACGGCATTCCACTGGCCGATACCACCTACCAACAGGATGCTCTCTCAACGCCCCTGATCGGCCCCATTGATCAGGCGTTTGCCGTCAGTGGTTTGCCGCTGCAGCGCTATCAACCTGAGCGTGACGTTCAACTCCCGAACGGGGACTGCATCGCCGATGCCGAAAGCGACGAGGAGCTTTCGGCGCTCTATCAGCTGGTGTCGAGTGCGGGTTACCACCGAGCGATGGCGGGGGCTGCGGGGCTGGCAACGGCTATCGCCCAGCACTTTTTCGGGTGGCCTGATGCACCGCTTCGAGCGTTGAGTAGCGTCAATGCAGTGCTCTATGCCATCGGTTCCAGAAGCCCTCGTGCTGCCGGACAGTTCCAGCAGTTGCGTCAACATGTGCCCGGCTTGGCCGTGATTAAAGCGTGTACCACTCCCTCTGCTACTTCCTGCCATCCCAGTAATAGCAGCCCCGCTTTAAATGCGTGTGCGGTCGTGCCTGGAGAGAGCGACGAACACACGGCAAACCAAGTCGCCGAGTCGATAGCGGCCAATGTGGCCGACATTACATCTGCCTGGCGGGACGATGATGCGTGTTTGCTATTTTTAACCGGCGGGGATATCGCCATGGCCGTGTTGACCCAACTGGGGATGAGTTATATCTCTGTCGAGACGGAGTGGTCACCCGGGGTGGCACTAGGGAGTATGGATGGCGATAGGCGAAAGCGAGTGATGACTAAAGCGGGTGGCTTTGGCGATCCTCAGTTGCTGGTGCGCTTACACCATCAGGTCGCTATGGCTTGAATCATCATCTTCACTACGAAAATCGTTACCTGGATAGTTGCGCGATTGCGGCTAGCCAACTAAGTTTGAAGCTGGTGGTATGACACGTATACAGCACTATGGTCGGTTATGTTGTTTGCCGCCGCTTAAAAAATAACCAATACACCACAATAAATAGCAGCAAATCACACTACCCAAAAATAAATCCAATGGTTGTGAGGAGTACACGATGAGTCACAAACGCCAACACTCGCTTAAGATGGCCCGCCTGCTGACCGCTACGCTTATCGCCGGTGGTCTCTCAGTGACCGGTGCTGTGCATGCGCAAGAAGAACTCACCTTTGCTCACGTCTATGAGACATCCGAGCCTTACCACGAGTGGGCACTGTGGGCGGCAGATGAAATCGAGGAGCGTACTGATGGCCGTTATTCGATCGGTGTCCACGCGGCGTCGTCGCTGGGTAAGGAAGCGGACATCAACGAAGGCCTACAGCTTGGCACGGTTGATCTGATCTACACCGGCAACCAATTTGCCGGACGTTTCTATGGCCCGGTGGGTATCGCTGGCGCGCCCTATATGTTCCGCGATTTTGATCACTGGCAGGCCTATGCCGATAGCGACCTGTTCAAGGAAATTGCCCAGGGCTACCAGGATGAAACCGGTAACGTACCGCTGGCCATGAACTACTACGGGCGCCGCCATGTAACCTCCAACAAACCGATCAATACGCCGGAGGACATGAAAGACCTGAAAATTCGTACACCCAATGCGCCAATGTACATGATGTTCCCCGAAGCGGTGGGCGCCAATCCCACTCCGATCGCTTTCTCTGAGGTTTATCTGGCGCTGCAGCAAGGTGTGGTGGATGCGCAGGAAAACCCACTGCCGACCATTCGCGCCAAGGCGTTCCATGAAGTGCAGGACTATATCAATCTGACCGGGCATATCACTGATTCGCTAATCACTATCGCCGGTGGCCCGCTGTGGAATCGTCTCTCCGAAGAGGATCGCGAGATTTTCCGTGAGGTCTACACCGAAGCCGGCGAGCGCATCACTCAAGATATCCTGGCCTCCGAGGAAGAGCTGGTGGCTTGGTTCGAAGAGCAGGGTGTGACCGTCAACGAAGTGGACATCGAACCCTTCCGCGAAGCCACGATTCCTGCCCATAACGGTGAAGCGGCTACTTGGGATCAGGAAACCTATGATCGCCTGCAGGCTATCGGCCTGTAATACCGTGAGGCCTGAGTTTTCCAGAATCCGTACGTTTCCGGGATCGTTTTTTTCGTAGACCAAGACTCGCCCCGCCCAATCCTCGGGTGGGGCGAGGCGGGAGCCTTCCATGAGCCAAACTGACTCTACTGACGAGACCAGCCTTGCAGGTCTCGACGATGATTCCTTCAACATTCACGACTATGCCCTGGAAGATTTCCTGACGCTTGGGATCTTCTGGCTGCTGGCACTGGATGTCTTTATGCAGTTTTTCAGCCGCTATGTGCTGGGTAATTCCATCGCCTGGACGGAGGAGATGGCGCGTTATCTATTGGTCATGGTGGGCTTTATGGGCAGCACCATGGCCGTGCGAAAAGGGTCGCATATCGCAGTGGAATTTTTCTATCGCTACATGCCGGGGTGGCTGGGACGCTTGATGTCGACGCTGGTAGACCTGATCAATATTGCCTTCTTCGCCAGCATGGCCTGGATCACCTTCAAACTGGCTGACCGTACCAGTGCCATGATGACCTCGGTGGATATCCCTAAAAGCTGGCTTTACTACCTGGTGATGGTGGGCTTTATCGTAATGCTGGTGAGAGGGGTGCAGGTGGCTATTCGTCACTGGCGCTCGGGCACCAGTGAACTGCTCAATACCCAATAACAACACGCCAACACGCTACTCTCTCGGAGATCACCCCAATGCCTAATATTCTGGCTGTGAGGCGCGGCGGTGCGATAGTGCCGCCATTGGTCGCGGCTGTCGCGATACTCGGCTGTATCGCATTGGCCGTCACCCAGCACTATCTACTGTTCCTGTTTGCAGCACTCTTTACCCTGCTGGTGATGGGAGTGCCGATCGCCATTAGTCTTGCTGGCTCGTGCCTGCTGTATGTACTGCTGACCGGCAGAGTACCCGATGTTGTCGTGATGCATCGCATGATCAACGGTGTCGACAGCTTTCCCCTGTTGGCGATTCCGTTCTTTATACTCGCCGGTAACCTGATGAACAACGGCGGCATTACCGTACGGATATTTGATTTTGCCAAGGCGTTGATGGGCTGGATGCGTGGCGGTCTGGGGCACGTTAATGTAGGCGCCAGTATCGTGTTTTCCGGCATGTCAGGAGCCGCAGTCGCCGATGCTGGGGGGCTAGGCACCATTGAAATCAAGGCCATGAAAGATGCCGGTTACGACGAGGAATTCTCGGTGGGTATCACTGCGGCATCTTCGACCATCGGCCCGATTATTCCGCCGAGCCTGCCGATGGTCATCTACGGCGTAATGGCCTCGGTGTCGGTCGGCCAACTGTTCGTCGCCGGCCTGGTACCGGGCCTGTTGATGGGGCTGGTGTTAATGGCCATGATCACGATCATTTCACGTCGGCGCGGCTATACCCGCGATGCGGTGTTCTCGTTTCCGGTGCTTGGTCATACGTTCAAGCGTGCCTTCCTATCGCTTTTGACCCCGGTAATCATTGTTGGCGGCATCATGAGCGGCGCTTTTACCCCCACGGAAGCCGCCATCGCTGCGGTGGTGTATGCACTGGTGCTGGGTGGCTTGGTGTATCGCAGTTTGACGTGGCGTCGCTTGCTCAAAGTCAGCATGGAGACGATTGAGACCACCGCGGTTATCCTGCTGATCGTTGCGGGTGCCTCGATATTTGCCTGGATATTGACCAGCAACCAGGTCACCCAGCATGTGGTCACCCTGCTTGGGCCATTTGCCGACAATCCCATCGCCACGCTGATCATTATCAACTTGGTACTGATCGTCGTGGGCTGCTTTATGGAGACCATTGCGGCGATCACCATCCTGGTGCCGGTATTGTTGCCGGTGGCCATTACTGCGGGTGTCGATCCGGTGCACTTCGGCGTGATCATGGTGCTTAACCTGATGATCGGCTTGTTAACACCACCGGTTGGCATGGTGCTGTATGTACTGTCGCGAGTATCCGGCATTTCCTTTGAGAAGTGCATGCGTGGCACGCTGCCGTTCCTAGTGCCGCTGGTCATCGCCTTGCTATTGGTTACCTTCATTCCAGCCATCTCGCTGTGGCTGCCGACACTGATTTATCGTTAAGCATTACCAGGGCTGGCCAATGGTCAACTAATAGCCCGACTGGCACCAGGAGCTATTGATTAATGAAAGATACATCGTCAAATTTTCGCGTCGCTCGTGAAGACCTTGCCCGCTTCATGCAAGCCGTTCTGAAGGCGGCAGGTGCCGATCAGGCATCAGCAAACTCGGTCACTCGCGCGTTGATTACCGCTTCACGTATGGGAACCGACAGCCATGGCTTGCGACTGCTGCCCCATTATCTACAGGCGCTCAAGGGCGGGCGGATCAACGGCGCGCCCGACATGCAGTTCCACCAGCGCCTGGCGGCGACCGGATTTCTGGATGCTGATAACGGGCTTGGCCACTTAGCGGGTTACACCGCCATGGAACACGCCATGGCGATGGCAGAAAAGGTGGGGATGGGCGCTGTGGCGGTGGGCAACTCTTCGCACTTCGGCGCGGCGGGTTGCTATGCATTGGCGGCGGCTGAGCGCGGTTATCTCGGCATGGCGTTCTGTAATTCGGATCCTTTTGTGCTGTTGCATGAGGGCGCCAAGCCCTTTCACGGTACTAATCCCATCGCCTTTGCGGCACCCGTAGAGGGTGAGGCGCCATACCTGCTGGACATGGCGACAAGCTCGGTGCCCTGGAATCGCGTGCAGCAGTACGGGGCGATTGGGCGTGAACTGCCTGATCAGGTCGCGGCGGATGCTGCCGGGCAGGTAAGCCGCGTTCCCGGTGACGTGGCCGCACTGTTACCGCTGGGTGGTAGTGGTTTCGGCTTCAAGGGCGCGGGGTTGGGGGGTATGGTTGAAGTTCTGAGTTCGATGCTGTCGGGCATGCAGCATGGCTTCAAGTTACTGCCCATGGGCGGGCCTGACATGTCGACCCCACGCGGGGTAGGGCACTTCTTCCTGGTCATGAAACCGGATGCGTTTGCGGATGCAGGCACTTTTACGCACGCAATGGCCGAGTATCTAGCCGACCTGCGCGCGCAGCCCGCTGCACCCAATGCCCAGGTAATGGCACCTGGGGATCGCGAATGGCGTTGCCAAGCCAAGCGCGACGCCGAAGGCATTCCGCTCGATTCTGCCAATCAAATAGCCTATGCCGAAATTGCCGATCAGTACCACATAGTGCCGCTCTCTCGACTGGATTGAAGGATAATGACCTGAAATGCAGTAAAATGGCGGAAAATTCCAGGTTAACCAGGGGTGACTGCCTATGAGCAGATACCGGATTGAGCGTAAAACGCTGTCCGAACAGGTCGCTGAACAGCTTGAGGCGGAGATTCTCGAGGGGCGGCTGAGTGAGAATGATCAACTGCCTTCAGAGAGGGAGTTGATGGAGCAGTTTGGTGTTGGCAGACCCGCGGTGCGTGAAGCACTGTTCCACCTGCAACAGCTAGGGCTTATCGCTATAAACAGTGGTACCCGCGCCAGAGTTATTCGCCCCACCGCCGAGGCAGTGATGGCCAGGCTTTCCGGGGTTACGCGGCAACTGCTTGCTAAGCCTGACGGCCAGCAGTATTTCCAAGAAGCGCGAGCCATGTTCGAGATTTCGTTGGCTCGCTACGCTGCTAGCCATGCCAGTGAAGAGGATTTGGCCAGGTTACGGGGCGCCTTGGAAGACAATCGCGATGCCATCGGCGATGAAGCACGCTTCAAACGTTCCGATAACGACTTTCATGGCGTGTTGGCGAGCATTGGCCGCAATCCCATTTTCGATGCCATCCACGTGGCGCTATCGGAATGGTTGGATGACCGACGTGCTCAGGTGCTGCAACAGAAGGATGAAGATAAAGCCGCCACCGCCGCGCATACTGAGATTATCGAGGCCATTGAGTCGCGTGATCCAGACGCGGCTGAAGCGGCGATGCGTCGTCATCTAGATCGTCACTATGGCACCTACATGCAGCTTAAAAAGCGCCTGGCACCCACGCCTGATTGATATAGTCTGCCCAGGCGTCGCCATGCGAGCTTTGAACACAAAACACCACGGCCTACTTTAAGGCGGGCCGTGTTTTATGTTGTAGCGATACCCCACACTTCCAGGGAATGAAATCGTACCGAGCCAGCCTCACTGCACGTGGCCGGTAGCGCCCGGACGCTGTTTCGATGCACATTTCTAGCAAGCGGTCGGCCAGCTCACCGATCTCTACCTCACCCCGAATGATCGAACCTGCATCGAAGTCAATAATGTCGCTCATGCGCATGGCAAGCAAAGTGTTGCTGGCGATTTTGAGTACCGGCGTGACCGGGTTTCCTGTTGGCGTACCAAGCCCCGTCGTGAACATGATCAGGTTGGCGCCGTGATCAAGAGCCACGAGAGTGAACTTGTGTTTGTGGCGAACCGCCTCGGTGAGAGTAATGCGCTGTCACTGGCGATGGTTTGGCTCATGACAGTGCTCCCGATATGGATTGTTGAGACGTGTCGTTGATTTCGATCATAGCTTTGACTACACCGGTGGCAGGCGCGCACCAAGTAGGCATCCGCTCGGGGACATCGGCCAGTTCAGCACGGTGAGTGATCATCGCATCGACCCTAAGGCGCCCGCTTTCCATCAATCGGGTCACTTGATCGAAGTCGGCACGCGTCGCGTTGCGGCTGGCTAGCAGGGTCATCTCTTTGCGGTGTAAGTCAGGGTCGTGGAAGCTGATATCAGCCTTGACGATACTCACCAGTACGTAACGCCCCGCTTGCCCCACTAGGTCGAATCCGGCCTGCATGGCAGCGGGACTGCCGGTGGCGTCGAATACCACATCGGCGAGCTCATCATCGCTCATGGCCTTGAGGGCGGCGTCGATATCATCCTCGTTGGGGTTCAAGGTCAACTCAATGTCGAGTTTTTCCCGACAGAAGGCCAGGCGCTCGGGGTTGGTGTCGACCACTACTACCCGCGCACCACGTTCACGCGCAAACTGGGCCACCCCCATGCCAATAGGCCCAGCGCCGGTCACGACCGCCAGTTCGCCCTGGCCTAGTCCACTACGGCGCACCGCATGGGCGCCGATAGCCATGCACTCGACCAGCGCCAGTTGGTCAAGTTCTAGGGTTTCGGAAACCACTAGATGATCGAGGGGGACCGCCAGGGTGTCGCACATGCCGCCATCCCGATGAACCCCGATAACTTGTATCCGTTTGCAGCAATTGCTGTGCCCTGTGCGACAGGCACGGCACTGACCGCAGTGCAGATAGGGAATCACATAGGCGCGCTGCCCAATCAGCTTGGGATCACCCTCGCTACCCACCTCAATGATCTCGCCGGCCAGCTCATGGCCCAGTACGCGCGGATAGCTGAAGTAAGGCTGGTTGCCGCCGTAGGCGTGTATATCGGTGCCGCACACACCGATACGACGAATACGCAGCAGCGCTTCCCCTTTGCCGCAGCGTGGGGGATCGCGCTCTTCAAGAACCATGTAACCCGGTTCGGCACATACGACAGTTCGCATCTTGGCCTCCTGGCTCAGCGTTTCTGGTCGGCTACGACGGTCTGGTGTTGCTCACCTAGCCCCTGGATGCCCAGGCGCATACGTTGACCGGGCTTGAGGTAGACCGGCGGCTGTTGCCCCATGCCGACACCGGGCGGAGTACCCGTGGAGATCACATCACCCGGCTGCAGGCTCATAAAGCGGCTCAGGTAGCTGATCAGAAACGGGATCTGATAGACCATGGTGCGAGTGTTGCCATCCTGGTAGCGCTTACCATCTACGTCGAGCCACATGTCGAGCTGATGGGGGTCTGTTACCTCGTCGGGCGTGACAAGCCACGGGCCCAGGGGCCCAAAAGTATCGCAGCCCTTGCCTTTGTCCCAAGTGCCGCTGCGTTCGAGCTGGAATGCGCGTTCTGAGACATCGTTGACCACACAGAAACCGGCAACATGCTGCATGGCATCGGCTTCGTCGATGTAGCTTCCGGCCTTGCCGATCACCACCCCAAGTTCCACTTCCCAGTCGGTTTTCTCAGAGTCACGCGGAATGATCACCTCGTCATTAGGGCCGCAAATGGCACTGGTCCATTTATTGAAAATCACCGGCTCTGGGGGAACCTGTGCGCCGGTTTCGGCGGCGTGGTCGGAGTAGTTCAGGCCAATGCAGATGAACTTACCCACGCCGGCAACGCAGGGACCCAGGCGCGTGTCGGTGGGCACCTCAGGCAGACTCGATGCATCCAGCGCAGCAAGACCTTCCAAAGCGTGGCGGTCGAGAGACTCTCCGGCCAGATCGGTGACATGCGCTGACAGGTCGCGAATCACTCCGTTGTCATCTAGCAGGCCGGGTTTTTCATGGCCGCGCGGGCCGAAGCGTAACAATTTCATTGGTCGGTTCCTTGGTTGTCCAGAAAGCGAGTGTTTACGAGCTGGTTTTTTAAGATCTAGCGGGTTTGAAAACAGGTGATTCTGAAAGCCAATAGTTTTGAGCGCTGGCGACAGACAGGGTGTCTAAAGTTGGTTCGGTGCACACGGGATCAGATCAGCCAGCCACCATCAATAACCTGGGCGGTGCCTGTGGTATAGGCGGACTCATCGGCGGCGAGGTAGGTGGCTAGGGCGGCAATTTCTTCCGGGCTGCCAAGACGCCCCTGAGGCTGCCTGGCGATGAATTCGGCATAGACATCATCTTCTTTACGTCCCTGGCGCTTGGCTTGTTCGCCAATACGCTGGCGCAACGAAGGCGAGTCAACCGTGCCGGGGCAGATGGCGTTGCAGCGAATTCCCTGCCCGATATAGTCGGCGGCGACTGACTTGGTCAGGCCGAGCACGGCGGCCTTGGTGGTGCCGTAGGCGCAGCGGTTGGGCACGCCCTTGAGGCTTGAGGCCACCGAGGCCATATTGACGATGCTTCCGCCGCCATTATCGAGCATGGCTGGCAGCATGGCGCGAATCATACGCATCATTGCCATCACATTGAGTGATAGCGATAGTTCCCAGTCTTCATCGCTGCCGTCCAGCAGTGAGCCGTTGGCCACATAGCCAGCACAGTTGAAGAGGATGTCTACGGCGCCTATCTCAGCGGCCAGTGTGTCTATAGCGTTGCTATCCAGAACATTGAGCTGGCGCGTGTTGATGCCTGGGGTGGTGGCCAGTTCGTTGAGGCTTTGGATATTGATGTCGGTGGCAATGACGCGCGCGCCCTCGGCGGCGAAGCGCAGCGCTGTGGCCCGACCAATGCCTTGGCCTGCAGCGGTAATTAGAGCCGTCTTGTCTTTAAGTCGCATGGCGGTTCCCGGTGTGGTTGTTGTTGATCCGGTACTGCTGGTGATCCAACGAGGATCGCTTGATGGTTTACTTCAATCGCCACTGCACTGGTGGCGGTTGTCACCTAGATGACAAAAAATTTATCTGGTATGACAGGATGCTAGCATGATGTTTGTGTAAGTATGGCCTAGTCATCGAAAGTTGCCAATATTCTGAGTGGCACCATGAAACACAAAAGGGACAGCCTAAGCCGTCCCTGTGAGTGTTTTTTTGAATACTTTTTTTAAGCGGTTGATGAACGGGGAAAGTCCCAGCGTTGGAGTGATCAGTCCGTCATTGATGATTCAGCAATCCGCTGGAATTCCTCCACTAGATCTTCGCCAATGCGCGGCGCCCACTCCTCGTAAACTGGCTGCACGGCTTCCTGGAAAGCGGCAATCTGTTCGTCATCAAGGCGGGTGATTTGCATGCCGCGCTCTTCAAGCTGATCCCGCGCCCAGTCGTCGTACTCGCTGGAAAGCTGGATTTCGTAATCGGCAGCCTTCAGAGCGGCTTCCTGAACAAGTTCCTGATATTCAGGATCGAGACGGTCCCAGGTACGCTGAGAGATCATCTTGATAAAGGGTGTGTAAACGTGGCGGGTTTCGGAGCCGTAGTCCTGCACTTCATAGAAGTTGGAGGTCAGAATGGTGCTCCAGGGGTTTTCCTGTCCATCGACAACGCCCTGTTCCATGGCGGAGAAGAGCTCACCAAACGCCATCGGGGTCGGGTTGGCGCCCAGTGCTTCCCAAATAGCTAAGTGCACCGGGTTTTCCATGGTGCGAATTGAGAGGCCGCGAACGTCTAGGCCTGCCACATCTTCTGGAGAGGAGACTTCCCGAGCACTATTGGAGAGCTGACGGAAGCCGTTTTCAGAGAACGCCAGAGCCTTCAGGCCGGTGCCATCGAAGGCGTCGAGCATTTCCTGAGCGGCATCGCTACGCATAGCCTTAATAGCCGCTTCCCGAGTAGGTAACAAGAAGGGGAGGTCGAAAACCGCCAGCTCCTCAACGTAGCCGGTAGCGGGTGAAGAAGAGGGGTAAGTCATATCCAGCGTACCGGTCTGCAGCATTTCCATCATCTGCACATCGTCGCCAAGCTGGCTGTTCGGGAAGATGTCAACGCTAATGCGGCCTTCGCTGCGCTGATCAAGAATATCTGCGAAGTACTGGCTAGAGATGTATTGAGGCGAGCTTTCCGCTAAGCCAAGTCCCATACGCAGGGTGACGCTGCCGTGGTCACCCACGGTACCGCCGTCAATCTCTGGCGGGTCGGAAAGGTCAGGCGTTTGCGCGTAGGCGATACCTGAGCTGAGCAGTGTAGCGCCGGTCATTAATAGGGTGCGTTTCCAAAGATGGTGCATAGTCGTCACTCTCCTGGCGTGCTGCAAATCGCTATGCTAAAGGGATATTCCTAGCGAGCTGCAGCGTGGTTGATTGTTGTTGTGTGTAAACGGCACTCGCTTATTTAGCGGAGTAAGTGCCGCTCCTTAGGTGAATGTCTAACGTTTTTGGTATATGTTCAACATATACTTTTGTATGTGTCGACCTTATAGCAAAGAAAGCGTACCTTGCTTGCTAACTTTTATATCTATTCTTCAATATTCACTCTAGGCGTGGAGCAACCCCATGGCCAATTTTCATCGAATAACCCCCGATCAACTGCGTTCACGTTACTGGTTCGATAACCCTGATCACGCTGGTACCACGGCGCTGTGTATCGAGCGCTACCTTAATTACGGCATTACCCTGGATGAGCTGACCAGCGGTAAGCCGATTATCGGCATCTGCCAGTCGGGCTCGGATTTAACCCCATGTAATCGCCACCACATCGACTTGGTCAAGCGGGTAAAAGATGGAATTCGCTCAGCGGGTGGCGTGCCGTTTGAATTTCCCATGCATCCTATTCATGAGAACGTGCGGCGACCTACGGCGGCGCTGGATCGTAATCTTGCTTATTTAGGCATCGTGGAAGTGCTGCACGGCTACCCGCTGGACGGCGTGGTATTAACCACCGGCTGCGATAAAACTACCCCTGCCGCGCTGATGGCGGCGGCAACGGTGAATATTCCCGCCATCGTGCTGTCCGGCGGGCCGATGCTCAACGGTTGGCGCGGTGCGGAGCGGGTGGGCTCAGGCACCATCATCTGGGAGTTGCGCAAGCGCTTGGCAGCGGGCGATATCGACTACGCAGAGTTTCTCTCCCGCGCCAGCGATTCGGCGCCTTCGATTGGCCACTGCAATACCATGGGCACCGCCTCCACCATGAACTCCATGGCCGAAGTGCTGGGCATGAGCCTGCCAGGTTCGGCGGTGATACCCGCACCCTATAAAGAGCGCGCGATGGTGGCCTACGACACTGGTACACGGATTGTCGATATGGTCTGGGAAGACCTGCGCCCACTGGACATTCTGACCCGCGAAGCATTCGAAAACGCCATTGTGGCCTGCTCGGCATTGGGCGGCTCTTCCAACGCGCCGGTGCACATCAATGCCATTGCTCGCCATGCGGGTATTGAACTGGATAACGACGACTGGCAGCGCCTGGGCCATGAAATCCCGCTGCTGGCCAACGTGATGCCTGCTGGCGCGTTCCTGTGCGAAGAGTTCTATCGCGCTGGCGGCGTTCCCGCGATCCTTCATGAACTGCAAACCGCTGGGAAACTTCACGGCGATGCTCTGACGGTAAATGGACGCACGATAGGCGATAATCTACAGGGTCGCGAAACCCAGGATGTCGATGTTATTTGCCGCTATAACGATCCTCTGGTGAACCACGCAGGCTTCCTCAATCTCAAGGGCAATCTTTTCGACTCGGCGTTGATGAAAACCAGCGTGATCTCGCGGGATTTCCGGGAGCGCTTCCTGAATGACCCCAACGACCCGGAAGCCTTTGAAGGCAAAGTCGTGGTGTTTGATGGCTCCGAGGATTACCACGCCCGTATTGATGACCCCGCGCTGAATATAGATTCGCGCACCATTCTGGTGATGCGCGGAGCAGGCCCCGTAGGCCACCCAGGAGGTGCGGAAGTGGTCAATATGCAGCCGCCAGAGGCGCTGATCAAACAGGGTATCGAATCGCTACCGTGCCTGGGCGATGGCCGCCAGTCGGGTACGTCCGGTTCCCCGTCGATTCTTAATGCCTCCCCGGAAGCGGCTACGGGTGGTGGGTTGGCGCTGCTGGAAAGCGGCGACCGGCTGCGGGTAGATCTTAAACGCGGGCAAGTGCAGCTACTGATTGAGGATAGTGAGCTGGAAGCGCGCCGTGAGCGTTTAGCACAGCAGGGCGGCTATCGTTACCCAGGCCACCAGACCCCTTGGCAGGAGATCCAGCGCAGCATGGTCGAACCGCTGGATCGCGGTATGACGTTGGAGCCAGCGACTAAGTATCGCGATGTAGCCCGTCGACATCCGCCCAGGGATAATCATTAGCATCAGTCGCTTGGGGCAGTGTGCAGTGCTGGAAGGGGTGCAAGTACGTTATGATTGGCAGGAATTGAAATAGGGTCTTATCGCAGTGACGTCATCTCTCATTAAGCCAGCAGCTCGCCCCAGTATCGCCGAACATCTCGCCGAGGAGATCTTCGGTGGTCGCTACCACCCAGGTGACCTCGTACCCCGTGAAATGGATCTATGCGAACGCTTTGCTATTAACCGCTCTGCGGTGCGTAGCGACCTGCGCCAACTGGTCGATGCCGGTATTATCGAGCGTATCTCCGGCCATGGCTCTAAGGTGCGCGAGTACTCGGAGTGGCATATTCTAGACGCTCAGGTGACCGACTGGTTAACCCGTTACGCCGCGCCCAACCCGGATATTCAGCGCGAAATCCTCGCCTTCCGCCTGGACGTTGAACCCTATGTGGCGATGACCGCCGCAAAGCGCGCCAAAGCGCGTGATCTGGTGGCCATCGAAGAAGCCTTTGAAGGGCTAGGGCAGAATCTGCGCAACGCCACCTGCGAAGAGGAGCGGCGGCTGCACAGCGAGTGCGATTTCGCCTTTCATGAGGCGATCTTCAAGGCAACTCACAATATTGTCTGGGCGCAGCTATCACATATCCTGCGGCCCTCCATCTATATGTTGATATCCATGTCCAACGAGAACGCCCCGGACCCTGAAGAGAGTCTGGAGCGCCATCGTCAGTTGATGGAGAGTATTCGGCTGCGCCGCCCCCGGGAGGCGTTTTTAGCCTCACAAGCAGTATTAGCGGGCACCGCCGCCGCATTGGGGCTTGAACACAGCGTCAGTTCATTAGGGCGCAGCGTTGAGCTGCCCCACACCACCCCCTGAACCCATGTTTAATGGCAAAAAACAAAGGCAAGCGTATGTCTGACTTCAGCTCTGGCTTTAAGCTCGGCCTAGTAGGCGTGGGTAAAATTGTCCGCGACCAGCACCTCCCAGCAATAGCCGCCACCCCGAATTGCCATCTTGTCGCCACGGCGGACCCCTACGCCTCGCTGCCGGGTCTTCCCGCTTATCAAGGGCTGGAGGCGATGCTCGACGCCCACCCTGAAATTACCGCGGTATCGATTTGTACGCCCACCCACCTGCGCTACTCTCAGGCGCGGGCGGCGCTCTTGCGCGGCAAGCACGTGCTGCTTGAAAAGCCACCAGGGGCGACGTTAAGCGAAGTAGAGCACTTGATTACCTGCGCTAAGCAGCAGGGCGTTAGCCTGTTTGCCGCCTGGCATTCGCGGTTTGCCCCCGGCGTGGCTCGCGCACGGCAGTGGTTAGCCAATCGGCAGGTGCAGCGGGTTGAGATCGAGTGGAAAGAGGACGTGCGGGTATGGCATCCAGGCCAGGCGTGGATCTGGCAGCCCGGTGGCATGGGGGTTTTTGATCCCGGTATCAATGCGCTGTCAATTGCGACCGCTATTCTGCCGCAGCCGTTTTTCCTGCAACAGGCGCGGCTGCTGGTGCCGAGCAATGCGCAAACCCCGATTGCGGCAGAACTCTCTTTCACTGACCCAGAAGGCGCAGCGATTGAGGCAGATTTCGACTTCCGCCAGAGCGGCCCGCCCACCTGGGACATGCATATCGACAGCGACGGAAGCCGCTTGAGTCTCACCCAGGGCGGCTGTCGTTTAGTGATTGATGACGACCTTATCATCGCCGCCGAAGAGTGCGAGTATCAAGGCCTCTACGCGCGTTTTGGCGAACTGATCAAAAACAAGCACAGTGAGGTGGATGTTGCCCCGCTGCGCCAGGTCGCCGATGCGTTTCTATACGGTCATCGTGAGGCTACCGAAGCGTTTATCGAGTGAAGGTTTTTATACGGAAATATGAGGTAGCCAAGAAGCTCTCTTGGTAGCCTCAATTGCGCACTATTTTATTTTGCCTTATACAGCTGTCGTACGCTTGGGGAACGAAGCTATCTTCCCCGACATCGTCTCGAGCTAACGTAAGAAACTCGCAAAGCGGTGGCAGCATATGGGAGGCTAGCTGATAGGCGTTTAACGTTTCAGTCAGATAGCGCATATCTTTTTCAGCATTACCAAGACTGAACTGTAACTTCGAGCACTCCTTCTGCAGTACCCACTCCATAACGGGAGCAAGCATCGCGCTGTTGGCTCCCCCTTGTGAGCAAATTTCCAGGAGTTTGTCTTGTGAAACGTCCATGCCCGCCGCCATAGTGGCCGCTTCACTGGCTAGGGCAGCAGCCCCTAACGAGAGAAAATTATTAATCAGTTTCAATTTATGCGCTGAACCAACCTTGCCCACATGAAAGATGTTTTCCGCGAAACTTTTCATGACCGGCGTAATACGCGCCATTGTGGAGACATCGCCCCCCACCATAACATTTAGTCGTCCCGCTTTGGCTTCACGAGGTGTGCGTGCTAAAGGCGCGTCAACGAGTATCACTCCTTGATGCTCTACGGTTTTCGCAAGGCGTTCAGTTGATTCGGGATGTGCCGTAGAGCAGTCGACAATAATAAGCCCTTCATGGCTTCCGGCCATTAAACCGTTAGCCCCGCTGACGATTTCGCTAACTTGTTCGGATGTCTTCACGCAGATAAAAACAATATCGCTATTTCTTGCCATCTCTGCGGGAGTGCTGACTTCTGTCGCGCCTTCCTTGCATAGCGTTTCAAGGGGGGATCGATTCCTATGGGCCATAACCGTTAGCGGATAATCGTTTCGTACGATATGTCTGGCCATTTCCTTGCCCATTAAGCCGAGCCCAATGAATCCGATGCGTTCATGTTTCATAGTCGCCTCTGATAAGTTGGTTCACCACACCTGAAATATCGCCCACTAGACCTATGTAGGAGCGGTTGTTATGACAGCACCCGAGGGAAAGTAACCCCCAGACGTTCCGACCAATCGGCAAGAGCTTCGGGGACACCGTCTGGAAGAGGTACGCCCTCCTGCGCATAACGCTTATGGAGGGCAAGCCCACGCTCGCCTGGGATCCGTACTGGAGGGCTACCTTCCGCAACAGGATTGTTACGGCAAGCATCCACCAAAGCGCCGGTTTCGCGTTTGAAGGCGTCAAGCCCACCAAAGGCTTCTGGATCCATGATCTGCACCATGACCGAGGCACCCCATTGTGAGGGCGCCTGCACTCGACCAAATCCAGCGAGCCCAGACGTTAAGGCTTCCACCATCAGCCCCAGCGCATATCCCTTGTGGCCATGGTCAAGCCCTCCAATTGGCATGATGCTCCCCTTAGGCTCATCGAACAGCACGCTAGGTTGATCGGTCGCATTGCCCTGGTGATCCTTAAGCCACGGATATGGCAGTTGGCTGTTTTGTTTGTGAAGTCGGCCAACCATGCCATTAGTGGTAATGGATGTGCTGACATCTAATAGAACCGGGCCTGAAGCCGTCGGGTAGCCCACAGCGATAGGATTAGGGGTGTGGGTCGCTTGCAAACCGCCATACGGGGCAACCGATTTAGTCGCCGGATCGGATGATTCGATCACCACCACGAGGTTTTGATCAGTGGCTCGTTTCAGATAGGCCGCCAAGCAGGCGATATGATTTGAGCATCGAATCACGACCGTCCCTGTACCGCAGGAGCGAGCCATTAATTCGGCGGTTTCCATAGCTTTAATGATTAGCCAGGGGCCGGGAAGGTAACGACCATCCCATGTCTGCACGGCGGCGCGTTTGGAGACTACCTCATATTCACCTGACATAGGCATTCGGCCAGACTGAATCTCGCCAAGGTAAGGGGAGAGTAGCTGAAGCCCGTGAGTCGTGTGTCCCATCAAATCGCCTTCGACGAGTATTTCGGCAACGGCTTGCGCTTTTTCTTCATCGAGCCCGGCTGCTACAAGTAAAGCGGTGCTGAATTGGGTGATTTCATGAACGTCGTAATGGTGGCTCATTGTTTTTATTCTCCTAAATTTGTTGTTGTCAGGCTCTCTTAATCATTGCGCCGTCTGAGTTGATTGATTAAAGCGCTATGGTCTAACTCGCCATCCCCTTGATCGACGAGTTCCTCAAAAAGTGTGTTGACCAATGACGAAACCGGTAGCTTAAGATGTAGCGTGTCGGCAAAAGCCATCGCGGTCTGGGTATCTTTCAATTGCCATTTCGCTGGCCCACCCGGGGTAAAGTTTTCCTGAATCATGCGCTGCCCGTGTATACGCAAAATGGTCGAGTCAGCAAACCCACCTTCAAGCGCACTGAGCATTCGCTCGGGGTTTGCCCCGCCCTGTTCTGCCAATAGTATGGCTTCTGCCACGGTAGCAATGGTGTTGGCCACAATCATTTGATTGGCGAGCTTAGCAAGTTCCCCGCTACCTGCAGGGCCAACATGGACGGGCCTGCCGAGAGATAAAAGAATGGGTTCTACCGCTTTAAAACTTATGGCATCGCCGCCCACCATAATGGCTAGCGTGCCGTCGATCGCTCCCTGCTCACCGCCGGAAACCGGCGCATCAAGGTAATGAATCTGGCTCTTGGCGGCTTCTTCTGCTTGACGGCGAGCGGTTTCGACAGGTATTGAACTCATGACAATAAGTGTGGCGTCACGCTGCATGGCATTGAGTAGGCCGCTAGGGCCCAACAGCATTTCATCACACACAGGCCCAGAGCTAAGCATAACGATAACGACATCGCTTTCGGCAACGGCTTCTTCGGGCTTTTCTAAGATGGTGGCACCTACCGACTCTAAACGGTTGGCTTTGCTTTTTGTTCGATTCCAGACAAGCACTTGGTGTCCTGCATGTGCCAAGCGTGCTGCCATCGGCGCACCCATAATGCCCGTGCCAATAAATCCGATAGTACGTGACGTTGTCATTATTCGTTCCTCTATCTAGATGAGCCCGTCAAGGCTTCCCGAAACTTTTGCTTTACAGGTCGATACATTGCTTGAATTGAAGATATGGGGTTTGGTTATTAGCGTAGGTAAAGCGGTATATTGATTTCACCTGATTCTCGGAAGTTAATCAGCCGGTCGAGTACCTTCGATTCTGAACGCTCTAAATGAGTCGCCAAAGCGTTGCCTGCTTGCGCAGGTTGTTGCAGGCGCATTTTTTCAAATATCCATAAATGTTCATCGAAGAAAGGGTCTTGATCGGGAAGCTTTAGTACTCGTCCAAGCAGGTGTTTACTGACTAATAAGATAGGATGAGTGCGCCGGAGCATATTCATGACCTCCTGGTTATCACCTAAACTAACGGCGGTATGATGGAGATCATTTTCTAACTCATCTAGTAGCTCACCCTTTATGTCAGGATAGCTTTCAGCAGCGTGTTTGAGTTTGTTGATATAGCCTTTAATGGCGCTTTCAGGCATATATTTTGTGGCCCGCGCAATCATATAAGGTTCTAATTGGCGACGTGCTTCATAAAGATTATGTAACCGCTGATCATTCAGAGGCACCACGCTCCAGCTATTGTATTTAATCTTCTCGACTAAACCGATAGACTGTAAATAGAGCAAAATTTGATGAGTGACCGTACGGCTGACATTAAGCGTTTTGGAAAGCTGCAGCTCATTGAGTTCAAATGCACCCTTAATCGAACATAAAACGATGTCATGTTCAACGCTGTCGATATGCGCCCGCCAAGACACGATACGGTCTACTTTTGGGGCATGGCCACGTTGTTTGAAATCATGTTCACTGAGCGCACGCCGCACTACCTCTTTAGGCGATGCGCCTACTAAATAGCCGCGCCCCTCAAAACGGCAGATATACTGCTCTTCGTGCAACCGACTTAATGTTTGTCGAACGGGCGAGCGGCTAATACCAAACAGCTCCGCTATATTTCCCTCCAGCAGTACTAAACCGGGTTCAAGACGTTTCCCAACAATACTCTGCTTAAGAGCTGTGTAGAGTTGGTCACGCAGCGTTTGTGTCATAGTCAGTTGACTGCTCTCTAATGGAAATTTAGGTAACGGCGCCTACCAGCCAGGGAACGAATTCATTATTACCGTAACCCAGTGATTCGCTGGCGCTCATATCGCCTGAAGCGATGGCAATAATACGCTCAAAGATTTGCTCTCCAACACTTTCTACACTGTCAGTGCCATC